>NZ_LBJP01000007.1:115148-751927 GCF_028128715.1 Bradyrhizobium sp. CCBAU 51745 | reverse complement strand
TTCTTGGCTTCGGTCTCGGCCTTGCGCTTGGCTTCGTCCTCGTGACGGTGACGCTCTTCCTCGGCCTTGCGGCGGGATTCGGCGGCTTCGCGCTCGGCGCGTTCGGCGGCCTCGCGGACGGCGCGGCGCTGGGCCTCTTCCTCGGCCTGGCGGCGCTCTTCGATTTCGCGAACCTTGGCGTCAGCGAGCGCGCTGGCGCGAGCGGAACGTTCGTCCTCGGTCAAGGTACGCAGCACGACGCCGGAGCCGGCGTTGCGCGGCGGCACCGGGCGTGACGGGGCGGGCGTGGGCGCAGCCGGCGCCGGCTTTGCAACAACCGTGGGGGCCTGCGGCTCAGGGGTGCCGTCGATGCGGCGCTTGCCGCGCTTCTCGACCACGACCTGCTTGCTGCGGCCATGGCTGAAGCTCTGGCGCACAGTGCCCGTTTCGACGCGCGGCTTGAGCGATAGCGTCTTGCTCGGAACGCTCAGCTTCTTGTCGTCAGGGGTCTTGGTATCAACCATTCAGCAGTCCTAATCCTGATTTATTCAGTGTTGTGCGTTTCCGCACCGTCCTATCGGGTCGTCGTTGTCTCTCAGAAATCCTGGCCGGGCTTTTCGGCAGTCTTGTCAGCGTCCGCCATCCGGTATCGGACCAGCATCTGGCTACGTGACAGGAATGACTTGCTCGCCGGGCCCGCGAGCAGGGCAGCATGTATCACATTTGACCGGGTCAGTGCCAAATCCAATTCTACCGATTTCAGGGCGGTGATGACGGGAATCTGCGGCTTGGTACCGCGATTTCCGGCATTTTGCCGTGCCAGCATGTCCAATTTGCGGATTCCGTCCGCGGCCCCGTCGCTGGCGTGGATCAGGACCTCGACCGTGCCTTCCCTGAGGGCGCTCTCGACCTTGCCGAATCCGGTGACGATCTGGCCCGCCTTGGCGGCAATCCCAAGGGCTTCGGTCACGCTCCGGACCAGGAGCGCCTCGATGTCGGCGGGAAGCGTCTGGGGAGTGCGCAGCTCGCGCTTGAAGGCTTTGCTAAATTGGTGACGCCGCACGGCTTCCGCAACCACCTGGCGCGAGGCGGTCACCCACATGCCGCGTCCAGGCAGCTTGCGCTTGAGATCGGGAACTATATCGCCGGCAGGCGATACGACAAAGCGGATCAGCTCATCGATCGGCCGGACCTCGCGGCTGACCGCGCACATGCGCATGGTCGCGGACCTTTCGGCCCGCGGTCCATGGTCAAGTTCGCTGTCAACGCTGGCAAGCATCCGGGCGACATTCTCCCTGGCCCTTAAGCCGGCTGATCTTCGGCCGCGTCGGCCTCTTCGGCCGGCTTGGCGAGGTCCGCCTCGGTGATCCAGCCAGCCTTGACGCGGGCCTGCATGATCATGGCTTCCGCCTCGTCACGCGAGATGCCGAGGCCGTCGAGCGCGCCGGCGAACTTGGTCTGTTCGCCGCCTTCCTTGCGCTCGGTCCAGCCGACCAGATCGTCGGTGGCGCAGCCGGCGAGGTCCTCGACTGTCTTGATGTCGTTCTCGCCGAACTTCACCAGCATCTTCGAGGTCACGCCGGGCACGTCCTTCACGGCGTCCTCGACGCCGAGCTCCTTGCGCCTGGCCTCGATCTCGGCTTCCTGCTGATCGAGATATTCACGAGCACGGCTCTGCAGCTCCTGCGCGGTTTCCTCGTCGAAACCCTCGATGCTGGCGAGTTCCTTGAGGTCCACCATCGCGAGTTCCTCGACCGAGGTGAAGCCTTCGGACGCCAGCAGCTGGCCGACCACCTCGTCGACATTGAGCGATTCCATGAAGACACGGGTGGAGTTCTCGAAGTCGGCCTGGCGGCGCTCCGATTCCTCCTGCTCGGTCAGGATGTCGATGTCCCAGCCGGTGAGCTGCGAGGCCAGGCGCACGTTCTGGCCGCGGCGGCCGATCGCCAGCGAGAGCTGGTTGTTGGTATCGGGCACCACGACCTCGATGCGCTCGCGGTCTTCGTCGATCACGACCTTGGACACTTCGGCCGGCGCCAGCGCGTTGACCACGAAGGTCGCGATGTCGGGCGACCACGGAATGATGTCGATCTTCTCGCCCTGCAATTCGTTCACCACGGCCTGCACGCGCGAGCCGCGCATACCGACGCAGGCGCCGACCGGATCGACCGAGGAATCGCGGGAAATCACGCCGATTTTCGCGCGCGAGCCGGGGTCGCGGGCGACCGCCTTGATCTCGACGATGCCGTCATAGATTTCAGGCACTTCCTGCGCGAACAGCTTCGCCATGAACTGCGGATGGGTGCGGGACAGGAAGATCTGCGGTCCGCGGGTCTCGCGACGGACGTCGAAGATATAGGCGCGGACGCGGTCGCCGTTGCGGAACACTTCGCGCGGCAGCATCTCGTCGCGGCGGATGATGGCTTCACCGCGGCCGAGATCGACGATCACGCTGCCATATTCGACGCGCTTGACGACGCCGTTGACGATGTCGCCGATGCGGTCCTTGAATTCCTGATATTGCCGGTCGCGCTCGGCCTCGCGCACCTTCTGCACGATCACCTGCTTGGCCGATTGCGCGGCGATGCGGCCATATTCCAGCGGCGGCAGCGTGTCTGCGATCGTGTCGCCGACCTGGGCGCCCGGATTGGCGCGCTGCGCGTCGATCAGCGAGATCTGGTTGGAGTGGTTTTCGACCTTGTCGACCACCAGCATGTGGCGCGACAGCCGCAGCTCGCCCTTCTTCGGGTCGATCTCGGCGTGAACGTCAGTCTCGCTGCCGTAACGGGCGCGCGCCGCCTTGGCGATGGCATCTTCCATTGCCGCGATGACGATGCCGCGATCGATCGATTTCTCGCGGGCGACGGCGTCGGCGATCTGGAGCAATTCAAGTCGATTGGCGCTGACTGCCATGGCTAGTCTCCTTCGTCAGGCTCGATCTCGCCGCGCCGCGCGCGTTCGGCGGCAAGGCGATGTTTCTTGGTATTGGTCGGTGCCGGCTTCTTTTTCGGCTTGGTGTTCTTGGTGATTTTTGCACTGATCTCGGCGTGGGGTGCCTGCGGCGGCTCCAGACCGAGATCGCGGCGCATCTTGCGCTCCTCGGCCTTGCCGCGGCGCATCGATTCGGCGATCAGCTCATCGGTCAGCACCAGCCGTGCCTCACCGATATCTTCCATGGTCAGCAGCACGTCGGCGTCGTCGCCCGCCTTGGCGTCGTCGCGACGCAGGTGCACGCGGTCGCCTTCGACGGCACCGAGAATGCCGCGGAACCGCTTGCGGCCCTCATGGGCGACGGCCATCTCGACCTTCACCAGATGGCCGGAATAGCGTTCGAAATCGGAGCGGCGCACCAGCGGCCGATCGATCCCCGGCGAGGAGATCTCCAGCCGATAGGCGCGGTCGATGGGGTCGGCGACATCAAGCACCGGCGACAGCGCCCGCGAAATCGCCTCGCAATCCTCGAGCTGCATCGAACCATCAGGCCGTTCGGCCATGATCTGCACGGTGCAGCCGGCCTCGCCCGAAATACGGATCCGCACCAGGCGGTAGCCCATGCCTTCGAGCACCGGCGCCGCGACCGCAGACACCCGTGCCGCCACGCCCGGCTCGACCACGAGCCTCGGCTCGGCCAGCAACTCGGCATCGGTGGAACCAGTGGTCGGTCCGGTCATATCAGGGGTCAAGGCGCTCGATGGTTAACGCTTGGCTAAGAGGACAAAGCCCGCTTCGGAACTTTCCCGACAGCGTCGGGCCGCAATCTTCCGCCGAGCCGCGTTCAGGTAATAAAAAAGAGCGGGTCCTTTCGGGCCCACTCTCACTACGCGGATCGTATGAGAAGATGAATTGGCGCTGATATAGCCCTTTCCGCTCCCCCGGACAAGGCCCATCGCAGGCGGATGTGGCTTTTTGCGCCTCTGGCCGTCGCCCCTTGGCGCCCCTGGGGAGTGCCGACCGGCGCCCCTGGGAGCAACGCTTCTTTCACGAAGGGGGCCTAGATTCCGCAATCGTGGAGCGGCTTGAGCTATGGCGCGCCCACGGCGTGCCAGATTCGAGTTTGCGTTCCATGACCGTTGCCACGTCGCTCATTCCCGGACTGGACGATATCGTCAAACGCGGTGATCCCCGGCGTCGTGGCGAGATCGCGAGCGCTATCTGCGCGCTGTTCTTCCGGGACGCTTCAAATCTCCGTCCCGAGCTGGTCGATCTCTTTGACAATCTCCTGATCGACCTCGTCCCGCATGCCGAGCTTGCCGCGCGGGTCGATCTCGCCGAGCGCTTCTCACGGCTGGACAATGCGCCGCCTCATCTGGTCGGCCAGCTTGCGCGTGAAAACGAGATCATGGTGGCGGGTCCTGTGCTGCGCCGCTCGCCCGTGCTCGATGAAGCCGCGCTTGTCGAGATCGCCCGGCTGAAAGGCCAGGGCCATCTGCTGGCGATAACGGAGCGGCCGACCTTGTCGACCGAGATCACCGACGTGCTGGTCCAGCGCGGCGATCGCGACGTGGTGCGCCGCGCCGCCGGCAACGCCGGGGCGCATTTCTCGCCGGGCGGCTATTCGGAGCTGATCAAGCGTGCGAGCCAGGACGGCGTGCTGACGCTCAAGATCGGCCAACGCGAGGATCTTTCGGGCGAGCACCTCAAGGAGCTTCTGGACGGCACGCTCGACGTCATCAGGCGTCGCCTTTCCACGGTGGTCAATCCGACGCGTCAGGTCGAGATCAACCGCGCGATGGCGGCGATCGAGGAGGCTTCGCTGCCGCCCGGGCCGCGACGAGATTTCTCGGACGCGCAACGCACGGTGCTCGGTCTGCATCGCGGCGGCCATCTCGGCGAGAGCGCGCTGCTCGGCTTCGCCAAGGCGCACAAATACGAGGAATCGGTTGCCACGCTCTCGGCGATGTCAGGCGTCAGGCTGGCGATGCTCGATCGCCTGCTCGCGGGCGACCGCTACGATCCGATTCTGGTCATCGGCCGTGTGCTGAATCTGGGCTGGCCGACGGTGCGCGCGCTGATCCTGATGTGGTACGGGCCGCATCGCACCCCTGGTGATGCCGATCTCGAGCAGGCGCGCCTGAACTTCGCCCGCCTGATGCCATCGACCGCCGAGCGCGTCGTGAATTTCTGGCGCAACCGGCAGACGATCTGAGATTCTCTCGTCTGTCATTCCGGGGCGCGCGAAAGCGCGAACCCGGAATCTCGAGGTTCCGGGTTCGATGCTTCGCATCGCCCCGGAACGACAATCAGCTTCTTCTGAACCGCAAATACGCCGCCTTGCGTCCCTCGCGCGCGGCTTTTCGTCCATAGCGCGTCATGGTGTAGCCGACCCAGGGCTGACGGAAATCATCGGCGCGCTCGGCGAGCCATGTGAAATCCGACGCGCGCGACAGATGCGACAGCGTCCAGGCGCAGTAATCGTCGATGTCGCAGACGAAGCGGAATTCACCGCCCGCCTTCAGCACGCGCGCCATCGCAGCGATGGTCCTGTCCTGCACGAAGCGTCGCTTCCAGTGCCGTCGTTTCGGCCAGGGATCGGGATGGATCAGGTCGATCCGCGACAGCGAGGAATCGGGCAGCCAGGCCAGCAGCTCGGCGGCATCGCCGGCGAACAGGCGGATGTTGCGGATGTTGGCCGCTTCGATCTGCGCCAGGATCTTGGCCATGCCGTTGACGTAAGGCTCGCAGCCGATGAAGCCGGTGGTCGGAAAGTTTTGCGCTTCCGCGGCGAGATGTTCGCCGCCGCCGAAGCCGATCTCGAGCCGCACATCCTCGGCCGCGGGATCGAAGATCTCGTTCGCGTTCGCCGGTCTTCCCGCCGTGATGTCGAGCGACAGATGCGGCAGCAGATGATCGACCAGATCGGCCTGGTGCTGCCTGAGCTTGTGACCCTTGCGCCGTCCGAAGAAGGCGCGCTCGCCGTCGGCACGATCGGGATCTGACTTGCGTTCGCTCATCGCAGCGTCTGGTACAGGCGATAGAGCAGGCGGGCGCGCGGTTCGAGCGATGAGACGTAGAGCTGCTCATAATGGGTGTGCGCGCCCTTGCCGTCGACGCCGAGACCGTCGAGCGTGCCGGTGTAAGGCGCGGTGAAATTGCCGTCCGAGCCGCCGCCGGTGTGGGTATCGACGAGCTCGAAACCAAGTTCGGCGGCCACCGTCTTGGCATGCTCATACAGCGAGGCGCCGGCATTGCCCTTCTCGTAAGGCGGACGGTTGAGCTCGCCGGTGACGGTCACGGTCACGCCTGGTGTCTGCGAGGTCAGTCCGAGGATCTTGCCGACGAACTCGTCCGCGTCGTTGGTACCAGGCACGCGCAGATCGACTTCGGCATAGGCTTCTTCCGGCGTGACGTTGGGGCGGGTGCCGCCGCGCACCACGCCGACATTGACGGTGACGCCGCGCGTCAGATCGTTCATCCCTTCCAGCGTCTGGATGACGTTGGCGAGCTCACGCACCGCGCTGCGACCGTCTTCGGGCCGCGAGCCGGCATGCGCGGGCACGCCCTTGATGAACACCTGGAAGCGCCCGACGCCCTTGCGTCCGGTGACGATCTTGCCGCCGTCGCGCGCCGGCTCCGTCACCAGCACGTATTTGGCCTTGCGCCCCTCGTTCTCAATCAGCGCGCGTGAGGTCGGGCTTCCGATCTCCTCGTCGGAGGTGAACAGATGGGTGATGCCGAGCGGTGGACGGGTGGGTGCAGCGCACAGCTCGCGAAAGGCGTGATAGGCGATGTAGGCGCCGCCCTTCATGTCGTAGATGCCGGGACCGAACGCGCTGTCGCCTTCGACCTTGAACGGCAGCCGCGCGATGAAGCCCATGGGATGAACGGTATCGAGATGACTAAGCACCAGGATACCGGGTCGGTCCTGGCCCCAGGTCGAACGCACCGCAAGATGATCGCCGCAGCCATCGACACCGGCGATGCGTTCGAGCGTGACGGGCAGATCGCGATAATGATCGGCAACCATCGAGGTCAGCTTGTTGACCTGCTCGGGCACTTCCGTCGGCGTCTCGATCTCCACCCAGCGGCGGATACCGGCGAGGATAGTTTGGGAATCGAATGAATTGGAGCTCGCCATGGACGTATCTGTGCCTTTGAATCGCATCATTTAAGCGGAGGCAGCGCGAGGCGCGGTCCGCAAATGACGACATAGGCCAGATTTGGCGCAGTCTCAAATCGGAATGAAAAAGCGCCTCAGCGCTTGTCCGGGCCTTCGCGGGCGGCGATCTGCTCGACCAGATCGACGATCGAACGGCGCAGCTTCGAATCGGTGATTCGGGTGAACGCCTTGGTCAAAGCGAGCCCTTCCGATGTCGCGAGGAAGTCCGAGACATAAGAGGGCGACGCGCCTTCGGCGAAGCCGTCGGGGCCGGCGACGCCGCTCGGTCCGCCTTCGAACAGGAACGATACCGGCACCTGCAGAATCTCTGCAATTTGCTGGATGCGGCTCGCGCCGACCCTGTTGGTGCCCTTCTCGTATTTCTGGATCTGCTGGAATGTCAGGCCCAAAGCTTCACCGAGCTTTTCCTGACTCATGCCCAACATGATGCGGCGCATGCGCACGCGACTGCCGACATATTTGTCAACAGGGTTGGGCGCTTTCGACATTTCCTCAGCCCTCCAAACACCACCGTCGGCGCAATGAACGATTGCCTCAGGTGACAGCGACGTCAAAACTTCACTCTGATTGGGGAAACATTGCGGAGAAATTTAGCAATGCACCGCTGTCTTTTGCAGACGGTGCAGAATGGGGAGCCCGTGTGCAGTCTGTCAACCGTGGGACTACGGTTGTCAAAGGATTCCGGCCACCTCGCCGGACATCGCAAGCCGCGGTAATCAGGGGCGCCGTTTGGCAACGCGCCGCCGCACCGCCAAAATCACAGCCAGTGCGACGAGCATGGCTGCGGGGATGTCACCGACTCTCGCATAGATCGTGGGCGGGATTGCGGTCGGCAGATTTGCGTCCAAAATGCCTTCGATGCCGAGGCCGAGGCTGGCCACCGTCCGTCCCACCGGATCGATCACGGCCGAGATGCCGGTATTGGCCGAGCGGACCAGCGGCAGTCCAAGCTCAATGGCGCGCATCCGCGCCTGCTCCAGATGCTGGTACGGACCGGTCGAAATGCCGAACCAGCCGTCATTGGTGAGGTTCACCATCCAGCCCGGGCGCTCGTCGCGCGTGCCGATCTCGTCGGGGAAGATGGCCTCGTAGCAGATCAATGGCAATGCGGGCGGTGCGCTCGGCACCGGTAGCATGTGCCGCACCGTACCGGGAATGAAGCCGCCGCGCATGCGCGTCAGTTGCTCGAAGCCGAGCTTCTCCATGATGCCCTGGTACGGAAGATATTCGCCGAACGGCACCAGGTGCAGCTTGTCGTAGACGGCGAGCACACTGCCGTCGTGGTCGATCACATAGATTGAATTGTAGGCCCGCGTGATCGGCGTGCCCGGTGGCAGATCGGGCGCGCGGACCGAGCCGGTGATCAGCACCGTGCCCTTGGGCAGCAGCGCGGCGATCTCAGCCATCGCGTCGGCTTCGCGGGTCAGGAAGAACGGAAAGGCTGATTCCGGCCAGATCAGGATTGTGGCCGCGCTCACGCCGCTCGATTGCGGTCCGGAGGCGCGGTCCGACAGCGCCAGATATTTCTTCATCACCGCCGCCTTGGCGGAGTAGTTGAATTTCAGGTCCTGCTGCAGGTTGGGCTGCATCAGGCGCAGCTTGGCGCCCGCAACCATCGTGGTCGGATGCAGCGACAGGCGGATCGCGCCGAAAATGCCCATGACGACCAGCAGCGCGAGCGCCGCAGCCGGCACGCGCCATGCCGGCTTGCGATCGCGCGTGCGGTCGATCAGCACCGCCGGGCTTGCGAAGATCGCGACCGTGAGGAAGGTCATGCCCCACTGGCCGATCAGCGAGGCCGTCTGTGCCAGCGCCAGCGGCTCCGACAGCGCATAGCCGAACGCGTTCCAGGGAAAACCCGTGAGCGCGTGCCCGCGCAGCCATTCGCCAATGGTGAGGCTTGCGGCGAGCGCGAGAATGCGGGTGGCGTCCTTGGTCCAGAGCAGGCGGGCCAGCGCGAAGCCGATCGCCGTGAAGACGGAGAGATAGGCCGGCAATCCCAGCACGGCGAACGGCGTCAGCCAGGCGAACACGTCGGCGTCGACGAAGAAGGCGTAGCCGATCCAGTAGAGGCCAGGGACGAAATAGCCGAGCCCGAACCAATAGCCGGTCAGCGCCGCGGCGGGGACGCCGCCGTAACGTCCGGCACCCGCGCCGTCGATCAGCCAGACCATCACCGGGAAGGTGATGAACAGCACCGGAAAGACGTTGAATGGCGCCAGCGCCAGCACCGAGAACGCGCCGCACGCCATCGCGAGGAACGCGCGCTTCCATCCCCAGGTCAGGATGATGGCAAGCGCAATCTGCCGGAAACGCTGGAACGCGCTCACTGCGGGCCGGTCCCGTCGGCAGGCGGCGGGGTCGGGGTGTCACTGGCCGGCGGCTGGCCGCTGTCGGGTGCGGCCTCGCGGCGGCTTCGCTCGCGCTGGGTGCGCGGTGTGGGGCGTTCTTTCCGGGTCGAGATGCGCAGCCGCTTGACGCGGCGCGGATCGGCATCGAGCACCTCGACCTCGTAATGGCCGGGACCGGAGATCACCTCGCCGCGCACCGGCAGGCGCCCGACGAAGCTGACGAGATAGCCGCCCAGCGTCTCGACTTCCTCGCCGGCCTCGCCGGTGACGAAGTCCTCGCCGATGACGGTGCGGACATCCTTCAGGCTGGCGCGGGCGTCGGCGATGAAGGCGTTGTCGGGCAGCCGCACGATCGACGGCGGCTCGTCGCTGTCATGCTCGTCGTCGATCTCGCCGACGATCTGCTCGACAATGTCCTCGAGCGAAACCAGCCCGTCGCTGCCGCCATATTCGTCGACGACGAGGGCCAGGTGAATGCGCGTCGCCTGCATCTGCGCCAAAAGGTCGATCGCGCGCATCGACGGCGGCACGTAGAGCAGCTTGCGGATGATGCGCGCATCCTGCAGCGGCAGCGCGAGGTCCACGGCCTTCAGATCGAGCCCGGCCGGCAGCGGCTTCTTGCGTTTGGTCTTGGTGGCCTCCGAGACGCGCGCCCGCGCGGTCATGAAGGCGAGCAGATCGCGGATGTGGACGATGCCGACGGGATCGTCGAGCGTCTCGTTGTAGACGACGAGGCGCGAATGGCCCGCCCTCTCGAACCGATCCATCAATTCGCCGAGCGGAATGTCGCGCTTCACAGCGATGATGTCGGCACGATGCACCATGACGTCGGCGATGCGGCGCTCGTGCAGGCCGAGGATGTTGCGCAGCATGGTGCGCTCGACCGCGGAGAAGCCGGTGTCATCGGGCGTCGATGCGTCCAGCACCACCTGGAGATCGTCACGCACCGAGCCGGCTTTCCAGCCGAACAGCGTGCGGATGGCCCGCAAAAGCCAGCCCTCCGCGGTCGGGCGCATGACCTCGCCCGGCGTCACGACGGCCGGCAGATTGGCCGTGTTGCGCGGATTGTCGTGAATAGGCTCTGAGTCCGGCATATCAGTGCGTCCCCGCGCGGTCTGCATAGGGATCGGGGATGCCGAGATGAGCCAGGATCTCGGTCTCGAGTGCTTCCATTTCTTCCGCGTCGTTGTCGTTCTCGTGATCGTAGCCGATCAGATGCAGGAAACCATGCACCGCGAGATGACTCAAATGATGGTCGAACGGCTTGTGTTCCTCGTCCGCCTCGCGCCGCATGGTCTCAAAGGCGATCGCGATGTCGCCGAGCATGCGCGGCGCATCGCCCGGCTTCCATTCGCCCTCGGGCTGCAGCGCGGGAAACGACAGCACGTTGGTCGGCTTGTCGATGCCGCGCCAGTTGCTGTTGAGCGTGCGGATGCCGGCATCATCGGTCAGCATCACCGCCACTTCCGCGTCCGCGACGTCCTCGTCGACGGATCCGGCGGCCGCCGCAACGGCGCGCTGGATCACGGCTTCGGCGTCAGGCTCGCCTTGCCAGCAATCGGCGACGACGAGGACCTCGGTGATGGGAAGGTTGGGATGTGACATGGCTCTGTTCGGAACGATAAGGCGCTGTGTCAACGCCCGCCTGGTCCCGCTGTTGTCTCGTCAGGATTTGTTGCCGGCGGGCGGCCGCTGCGCCGAGCCTTCATAGGCGGCGACGATTCGTGCCACGAGCTCGTGGCGGATCACGTCCTCGGCCTTGAAATGAACTTGCGCGATGCCTTCGACGCCATCGAGCAGGCGCGTCGCCTCGGCGAGTCCCGAGGTCTGGCCGTTCGGCAGATCGATCTGCGAGGGATCGCCGGTGACGATCATGCGGCTGTTCTCGCCAAGACGCGTGAGGAACATCTTCATCTGCATCGACGTGGTGTTCTGGGCTTCGTCGAGGATGATCGCGGCATTGGTCAGCGTGCGACCGCGCATGAAGGCGAGCGGTGCGATCTCGATCTCGCCGGTCTGCAGCGCGCGCTCGACGATGCGCGCGTCCATCAGGTCGTAGAGGGCGTCGTAGATCGGGCGCAGATACGGATCGACCTTCTCGCGGAGATCGCCGGGCAAAAAGCCGAGCCGCTCGCCGGCTTCCACCGCCGGGCGCGACAGGATGATCTTGTCGACCTCCTTGCGCTCGAACAATTGCGCGGCATGGGCGACCGCGAGCCAGGTCTTGCCGGTACCGGCGGGGCCGATGCCGAACACGAGTTCATGACGCTTCAGCGCGCGGATGTAGGAGTCTTGCGCCGCCGTGCGCGCGCGCACCGGGCGCTTGCGCAAATTGATGCTGTCGAAGGTCGACTTGGCTGACTTCGCGTCAAACTCGAACAGGGACCCTTGCGCGATCACGGCGCGGATTGCGCCTTCGACTTCGCCCTGGTCGACGTCCTGGCCTTTCACCGCGTGGGCATAAAGAGTCTCCAGCACGCGGCGCGCCGCGTCGCAGCCGTCGCGGGTGCCGCCGATGGTGATGTGGTTGCCCTTGGAGTCCACGACGACGCCGAGCCGGCGCTCGATCTGCGCCAGATTCTGGCCGTAGGGGCCGACCAGCGCGGATGCGGCGCGGTTGTCGTCGAAGTCGATGACGACCTGGGTCTCGGGCGGAACTTGCATGTCGCGGTCAAATTTGCGGCTGGGAGCGATAGCAGACGAATCCGATGCGCTTTTTGGCAAGGGTTCAGGCTCCAGTGGCGATGGATGATAAAGCGGGCTCGCGCGCATGGCGTGGCGCGGCGAGCTCGCCGAGGAAACTGTAGCGCTCGAGGCTGTCGATCCTGACCGGAAGGATTTTTCCGATGATGTCGGGCGAGGCCATCACATGCGCGGGCTGGAGGAAGGCGGTGCGGCCGACGATCTGGCCGTCCTTGCGCGCCGGGCGTTCGAACAGCACGTCGACCGTTGAGCCAATCGCAGCCTTGTTGAAGGCCGATTGCTGGCTGTCGATCAAGTTCTGGAGCCGCTCCAATCGCTGGTCCATCTCGGAGGGGGACACCGTCTCCTGGATATCCGCGGCCGGCGTTCCCGGCCGGGCGGAGTATTTGAACGAATACGCCGCAGCGTAGCCGATTTGCGTGACAAGCGCGAGGGTCGCGAGAAAATCTTGCTCAGTCTCGCCGGGAAAGCCGACGATGAAATCTGATGAAAAAGCAATGTCTTGGCGCGCGGTGCGGAAACGATCGACGACGCGCCGATAATCATCGGCGGTATGTTTCCGGTTCATGGCGGCAAGAATCCGGTCCGAGCCCGACTGCACCGGAAGATGCACGAACGGCATCAGGGCGTCGAGATCGCGATGGGCTTCAATCAGACCGTCATCGACGTCGCGGGGATGGCTGGTCGAATAGCGCAGCCGCGCGATGCCGGGAATCGTCGCCAGATGTTCGAGTAGCCGGCCGAGCCCCCAGGTTTTTCCGTCAGGCCCCTCGCCGTGATAGGCGTTGACATTCTGCCCGATCAGCGTGAGCTCGCGCACGCCATTGTCGGCAAGTCGCTTCACATCGTCGACGATCTTCGCCACCGGGCGCGAGACCTCCGAGCCCCGCGTGTAGGGCACCACGCAGAACGTGCAAAACTTGTCGCAGCCTTCCTGCACCGTGACGAAAGCGGAAATGCCGCGCGCGCGGATCGCATCGGGTTTTGGCGGGGTCAGGAAGCCGAACTTGTCGGCGGCGGGAAACTCGGTCTCGATCGCGCGGCCTTCATGGCCGGCGCGCTTCAGGAGGTCGGGCAGATGATGATAGCTCTGCGGTCCGACCACGACGTCGACCACGGGCGCGCGGCGCACGATCTCTTCGCCTTCGGCCTGCGCGACGCAGCCGGCCACCGCGATCTGCATGGCGCGGCCCTCGCGCGCCGCTTCGTCCTTGGCGACGCGCAGGCGGCCGAGCTCGGAATAGACCTTTTCGGAGGCCTTCTCTCGGATATGGCAGGTGTTGAGGATGACGAGATCGGCATCCTCGGCACTCGCCGTTTCCACGAATCCTTCCGGAGCCAGGGTGTCCACCATGCGCTGGGCATCGTAGACGTTCATCTGGCAGCCATATGATTTGATGTGCAGCTTGCGCGGCGGCGTCATGGAACCCAGAGGTGAGGTGGAGGACGGCCCTCAAATATAGGCTGAGGGACCGAAAATCCAGCGAATGAGCCGATTTGGGTCGTCATTCCGGGGCGCGCGCCAGCGCGAACCCGGAATCTCGCGCGAAAACCTCTGGATTCCGGGTTCACGCGCGTTGCGCGTGCCCCGGAATGACGGCAATAGGCCGAAATCAGCCTGTCAGGGCGTCCGCGGCGACGCGCCGAACCAGGTCCGGCAATTCATGCATATCGCCGAAGGTCAGGTCGGCGCCGGCCTGGCGCAGGGTCTCGGCATGGCCGTCGTCGCAATGGCTGCCCCCGTAAAAGCCGAACACCTTCATCCCGGCCGCCCGCGCGCCGGCAATGCCAGCCAGGCTGTCCTCGATCACGACGCAGCGCTCGGGCGGCACGCCCATCTGGCTGGCTGCGAACAGGAACAGGTCCGGCGCCGGCTTGCCGTTCGCCACTTGGGAGGACGAGAAGATATTCGGCGCGAGGCGTTCATAGAGCCCCGTGCTTCCGAGGCTCACCTGCATGCGCGGATGCGAGCCGCTCGAAGCAACACAGACGCGTTGCGTCACGACATCGAGCACGTCGTGGATGCCGCGGATCGCCTCGAGGTCGGCTTCGAACGCGCGGAACAGCTCGTCCTGGAGATCGCCGTGATAGGCCTCGGGCAGCTTGCGGCCGAGCTCGCTTTCGATTTCGAGATTGGCCTGCTTCGTCGAACGGCCGAGGAAGCGCTCGGACACCTGTGCCGAGGTGATCGGATAGCCGTGGCGCGTGAGCACATCGGCATGAGCGCGACAGGAAATCACCTCGCTGTCCACGAGCACGCCGTCGCAATCGAAGATGATGAGGTCGATGGGCACGAGACTTAAGACGTCGGCTTGTCGTCGTCGAGCGGGACGCAATAGAGCTCGAGCCTGTGATCGACCAGCTTGTAGCCGAGCTTGCGGGCGATCTCCGCCTGCAGCTTCTCGATCTCTTCCGAGGTGAACTCGATCACCTTGCCGTCGCGCAGGTTGATGAGGTGGTCGTGATGGCTGTCGCGCATCGTTTCGTAGCGCGCGCGGCCCTCGCGAAAATCGTGGCGTTCGATGATGCCTGCGTCCTCGAACAGCTTGACGGTGCGATAGACCGTCGAGATCGAGATCTTGTCGTCGACCGCGACACAGCGTCGGTACAATTCCTCGACGTCGGGGTGATCGACCGCTTCCGCAAGCACGCGCGCGATCACGCGGCGCTGCTCGGTCATGCGCATGCCGGTGGCGGCACAGCGCGCCTCGATGCCGGTCGCCTTGGATGCCGAAGAAGGTTTAAGTCCGGTCATGGTGTGTCCGCCTGCGGGGGCGCTTTCTGCCATCAATGTTACGACAAGTCACGCCGCATCAGAAGTGCGTTCAATTGTTCCCCGTTCGGCTGCTTATAGTAGCGTTCGCGGCGCCCGACCACCACGAATCCGGCCCTCTCATAGAGGCGTCGTGCGGGCTGGTTGTTCTCCTCGACCTCCAGAAAGATCGTTCGCACGCCGCGTCCCGCAAGGTGACCGAGATGGGTCATCAGCAGCGTGCGGGAGAGGCCGCGGCCGCGGTGGGCCTGGTCGATCGCGACCGAGAGGATTTCGGCTTCGTCCGCGCCGATCCGCGATACCGCAAAGCCGATGATTTTGCGCCCCACGCGCAAGCGGTGCACCAGCGTGTTGCGCTCGCTGAGCATGGCCTCGAATTCGCTCTCGCCCCAGCCATGCGCAAAGGACGCGCCGTGCAATTGCGCCAGCCGTGCCGCGTCGCGTGCTGCTGCCGGCTCAACGGCGGCCGTGCCGCCGCGCCACCAGTCCGAAAACCATCTCATCATGAGCTTGCGGCTGGAGCGAGCGGCGGCAATGCGGCCGGCTTTGCGTCGGGCGCCTTCAGATAAAACGGCCGCGCCGGCGTCGTGTCGGGATTGGCCGCGGCACCGAGCCACGCGACCCAGCCGATGTCGGGTGCGGGCTGCGCGTCGACGGACACAGGTTGTGGCGCATCCTTGGGCCAGCGCTCGGCGAGAATGTTCGCGGCGTTGCCGACCAGGTGTGGCGCGCCGAATCGCGCCGCTGCGATCGCCTCATCGATGGAGGCGATGCCTGGCTGCACCAGCTGGCTGCCGTCGCCGCCGACGATCTGGAAATAGACGTGGTCATGCCGCGCATCGATCGCCGAGATCACCGGCACCGAACCGCTCCGGCCGATGATGGGGGCCGCATAGGCCGACAAGGTCGTCAGCCCAACCGCCGGCCGCTTGGCTGCGAGCGCAAGACCGCGTGCCGCCGAAATGCCGACGCGCAAGCCGGTGAAGCTGCCGGGACCGACGGTCACAGCGATGCGGTCGAGTGCAGTGAAAGCAAGGTCCGCCGATTGCATCACGCGCGCGATCATCGGCATCAGCGCCTCGGCGTGACCGCGCTTCATCAGCATCTGCTCCTGCGCAAGGAGCTCGCCGGCGTCGGTATCGAGCACTGCGGCCGCGCACGCCTCCAGCGCGGTATCGATGGCAAGGATCAGCATGAAAAAGCGAATGGCTGATGGCGAATAGTAGGCAGTCTAGCGAACCAGACGATTATCCGCCATGTGTCATTCACTATACGTAGCCCCATGGCGCCGCACTTCGTAGGGTGGGCAAAGGCGTTCTTGCGCCGTGCCCACCATCTCTATCCTACGGCAGGGAGGTGGGCACGTTTCGCTTTGCCCACCCTACGGCATCCGTGCTCACATCGGCCGGACTTCGACCACGTCGGGCACGAAATGCTTGAGCAAATTCTGAATGCCGTGCTGCAGCGTCGCGGTCGAGGAGGGGCAGCCCGAGCAGGCGCCCTTCATGTTGAGATAGACGATCCCGTCCTTGAAGCCGCGGAAGGTGATGTCGCCGCCGTCATTGGCGACCGCCGGCCGCACCCGCGTCTCGATCAGGTCCTTGATCATGTCGACCGTCTCGGCATCGGCTTCGTCGAAGAATTCGTCCTCGTCGTCGAGATCGATGTCGCCCTGCGCTTCGCCGCCGGCGAGCAGCGGCGCGCCGGACATGTAGTGCTCCATGATGGCGCCGAGGATCGCGGGCTTGAGCTGCTGCCATTCACCGTCCGCCTTGGTGACGGTGATGAAGTCCGATCCGTAGAACACGCCGGTGACGCCGGGCACGTCGAACAGCTTTTCCGCGAGCGGCGAACGGGTTGCGGCTTCGCGGCTCGAAAATTCCATCGGGCTGCCGTCGGACACGACGCGGCCGGGAATGAACTTCAGCGTGGCGGGATTGGGGGTGGCTTCGGTTTGAATGAACATGGGTTTCTCCAGACGTCGCCGGTTCAAGGCCGGCGCGTGGCCTCTTCCCTAGCAGATGGCGACGGAGAACGCACGATCAAGACCGTTTTGCAGATAAATCAGGGAGTTAGGTCCCTTTTGTCGTCCCTCGCGTGCTTCTCGTTCCGTCATTCCGGGGCGATGCGTAGCATCGAACCCGGAATCTCGAGATTCCGGGTTCGCTCTGCGGGCGCCCCGGAATGATTGTGACGATAAGCAATCACCGCCGGCGGATGAAGCCGACGATGTCCTTGGAGAGCTTCATGGTCTCCTCGGCGATGGCGCGGGCCCGGTCGGAACCCTCGTTCAGGATGGTGTCGATGTGGCCGGGGTCCGCAACCAGGCGCTTCATCTCGCCGGCGATCGGTGCGAGCTTGCTGACGCACAGCTCGGCCAGCGCGTTCTTGAAGCTGGAGAACTGGCCGCCGCCGAATTCGCGGAGCACGTCGGCCTTGGAGCGGTCGGAGAGGGCGGCGAAAATGCCGACCAGATTGTCGGCCTCGGGGCGCGCTTCCAGGCCTTTCTCTTCGCTCGGCAGTGGCTCCGGGTCGGTCTTCGCCTTGCGGATCTTCTGCGCGATGGTGTCGGCGTCGTCGGTCAGGTTGATGCGCGAATTGTCCGACGCATCCGACTTCGACATCTTCTTGGTGCCGTCGCGCAAGCTCATCACCCGCGTCGCCGGCCCCGTGATCAAGGGTTCCGGCAGCGGAAAGAACAGGCCGTCATTCGTGCCTTGCGCGCGGATCGAGTCGCCGAAATCGTTGTTGAACTTCTGCGCGATGTCGCGCGAGAGCTCGAGATGCTGCTTCTGGTCCTCGCCGACGGGAACATGGGTGGCGCGGTAGAGCAGGATGTCGGCGGCCATCAGCACGGGATAGTCGAACAGCCCGACCGAGGCGTTCTCGCGGTCCTTGCCGGCCTTCTCCTTGAACTGGGTCATGCGGCCGAGCCAGCCCATGCGCGCGACACAGTTGAAGATCCAGGCGAGCTCGGCGTGGCCGGAGACCTGGCTCTGGTTGAACACGATGTGCTTGTTCGGATCGATGCCGGCGGCGATGAACGCCGCGGTCACCTCGCGGGTGTTGCGCGCGAGCTCGACCGGTCCGCCCCAGACGTCCAGGCCTTGCGTGATCGCGTGCATGTCGACCACGCAATAGATGCAGTTGTGGGTTTCCTGCATCTTCACGAAGTTGACGATCGCGCCGAGGTAGTTGCCGAGGTGCAGATTGCCCGTCGGCTGGACGCCTGAAAAGACCCGTTCAACGAATGGCATGGTCAGCTTCCCATAGGTATTTGGCCGTCGTTTCCAACAGCGAGGCTGCCCCGTCAAGGGCAATTCGCTAAGCGGGCCGCCTCAGTGCGGCAGCCGCCTCGCGCCAGGAGGCCGCGCCGAGGATTTGCAGAAGCAGGCCGTAGACGGCGATCCCGGCCGCGATCTGAAGGCCCAGCACCAGGACGCGAACCAGGCCATGGGCCTCTGATGGCATCAGATCCCTGGTCAGCCAGAGCAGGGCACCCATGGCAGCTGCGGCAAGCACGATCCGCGGCAGCCGCTTGCGGGCGGCGACGTCAAGCGAGAAGCCGAATTCGCTAGTGCCTTTTCGCAGCAAGGAGGCTGCGCTGCTCCAGGCTCCAGCGGCGATACTTGCGGCAATGCCACTTGCGCCGAAGAAATGCCCGAGCAACACGGCGAGGGCGATCGCGACCACAAGGCCTTTGGCCGTTGCGAGCAGCGGCGTCATCGTGTCGCCGCGGGCAAAAAAGGCCGGCGACAGCGCCTTGATCAGCACATGCGCGGGCAGGCCCAGCGCCAGCCATATCAGCGCATGCGCGGTCGCCGCGCTGTCCTCAATGCCGAAGGCGCCATGTTCGAACAGCAGCCGCACGATCGGCTCCGCCAGCACGGCAAGGCCCAGCGTGGCCGGCAGCGCGAGCCCGCTCGCCAGTTCCAGCGCGCGCGATTCGGCATGCGCCACGGCGTCGCGGTCGCTGCTGCCGACGGCGCGAGTCAATTCCGGCACCAGCACCGTGCCCATGGCGACGCCGACAATGCCGAGCGGCAGCTCGATCAGGCGGTTGGCGAAATAGAGCCAGGACACGGCCGATGGGGTCGCGGAGGCGATGATCGCGCCCGCCACCATCAGCCATTGCGGGCCCGAGCTTGCGATCATGCCGGGAATGGCCTTGGCGAAAAATCCGCGCATCTCCTTGTCGAAGCTTGCGCGCAACGGCGTCGCCAGGCGCGCGCTTCGCTGCGAGCCCAGCATCACCAGTTGCAGCAGGCCGGCGATGCCCACGGTCGCCGCCAGCATCCACGCAGAGCGAGCGGCATCGGCATGCCACAGCAGCAGCGCGGCGATGGCGGCAATCAGCGCGATGTTGAACAGCAGCGGCGAGAACGCCGTGAGCGCAAATCGCCCCTGCGCGTTCAATAGGCCCATCAGCACCGTCACCGGACCGGCAAAGGCGAGATAAGGCAGCATCAGCCGCGCGTTCTGGACGGCGAGATCGAGCGTGGCGCTGCCGACGAAGCCCGGCGCGATGATCATGATGATCAGCGGCATCAGAAGCGCAATGCCGATCGAGATCACGATCAGGAATGCGCTGACCGTGCCAAGCACGCGCCCCGCGAAGGCCGAGGCGGCCTGTTCGCCATCGCGCTCACGGACGCGCAGCCAAGCCGGGATCAGGGCTGCATTCAGCGCCCCCTCGCTGAGCAGCCGCCGCACCACGTTGACGAGCTGGAAGGCGGCCAGAAACGCATCCGCGACAGTGCCGGTGCCGAGCAACGCCGCGATCAGGGAATCGCGGGCAAAGCCCAGCAGCCGGGAGGCCAGTGTTCCTGTGGAGACAGTCAGGAAGGAGCGGATCATCGGAGCCGTTATAATACCGTTGCTTGCCCGCGAAGGGCCGGTCGTGATAGGCCGCGAGCCAGATTTCAGCTCGACAGGAAGCGGATTTCCTCGGGGTTCGCAATCCGGCAAACAGGATCAAAGTGAATGGCTGACGTGAAATATGACGTTCTCGGCATCGGCAATGCGCTGTTCGACGTGCTGGTCCGGACCGATGAGGCCTTTTTGGTCAAGCACGGGATGACCAAGGGCAGCATGTCGCTGATCGACGAGGCGCGGGCCGCGGCCATCTACAATGACATGGGTCCGGCGACGGAAGTCTCGGGGGGATCTGCCGCCAACACCATTGTCGGCATTGGCAGCCTGGGCGCGCGCGCTGCCTATGTCGGCAAGGTCAAGGACGACCAGATCGGCAAGCTCTATGTCCACGACATCCGCGCCGCCGGGGTCGCGTTCAATACACCGCCCGCGAAGGACGGGCCCGCCACCGGCTGCTCTTACATCCTGGTGACGGGTGATGGCGAGCGCACCATGAACACCTATCTCGGCGCGGCGCAGGATCTGTCGCCGGCCGATATCGATCCGGCCGAGATCGCGGCTGCCAAGATTGTCTATCTCGAAGGTTATCTCTGGGATCCGCCGGGCGCCAAGGAAGCCTTCCTGAAGGCCTCCAGGATCGCCCACGAGGCCGGCCGCAAGGTGGCACTGACCCTGTCGGACTCCTTCTGCGTCGGCCGCTATCGCGACGAGTTTCTCGAGCTGATGCGGGGTGGCACCGCCGACATCGTGTTCGCCAACGAGTCGGAGCTGCACTCGCTCTACGAGACCTCCGATTTCGACACCGCGCTCAAGCAGCTGCGCAGCGACGTCAAGCTCGGCGTGGTCACCCGCAGCGAGAAGGGCTGCGTCGTGGTGACGCCGACCGACGCCGTCGCCGCGCCTGCCTCGCCGATCGCGCAGCTGGTCGACACCACCGGCGCCGGCGATCTGTTCGCGGCGGGCTTCCTCTACGGCCTCTCGCGCGACCTCTCGCACAAGCAATGCGGCGAGCTCGGCGCGCTTGCCGCCGCCGAAGTGATCCAGCACATCGGCGCACGCCCGCAGGTGTCGCTGAGGGAGCTGGCCCAGCAGCGCGGGCTGACGGTTTAAGGCCCGTCTTTCTCCCCGTCATTGCGAGCGTCGTTCTCCGCCGTCATCGCCCGGCCAGTGCGCAATTGCGCACTAGGACCGGGCGATCCAGTAATCCGAGGCCGTCGTGATTGAATCGATGGGCTGCGGCGTACTGGATCCCCCGCCTTCGCGGGGGATGACAGTCTTCGTGTTGTGAGAGCCGTGCTCTTCACGCCGCCTTTTGCCCACTGCCCGCGTCGAGCCCGGCATAGACGCCACGCTCGAAGCCCGCGAAGGCCTGCAGGCATTTCGCATCGGCAAATGGCAGCAGCTGCATCAGGATCACGCCGGTGACATCGCGCGCCGGGTCGATCCAGAAATAGGTGTTGGCGAGGCCCGCCCAGGCGAGGCTGCCGGCGCTGCGCCCCTCAGCCGTCCTGGCGGTGTTGATCATGAAGCTGAGGCCCCACTTCTTCACCTGATCCGGATAGAGATCGACGTCGTTGGTGTAAACAGGCGCTGCCGTCGTCATCTTGGTCATGTTGAGATCGCCCATCTGGTTTTGTCCCATCATGGCGATCGTCTCTGGCTTCAGCACCTGGTTGCCGTTGCCGCGGCCCTTGTTCAGGATCATCTGCGTAAATTTGATGTAGTCGCCCGCGGTCGAATAGAGGCCGCCGCCACCCATGTGGAATTCCGGATTCTGCTCGAGCTCGAACGGGATCGCGGCAAGCGCGCCATCCTCGCCGCGGGCATGCATGCCGACGAGTCGCTTGCGCATATCGTCGCTGATCTTGAAGCCGGTGTCGCTCATGCCGAGCGGCGCGAACAGATTGTCGCGCAAGTAGGCATCGAGCCGCTTGCCGCTGACGGCTTCCACGGCCTTGCCGACGAAATCGATATTGGTGCCGTATTCCCAGCGCGTGCCGGGGTCGGACACCACAGGCGTCTTCAGTGCCGCGTTCTGGCAGGTGATGATTCCGGGCGTGCCTGTTTTCTCCATGTAGCGCGCGAATTCGCCATTCCACATGTCGTAGCAGAAGCCCGCCGTGTGGGTCATGAGCTGGCGCAGCGTGATCGCGCTTTTCGCCGGCCGCAGTCTTGGCTCGCCCTTGGCATCAAAGCCTTCCAGCACTTGCGGATTGGCGAGGTCGGGCAGCACCGATCCGATCGGCGCATCGAGCGACAGCTTGCCCTGCTCGACCAGCTGCATCGCGCCCGCTGCTGTCACCGCCTTCGTCATCGAGGCGATCCAGAAGACGCTATCACCACTCATCGCATCGGGCTTGGACAGGTCGCGCTTGCCGAACGCGCCCTGATACAGAATGTCGCTGCCGCTGGCGGCGATCGCAACAACGCCGGGAATCTCCTTGGCATCGCTTGTCTTGCGCAGAATCTCGTCGATCTGGGCTTTGCTTTGCATCAGCGTTTCCTCCGATTTGATGATTGTTGGAAGTGGTCGGATTGTCCTCCCGCGGGTCGCGTGCGGCAAGCGTGGCGATATGCATCCTGTGGTCGCGATGTCGTGATTTGACGCTCTGCGCTCCGCGCGGGAGGACTGATCTGCAACACGTCTTCACAATCTGCGGTGGATGGCCGCAACGGGCCGTGACCTTGGATAGGCCCGGGCGTATGTTTTCCGGTGTTTGAAACACCTGAAACATTTTGTGCGTTGCGGCGTTCAGCTCGCGGCCCGATCAGCGGCTGACGTTAAGACTTGAAGCAAATTTGGCGGCCTACCGGCCGCGAGGGGACATCAGATGATTTCGACCTGGAGCGAATGGAAGCGCTATCCCCGTCCCGGACGGGGCGAAAATCTGGAAGCGCCGATCTCGCCTGGCATTTACGAGGTGCGCATCGCCGGATCAGGCGCGCTCTATTCGTTCGGCGCAGTCGACAATCTGGCCCAGGCACTGGCGCTGCTGCCGGTCGGCTCAAAGTCCTGGTTCGGCCGCCGCGATACCTCCGACGCGCCCGATCTCGAATACCGGACGTGTGCGACCTCCTCGAAGGCCAGCGCCAAGGCCGCGGCCGAACGCATGATCGGCCGCCGCGAGACCTATATGAGCGGCGCAGCCTGATCATCTCAGCACTATGAGTGCTATACCTCTCCCCCTCGGGGAGAGGTGAAGAACTGAGCGCTCTAACTTTAGCTGTCGGCAGATGTGCGTTGCGGGGCGGTGCATTGCGCGCTGTCTCTCCTTATATTCCGGGCCAATCGATGACCCCAGGAGTAACGCCATGACCCCGACCGCCGCTGCACGCGCCCAGCACGCCACCGCCAACCTGCGTGACCGGTTGAAGGACCCCTCGTTGCTGAAGGAGGCCTGCTACATCGACGGCGCCTGGGTCGGCACGCCGGTGTTCGCCGTGAGCAATCCCGCGACTGGGGTCGAAATCGCAAAAGTCCCGCAGCTTGGGGCCGACGACACCACCAAGGCGGTCGAAGCCGCCCAGCGCGCATTTCCGGCCTGGGCCAAGCACACCGCCAAGCAGCGCTCCAACATTTTGCGCAAATGGTTCGAGCTGATCACCGCCAATCGCGAGGATCTCGCGCTGATCCTGACCTCCGAGCAGGGCAAGCCGTTGTCGGAAGCGCTCGGCGAGGTCGACATCGGCGCCGCCTATATCGAGTTCTTCGCGGAAGAAGCCCGCCGCGTCTATGGCGAGACCATCCCGAGCCAGCGGCCCGATGCGCGGCTGCTCGCGATCAAGCAGCCGATCGGCGTCTGCGGCGCCATCACGCCGTGGAATTTCCCGAACTCCATGATCACGCGCAAGGTCTCGCCGGCGCTGGCCGCGGGCTGCACCGTGGTGCTGAAGCCAGCCAACGAGACGCCGCTGTCGGCGCTGGCGCTGGCGGTGCTCGCCGAAAAGGCCGGCATTCCCAAGGGCGTGCTCAACATCATCACCGGTGATGCGCCGCCGATCGGCAAGGTGCTGTGCGAGCATCCGGCGGTGCGCTTCGTCGGCTTCACCGGCTCGACCGCGGTCGGCAAGATTCTCTACCAGCAGGCCTCGGTCGGCGTGAAGCGGCTCGGCCTCGAGCTCGGCGGCAATGCGCCATTCGTGGTGTTCGACGATGCCGATATCGACGCGGCGGTCGAAGGTGCGATCGTCTCGAAATACCGCAACATGGGCCAGACCTGCGTCTGCGCCAACCGCCTCTACGCCCAGGACAAGGTCTACGACGAGTTCGTCAAGAAGCTGTCGGCGAAGGTCGCGGCGATGAAGCTCGGCGACGGCACGGAAGCCGGCGTGACGCAGGGCCCCCTCATCAACATGAAGGCGGTCGACAAGGTCGAGCGGCACATCGCGGACGCCGTCAAGCGCGGCGCCAAGGTGGTGACCGGCGGCAAGCGCAGCGAGCTCGGGCGTTCCTTCTTCGAGCCGACCGTGCTCGCCGACGTGAAGCCGGATTCGTTGGTCTCCCAGGAGGAAACCTTCGGCCCGCTCGCGCCTGTCATCCGCTTCAAGGACGAGGCCGATGTGATCGCGATGTGCAACGCCTCGCCGTTCGGTCTTGCCTCCTATTTCTACTCCCGCGACATCGGCCGCGTCTGGCGCGTCGCCGAGGCGCTGGAGTCGGGCATGGTCGGCGTCAACACCGGCCTGATCACGACGGAGGTCGCGCCGTTCGGCGGCGTCAAGGAAAGCGGCCTCGGCCGCGAAGGCTCGCATCACGGCATGGAAGAATATGTCGAGATCAAATACGTGATGATGGCGGGGGTGTAGCCCCCGACTCCCACGTCATTGCGAGCGAAGCGAAGCAATCCGGAATCCCTTTGCGGATTCAGTCTGGATTGCTTCGTCGCATCAGCGCAAAATTGCTTCGCAATTTTGTCGCGCGCTCCTCGCAATGACGGAACGAGACGAAATAGCGCGGCCTATATCTTCAGCTCTTTCCCCGTCACTCGCCGATACGCTTCCAGGTATCGCTTGCTGGTTGCATCCACCACGCTCGCGGGCAGTGGCGGCGGCGGGGCGTCGCCGTTCCATCGGCCGGCGCGGCGCTCGGCGTCGAGATAGTCGCGCAAGGGCTGCTTGTCGAAGCTCGCTTGCGGCTGGCCGGGCTTGTAGGCATCGACCGCCCAGAAGCGCGACGAGTCCGGCGTCATGACTTCGTCGATCAGGATAATGCGGCCGTTCTTGTCGCGGCCGAACTCGAACTTGGTATCGGCGATGATGATGCCCTGCTCGCGCGCCAGCTCCTCGCCGAGCGTATAGATCGCGCGCGTCATGCTCTCGAGCGTGTAAGCGACCTCGTCGCCGACAACTTCGCGCATCTTGGCGATGGTGATGTTCTCGTCATGGCCGGTCTCGGCCTTGGTCGCCGGACTGAAGATCGCAGGCTCCAGCTTCTCGCTCTCGACGAGGCCGGCCTTGAGCTTCTCCCCCGCCAGCGTGCCGCTCGCCGCATACTCCTTCCAGGCCGAGCCGGAGAGATAGCCGCGGATCACGCATTCGATCGGAAACACGGTGGTGCGGCGGCACAGCATGGCGCGGCCGAGGATCTCGGCGCGATGCGGCTTCAACGCCGGTACGGCTGCGACGATCTCGTCGGCATCGGCGCTGATCATGTGATGCGGCACGATGCCTTCGAGCTTTCTGAACCAGTACGCGCTGATCTGCGTGAGGACCGCGCCCTTCATCGGAATGGTCTCGGCCATCACGACGTCGAAGGCGCTGATGCGGTCGGTGGTCAGCAGCAGCAGGCGGTCGTCATCGACGGCGTAGATATCGCGCACCTTGCCGCGGCCGATCTTGGTCAGGGGCAGGTCGCTGGAGAGCATGGTGGTCATCGGCACAGCCTTCGGAAGGGATATCCGGTCGCGCCCGATGGCGCGCCCGGAGACGGGATTAGCCTATTCCGGCAGTGGAATGAACTCATGTTCCTGCGGAACTGTGGCGAAGCGGCCGGTTTTCCAGTCCTGCTTGGCCTGCTCGATCCGCTCCTTGCTGGAGGAGACGAAATTCCACCAGATGTGGCGCGGGCCTTCCAGTGCATCGCCGCCGAGAAACATCATCCGCGTGGCCTTGAGCGCCTTCACGGTGATGCGGTCGCCGGGGCGGAAGATCAGCAGCCGCGGCCCCTCGTAGCGCTCATTGGCGATCTCGACCTCGCCGTCGACGACGTAGATCGCGCGCTCCTCATGATCGGGGTCGAGCGGCACGCTCGCACCCGCGGCGGCCGTGACCTCGGTGTAGAACCAGGGCGAGACCATTTTCACCGGCGAGGTGATGCCGAAGGCGGAGCCTGCGATCACGCGCGCGGTAAAATCGCGCTCGGAGATCATCGGCAGGTCACCCGCCGCATAATGCTGGAACGAAGGATCGATCTCCTCGGAGCCTTCAGGCAGCGCGATCCAGCTTTGCAGGCCGAGCATCTTCTGGCCCGAGGCGCGTTGCGCATCCGGCGTGCGCTCGGAATGGGCGATGCCGCGCCCCGCGGTCATCAGGTTCATCGCACCCGGTGCGATCTCCTGCACGTTGCCTTCGCTGTCGCGATGCATGATGGACCCGTCGAACAGATAGGTGACGGTGGCAAGCCCGATATGCGGATGCGGCCGCACGTCCATGCCCTTGCCGGAGACGAACTGCACCGGGCCGAAATGATCGAAGAAGATGAAGGGCCCGACCATTTGCCGCTTGCCATGCGGCAGCGCCCGCCGCACCTCGAATCCGTCGCCGAGATCGCGGGTGCGCGGCACGATGACGAGATCGAGCGCGTCGCATGTTTTGGGATCGCCGAGCACGGGATCGTTATCAGGCATCCAGCTCATGACGGGCTCCTTTTCTTGGCGGCAGGATTGTAGCAGGATTTCACATCGCCGTCGCGACAAAGCCGGAACCAGACGTCACAGATACAATAGCGCCGTACTCCGCTGTCGTGCGCGACGACGAGCTGCCGTAGGGTGGGCAAAGGCGCGTCAGCGCCGTGCCCACGGTCTTCCTCTAATCGAGAAGAAGCCGTGGGCACGCTTCGCTTTGCCCACCCTACGATTTGTGAAACTGGGCGATGACAGTTGAGCTTGCGGATCGTCCTTGAAAAAAGCGCCGCAACGAACGATGTTCGACCGACCGCAACCGCGATCGATCGCATGATCCGATGACCCTTGCCACTCTCGACCTCGCCTTTCGCGCCGCCAGCGTCGCGCTGCTGCTGATGCTGGCGGCGTCGCTGTTACATGATTATCGCAATGTGCTGGCTGCACGCCTCGGTGCGGCCTTCGTGCTGGGCTCGGTCGCACATGCGGTGAGCTATTCGCTGGACGTCACGTCGCGGGTCCCGCTCTGGCATGCGCCGCTGATCGCAATATCGACCGCCACCATCGTGGTGTTCTGGTTGTTCACGCGCGCCCTGTTCGAGGACGAGTTCCGCCTGCGCTGGTGGCATGGTTTGATCTGGGCAGCGGTCGCGGCCTACAGCTTCGCGGGCTGCGTCTGGATTGCACCGAGCGGCCATGTGCGGTTCTCGGTCACGGTGGTCAATCTGATCGTGCTCGGCTTCATCGCGCTTGCGGTCGGGCAGATGATCGCCTCCTGGCCGGCCGACCTGGTCGAGCGCCGCCGCAGCGCTCGCGTCTTTATCGTCTGCGCCATCGCGCTCTATGGCGGGCTGAACGCGGTGCTCCAGATCGCCGCTGCCGGCTACCATGTCGGCGCCGTCGCCGAAACCATCAGCGCTGGCGCGCTCACCTTGACCGTCGCGGCGATCGTCTATGCCATGATGCGCGTTGACGGGGCGGATCTGTTTCCGGCCGCCGCGGAGCCCGCAATCCCTGTTGCTTCCAGTCAGCCTGCGGCCGATGGCGCCGCCGATCAAAAGTTCATCGACGCCCTGATGCGGCTGATGGCGGACGAGCGGATCTATCGTCAGGAGAACATCACCATCGGCGTGCTGGCGGGCCGGCTGAAGATTCCGGAATACCGGTTGCGCCGGCTGATCAACCAGCGGCTCGGTTATCGCAACTTCAATGTGTTCCTGAACAACCATCGCATCGAGGAGGCCAAGGCCGCGCTGGCCGATCCCACCCAGGCCGAGGTTCCCGTCATCACCATCGCGATGGACGCCGGCTTCCAGTCCCTCGGCCCGTTCAACCGCGCCTTCAAGGCGCTGACCGGCGTGACGCCGACCGAGTACCGCCGCCTCAAGGCCGACGCGGCCTAGATTTCAGGCCCTTGAAATCACGTAGGAATTCCGAAATCAATCAGCCCCGATCAGTTTCGACGAGGTCGATTTCCAAATCCGGCGAGCGCCTATCGCCCACCTCCGGCTTGCTCTCCTGCAGTCGCCCCCAAGCCGGAGAAAGCCCGTGACCCGTCGCCGCAAGATCCTCCTCCTCACCACCACGATTGCCTGTGGCGTCCTCGCGCTCGGCGCGGCGCGGGCCCGCGACGTGCCGAAGGTTGCCGCCGGCTTCATTGCCCACACGCTCTGCTCGGACATTTTCGTCTCCGGCCTCGATGTCAGGCGCGACCTCGCTGACACCACCGATGCGATGCCCGGTGCGGGTCTGCTGACCTGGGCGATGGATCTTCAGGTCGATCGTGCGCGCAAGGATGTCACGGTGTCCCTGTTCGGCATCGGCCGCAGCCACGCCGTCTATCGCGAGGGGCTCGGCTGCACGCTCGAGCACGGGCAGGGAATCGCCGATGTCGCCCTGCCGTCCGACGACAAGCAGCCCGCGTTGCTGCCCGAGATCGCCGGCCCGGGACTTGTGGCCCCGCAAAGCGCGGGACTGGCAGCCGCGCTCGACCGCGCCTTTGCCGAGCCCGCGCAGCCGCCTTATCGCCGCACCCGCGCGATCGTCGTCATGAAGGCCGGCCGCGTCATTGCCGAGCGCTACGCCGACGGGATCGGGCCAGAGACGCAGCTGCTCGGTTTCTCCATGACGAAGTCGGTGACCTCGGCGCTGACGGGCATCCTGGTGCGCCTGGGCAAGCTGAAGCTCGACGTATCAGCGCCCGTCGCCGCCTGGCAGGATCCCCGGGATCCGCGCCATGCCATCACCGTCGATCAATTGCTGCGTCACACCGCCGGCATCGCACTCGGAAGCTCGTTGGAGGCCAAGCTTGGCTCGGTGCTCGAACCGGTCAACACGATGAAATATGCCGAGGACGATATGGCGGGCTTTGCCGAGCGCGCGCCGCTCGCCACCGTGCCGGGCACGGCGTGGAATTATCACGACGGCAACTTCCTCATCCTCGCGCAGCTGATGCGCAACGCCGCCGGCGGCAAGCCCACTGACGCGCTCGCCTTGGCGCGCCGCGAATTGTTCGCGCCGCTCGGCATGCACGACGTCACGCTGCAGCTCGACGCTTCAGGCACGATCGAGGGCTCCGGCGAGATGATGGCGTCCGCGCGCGACTGGGCGCGATTTGGCCAGCTTTATCTCGACGACGGTGTCGTCGGCGGCAAGCGCATCCTGCCGGGGGGCTGGGTGAACTATTCGGCGTCCGCGACGCCGAACGCCTGGGTCGGCATCGGTGCGGGGTTCTGGACCAACCAGGGCAACAGTTTTGGCGCAAGATTTCGCGTCGACCACGGCTGGCCGCGCGATGCCTTCTTCGCCAAGGGCACGATCGGGCAGTATACGATCGTGATCCCCTCGGAGAAGCTCGTGATCGTGCGCCTCGGCCGCTCGCCGAACTTTCCGCCGCAAGCCGACGGCGTATTCGATCTCGTCCGCGATGTCGTGGCTGTCACGCGCGAGAATGGGAAGCTGGCGGGCGTGAACTAGGCGGCTATTGCCGTCCCAGCTCCGTCGCCGTCGCGACGCGATCGAACCGCTCCAGCGTCATGATCGCGTCGGCGAATTTGTCGGCCCGTGCCTTCAGCACGGGCCGTGCCAGCGTCAGAAACTTCTGCTGCATCGCCTGCGCATCAGGGAATGAATTCGGCTCGCCGGAGGGATCGGCATAGAGCCGCTCGTGCACGCCGTCTTCAGTGGTGATGCTGACGCGTGCGCCAAAAGGATGGGTGCGACCAACCTCTAACCGGTCGTCCTGCACCACGTCGAACTTGTCGGCGAGCGCGTCGATGGCGGCATCGCCCAGCCTGGCGTAATCGTCCCAGCCGAACGAGCCCTGGTCGAGCGCGAGCGCGCCGGTGAAGAACATCGAGAACTGGCCGCCGACGATCGAGGTCGGATGCCGCTTGGTGGCGGCGTCACCGGTCAGCGTGATGCCGTTGCGATGCAGGCCGATCTCGACGCGCTTGACTTGGTCGGGCGTCAGATTGTGCTCGCGCCGCATCGCGATCAGCGCGTCGATCGCGGCATGGGTGTAGCGGCAGCTCGGATAAGGCTTCACGCCGATCTTCATGGTCTCGTAGGTCTTGCCGAGCCCGGCGACCGCCTTGTCGGGATGCGCGTCGTCGGTGTAGCCGGCGAGCAGGCCGTGCTTGCCTTCGACCGACTCCGTCGCGCCGACGAAATCATTGCGCGCCAAGGTCGCTGCGATCACGCCGTTCATCGCGGCGGCGCCGACCTGGTAGCGCTTGTTCCAGGCGCCGTTGACAAGGAATTGCAGCGAGCCCGCAGCCTGGCTGCCGGCGACGCCGAACGCGGCGATGATTTGTTGCTCGGACAGCCCGAACAGTTTCGCCGCCGCAGCTGCCGCGCCGTAGGTGCCCGCCGTCGCGGTCGGGTGGAAGCCGCGCGCATAATGCGAGGTCGGGTCGAGCGCGTTGCCGAGCCGGCAGCACACCTCATATCCCGCGACGATCGCCGTCAGCACATCGCGCCCTGAAGCGCCGACCATCTCGCCGACGGCGAAAGCGGCCGGAACCACCGGTGCGCTCGGATGCAGCGAGGAATCCGCATGCGTATCGTCGAAATCGAGGGAATGGCCAAGCGCCCCGTTGAGCAGCGCCGCCACGGCCGGGGTCCAGGTCTTGGAATCGCCGAACACGGTGGCCTCGCCCCTGGCGTCGAGCGACAGCGCTTCCAGCGTCTTCAGCAGCGACGGGGTGGATTCGGCCTCGCGCCGCGCCCGGATCGCGCTGCCCAGAAAGTCCAGCGTCAGCACCTTGGCGCGATCCAGCACCTCCGCCGGGATATCGGCGAATTTCAGCCTGGCGACATAGGCGGCGAGCGTTGCGGTTTCGTGGGCCATCGTGTTTCCTCGTTTTGGCCGGCAAGTTAGGCGGGCTGATTGGGCCTTTCAAGCAGCCAGAGGGCTGCGGGCATCAGCTATGCTTTTGGTTGGCGCGAGCGGATGGCGCAGGGGCGTTTGACGATGATTTCAGCAAGACAGCTGTTCGACCGGGTCTGGTCGCGTAGGACGCAATTGGGGCTGGCGGTTCGGGTCACCGTTGCGGCCGCCGGCGCCTATGCGCTCGCCACCGCGCTGCATCTCATGCTGCCGCTCTGGGCCGTGCTGACGTCGATCATCGTGACCCAGATGAGCGTCGGCCGCTCGCTGAAGGCGACGCGCGACTACATGCTCGGCACGATCGGCGGCGCCATCTATGGCGGCGCGATCGCCATCCTGATTCCCTATTCCAGTGAGCTCGGCCTGCTGGGCTTGCTGGTGCTGGCCGTGGCGCCGCTTTCCTTTCTCGCCGCGATCTATCCGAATCTCAGCTCCGCGACCGTGACGGCGGTGATCGTGCTGGTGCTGCCGTCGATGCATCATGCCGATCCCATGGCCTCGGCGATCGACCGCGTCTGCGAGGTTGCGGTCGGGGCGGTGACGGGTCTCCTGGTCTCCTTCCTGGTGCTGCCCTCGCGCGCGGTGCGCCAGCTCCGCCCCAGTGCAGCGAAACTGCTCGATCTGATCGCGGAGGCCTTCGGCGAATTGCTCGCCGGCCTGACCCGCGGGCGCGACAATGATGCGCTGCATCGGATCCAGGACGGCATCGGCACCGCCATGGTGGGCATGAACACCATCGGCGCTGAGGCCGAGCGCGAGCGTTCGGCGCGGCTGTCGAGCGGCCCCGATACCGGCCCCCTGCTGCGCACGATCCTGCGGCTGCGCCACGACGTCGTGATGATCGGCCGCGCCACCGTGGTGCCGCTACCGGCCGAGGTGCAGGTCAGGCTCGCAGGTCCCCTGGCAGAGGTGAGCGCGGCGATCCTGCGCTTCCTCAAATCGGCGGCCGAAGCCCTGCGCGAAGGCAGCGGCGCGCCGCCGATCCATCCCGTGCACGTCGCGCTTCAGCATTATTCCGAGGCGGTGGCGGCCGTGCGCCAGGATGGATTGATCCGCGGCCACACCAGCGACACCGCCGAGCGCTTCTTCGCGCTCGGCTTCTCGCTGGAGCAGATGCACCAGAATCTCTGCGACCTCGACCGTGTCGTCGGCGAATGGTCGGAGGCGGCGGCGGATGGGCCGGTGAAGGTGGCGCAGTGAGTTAGCGACAGCAAAGGCGCAGCGTCATCGCGCCGGCTCCACGATGCTCCCCATCATGCTGCGGGCGACGAGCTTGTGGAAGGGCGTGATGAGCGTGAGATAAGTCCGTCCGAGCAAATTGTTGGTTTTCACCAGCGTGGTCACGGTAACGTGGCGAAGCGTCGCTTCGCCGGCGACATCGACCACGATACGGAAATCGAGATGATAGTCGTTGAAGCCGGCGACCAGCCGCTCCGGCGTCTCGCTCACCACGGGAAACAGGCCGATCAGGCCGCCGGGCGCGTAGGCGCCTTCACCCGATTTTTTCAGGCCGAAGGGCGTCACCAGAATGTTGCGCAAGCGCGTCAGCATATCGATCCAGCGCGGCCCGTGCAGCACCATTCTTGTGCAGGCCTCGCGGGCGCTCAATTGCGTCGTGCCGACCTCCGCGCGAAACGCATCGATGAACTGCGCGCCTGCCAGCACCGTGCCGGCATCGACATCGGGGGTGATTTCGCGAACGGATCCGGTCATCCCGCCAGTTTGCGCGTCAGCATCCGGAATCGCAAGACCAGGAGTCCGGCATAAACGAATGATCCGATCGACAGCCCGGTCCAGACCCCGACCGCGCCGAGATCAGCGTGGAAGGCGAGCATCCAGGCGATGGGAAAGCCGACGCACCAATAGCCAATCGCTGCGAACACCAGCGTCATCCTGGTGTCATTGATGCCGCGCAGGGCGCCGCCCAAGATGGTCTGGAGCGCATCGGCGATGAAGAAGGTGGCGCCGACCAGCAGCAGTGTCGCGGTCAGCTCGATCGTCGGCGCGCTGGCCGCGTCGCTGCCGAAGAACAGCCGCCCCAGCTCGTAGCGGCCAAGGACGATGCCGACAGTCAGGGCCGCCACGAATGCAATGCCGAGCACCGCCGCGACGAGCCCCGCGCGCCGAACGCCGGCCGGATCGTCACGGCCAAAGGCGTGACCGACCCGCACGGTCGCGGCCATGCCGATGCCGAGCGGAACCATGAACAGCACCGCGGTGACCTGCAGCGCGATCTGGTGCGCGGCAAGCGCCGTGGTCGAGATCAGGCCCATCAACAGCGCGGCCGAAGAGAACAGGCCGTATTCCAGCAGCAGCGAGAACGAGATCGGCGCGCCGATCGCGATCAGCTGGCGCGTCAGGGGCCAGTCGATTCGCCAGAGCCGCGTGAGCGGATGATAGTCGGCGAACGGCTTGCGCCATCCGGCAATGGCAAGCGCGGCGATGAAGGTGCCGAGATTGATCAGCGTGGTCGCAAGCCCCGCCCCGAACAGACCGAGCTCCGGCAACCCGAACAGGCCATGGATCAGGCAATAGACCAGAGCGAAATTCGCGGGGATCGCCGCGAGCGTGATCCACAGCGGCGCCTGCGGCCGGTTCACCGCGCTCATCATGCTGCGGATCGCGATGAAGCCGAGCGCGGGCGCGATGCCCCAGGCAAGGCCATTCAGATAGCGCTGCGCCAGCGCGGCCGAGTGCGGCGCCTGTCCGAGCGCGATCAGGATGTGCTCGCCATACAGCGGCGAGGCCATCATCGGCAGCGAGATCAACAGTGCGACCCACAGGCCGACGCGCAAGGAGAGGCGGATTCGCCTGATGTCGCCGGCGCCGAACGCTTGGGCTGCCAGCGGCGATACCGCGGCCATCAGGCCGAGCCCGAAGGTGAAGCTGACGAAATAGACGGTGTGCGCAAGTGCCGCAGCCGCGACCGCGTCCTCACCGAGCCGCCCGATCAAGGCGAGGTCGCTGGTGATCATCGCAATCTGCCCGAGCTGCGTCAGCATCATCGGCACGGCCAGCCGCAACGTCTCGGCGAATTCCAGCGCGAGATGGCTTTGCACGCCTGTTTGCGGCGGCTGTTGTGGTTGGACGCTGTCGAGCATGGCGGCTGCAATAGCACGGCCCCACGTCGAAAACATGGCCCGGGCGAGGGGACTCTATCCGCTAGCTCGGTATCGTAGGGTGGGCAAAGGCGCGCTTGCGCCGTGCCCACGACCTATCAATGATTGAGAGATGGTGGGCACGCTCCGCTTTGCCCACCCTACGACATTGTCGTCGGGGGAGAGAGCCTCACCCCTTCCGTTCCGGCACGCGCCGGATCTTCGCGCCCAGCGCATTCAGCCGCTCGTCGATGCGCTCGTAGCCGCGCTCGATCTGGTCGGCGTTGTTGATGGTGGAGGTGCCCTCGGCGCAGACGGCGGCGAGCAGCATCGCCATGCCGGCGCGGATGTCGGGCGAACTCAGCGTCGCACCGTGCAGCCGGCTGGGGCCGGCGATGATCGCGCGATGCGGGTCGCACAGCACGATGCGCGCGCCCATCCCGATCAGCTTGTCGACGAAGAACATCCTGGACTCGAACATCTTCTCGAACATCAGGATCACGCCCTCGCATTGCGTGGCGGTGACGATCGCGATCGACATCAGATCGGCCGGGAAGGCCGGCCAGGGCTGGTCCTCCAGCTTCGGCACATGGCCGCCGAAATCGTCCTGGATCTTCAGCGTCTGGTTCGACGGCACGATCAGATCGTCGCCCTCGACGCGGCACACGATGCCGAGCCGCTCAAAGCCCATGCGGATCGAGCGCAGATGCTCGACGCCTGATCGCACGATGCGCAAGGGCGAGCGCGTCACGGCGGCGAGCCCGATCAGCGAGCCGACCTCGATATGGTCGGGCTGGATCCGATAGGTCGCAGAACCCAGCGTCGCCGGGCCATGGATCACCATGGTGTTGGTGCCGACGCCCTCGATTCTGGCGCCGAGCGCGACCAGGAAGTTGGCGAGGTCCTGCACATGCGGCTCGGAGGCCGCGTTGCGCAAATAGGTGACGCCATCGGCCGCGACGGCGGCGACCAGCGCATTCTCGGTCGCCGTGACGCTCGGCTCGTCCAGGAACACGTCGGCGCCGGTGAGCTTGGGGCAGCGGAATTCCAGCCGGTCCGTCGCGGTGACTTTGGCCCCCAATTGTTCCAGCGCCAGCACGTGGGTATCGAGCCGGCGCCGGCCGATCACGTCGCCGCCGGGCGGCGGCAGCATCACCTCGCCGCAGCGCGCGAGCAGGGGACCTGCCAGCAGGATCGAGGCGCGAATGCGGACGCAGAGCTCGGGGTCGAGATCGGCGGCGCGGATGCTCTTGGCGTGGATATGGAGCGTGTTGCGCTCAGTCCATTCCGCCGATGCGCCGACCGAGCGGACCAGCTCGACCAGCGTCTCGGTGTCGCGGATCCGCGGCACGTTCTGAAGCGTCACCGGATGCTCGGTCAGCAGCGCGGCGGCGATGATCGGCAGCGCCGAATTCTTGTTGCCGGCCGGCTCGATCGAGCCCGAGAGCCGGTGACCGCCCTCGACGATGTACTGAATGGGCGCCACTGGGATCTCTCCGTCCTGTTGTGGTGGGGCGGGCTGCTTTGGGGGCGGAAACTATAGGGAATTGAGCGCGGTAGCAATTGCGCTGGCAAGGTTCAGGGGGCGGCCGCAAGCAGGAGAGGCCCGCAGCACCGGGCTTTCAATTGCGGAGCAAATTGATCACGCCGCCTTCGCCTTTGGCTTCGAAATACATGAGATCGATGTAGACGCAGCTGCGAGAACCAGGGCTCGCTCGTCTTCTGTCAGGCTGCGTTCCAGGTATTCCACCAGGAAATTGTCGCGGTCGGTGAACAGTTCGGAGCCGAGGCCAGACCATTTTTTCGCAACGCGCGCGCGCTCTTGCCCTCCGCGCATGAATGGAAAGGTCCAGACGCGCCAGAAAGGCGATGTGACTTCGAGCACCACTCTTCCCTGCGCATCGTGCACGTGGAAACGCTTGGTGAGAATCGAAAACTGACGCTCGATGGTCCCGATGAGGCGGCCGTCGCGCGAACGCAGCTCCAGACACTGAAAGAACCAGCGGAAGGGATGAATCCCGCGCATGACGGGCTGTCGCGAATTGTCGAAAAAATGCACCTCAAAGGAGCGCCAATGGCCAAATACCTGGCGTCCGAGGAAGCCGAGAAGTCCCTTTTGCTGCTCGGCCGCATAGAGCAGATCGCGGCCATTTTCATCGCGAATGCGGTACTTGTTGCGGGTTTCGAAACCGAACAGTTCGGCCATTTCGAAGACCTGCTGCACGTACATCCGGCTCTGTCCAGCTAGCGTCGGCAACATTCGTTCGAACCTCTTCCAGAGCCGCCTACGCCATTTCGTCGCGATTGGCTGGGGTGAGGTTCAGGAGGCGGTGTTGCCACGAAGGTGGTCCGCTCCCTCCCCCGCTTGCGGGGGAGGGTTGGGGAGAGGGTGTCTCCGCAACGGGACAATCCCAAGAGGAAAGAACCCTCACCCGCCACGCTCTGCGAGCGTGTCGGCCTCTCCCGCAAGCGGGAGAGGCAAAAGAGTCTCAAATATCGATCGTCGCGCTCAGCGAATGTTCCTGGATGAAGTCGCGGCGCGGTTCGACGACGTCGCCCATCAGCTTGGTGAAGATGTCGTCGGCCTCGTCGACCTCCTTGACCTTCACCTGCAGCAGCGAGCGCGCCTCGGTGTCGAGCGTTGTCTCCCAGAGCTGCTCGGGATTCATCTCGCCGAGACCTTTGTAGCGCTGCAGCGCGATGCCCTTGCGGCCGGCTTCGGTCACCGCTTCGAACAGGTCGGACGGACCGTGCACCACGTGCTCCGAGTCCTTGCGCCGCAGCTTGCCGGCGCGGGCGTAGACGTCCTGGAGCTTGGGCGTGTACTCGTCGAGCTTGCGCGCCTCGGCCGAGCCGAGCAGCGCGTCGTCGATCACGGCCGCTTCCTTGACGCCGCGCACGGTGCGCTCGAACAGGAAACCCTGGCCCTCGACGAATTGCCCGGTCCAGCCGCGCTCGACCTCCTCGGCCTGGCTGTCCAGCCGGGTCGCGATGTACTGCGCCGCAGCCGCGGCGTTCTCGGGATTGCCGTAGACGGACTTGTTCAGCACGCCGGTGATGGCGGCCTGCTCGACCACCTTGCGGTTATAGCGGCTGTGCAGGTTGCGCAGGATGCTGCGGACCACGCGGGCGTCGTCGACCAGCTGGCGCAGGTCGCGGCCTGAGCGGTCACCGCCGGTCCCCGGGATGTAGACGCAGTCGTCGAGGCCGGCGTCGATCAGATAATCTTCCAGCGCCCGCTCGTCCTTCAGATACTGCTCGGACTTGCCGCGCGAAACCTTATAGAGCGGCGGCTGGGCGATGTAGAGATAGCCACCGTCGATGATGTCGCGCATCTGCCGGTAGAAGAAGGTCAGCAGCAGCGTGCGGATGTGGGCGCCGTCGACGTCGGCGTCCGTCATCACGATGATCTTGTGGTAGCGCAGCTTCTCGATCGAGAACTCGTCGCTGATGCCGGTGCCGAGCGCGGTGATCAGCGTGCCGATCTGCTCGGATGACAGCATCTTGTCAGGACGCACGCGTTCCACGTTGAGGATCTTGCCGCGCAGCGGCAAGACGGCCTGGAATTCGCGGTTGCGGCCCTGCTTGGCGCTGCCGCCGGCCGAGTCACCCTCGACGATGAACAGCTCCGATTTGGCCGGGTCCTTTTCCTGGCAGTCGGCGAGCTTGCCGGGCAGCGAGGACACCGAGAGCGGGCTCTTGCGGGTCAGCTCGCGCGCTTTTCGCGCGGCTTCGCGGGCGGCCGCGGCCTGGATCACCTTGCCGACGATCATCTTGGCCTCGGACGGGTGCTCCTCGAACCAGGCCTGGAGCGCCTCGTTGAGGACGTTCTCGACCACGGGACGCACTTCCGAGGACACCAGCTTGTCCTTGGTCTGCGACGAAAACTTGGGGTCCGGCACCTTCACCGACAGAACCGCGGTCAGGCCTTCGCGGCAATCGTCGCCGGTCAGCGCGATCTTTTCCTTCTTGGCATTGGCCTCGGCATAACCGTTGACCTGGCGCGTCAGCGCGCCGCGGAAACCGGCGAGATGAGTGCCGCCGTCACGCTGCGGGATGTTGTTGGTGAAGCACAGCACGTTCTCATGGTAGCTGTCGTTCCACCACAAAGCGGCCTCGACGCCGATGCCGTTGGCTTCCGCACGTACCATGATCGGCGAGGGCACCAGGGCCTTCTTGTTGCGGTCGAGATATTTGACGAATTCCTCGACGCCGCCGGAATAGTGCATCTCCTCGCGCTTCTCGACCGCGTGACGCATGTCTGACAGCGCGATGTTGACGCCGGAATTGAGGAAGGCGAGCTCGCGCAGGCGATGCTCGAGCGTAGCGAAATCATATTCGATGTTCTTGAAGGTCTCGGTCGAGGCCAGGAACGTCACCTCGGTGCCGCGCTTGCCCGGCGCATCGCCGACGACCTTGAGCGGTGCCACCGCATCGCCATGGGCGAACTCGATGTAATGTTCCTTGTCATCGCGCCAGATGCGCAGGCCGAGCTTGCTCGACAGTGCGTTGACGACGGAGACGCCGACGCCGTGCAGGCCGCCGGAGACCTTGTAGGAGTTCTGGTCGAATTTTCCGCCGGCGTGCAGCTGGGTCATGATGACCTCGGCCGCCGAGATGCCTTCGCCCTTGTGGATGTCGACGGGAATGCCGCGGCCGTCGTCCCGGACGGTGACGGAATTGTCGGCATTGAGGATCACATCGACGCGCGTGGCGTGGCCCGCCAGCGCCTCGTCGATGGCGTTGTCGACGACTTCGTACACCATGTGATGCAGGCCCGAGCCGTCATCGGTGTCGCCGATATACATGCCGGGGCGCTTGCGGACGGCGTCGAGCCCCTTGAGCACGCGGATCGATTCCGCGCCGTATTCGCTCGCGGTGGAGGGCTCGTTTTCGGCAGCTTGCTGCCGAGCAGGTTCTGTCATGAGAGGCCTTCGAAATGTCGCCCGAATCAGCCGCGCAAAAGGCGCTGATCAGGATGCTCTTTGTGCCACGAAAGAGAGTTTGCGCCTAGCGCAAAGTATCTCCCGGCAACCCTTTGATCAGATAGGATTTTTTGGCCGGATTTCAAGCCGTTCGAAGGCCGATTCCCGGGGGCTCGAAAAGCCCGATTCGAGGCTCTGTTTTGGCTCCTCAAAGACGTGGATCTTGCGGGGGTCCGGGGCCTTTTCGGAGCCGCTGCGGCGGCCCTGGAACAGGCGGAGCAACACATATGGCGTGCACGATGCGGGCGGCTTGGGGCGACTGCGCTCCCTCCCGCTTGGCAAGCGGGAGAGGCGGAGCCAAGCCCGCAGACAATCGTCGTGAAATCTACATGCGATTGGCCTGGGGCCAGGGGTTCAGTAGATCTGCGACGGCATCTTGTCGTCGCTGAGGCTCCAGGCCTCGCCTTTGGCCAGCGTGATCGTATCGGCGCGCACCCGAAGGCCTGACACGAGCAGCTCGTAGGGATACGTGCCCGGCGGCAGATCCAGCCTTTGTGGATGATTTTCGCCGCCTGCGATCTCAATGGTCTGAGCGTTGATCACAAGCGAAGCCACGTCGGGCCTGAGATAGCCGAATATAAGCCGCGCTTGTCCTGATGTCGGCAGGATATCGGCCTTGGCTGCGGCCTCCGGATTCCTCTGCGCCAGGCTGATCGTGGTTTCGCCCTTGGCGCGGCCGAGCTTCAGCACGGCTGGGCCTTTCGGGGAGATGAAGGCCAGCTGCACGCGATCGGCGGTGATGATTGCGTCATCCGGCAGCTCCCGCCAGCCGCGCTGCCCGAGCTCTCTGCGGTAGAAGGCGAGCACCTCGTTGAGCTCCCCCGGCACCCGTGCTTCGACCTCGGTCCGGAGCGGGGCCTCGGCGCCATGCGCCCGCGTGGTGCGGAATTGACTGAAGCTGCTTTGCTTCGGTGCCGGCATCTCGACGTTGGGATCTGCCGTCAGCTGTTCCTTCGAGCACCCCGCCAGAAGAATGAGGGCGCATAGCAGCAGCCGCCATCGTGCCGGGACGTTCGGCCCGCGTTTGACCATCGTCATGCTCATTCTCCAGGGACGCCGCGTCGTGATCTTCGTGCGATGCGAAGGCTGCGGCGATGCGCAGCCTCAGGACCACTAGTCGCCGCGCGAACCGCTCAGGTTCAAGTGACTGGCAAAGGCTGCGGATCAATACATTTGCAGCGGCAGCACCTCGCCGGTCGGGCCCACCATCAAGCCCCAGGCATCGCCCGCGGCAAGCTCGATCGTGGCGTTCCGGCCGGGTTGCCCTGCGACCTTCAGCGCGTATTGATATTTGCCCGGAGGCAGGTCGAGCATCGGCCCTTTCGGCGATTGCGGGCCACCGGCGCCAGCCGCGACCTTGATGGTCTGCTTGTTGATGGTGAGCTGCACGTCCTGACCGCCCATGTTGCCGAGCAATAGCTTGGCCTGACCTGGTTTCGGCATGATGTCCGCCTTGGCCGCGGCTTCAGGATTCTTCTGCACGAGGTCGATCGACGTCTCGCCATTGGCGCGGCCGAGCTTCAACTTTGCTGGTCCCTGCGGCGAGGCGAAGGCGAGCTGGACGCGATCGGCGGTCGTGATCGCGCCTTCAGGCTTCTCCTGCCAGCCGAGCCTTTTCAGCTCGCTGCGGTAGAAGGCGAGCACGTCGCTGAGCTCGGCCGGCACGCTGGCTTCGAGCTCGCGGCGGAACGGCACCTCGATGCCCGGCAGCTTTGCCGTGCCCAGCGAGGTCGAACTGTGCTGCTTCGGCACCGGCAGCGCAGAGTCCGGATCTGCTTCCAGCGGGGCGGATGCTCCGGGCTGCGTGGCAGCAGGATCGTTGCTCGCCGCTTGGCTGGTGACGGCAGGCTTGGCGGCAGCCGTCCTCAGGCCGGATCCGTTGGCGCTGACGTTCACCTTCGGGCCCATCTGCATCAAGGTCATCGAGATCGACTTGCCGGCCTTGGAAAATTCCAGCACCGCCATGTTGGGCTGGTTGATGACGGAGGGCTGCTCCTTCCAGCCGGCGGGCTTCAGCGAGGCGCGGTAGAAGGTGGCCAGCGCCTTCACGCTCGAGGTCGAGTTGAACTCGAGCCGGCCGTCGCCGGACTCCACCTCCTGCGCGTTCTCAGGGACGGCCAGCGGCGCGTTGCTGCCTGCGAGCGCCTGCAACGGCGCATCGGACAGCGTTGCGGCCTGCGCCTTGCGACGTGCCGCGTCGTCGGCCAGGACCCGCTTCGTCATCGCCTCCGCGTCCTTCATGAATTGGTCGTCGGCGTCTTTCTTCGCCTTGGCGCGGGCGGCGAGCACGCTCTCCTTCACCTGCGCGGTCAGATGGACCATCGTGAAATCGTATTTGCGGCCGAGATGCAGCACGCCGTTCTCCTCCGGCGAGGAGAATTTCAGCGCGACCTCGTCGCCTTGCGCGAGGGGTGCATTTCCCTCTTCCGTCCAGCCCCGCCTTGCAAATTCGCGGTGGTAGAAGGCCTCCACAGTGGGCAGATCGGCGAGGGCCGCAACGATCAGCTCGCGCGTTGATGTTCGGGCGTTGCCTCGGCCCGAGGACGATTTGTATGGCTTCGGCTCCGGCAGGCCGGCCGTATCGCCGGCCTCGAGATCGGTGGGCAGCGCGAACGGCGCGATCCTGATGTCGACATTGGTGCGGCCGTCGTCGCGGCGGGTCAGTGTCAGCATCACCGGCTTCTGCTTGTAGAACTGCGTCGTATCGCCCTCGGGATGGTCGTAATAGGCGCGCACGCCGCTCGGGATGACCGCAGAGAGGTCCGCGTTCGGCCAGCTTGCGGCCGTCTCGGGCGTAAGCTTGCGCCAGCCGATCGCGGCCATTTCCTTCGCATAGAAATCCTGTACCGCCTCGAGGGTGGCCGGCGCGATGCAGCCGAGATAGGGCCGGGTCTCGTCGAACACGAGGTCAACAGCGCCCTCGGGGAACGGCACGTTCGAATAGATCCGGTTCGGGGAGTAGGTGACCGCGGATTGGTCCGGTCGGCCGAGGCCCTGCGTGAAGGAGACGGACAGGCCCTGCCGTCCCTTCTTGAAGGCGAGACTGGTGTTGGCCTCGTCGAGCGGGCGGACATAGGGCACCCAGCCCTCGGCGATGAGCATCTTCTTGACGGCCGCCGATGTCACCGCGACCACGGTCGGCACGCCATATTGCACCCGGGAGGGATCGGAGGTGTCCTCGACCGCGCCTGGCAGCCTCGGCAGCGTGTGGGGATCAACATAGCCGGCGTCGAATTGCGCCGCGCGTGCGGTGCTCGCCATCAGCATCAGGCTAAAGGCGAGCAGCAGCCCACGTGCCGGGACCTGCATCCCGCGCTTGATCATCGACATCGGCAGCACTCCAGGATTTCCCGCTCTTTGCGTCATGTGCGGGCTGCGACGTCATCGCGCGGCCCAGACAGCTAGTCGTGGATGGAACCGGGCAGGTTCAAAAGCGGTATCCCGGCCTTGCGAGCAGAGCGAGGCCGCACACGAACAGCCGCCATCGTGCCGGGACTTTCATCCCGCGCCTTACCGTCGTCATGGTCTTTCTCTCCAGGGATCTCGCGCCTGTCGATCGCGCGATTGCAACGGCTGCGACACCGCTAGCTGCGGCCTCACAGTCCTAGTCGCGATCCGAATAGGCCGGGTTCAACACATCAGGCTATCGCCGGGCGGAAACGCGTCCGCTCTCGACGTCAAAGACTTCGCCGCCCGCGCCGATCTCGGCAAAGGCGGCCGGGTCCGCACCGGTCAGCCACACCTGCGCGCCGAGCTTGCGCAGCTCGTCGAACAGCGCGGCGCGCCTGTTGGGATCGAGATGGGCGACGACCTCGTCGAGCAGCAAAAGCGGCACGATGCCCGTCATCTCGGCGACCAGCGTCGCGTGCGCCAGCACGAGGCCGATCAAGAGCGCCTTCTGCTCGCCGGTGGACGCATCGCGCGCCGGCATGCTTTTCGGCGCGTAGATAACCTGCAGATCGGTCAGATGCGGACCTTCAGTGGTGCGGCCGGCGATGGCATCGCGCGGGCGGTTGTCGCGCAGGATCTGGCGATAGCGGTCCTCGACCGAGGTCGCCGTTTCCGTCAGCAGCGCGTTCTCCATCCAGCCGTCGAGCGCGATTTGCGCGGAAGGAAAAGCCGAGGCTTGCGCGCGCGCGTTGAGCATGCCGGTCAGGCGCGCCGCGGTCTGGCCGCGTGTTGCGGCGACCGCGACGGCAAGCTCGGCCGTCTCGCGCTCGATCGCGTCACACCAATGGTCGTCGTAATTGCGCGTCTCGAGCAGGCGGTTGCGCGAACGCAGCGAGCGTTCCAGCGCGTTGATGCGGCTGGAATGCTCGCTGTCGATCGCCAGCACCAGGCGGTCGAAGAAGCGGCGGCGCTCGGACGCGGCGCCCATGAACAGCCCATCCATCGCCGGCGTCAGCCACACCATGCGGATGTGATCGCCGAAGCTGGCCGCCGAATTCACCGGCTCGCGGTCGATGCGGCAGCGCCTGATCACCGGGCTATCTGCGCGCGGCGGCTCGATGCCGGTGCCGAGCGTGGCGAGGCCCAGCGCGCCCTCGACCTGCGCGGAGACGGCCCAGGAGCCGTCGCCCTGGTTATCGGCGACATCCTCCAGCGTGGCGCGGCGCAGGCCGCGGCCCGGCGACAGGAACGAGATCGCCTCGATGCAATTGGTCTTGCCCGCCCCGTTCGGCCCGACCAGCGCCACCATGTCAGCCGCCGTCTCGAGCCCCGCCGCCCGATAGTTCCGAAAATGCGTCAGCGTCAGGCGATGGATGCGGGAGGTGGTCATGGTCATTCGCTATGGGCGCGCGCGCTCCCTTTGAGAGCATGCCGTAGGGTGGGCAAAGGCGCGCTCTGCGCGCCGTGCCCACGTCTCGCGGCGATTCGTGCTGCTCGATGGTGGGCACGCTTTCACCTTCGCTCTTCGAGCTACGGCGCAAGCTTTGCCCACCCTACGGTTCCTTGTTTGATGGATGGCCGGGTCAAGCCCGGCCATGACGAGGGGAGACCCTCACACCCGCATCGGCATCAGCACGTACAGCGCGCTCTTGTCGTCCTTGTCCTGCACCAGGGTCGGCGAGCCCGGGTCGGCCAATCTCAGCACCGCGACGTCGCCTTCGATCTGGGCGGCGATGTCCAGGAGGTAGCGGGAGTTGAAGCCGATATCGAGCGCGTCGGAGGCGTATTCGACCTCGAGCTCTTCGGTTGCGCTGCCCGAGTCCGGGTTGGTCACCGACAGCACCAGCTTGCCCGCCGACAGCGACAGTTTGACCGCGCGGCCCCGTTCGCTCGAAATCGTCGAAACGCGGTCGACCGCGTTCTCAAAATCCTTCTTGTCGACCACGAGCTCCTTGTCATTGCCTTGCGGAATGACGCGGCCGTAGTCGGGGAAGGTGCCGTCGATCAGCTTTGAGGTCAGCACGACATTGCCGATGGTGAAGCGGATCTTGGCCTGCGACAGCTCGATCGTCATCTCGGCTTCGGTGTCCTCGATCAGGCGCTGCACCTCGCCGACGGTCTTGCGCGGCACGATGACGCCGGGCATGCCCTCGGCGCCCTTGGGCTGGACGAGATCGAGCTGGGCGAGGCGGTGGCCGTCGGTGGCGACGCCGCGCAAGGTCGCGGCGGTCGCGCTGCCGGCGGCGTGCAGATAGATGCCGTTGAGGTAATAGCGCGTCTCTTCGGTCGAGATCGCGAACTGGGTGCGGTCGATCAGCCGCTTGACGTCCTTGGCGGCGAGATTGAACGAATGCGAGAGGTCGCCGGCGGCAAGGTCCGGGAAATCGTTCTCCGGCAGGGTCTGCAGCGTGAAGCGCGAGCGGCCGGCGCGGATCGCCAGCACCGCGCGGTCGCCGTCGGCCTCCAGCACGATCTGCGAACCGTCGGGCAGCTTGCGCACGATGTCGTAGAACATGTGCGCCGGCACGGTGGTCGAGCCGGCGGTTGCGGTTTCCGCCGGCAGCGTCTCGGTCACCTCGAGGTCGAGGTCGGTTGCCTTCAGCGACAATTTCGCGTTCTCGGCGCGCACCAGCACGTTGCCCAGGATCGGAATCGTGTTGCGGCGCTCGACCACGCGATGGACATGGCCCAGTGATTTCAGGAGTTGCGCGCGTTCGACCGTAACCTTCATTGCACTACTCGCCCGATCCCCAAAGATGGAAAAAGCCGGGCGAAGGACAGCGCGCCGCGGCACCGAAGACCCTGGGAAGGCCGGGTCATCGAGCCGATATGACCAAAGCCGTCAGGGTCGCGCAAGGTGGCGCGGATGGCCCCGGGATTCAAGGGATCGGGAGCCAGTTCCCCACGATTTACCCGCCAAAACAACGACCGCCGCCCAGGTATGGCGGGGCGGCGGGAGCATGTCAGGAGGCTTAGGCGTTTATTCCTGCAGCTGGCGCTTCAGCGACTCGACCTCCTCGGACAGCGCATTGTCCTTGGAGACCAGCGCCTCGATCTTGCGCACGGCGTGCAGCACCGTGGTGTGGTCGCGGCCGCCGAATCTGCGGCCGATTTCGGGGAGGGAGCGCAGGGTCAGCGTCTTGGCGAGGTACATCGCCACCTGGCGCGGACGCACCACATTGGCGGTGCGGCGCGAGGACAACAGGTCGGAGCGGCTGACATTGTACTGCCGCGCCACCACGCGCTGGATGTCCTCGATCTTGATCCGCTTCGGCTCCGAGGGGCGGATCAGATCGCGCACCTCGCGCTCCGCCATCTCCAGCGTCACCGGCTGGTTGTTGAGTTTCGAGTGAGCAAGAAGCCGGTTGATCGCGCCTTCAAGGTCGCGGCCGTTATGGGTGATGGCGCGGGCCAGATAAAGCAGCACCTCCTCCGGCACGTCGAAGGTCGCGTGATGGGTGCGGGCGGCTGCGACGCGCGACTTGAGGATGCCATGGCGCAACTCCTCGCCGAGCGAGCCCATCTCGACCACGAGGCCGCCGGCGAGGCGCGAGCGGACGCGATCGTCGAGGCTCTCGAGATCCGACGGCGGACGGTCGGCCGCGATCACGACCTGACGGCCGGCATCGATCAGCGCATTCAGCGTGTGACAGAATTCGGCCTGCGTCGACTTGCCCTGCAGGAACTGGAGATCGTCGATGACGAGCACGTCGATGCCGCGCAGCGCTTCCTTGAAGGCGAGCGCCGTCTGGGTTTTCAGCGCGGCGACGAAGCCGTACATGAATTTTTCCGCGGTGAGATAAAGCACCTTGCGCTCATTGCCGGAATTGCCGGCCCAGGTCACCGCCTGGAGCAGATGCGTCTTGCCGAGCCCAACGCCGGCATGGATGTAGAGCGGGTTGAACATCACGGCGTCGCCGCGGCGGCCTTCGGCGACCTGACGCGCGGCCGCATGGGCCAGCGTGTTGGAGCGGCCGACGACGAAGCTTGCAAAGGTCAGGCGCGGATCGAGCGGCGAGCCGCCGAGCGCGTCATGATTGGCGGAAACGGGCGCGGTCGCGGTCGAGCGCAGCTCCGGCGCGGGGGCGCGGCGCGCCTCGACCGGCGCGGGCGCTTCCTTCGGCTGCATCACGGGACGCACCGCGGAACGGACGGTGAGATCGATGCGATGCACTTCCGGCATCTCGGCCTGCCAGCACGACAGCACGCGCTCGGCATAATGGGCCTGGATCCAGCTTTTCAGGAACCGCGTCGGCACCGACAGTCGCACGCTCTCGTCCTGCACGCCTTCCAGATCCATGCGCGCGAACCAGCTCGTATAGACGTCTTCGCCGACGTTCGAGCGCAGGCGATTCTTCACGCGCGACCAGCGATCCTGTTCCGAGTTCGTCATCATTTGAAAACTTTTCTTGAGAGATAAGGTTGCGTGGTGAGCGCCATGCAGAGTTCCTGCCATGCAGGGCGCGACCTCGAGCGAGTCCATCATTCGGGCATAGCTCGACCCTTCGGCGGAAGCGCCGCGGGTCAGGCCAGCGATGTCGGAGATGGAGGGTTCGCGAGGTCAGCGCGTACTCGACGCGTCGTCGCAAATGGGAGGCTGGTCGCAGGACGGATTGGAAACGGCATCGTTGGACGATGAAGCGAAAGTCAATACCGCGTTGAATCCGTAGGCCATGATACCTCCCCGTCCTGCCGTGATCGCTCACGGCAAGGTCCTGCGTAAAAGAACCTCCGCGCTGTACTCAACTCGCGGATGTCCAGCCCGTCTGCTCGTGTCGTCCGTTCGGCCACGCCATCATGCGCGTCGGGGTAGTCTCAAGATGCCTCTCGCATATGATCTTGCACATGCGCGGGATCGCAAAGATCCCGCTTGGAGAGGTCAAGACAAAGAGCTACCGTTCCCATATTGCTACGGGTTTATCCGACTATCGCTTGTTGGAGCGTCGCCTACGTGCACACCGCCGCCGATTTGCACGCTCGCCTCGTTCTTAAACCGCGCTGGTCTGAAGATCGTGGGCGCCGCGAACGACTTAAGGAATACACTAAGCGGAAAGACTCGCAACGAAATTGATTCACACTCGAGGCATCAAAAAACTTGACCAGCGTTAACGCCGCGCACGAGTTGTTCACAGCCTTGAGACCAAGTTTTTGGATTCGTGCACAGATTCGAAAATCGCGCGTGTCATGTGACAGCGACTTCGCCGCCGCCAAAAAAAATTTACAAAATCGTCACGCGCGCGACGTGCAAGCGAATTTTCCAAATGCTTGTCGCCGCTATGTCGATAAGTGATTAGCGAGACACCGTTTTTTGAGTCTCGTTTCACAGGGTAACCCGAGCAGAAAACAGGTTCCGGTGAAACTACGGTGTGCAGAACTTTGCTTCGCGCGAATTCAATTTAGGCCCGCGCCGCAGTGGTTTTTCGCACCGCAGCGTAGCGCAATCAAAGGTTTCAGCTGTTGCAAAACAATGGCAGGTAAAACCAATGGCAGGTAAAACTACGGGCGCGGCATGGCGAAGCCGATGATACTCTTCCAACGCAAGATCGGTCGCGCAAAGACTGCAAGGGTGAATTGTAACAGGCAGCAAAAAGCCCGGCGTGAAAGCCGGGCTGATCGAGACTTGCGATATCTGCTTCAACCAATCAAATGACGCGATTGGCCTGGCGCGAACAAATCTACTTCGCGAGGATTATTTCGCGACCTTACTTCGCGAGCTTACTTGGCGAGCTTGGCGATCTGCGCGGTGAGGCGCGAGACTTTGCGGCTGGCGTTGTTCTTGTGAATGATGTTGCGCTGGGCGGCGCGCATCAGCGCGGGCTCGGCAGCGGCAAGCGCCTTCGCGGCGGCGGCGCGGTCGCCGCTCTTGATGGCTTCTTCGACGGTACGCACGGCGCCGCGCATCTGGGTGCGGCGCGACTTGTTGACGGCGGTGCGGCGGGCGATCTTGCGCGTCGCTTTCTTGGCGGAGGTAGTGTTGGCCATGGTCTCAATGTCCTTTGCGGGTACCGGTCGCGTCTTGGTCGGGTAGCGCCGGCAGCTTGACCGCGGAATCGACGCTCGGATTTAGGGTGTTCGGTTGCTGGGCCGTTCCCGGAACATGAGCGATGAGCCTTGCGGTCATCTCTGCGGCCCCAAAAGAGCCTGCAACTGCTCAAAGAACAGCGGCGGCAGGATTGCGCCCACCGCCAGTTGGCGCCCTTATAGAGGGGGTCTTTGGCACCGTCAACGCTTTAGGGGCTGGAAAAGCAGGCTTCCGGGCGTGCCAAAGGGGCTGTAACGCCCTGATGAGGTTGAATTTCTGCCGTCTCTTGGCTATTGGCTGACGGCGTTTATCGCCGTCGTCCGACCGGGCGACCAATTTGGGTGGGGTATGATCCGCGGCTTTTTCCGACTGATTGGCTTGCTGCTGCTGGCCGGCGGGTTCTTCTTCATGGTCTATGACGGCGCCCGCTGGGTGGCCGACCAGACCCTCCGCTTCACCCGGTTCGGCCAGTTCTGGAACGACATCAACCAGGCCAGCCAGTCCGCCTTCCGGACCTGGGTCGAGGCCAAGGCGCCCTGGCTCTGGACCTCGGTGATCCGCCTGGTACTGGACCAGCCGGTTTTCGCCGTGCTCGGCCTGCTCGGCATCCTCCTGATGATCCTGTTCCGCCCGCGCAAGCCGCTGATCGGCTATTCCCGGGATTGAACTTCAATTCCCGCCGGATTGATCTTCAATTCCCGCCGGGATTGATCTTTCAATTCCCGCCGGGATCGAGCTCGGAACGAGGGGCGGCGTAACAACACTGCCGCTGCTTGCGTAAAGACCTATATTCCCACGCAATCGCGAGCCCGCCGCCTGAGCACCTGGCTGATGCGCGCGCCAGCTCGTTTCTCGGAGATTCCATCATGCTGTTCATGCGCAAGTCCACCGCATTGCCTGATGCAGCTGAGGCGCTGCCCGGCCGCGCGCAGCCCATTCCCACGGCGAGCATCCATTTCGTCAATGGCAGCAAACTGAAGCCGCCCTCCCCTGATGGCCTCGAGCAGGCCGTGTTCGGGCTTGGCTGCTTCTGGGGCGCCGAACGCAAATTCTGGGAGCTTGGCGAGGGCATCTATACGACCGCTGTCGGCTACGCCGGCGGTCACACGCCGAACCCGACCTATGAAGAGACCTGCTCGGGCCGCACCGGCCACACCGAAGTGGTGCTGGTCGTGTTCGATCCCAAGAAGATCTCTTACGAGAAGCTCTTGAAGACGTTCTGGGAGAACCACAACCCGACGCAGGGCATGCGCCAGGGCAACGATGTCGGCACACAATATCGGAGTGCGATCTATACGTATTCCGATGCGCAGAAGAAGGCCGCCGACGAATCCAGGGCGCTCTATCAGAAGGCGCTCAAGGCAAAGGGCTTGGGAGCCATCACCACCGAGATCGCGCCTGCGGGTCCGTTCTACTTTGCCGAGGATTATCATCAGCAATATCTGGCAAAGAACCCCGCCGGCTATTGCGGCCTCGGCGGCACCGGCGTGTCGTGTCCGATCGGTGTTGGTGTGAGTGCGTAGGGCTAGCCGCAAACCCTCGTCATGGCCGGGCTTGTCCCGGCCATCCACGCACTTTCGAGCCGCACCAAGAACGTGGATGCCCGGGACAAGCCCGGGCATGACGGCGTGGCAACGTCTGCGGGGATTGGTTGCTTCCCACGATGCCTGCGACGGTCGCGCTGCCGACCCCCTCAACCCTTTGTTAACCATACCGGGTGCATCACTGGCCCTGTCTCGTTTTCAGGGATGGTCCGGTGCGGGTTCTGCGCGCGTTTCGGTGGTCGATCATGACAGTGTCCTTGGCAGCGTCCGCCGCGCTGACCCTGGGCGGCTGCATGCAGACCACAGGTCCCGTCGCTTATGTGCAGCCTCGCCCCGATCTCGACACTATGGCCTATGGCTCGCCCTACAGCGCGCCACATCCGGTCGTCGTTGCCAACAGCGGCGGCGGCGCCATCGATGCGCTCACGAATTCCTTTGCCTCGATGCCCGCACCCCTGCCGGTCGCTTATGGCGGACCGGTGATGGCTGCCCCCATCCGCTATGACACCTCCTATCACCTCGATGCCGGCGACAAGCTGCGTGTCGTGGTCTACGGCCAGGAAGGTCTCACCAACAGCTACGCCATCGATGCCGGCGGCTCCATCACCATGCCGCTGATCGGTGCGGTGCCGGCGCGTGGCCGCACCACGGCAGGCCTTGCCGGCGAGATCGGCGCGCGCCTGCGCAACGGCTATATTCGCGAGCCCTCGGTTGCTGTGGAGATCGAGTCCTACCGCCCGTTCTTCATCCTCGGCGAAGTCGCAGCGCCCGGCCAATATCCCTACGTGCCCAACATGACGGTCGAGAGCGCCGTCGCGATCGCCGGCGGTTTCTCGCCGCGCGCCAAACGCGACATGGTCACCGTGACCCACGCCGAAGCCGGCGGCGCCATGCGCGCCGTCGTGCCGCTCGGCACCCCCGTCAGCCCCGGCGACACCGTGTTCGTCGGCGAGCGCTGGTTCTAGCACCTGTCATTCCGGGGCGCGCGTAGCGCGAACCCGGAATCCATTCGTCCACCGTCTCTGTCGCCTGATGGATTCCGGGTCTGCACCGCTTCGCGGCGCATCCCGGAATGACGGAGGAGAGAGTCGCGCGCTACTTCGTCAAATGCTTCGCCAGGAACGCCATGCTGCGCGGCCAGGCGATCTCGGAGCTGGCCTTGTCGTAGCTCGGCCGCTCGTCGCAATGGAAGCCGTGCTGGGCGCCGGGATAGATGAAGACCTCGACGTCGGGCCGCTTGGCCTTGACGGTCTCGACATCGGTGAGCGGAATGCCGGCGTCCTTCTCGCCGAAATGCAGCTGGGTCGGCACCTTCGGCGTCTCATCGGCAAAGCGCACGACGGCGCCGCCGTAATAGCCGATCGCGGCCTTCAGGCCGTTGAGCCGCGTCGCAGCCACGAAGGCGATGCTGCCGCCAAGACAAAAGCCGATGATGCCGACCGGGCCGACATCCTTCACGGCGTCGATCGCGGCTTGGGTATCGCGCAGCATCGCCGCCCAATCCGGATTGGCGACGAATTTTCGCGCTTCCGCGATCTCGTCGGGCGTATAGCCGGACTGGAAGCCCGGCGACGTCCGGTCGAAGATCGACGGCGCGATCGCGACATAGCCCTCGCCGGCGAGACGGTCGCAGACCGAGCGGATGTGATGATTGACGCCAAAAATCTCCTGGATCACCACCACCGCGCCCTTCGGGCTGCCAGCGGGATCGGCGCGATAGGCGCCAAGCTGAAAATTGTCCGACGCCGTCAGTTTGATGTCTTGTCCCACGCGGGTTGTCCTTCTTGTTTGGTGTTGATCTGAATTCCGTTCCTGTTTCTCGTCATTCCGGCGCGCGACGAAGTCGCGAACCCGCAATCCATCGGGCCTCAGAGACAGCCGCACAATGGATTCTCAGGTGCGAATGCCCTCTGGATGAGGGGAGGCAGTGCCGTAGGGTGGGCAAAGGCGCGCAGCGCCGTGCCCACGATCTTGTGCTTGCTGGCACTGCGGTGGGCACGCTTCGCTTTGCCCACCCTACAGCACCGTTTGCTTGGCCGACTTCGCTACCGCCTCCGAGACGGGAGGGATACGCCTCACTCCCACATCCAGTTGTCGCCATAATCCTCTTTCCATCCTGCCAGCCGTCCATGACGGAATTGCAGGAACAGGCGATGACGGGACGGCACCAGTCCGCTGCCACCGAGATCGCGAAGCGCCAGATAGATCTCGTTGCCGGGCCGTCCCTTGACGTAGTGCAGGGGCTGTCCGAGCGCATGCGCGGTCTGATCTGCGTCCATCCCGAACGCCAGGGGCGTGTTGTTCGACAATGTGTCGACGAAGGGACGCCGCAGCGGCACGGTGCCGAGCGGCTCGGCCTGCACGGATGCTGCCATGATGAGAAGCGCTGCGCCCGCCGCCAAGATGACCCGCTTCATCGCCCGTATTCTCCTCTCGCCGTCTATGCCGGCAAGTTCTTCAGGAAAGGCAGCACGGCGTCAACAAAAGCCTTGGGCTGATCGATGTTGACGGCGTGTCCGGCCGCGGGGATCACGACCTTTTGTGCGCCCGGGATTTTTGCCGCCATGTAATCCGACGCCGCCAGGAATGGCGTGTCATCGGCGCCGACCACGATCAGTGAGGGCACCTTGATGTCGGGCAGCAGCTCCATCACCGCGGCATCGCGCTGAGTCAGCATGCCGCGCGCGGCCAGCGCCAGCCCCTTGGCATTGCGATGGCTGGCGGTGGCGCGTTCGCGGGTTGCCGCTTTCAGCACAGCGAGACCTTCCTGGTCGAGCTTGTCGGCGGAGGCGAGCGCCCGCGCATTCCAGGCCTCGCGCGCGTCGTCCTTCTTAAAGCCCGGACCGGTGTCGATGATCAACAGCGCGCGCGTGCGCGTCGGATGGGCGCGATAGAACGCAAGCGACATGTAGCCGCCGAGCGACAACCCGCCGATGATGGCGCGCTCGGCGCCGACGACGTCGAGGATCGCCGCGATGTCGCCGACGGTCAGCGCTTCGCTGTAGGCTTTGGGATCGTCAGGATAGTCGGACTGCCCGTGACCGCGCATGTCCCACAGCACGAGCTTGTGGTAGTTCGCCAGCGCCTCGATCTGGCCATGCCACATCGCCGAGGTCGAGGAATAGCCATGGGTGAGCAGCAGCGGCGGCCCGTCGCCATGTACTTCGTAATAGATGCCGACGCCGTCCCGATCGATCCTTGGCATTGTTTCCGCCCTTTGTTGTCCTTGTCTGCGAGCCCGGAATCGTAGGGCAAAGGCGCACTTGCGCCGTGCCCGCCACCTGTCTCCGATTGCAACGGATGGTGGGCACGCTTCGCTTTGCCCACCCTACGACACTGTCTCGTTCTCTGCACGCTAGCCCGCAAGGTTACTTCGCGGAAACCGTCGCGATCGCGATGCATGTACACCTCGCGCGCCGCTTGTTGCGTCCAGCCGCTAACTTCAGCGCCGTTGTCGCAACGCACAACACGTGACTGCCTGGTTGGTTTCGATCGATTCCAAATTGCATTTGCCTCCGTCCACGAACGCGATCATTCTTGCGCGCAAGGCGGGGGCCAGCCCGGTGGGCGTCCGTCAATCAAGTTGCCGCCGTAAGCGGCGTCATGCACCGGCAGGGGAAGACGCCTATGCCAACGCTCACGATCAACGGGCGGAGTATGTCCGTGGATGCGGCAAACGACACGCCGCTCCTTTGGGCCATCCGCGAACAATTGCAGATGACCGGCACGAAATTCGGCTGCGGTGCCGGCCTGTGCGGTGCCTGCACCGTGCACGTCAACGGCGAAGCCGTGCGGTCGTGCCAGACCATGGTCGGCGATGTCGCCGGCAAGAAGATCACCACCATCGAGGGGCTGTCCGCCAAGGGCGATCATCCCTTGCAGAAGGCATGGATCGCCGAGCAGGTGCCGCAATGCGGTTACTGCCAGTCGGGGCAGATCATGCAGGCGGCTTCGCTGCTGGCGAAGAATTCCAATCCGACCAAGGAAGAGGTCGTGGCGCATATGGACGGCAATCTCTGCCGTTGCATGACCTATTCGCGGATCCAGAAGGCCATCATGCGCGCCGCCACCGAGATGCGCACTGCATCCGCCGCCGGCAACGAGCGGAGGCCCACATGAATAAGCACGTGAAGACCGTCACACCAGAGACATCGGATCTCAGCCGCCGCTCCTTCCTGGTCGGCACCGCCGCAACCGGTCTCGTGCTCGGCTATGCCGGCGTGCCCGGTATCGGTGAAGCACTCGCCGCGGCGCCCGCCAATTTCGAGCCGAGCGTCTGGTATTCGATCTCGCCGGATGGCTTGGTCACCGTGACCTGCGGCAAGGCCGACATGGGTCAGCACATCGCCTCCACCATGGCGCAGATCGTCTGCGAAGAGTTAGGTGCGAAGTGGAGCGACATGCGGGTCAACCTCGCCTCCAATGATCCGAAGTTCAACGATCCCGTGCTCGGTGCGCAGATCACCGGCGGCAGCTGGTCGACCATGATGAACTTCGACGCGATGAGCCGGGCGGGTGCCGCCGGGCGCATGGCGCTGACGGAAGGCGCGGCCACGTCCATGGGCGTGCCGGCTTCGGAGCTCACGGTGCGCGACTCCATGGTCACGCATCCGAGGTCCAAGAAGTCGATGAGCTTCGCCGACATCGTCAAGAGCGGCAAGGCAAAGAAGACCTTCACGCCCGACGAGCTGAAGGCGATCAAGCTGAAGACACCTGATCAATACACCATGATCGGCGTGTCGGTGCCGCAGATCGACATCCCCTCCAAGACCAATGGCACGGCCAAATACGGCATCGACGTGATGATTCCGGGCATGGCCTATGGCGCGATCGTCACGCCGCCGGTGCGCTACGGCGCCACGGTGAAATCGGTCGACGACTCCGCCGCGAAGTCCGTGCCGGGCTTCATCAAGGCCGTCATCCTCGACGACAAGACCCAGACGACGACGGGCTGGGTGGTCGCGGTCGCCAGCACCTATGCCAACGCCAAGAAAGCGGCGGCGGCGCTCAAGATCAGCTATGACGGCGGTCCGAATGCAAAGCTGTCGAGCCAGTCGTTGCTTGACGAAGCCAAGCGGCTTCAGGGGCTCGACGATTCCGGCCAGTTCTTCGTCAAGGACGGCGACGTCGCAGCCGCGCTCGGCTCGGCGGCCAAGGTGCTGGAGGCGGAGTACACCACCAGCATCAACATCCACGCGCCGATGGAGCCGATGAACGCCACCGCGGAGTTCAAGGGCGACATCCTGCACATCTATTCCGGCAACCAGTTCGCGACGCGCTCCGGCGCGATCGCGGCGGGCGCTGCCGGGATCGATCCGAAGTTCGTGGTGATGCACCAGATGTGGCTCGGCGGCGGTTTCGGCCGCAGGCTGGACGCCGACATGATGGTGCCGGCGGTGCAGGCGGCGAAGGCCGTGGGCAAGCCGGTGAAGGTGATCTACACGCGCGAGAACGACATGACGATGGATTTCTCGCGTCCGCTCACCTATCAAAAAGTAAAGGCCGGCGTGGACGGCGACGGCAAGCTCATTGCGCTCAGCCACGACGTGGTCTCGGCCTGGCCGACCCAGCGCTGGGGCATTCCCGACTTCCTGTCGCCCTCGGTCGACAAGAAGGGCCCGCTCGACGCGTTCACGGTGAACGGTTCGGACTTCTTCTACACCGTGCCGAACCACAATGTGCGCGCAATCAAGAACGAGATGGCACACAACGCCACCCCGTCGGGCCAGCTCCGCTCCGTGGCGCCGGGCTGGACCTTCTGGGCGGTCGAAAGCATGATCGACGAGATCGCGGCTGCGACCGGCAAGGATCCGGCGCAATTCCGCATCTCGCTGCTCGACGGCGCCGGCAAGAACGACGGCGGCGCGCAGCGGCTGCGCAACACGCTGCTCGCCGCGATGGGCCTTGCCGGCTACGGCACCAAGAAGCTGCCGAAGGGTGAAGGCATGGGCGTCGCCTGCGTGTCGTCGCAGGAGCGCGCGACGGCAAGCTGGACCGCCTGCGTCGCGCATGTTGCGGTGGTGCCCTCGGGCGAAGTGACCGTGAAGAAGCTCACGGTCGCAACCGACGTCGGCACCCAGGTGCATCCCGACAACATCCGCGCCCAGGTCGAGGGTGCGGCGCTGTGGGGCCTGTCGCTGGCGATGTACGAGAAGGCGACGCTGAAGGACGGTGGCATCGAGCAGACCAATTTCGATGGCTACACGCCCTTGCGCATGAGCCAGATGCCCGAAGTCGCGGTCGCCGTGATCGCCAATGGCGAGAACGCCACCGGCGTCGGCGAGCCCGCGGTGACGGTGGTGGCCCCCGCCATCGGCAACGCCATCTTCAACGCCTCCGGTGCCCGCGTCCGTGCGCTGCCGATCACGGCGGAAGCCGTGAAGGGGGCGATGAAGGCGTAAGCTGCTGCTCGTGAGCCGAGATGATCCGCCGGAGGGCCCACCTCCGGCGGATTTGTTTTGGGAGCCGTTTCCACACCCTCGCTGTCGTGCCCCGCGCAGGCGGGGCATCCAGTACGCCGCGGCTTCTCGGCTCCAGCCTCGCTGCCTCGGCGTACCGGGTCGCCCGGACAAGCCGGGCGACGACAGCTAGTGGATGAGAGCGTTCGAAATTCCTCTTATTCATCAACGGCCCTCCTACTGTGCATGGGGTTGTTTTCGCGTTTGGGGGAAGCCCGGTCCATAAAATTGCGTGCAATTCCGGCAGGTCCCGTTGAGCACGCCTCTTAAGAGCCGGAGAACCTGATCCGGCTTAGGCTGATGCTGAAGACACTCCCGTGCTTTTGGGGAAGCCATGAACGCGCCAGCCAAACCCGCCGCCAAACGCCGGCTTCTGCTCGCCTCCGACCGCAGCGATGCGAGCACCGAGCTCGCCAGCATCCTGAAGGCGGTCGGCGAGGTCTCGACGGTGACCACGCAGGAGATTCCCGAGAAGCCCTCCCGCGACCTCTCCGGCCTCGTCGTCGATATCAACCTCCGCTCGCCCGATAGCGTGCAGCGCGTGCGCAACAAGCTGCGCGGCGAGGCCTATCGTTCGATGCCGCGGCTGTTTGTGCTGGCCGATGCGCTGCATCACGGCACCATGCAGGCCTGGGCGCTGGGCGCCACCGACACCATCTCGCGGCCGCTGCAGGCCGAGGCGATCCTGCAGCGCATCCGCGCCGCCTTCCCGGACACCGCCGTCTATGACGCGACCGATCGCGGCAAGACGCTCAACCGCGGCGTCGAGGCGGCGCATGCGGTGCTGAAGAAGATGTTCGAGAAGCTGCCGCTCGGCGTGCCCCTGACCTTCGACGACGTCATCGCCGCCGAGAACAAGATCCTGAAGGCGATCAAGCACTCCTCGCTGCGCGAATGGCTCACCACTGTCGGCTGCCACCATGTCGGCAGCTACCGGCACTGCCTGTTCGTCACCGGCTTTGCGGTGTCCTTCGCCCAGCATCTGGGCATGCGCGAGGACGACCAGCGTCGCCTGACCCGCGCCGCGCTGCTGCACGATGTCGGCAAGGCCTTCGTTCCCTCCCACCTGCTCGACAAGCCCGGCAAGCTCACCGATGAGGAGATGGCCGAAGTCCGCCAGCATCCCCGCCGCGGCTATGACGCGCTCGCAGCCCAAGGCGGCTTCCCGCCGGAGATGCTTGACGTCGTGCTGCATCACCACGAATTCCTCGACGGCAGCGGCTATCCCAACGGCCTGTCGTCGAACCAGATCAGCGATATCGTGCGCGTGACGACGATCGTCGACATCTACGCGGCGCTCGTCGAGAAGCGCGCCTACCGGATGCCGTTCACGCATGCACGCGCCTTCACGATGATGGAAGGCATGGGCGGCAAGCTGGATCAGCAGCTCTTGCAGGCGTTCCGCCCGGTGGCGCTGGGATCGTTCTGAGGCTGCATTCTCAGCAGCCGTAGGGTGGATTAGCCGCAGGCGTAATCCACCAACTTTGTTCGGCATTCGCGGAAGCATGGTGGGTTACGCCGAGCGGTCTGCGCTTCGCGCAATCCGCTGGACTAACCCACCCTACGACCTCACTCCACCAGCTTCCTCAGCTCCGCCTTCGCCACCTTCTCCAGGGTCGAGCGCGGCATGTCGTCGACGAGCCTGATCTCGCGCGGCACCTTGAAGTCGGCAAGACTGTTGCGGCAGGCGGCCATCACGCGGTCCTGCAGATCCGGCGGCGCAGCCGCGACGCCGCCATGCGGGATGATGAAGACGACTGGCACCTCGTCCAGCATCGGATGCTTCTTCGCCACCACCGCGGCCTCGCGCACGCCTGATACAATTGCGATGACCTGCTCGATCTCGGAGGCCGCGACGTTCTCGCCGCCGACCTTCAGCATGTCCTTGGCGCGGTCGCCGAACCTGATGAAGCCGTTCTCCAGCCGCGTGACGCGATCGCCGGTGAGGAAGAAGCCGTGCTTGTCAAAGCTCTCGCGCGTCGCCTTCTCGTTGTCCAGATATTCGGCGAACAGCGACAGGCCGGGGATGCCCTTGATTGCGAGGTTACCGGTGTCGCCGACTTCGGTCGGCCGTCCGTCGTCGTCGGTGATGCGGATCTGATATTCGGGCGCGGCGCGGCCGATCGACATCGGAATGTTGGGCTGGTCGACCTCGCCGATGATGCCGTGGGTGATGGTCTCGGTCATGCCCCACCAGCCGATGATCTTGACGCCGAACGCGGCAAAGGCCGGTGGCTCGTTCACCGCCGTGCCCCATAGGCGGAATCTATGGTCGCGCGGAATCTCCTGCTCGAGCAGCGCCTTCATGCAGAAGGGAATGGTCGAGGTCCAGGTCGAACCATGCTCGCGCGCAACGTTCCAGAACCGGCTCGCGGAGAAGCGCGGTTGGATCACGCAGGTCGCCCCGACCCACAACGTCGCCAGCATGGAATAGGCCAGCGCATTGGTGTGGAACAGCGGCAGATAGGTCTGGTGCACGTCGCTGGCGTGAAGGTCCTCATGCGCCGCATTGATCTTGGCACCCCACAGCGCATTGGCGTGGGTCCACAGCACGGCCTTCGGCCGCGATGTCGTGCCCGAGGTGTACTGCACACTGCACGGCGCCAGCGGATCGGTCGCGCGCTTCGGCCGATCGGCGCTGTCGGAAAACAGCGCCTCAAAACCGTCGCTGCGTGAAACGGCCTGTGCAGGCGCCGCGCCCGCATCGTGCGACGTCACCGCCATCCAGCTGACGTTGCGGCAATTCTGCGCGACCATCTCCGCATAAGCCGGTTGCGTGATCGCAGCGACCGCGCCGCAATGATCGGCGAAATATTCCATCTCCGCCGGCGCCGAGCGGGTGTTGGTGGTGACCGCAATGGCCCCGAGTTCGACGCAGGCAAACCAGGCCAGCAGCGCCTCGATGCAATTGTCCAGGTGAATGAGCACATACTCGCCCGGCTTCACGCCGCGCTTGGCAAGCCCCGCCGCGAGCGCGCCGACCCGCTCGTGAAACTCGCCATAGCTCCAATGCCGTGCCGGCGCATCGAACGGCGCCCAGATCAGGAACGGATGATCCCGGCGCACCTCGGCGCGCATCCTCAGAAGCCAGGGCACATCCAGCCCGTCGAATGGGGTCACGATACCGGCCGCGGTTTGTTGGATAGCCATGAATCCTCCCGTGCAGCCTGCATCTTGATGGCGGCTGCCTCTTTATGATTGCGTCTTCCTGCCATCGGACAGCACCGGCATGCCTTATCCTTTCGTCGCCGAGGACCTTGCGTACTTTCCGCAGCAGATGAGCTTTGTTACAACGCCGCCGCCGCCGTCTTCAAGACGTCAGGCCTTCAAGAACAACACTGGGAGAACCCTCGAAATGATCACTCGCCGTACCGCGCTGGGCCTGCTCGCCGCGACTCCGCTTGCAGCCAGCCCGCTGTCGAAGGCTCTTGCGGCGGATTATCCGTCCCGGCCGGTGAAGTTCGTGGTGGGTTATCCGCCCGGAGGCGCCACCGACATTCTGGCGCGGCTGATCGGCCAGCGGCTGTCGGAACGGCTCGGCCAGCAATTCGTGGTCGAGAACAAGCCGGGCGCCGGCAACAATATCGGGACCGAATCCGTCGTGAATGCCGAGCCCGACGGCTACACCGTGCTGCTGGTCAATCCGGCGAACTACATCAACGCGACGCTCTACGCCAATCTCAAGTTCAACTTCATTCGTGACATCGCGCCGATCGCCGCGTTCCAGCGCGTGCCGAACGTGATGACCGTCAACAAGGACGTGCCGGCCAAAACTGTCGCCGAGTTCATCGACTATGTGAAGGCCAATCCCGGCAAGGTGAACATGGCTTCCTCCGGCAACGGCACCTCGGTGCATCTGTCCGGCGAGATGTTCATGGCCATGACCGGCTGCAAGATGCAGCACGTGCCCTATCGCGGCGCCGCGCCCGCGATCACCGACATGCTCGGCGGCCAGGTGCAGGTGATCTTCGACAACATGCCCTCGATCATCCAGCACATCCGTTCCGGAAGCTTGCGTGCGCTCGGCGTCACCACGGCGCAGCGCTCGCCGCAACTGCCTGAAGTGCCCGCGATCGGCGAGACCGTGAAGGATTACGAGGCGAGCGCACTGTTCGGCATGGGTGCGCCGAAGAACATGCCCAAGGACCTGATCGCCAGGCTCAACAACGAGATCAACACGATCATGAAGGAGCCCGAGATGACCAAGCGCCTGGTCGAACTCGGCGGCGATCCGCTGGTGGAGACGCCGGAGGCGTTCGGCAAGGAGATCGAGGCCGAGACCGCCAAGTGGAAGAAGGTCGTCGAGTTCGCCGGCCTCAAGGTCGAATAGTGATCGCGTAATTGCGTGCGCATGAAGCCCCGCCGAAACGCGGGGCTTTTTTCTTGCGTGGTTCCAGCTTGACGAGCCGCCGTTTGCGCCTATACTAAACCTTATGGTTAAGTATCTGGACGAGACGCTCGATCGCACCTTTGCGGCACTGTCCGATCCGACACGGCGCGCGCTGCTGGCGCGTCTCGGCGAAAAGGATGGCCTATCGGTGAGCGAGCTCGCCGCACCGTTCCCGATCTCGCTGCCGGCAATCATGAAGCATCTCGACGTGCTTGACGATGCGGGCCTGATCGTGCGCGAGAAGACCGGGCGTACGGTGTCCTGCCGGCTCACCGCGCAGCCGATGGAGCAGGCGATGAACTGGCTCAATCGCTACGCACAATTCTGGTCCGAGAGCTTCGACCGCCTTGCCGCCTTTGTGGAGGACAAACCATGGTCAACGCAGTCGCCGGCGCCGCCGAACGCGCAAACGAAGGTCCAAGCCTCACGCTCACGCGCCGGCTCCGCGCGCGGCCGGAAAAGGTCTTCGCCGCCTGGACGCAAGCACCGCAGCTAGTGCAATGGTTCGGGCCGCCGAACATGAAGCCCGCGACCTTGAATGCGGAACTCGACGTGCGCACCGGTGGGCGCTACCGCATCTCATTCACCCGCGACGACGGCGAATATTTCGAGGCCGGCGGCATCTACCGGGAGGTGGTGCCGAACGAGCGGCTGGTTTTCACCTGGGCCTGGCACTCGACGCCGGAGCGCGAATCGCTGGTGACGATCACGTTGAAGCCTGACAGCGCCGGCACGCTGATGATCTTCCATCATGCCCAGTTCTTCGACGAGACCGCGCGCGATAACCATCAGCGTGGCTGGAATTCGTTCTTCGACAAGCTCGACAGCTTCGTCGCCTGATCTCTGTCAAAGGAGGATACCATGCAGCAACATCAGATCGTCTCCCGCGAGCAATGGGTCGCAGCCCGTAAAGCGCATCTGGCGCATGAAAAGGAATTGTCGAGGGCGCGCGAGCGTCTGGCCGAGGAGCGTCGGGCCTTGCCCTGGGTGAAGGTCGACAAGACCTACATATTCGACGGGCCGAACGGCAAGGTAACGCTTGGCGATCTGTTCAAGGGGCGCCCGCAGCTCGTGGTCCAGCACGTGATGTTCGCGCCGGATTGGGAGGCTGCCTGCAAGAGTTGTTCGTTCTGGGCCGACGGCTTCGAGCGCATGGTGCCGCATCTGGCGGCGCGCGACACCACGATGGTCGCGATCTCACTGGCACCCAGCGCAAAGCTCGAAGCGTTCAAGAAGCGCATGGGCTGGACATTCGACTGGGTATCGTCTGGCAATAGCGACTTCAACCACGATTACGAAGTCTCGTTCACGCGTGAAGAGATCGACAGAGGCGTGCCAAAGTACAATTTCGGCACCACGCCGTTCTATGGCCCGGAGCTACCTGGCATCAGCGTGTTCTTCCGCAACGAGGCCGGCGAGATCTTTCATACCTATTCCTGTTTCGCCCGCGGCCTCGACATGATGAACGCGGCCTATCAATATCTCGACATCACCCCGCTTGGCCGTCACGAGGAGGGCCTGCCCTATCCGATGGACTGGGTCCGTTTGCGCGACCAGTACGAGCCGGAGGCGAAGGGCGCGTGCTGCCACGGGTGAGGGGGCGGCGCTTCGCGCTCGTTTGCCATGAGTTATCCCCGTCACCCTGAGGTGCTCGCCTTCGGCGAGTCTCGAAGGGCGACGGCCCCGGCTGCATCTCGGCCGTTCATCCTTCGAGGCTCCCCGCATGGCGCGTTGCGCCGCGCGGCTCGCACCTCAGGATGACGGGATCGAGCTGCGTCGATTTGCTATTTCTTCGCGTCGGCCTGCTCCGTGCCCTTGCACGAGATCAACATCGTGTAGGCCCGCGCGTTGCCGGCGATCTCGGGGGTCTTGAGCTCGCCCTTCGGTTCGGCGGTCTGATACGGCACCACCGAATTGTCGAGGAAGTCGCGCAGCGCGCCGGTCTTGATCGCGAAGTTGATGTTTTCGGGAATGCTGCCGGTGGCTGCGGCGACTCGCAATCCATCGAGCTTCCCGGTGACGACGCCGACAAGCTGACCGGTCGTGTCGAACAGTGGACCTCCGCTGTTGCCGGGCTGCACGGGCGCACTGATTTGCAGGAAACGCGAATCGTTGCGCATGCCGCTGAGCGAACTCACAATGCCGGTCGTCACGGTGAAGTCCGAGGTCAGCAATCCGTGAAATGGAAAGCCGATCGCGACGACGGAATCGCCTGACCGGATCGGGCGGTCACGGATCCGGGCAAACTCCTTGAACGACGCCGTCGACGGTGTCTGCAAAAGGGCCAGATCGTTGTTCGCATCAGCAGACACGACACGCAGCACCATCGCGGCTTCGCCAGTGAGATTGCCCTTGAGCTCGCTGCAGCCCTCGATCACGTGGTTGTTGGTGACGATGTGTCCGGCAGCGCTGACCACAAAACCGGTGCCGAAGCCACTCTTGGCACCTTTGCCGGGCTTGCTTGCCGGCGGCGCGCCTTGCTTGTCTGCCGTGGCGGCCGGCTTCGCCGCGCCCTTGGTGAAATCGCCGGCCTTGTCGAGCCCGTCGGCCTTCACTTTGGTCACGCAATTGGCCAACGCGGCGATCACTGGTCCGGTCGATCTCAGGTCGAAGTTCAGGACAGCGGGGCCGGCCGTCGCGACCATCAGGCTTGCCTTCTGAAACGTACGCACGACATTGAGCGGCATGACGGCCGTGAGCATGTCGGGCCGGTACGCCGTGGCGTACAGCCTGGCTTGCTCCTGCCCGTCAAAGGTCACGTCGATTGCGGCGTTTTCGCTCTTGTTGAAGTGATAGTTGGGACTCGCAAAGGCGAGCGACCATATGCCGGCGGCATTCTGGCTCACGACGAGGATGACGCCGTTCGCATAAGGCGCCGTCGCCGCGCAATGGGAGAAGGCGCCCGTCTCGTCGTTGCTGAAGGCGCCGCCGACCCAGCCGCCGACATTGACGGTGCCGAATGGTCCTTTCGCATGCGCTGTCCCAACAAGACACACCTGCAGCAGAGCTGCAGCGACGAACGACCTTGACCGCATGACTTCCCCCAAGGGCAACCTTGGCCGCATCTTAGTCGGGCTGGTGGCCGGTGTGCAACCGGTAGTTGTCCGCGCGGCGCTCGTCCCTGGCAGGCGATTTCCCGGCTTGCGTTTACTTTGTAGCGCGGTATACTTTGCAGTACAAAGTGACCGGACAAGCCGGTCCGTGGGCGTGGGTGGAGCGGAGCTTTGGCATTGCCGATGCGCGATCTCGACAGGGCGCTGGCCGACATCGTGGCGATCCGCAGCCAGATTGCGGTCGGCACGGCGTTCCGCGGTTACGGCCCGGCAACGATGGCCGCGACCGGCGCGGTCGCGCTTGTCACCGCCATCCTGCAATTCTGGCTGCTCGGCGACCCCACCGGCGAGCCGCTCGGCTTCTTTCTCGGTTGGTTCGTCGCGGCGACCCTGTCGGGCCTGATCATCTGGATCGAGATGCGTGCGCGTTCGCGTCGCCATCATTCCGGCCTCGCCGACGCGATGATTCATCAGGCGATCGAGCAGTTCCTGCCCGCGGGCGTCGCCGGCGTCCTGCTTGCAGTGGTGATGTGGAGGTTCGCTTCCGAGGCGCTGTGGCTGCTGCCGGGACTGTGGCAGATTCTGGTGTCGCTCGGCATTTTCGCGTCCGTCCGCTCGCTGCCGCGCAGCGTGGCGTTCGCCGGGGCCTGGTACTTCATCTCCGGCTTCGCCGTGGTGGTGCTGGCGAGCCGGACCCACATGCTGTCGCCATGGACGATGGGGCTGCCTTTCGTGATCGGCCAGTCGGTGATGGCGGCCATTCTGTATTTCGCGTCCGGAGACAATGATGTCGAAGACTGACAGCGCACCTTTTTCCTATGAAGGGCTCGACCGTGTAATCCACGAGAAGGCAAGGCTCGGACTGCTGACGTCGCTGATGGCGCATCCGAAGGGACTTGCTTTCGCTGATCTCAAGCAGCTCTGCGGCCTCACCGACGGCAATCTCAGCCGGCACCTTGCCGTCCTCCAAGAGGCCGGCCTTGTCGAGGTGACCAAAGGTTACGAAGGCAATCGCCCGCACACGACCTGCCGCCTGACCAGGAGCGGCCGCCGGCGCTTCCTCGACTATCTCGCCGTGCTCGAACGTCTCGTGCGCGACGCCGCCAAGGCCGCCGGCCGCGAGGCGCCGCCGCTTGGCCGTCTCGGGATCCTTCCGATCTGATCGCCCCCCTTTTTGACCGGAGACTTTGCAATGCAAAGTGACGTCACGTCCCACAACGAAAAGCTCCATGTCGGCATCATCATGGACGGCAACGGGCGATGGGCGACCGGGCGCGGCCTGTCGCGTGTCCGCGGTCACGAGGCCGGCGTCGAGACCATCCGCCGCATCGTCGAGGCCGCGCCCAAGCAGGGCATCGGCACGCTGACGCTCTATGCGTTCTCGACCGACAATTGGCGCAGGCCCAAGGCCGAGGTTGCCGCGTTGATGACCTTGCTGCGCTTCTATCTGGCCAATGAAGTGCAGAGCCTGGTCAAAAATGGCGTGCGGCTCAACGTCATCGGCCGTCGCGATCGCCTGCCGGACGGGATCGCAGCCGCCATCGCGCGCGCGGAGGAGGCCACCGCAAACGGCAGCACGCTTCACTTGCGCATTGCCGTCGACTATTCCGCACGCGACGCCATCCTCAATGCTGCGGCCAAGGCGGCCGCGCTGACCAGCCTGACCCGCGAAGCCTTCTCGCAACTCGTCACCGGCGAGGCCGGCTTGCGCGACGTCGATCTCATCATCCGCACCTCAGGCGAAAAGCGGTTGTCCGACTTCCTGCTCTGGGAGGGCGCCTATGCCGAGCTGCATTTCACCGAGCGGATGTGGCCCGAATTCGACGCAGGCGATCTCGCCGCGGCGCTGGCTTCCTTCCACGGCCGCGAACGCCGATTCGGCGGTCTCCAGGCCATCATGCCGGAGGAGGTGCCCTCACTCTCGCGGGCGTGACAGGGCTACGGAGCTGCCTGTTTTTTTCAGCCGCACGAACAGGTGGTTGATTTGCGGGGTGCCACGGATCGTGCTCTACTATTTCTCCTGACGGGAGCTTTCGGCGATGCGCGCGGTTCTGGACTATTGCACCGGCGGAACGGAGCGGCAGGTTGCGGCCGGCACGCACCTTTTGACGGAAGGCGGCGCCTCCGGACATCTCTACGTGCTGATACAGGGCAAGCTCGAGGTGCTCAAGGGCGAGATGGTGGTCGCCTCCATTGCCGAGCCCGGTGCGGTGCTCGGCGAGATGTCGGTGTTGCTGGGAGTGCCGCATACGGCGACGGTGCGGGCCTGTGCCGACACGGTGGTTTACGAGTTCGAGGATGCCGCCTCGCTGCTCAAGCAGGAGCCGGAAATCGCGCTGCTGCTCGCGCGCATGCTGGCGCAGCGGCTCAATGTCGCCAACACCTATCTCGCCGATCTCAAGCGGCAATATGCCGGCCACGGCACGCATCTCGCGATGGTCGGTGAGGTGCTCCAGAGCATGATCAACCTGCCGCCGCTCGAGGTCTCGCCAGGCTCGGATCGGCAATCCGATCCAAGGACGTGAGCCAGTCCGGCGGTTCGTCGATATAAGACGCGGGCCGCTTCAGTGGTGCGCCGAGATCGATCCACTGCGCTTCGCCCGCTGCCAGCCAGAACGCCTTGTTCGCATCGAGATCCAGCACGATGTGCGTCGGCGGGCGTCCCGGCTGCAGGCCGGCGTTGAACACCCAGGTCTGGCCAAGCCGGTCGTACCACGAGCCGTCCTTGATGAACGGCGATTGATGCACATGGCCGGAGATGACCATCGACGGCTGATACTGCATGATCCACTGCACCAGCTCGACATCGCCAAAGAAGCGCTTGCCGCCCCAGCTCGTCGGCGAATTAGCCGGCGGCGCATGATGCGCCCAGATCCATCGCTGCGGATGGTCGAGCGAGGCATCACGCAGCTGATTGGCGATGCGCTGCTTGACCAGCGGTCCGTCCCACCATGGGCACACCGTGAACAGAGTGTTGCCGATGATCAGATTGTCCCCGTCGCAGGCGATGCCTGTTGCCCGCACCTCCGAGATCCAGCGCGAGATCTTCTCGCCTTCCGCATTGCGCTCGTCGAGGTCGTGATTGCCGGAGCAGAGAATGACCTTGGTCTGCGCCGCGATCAGCGCGAGGTACTTTTTCACCACCACGATCTGTGCGCGGAAATCCACCATCGAGCCGATGTCCAGCGCATCGCCGGCGAAGATCACCAGGTCGAATTGCGGCGCGGCGCTGACCAGCCAGTCGAGCTGCGGCAGCGAGTAGTGCAGATCGGCCACGACCAGGCAGCGCATAGAGAATCCGTCCGCGAGAGAATGAAAATATCTGGGAATTCCAAAATCTTATAAAGCAAGAAGCAGACCAGCATCGCTGCCGCCAATCCGGCAAAGCGCAGCATGCTGCGGCGGCCGGCGGCGCACAAGTGCCGATCGTGTCGCAGGGCTGGACCGTATCACCGAATTCTGCTGACGTGGCGGTTTCAATGCCGGTGATCGCATGACGTCCTTCAAGACCATTCGTGCCCGCGCCGAGAAGCGCAAGGGGGGACCCAAGGCGCTCGACAAGCTGATGCCTGACAAGCCGGACTTGAAGCGTCTGGCAAAGCTCGGCGACGACCGCATCCTCGCGGAGATGACGAAGCGCGTGTTTTGCGCCGGGTTTGCCTGGAGCGTGATCGAGGCGAAGTGGGACGGTTTCGAAGACGCCTTCCTGCGCTTCAAGCCAGCCAAGCTCAGCTTCCAGCCGGAAGATTATTGGGACGGCCTGCTGCGCGACGCGCGGATCGTGCGCAATGGCGCCAAGATCATGTCGGTACGCGACAACGCCGTGTTCGTGCAGGAGATCGCGAGGGAGCACGGCAGCTTCGGCAAGTTTCTGGCGAAATGGCCGCCGTCCAACGAGATCGGCCTGCTCGATCTCCTGGCCAAGCGCGGCTCCAGGCTCGGCGGCAATACCGGCCAGATGCTGCTGCGCTTCGTCGGCTGGGACGGCTTTGTCACCTCAAAGGACGTCGTCGCCTGCCTGCGCGGTGCCGGTCTCGACATCGCCGAAGAGGTCAAGTCCAAGGGCGATCTTGCCAAGGTGCAGGCGCAGTTCAACGCCTGGGCCGAGGAGACGGGGCTGCCCTACACCTATCTGTCCCGCATCTGCGCGCTGTCGGTCGGTGAAAACAGGAGCGAGCATTAGCCCGCGACAAACAGCAGGCCGCAGCTTCGGTGACCGGATCGTGGACATGGTGTGGCAATCTCGCGCCGTCGGCGCGGCAGATGCCGCGCGCGATCACGAAATGCATTTCGCAGGAACATTTGTGCGCAGCACCCGTTCGGGACTTTGAACCAGGCAACACGGCGCAGGGAACACGCTCGCTCCGGCCAAACCTGGCTCAAGCCACGAAACTCGAACGACAGAACGGAGCAGCTCATGAAGCTCACATCCGAACAGGTGAAGCAGACCATCAACCAGCTCGGCGCCCAGGTGCTGCCCGACGAGCATCCCGCCATGCCCCAGCTCAACAGCATGTTCGGCGAGCACACCTTCTTCGTCGACGAGACGGGCTTGAAGGTCCTCGAGCCGACGCCCTCGCTCAGTGCGGAACGACAGACGGGTGAAGTCGTCAGCCTCGCCGACTGGAGCGATGCGGATCTGACGCGCCTGATGGCACACGAGCCCGAGCCGACCGGCGTGATCGTGGTGTTCGAGCACGTGAGGCACTGACGGGAGCGCACAAACGACCACCCTTCCGCGGTGCCGAAGGGTGGTTGGATCGGGCGTATGATCCGTCGCGCAAATCAGATCCGGTCGCCGCCATCACGACGTCGGACAGGACGTCGTCGGGACGGGCGGCGTCGACCCGCTCGTGATGGTCGGGACAAAGTTGGTCTGGCGCGGGTACAGATAGTAGCTGTCGCGGAGCGTGACGGTGCCGCTGATGGTGTAGCCGAGATTCGGGGTATAGGCATAGGTTGCCTCACCGAGGATGAGCCCGCTGGTGGTCGGCACCCCCGTCAGGGAGGTCGGCAGGGTGACGGTGGAGCCGGCGGTCCTTGCGGCGCCGTTGAGCGACTGGCTCCAGATCACCTTGGCCGTAACGTTGTCGCCGGTCGGCTGCACCTCCGAGACGGTCACGACCGCTTTGGTGACGTCATACGGGGAGAGGACTTTTGACGATGCGTTGAGAATGCCGGTGACATCGCTCGTGGTCACACACTTGTTCTGCGACAGAATGTCGGCAATGGTATGTACCGTGGCCGTGACCTTGACGTTGATCGAAAGGGCGTTGCCGAGTTCGACGCCGCCCATGCACAGCAGCAGCATGAACGGCAGCACGATGGCAAACTCGATGGCCGCCACGGCATCTTCGCTGGCTCGGAACCGCCTCAGGCGCACGGGCAAGCGGGTCATTGATAGGGCTCATTCTGGAAAGCAGCGGACGCCGTGATCTGGCGATTGCCGTTCGGCAGGTTTGCCAGGGTAAAGCCGAGCGGTCCCCCGAAAACCGGCCATTGGTAGATCACCTCCAGGACGACCTTGTCGGACGGGCCGCCCGGATTGTAGGGCCAGTTGTTGGAGACAGTGCCGTCGGCATTGAACGTCAATGTCGGTGCAGCCGCGCTCAACGCCGACCAGCTGCTCGCCGACTGGACGCTGATCATCAGATTGTTGCAGCTGAAGATGATGCGGACCTGCGAGCAGACCAGGGTCGAAAACTGGGTCTGCGTCATCCCGGCCCCCTGCACCTGACCCGTCATAATCTGCCGGGCGGACTGCTGCACGACCTGCTGGAGCAATTGCTGGCCGAAGAAAACCAGGAAGATCTGGATGATTCCGACCAGCAACGCGATGAATATCGGCGCGACGAGGGCGAATTCGACCGCGTTTGCGCCGTTCTCGTCGTTGCGGAACGCTGCGAACGTCTGGCGAAGGCGTCGCTGTCCGGCTACCGCTCGCAACTTGGGCATGACACTCGCTCAGTTGGTCAGGTGAGGGGCCGTTTCCACGACCAACAGGAACAGTTGCCGGAGTGCCGCGGTGATGTCGCCGCCCGATTGCACGTCGTAGAACAAGCCGGGCGAGGCGCAGGATTTTGCGTTTTGAGCGATCTGTCCGGTCGACGACGACGGATTGTTGAACGGCGCGATATAGGAATTGTACCAGCCGTTGCTTGTGAGCGGCAGGTACTCGGTATAGAGCACCGCGATACGAATTCCCCGGTTCTTGATCGTCGTGCAGATCGAGGTGTTGATCGGTTGCTGACACCGATATTTGGAGCCGGTGGCAATCGGCGTTCCGCTGCAGGACGAGCTCATCGATACGATCTTGTCGTCGACCCCGTCGGTGACGAGGAACACCACTTCCTGAGGCGTATCCCCGGTTTGATTGCTGCCTCCGCCGGGAGCGGGCATGAGAGCGTTGACGCTCGTCAGCGCATTCTCGATGTCCGTGCCATAGTCGGTGCCGATGGGACATCCCGAGGCCACGCAGTTCTGATGATCGACGGTGACAAGCGAAATATTATTGGCAGCCTGGCTCGCGGCGGTCGACAGGTCGGCGGACGGCAGCCCCGACGGCGCATAGATCGTGTTGAAGCCGTAGTCGAACGTGTAGATCGCGGCCTTGTAAGTGTTGTTCTGCTGCGCTTCGGTCTGTTGCGCCGTGCTCATCAGGCTCGCAGTTGCCTGGGCCACCAGGTCGATACGCAGCGTGATGTTGTTGTTGCGCGCAATGGTGAGGTTGTCCTTGGTCGAGGTGCTCGCGCCCGAGTCCTTCTCGGGATGCGATTCGTGACAGGCGAAGGCGCAGTTCCTCGAGCCGGAGGGCTGGCTCGCGGTCGCATTGATCATGTTGGTAATATCGGTCGACGTAGCCGCGATGCCCATCGACGGCGAATCGTCCAGCAGCAGATAGAAGTTGATGTTGGGCGCGCCCGAAGCGCTGGCCGTCGCGGAGCCCTTGATCGGCCACACGGAGGTGCCGAGCAGGCTCGGGAAGGCGTTGCTGGAGTTTGCGGTGTAAGTGACGGTCGCGGTGCGCACCAGGCCGACATTGCCGACATTGACCGTCAGCACGGGATTCCCCGATAGGCCGCCGGCGATCGCGTTTGCCGTCGCGTTGAAGATATTCGTGGCGGTGGTCTGGGCGACGGTCGTGCTCTGGGCCATCATCGACGGGGTCACGGCCGCGATCGCGGCGGCATCGGCTGCGGCGTCCAGCTGCGATTGCCGGCGCTGGGCCTGCGTGTAGTCGAGCGTCATGCCCAGCAGATAGACGGTCGGGAACAGCAGGATCGCGAATATGACGGCAACGTTGGCCTTGCGATCTCTGACAAAGCGACAAAGCGAGGCGCGCAGCATGACCCTTCATCCTAATCGCCGTTAACCACGGCACAGGCAATTCCCGTCAGTTCAGGTATTGCGTGCCGGAACAAGGCGGATCGAAAGGCCTCGCCTGTCTCCCGGCAGGGGAACTCTGAAGGCTGGCTGTTTAAGTAACACTTACTGGCACCGCGCGAATATGGAGTGCCTGATGCCGCCAATGTCGGATTGAAGCGACGCAATTAACCGGCCGTAAAGACGTCACGCCAAAAGGGCGGTATTGAGAGCTGCGGTCTTGTCGGCCACTGGCGCACCCGACGCTATCAGGGCAATTTGAGCAGGCAAGGTGAAATCGCAACGGCCCGATTTGCACGATCACGCCGGCGTGGACGAGCCCAAACGCTCCGCGAGATCAGGCGGCGGAAGCCCCCGCTGCATCATGAGCAGATCGAGCGAGGGCGGCTCCTGCCTGGTCAAGATCGACAAGCATGCATGAGCCTGGCCGCGGTGGTGCGTCTGATGATTGAAAAGATGCAGCAGGATGTCCGATAGCGGCTGTTCCTGCGGCTTGCCCGACGTCGTCTGATAAGCGTGCGGCCGCGCCAGAGCCTCCTCGTCGTAACCGCTGACCACCGCGATGAGGCGCGCGTCCTCGGCAAGGCGCGCCAGCGTCAACTCCCGGCGATCCCTGTAGAGGATCTCGTCGAGTCGCTTTGGCTGCTGGCCCACACCGGTGAGCCGGGTCAGCCAAAGCCTGTCCGTCAAGAGAAGGTGGTTCAGCGTCCCATGCAGGCTGCGGAAGAACACGCCCGTGTCGGCGCGATAAAGCTCCTCCGGCAGCGCAAGCGCCGCTTCGTAGAGTCGGGCATTGGCCCAGGAATTATAGGCAGCAAGCTGTTGGAACAGATTCGGCATTGGGCGGTCCTCCCGTCTTGTCGGTAGCAGTTTCCCGTGGGATCGAAGCGTGAGATAATCTCACCTGTCATCACCAGTCGGTTCGCCCGGTCATGCTTCCGTCGCTCAGAGGTTTGCAGGCGCTTTCCCTGCTGTCGCAGACCGGCAGCCTCACGGCAGCGGCTGATATTCTCGGCGTCAGCCGCTCGGCGCTGTCCCACCGGGTCGCAGATCTCGAGCGCCAGCTCGGCGTTATCCTCATGCAGAAGCAAGGGCGCAGTGTCGTGCTGACCGATGATGGCGAGGCACTTATCGCGGTGATGGGCGACGCCCTCGACCGCATCGAGGCCGCTGTCGAACCGATCCGCCGGCGACGCTCCCAATTGCGCATCAGCACGGTCGCGACCCTGGCGTCGCACTGGCTGCTGCCGCGGTTGCCGGAATTCCGAGCCCTGCATCCAGACATCGAGGTTGCACTCACGACGACGCGTCGGGCTATTGACCTCGAGGCCGAGGATTTCGACTGCGCTATCAGGCATGGATTGGGAAACTGGCCCGGGCTGACCGCGACCTTGCTGTTTCGCGAGACCCTCGCGCCCGTGGCCGCGCCGGGCGCCGATCAGAACCTTGAAGGAAGCTCCATCATCCGTGCCCGTTCCCGCTTTCGGGACTGGTCGCGTTGGTGGACGGCATCCCGGCGCGCTGGAAGGCCTGATGACGGCGGCATGGTTGTCGAGTCACGCGCGCAAGCGCTCGAGGCGGCGCTTGCCGGCGGGGGCATCGCGATGATCGACATGGCCTATGTCGACGAGCACCTTTCGAGCCGGCGCCTACAGCTCCTCGCGCCACCGATCACGCTTGATGAGGGCTACTATCTCCTTGTTCGATCCGTTCGCCGAAACGATCGGCTGCTCGGCGCATTCGAGCAATGGATTGTTGCCGTCTCAGCGCGATCGAGGGCGGAAGCCGGCGCCGCGACATCGCAATGAAACGCGTGAGCCTTCAACTGAAATTGTCCAGGGTCATTCGATCGAGACGCAGCCGGTGTCGATGATCGGTCAGCAAGTGTGCACCACCCAGGACGGCAGCAAGCGTTCCGAGCCCGGTGCCGCCGGCGATCAGGAACATGATCAACAGTTGATATTTGACCGCATCGACCGGGTCGACACCCGCAAGAATCTGGCCTGTCATCATTCCCGGCAATGAAACCAGGCCGATCGCCGCCATGCTGTTCATGATCGGCATGAAGCCGCTTCTTAACGCGTCGCGTATGACCGGAAGCAGCGCCTGATACCGGGTGCCACCGAGTGCGAGACACGCTTCCACGGCGGCGCGTTCGCGCACCAGGCTATTCGTCAGCACGTCCAGGCCGAGGCTTATCCCGGTCATGGTGTTGCCGAGAATCATGCCCAGCAAGGGCAACGCATAGCGCGGGTGATACCATGGATCGGGGCGTAGCTCCGTCAGGAGCGCGAATATCGTGACCGTACCGGCGGCGAGCAGCATGCATCCCCCGCCGAGGCCATAGCTCCAGATGCCCGGCAGCCGCCGCTTCTGCCGCGCGACGATCTCCCGAGAGGCGAACAGGACCATGACGCAGGCGGCGACGGCGGTCCAGAGCGGCGACACCGCGGCGAACAGGAAGGTCAGCAAATATCCGACAAGGACGAGCTGAACCACCATGCGCACCGTCGCGATGGCAAGTTGTCTTTCAAGCTTGAGGCGGAGAACAATCGAGAGAACGCCATCCATGACGACAAGCAGAGCGGGGAGGGCGAGATCTCCATACGAAAGCTGAATGTAGGTCATGGCCGGCTTTCCTCGATGTGGCCGCCGGGCCTCATGGCAAATATCCTTGAGCTCACACGGCGGGCCTGGGCATCGTCGTGGGTGCTCCAAACGACGCTCGTTCCATCCGCGATGCGTGCGGCGATCAAGGATTCCACGGCCGCGGTGGATGCCGTGTCGAGCGCCGAGGTCGGCTCGTCCAGCAGAAGCACCCGCGAGCGCAGCATCAGCGCACGCACAAGCCCCAATCGCTGACGCTCGCCGGTCGAAAGTCTTTGCACCGGCCACGGTCCGCAGTCCTCCGGCAGCCCCAGGCATTTGACCAGCGACAGGGCATCATTCCAGGCCGTGAAGTGTTCCTGCACGGTCTCGGACCACCAACCAGGCTCGGTGGCCAGGTAGGTCACCCGTTTTCGCCACGCCGGGGCAGGCATCTGTTCTCTGAGCGCGCCATCGAGCCTGACCGTTCCTTCGTTGGGATCGAGGTCCGCGATGGCGCGAAGCAACACGGTCTTCCCGACGCCGGAGGGCCCCTGCAGGGCGACGCATTCGCCGTCCTGCAGGTCGAATGACACGGAGATGTGCAGGCGCTTGAGCCCACTGACTGTCAGCATGCGTCAAAGCTTGCGCTGTAGCCGGTCGGCAACCCATCTGGCGATGTGCACCGGCGCCTCGTTCGGGTAGGGGTGCACCGAGCTGACATTGATCTCGCCGAGCACGTAGCCGTCGCTCCCATCGGCCTCGACCGGGCCGAGCATGAAGTCGGCGTCCCAGATCGCGGGCAGGTCATCTCTCGCGATATCCATCAACGACGTCAACTGCGGCGTCCACTCGTCTTCCATCAACCGGCGCAGCCGCTGGAAGCGCGGGTCTGCGTTGGATGTATAGAGCCGCGGTCCGGCCCCGGCACGTCCGGCCGGCGTATCGACCAGGGCTTTGACCTTGTGGTGGCCGAAGCCGGCGCAGCGATCGCCTGCCATGTAGCAACGCACCACGCCCTCGCTCAGGCGAGGCTGGAAGGGTTGGTCGATCACGCTGCCGTTCTCGAAATACTCCGCGCAGCGACGGACAAAATCATCCAGCGTCAGCTGCTCGGGGACATCCTTGGTCGCGTCCAGCACTCTTATCATGGAGGAGGTCGGGAGCTTCTCGACCTTCCAGACGCCTTGGCCGCCATTGCCCCGGTTGCGCTTGATCACGCGCGGGCCGCTCGCGAGCCTGCCCGGCAGTTCGGCGCGCATTGCCGCGGCGCTCTGATACAGCGCCGTGTCGCTTCCCCACCCCATCGAGCGGGTCCGATAGAGTACCTCCTTGGTGCCCATCTTGAGGATCACATCGGGGTGCGCGCTCACCCACACGCCTTTGGCGGCGACGTCGCGCAGCAGCGCGTCGAGACCGGCACGGTCCCGACCGTCCTGGATCGGGTTAACCCAGACGAGCACGCCGTCGACCGCGAGCAATTGTTCGCGCACTTTCTCGGCGAAGCTCTCGTCGTAGATCGCGGGGCGCCCTTCGATGCCAATAGCGGCGAGCGCTTCGAAGACGTCGGCGAAGCGGCTGTTCTGAGCGGTCGTATCCCGGCGGGCCGTGGCGTCGCCCCGCGAAAGAATGGTCACGGAATGCAGGGGAGGTGATTGACGTTCGATCATGCGCAAGCTCCACGAATTGCGTGCTGCGCAGAGCTTGGACCGAAGTCTCACGGGGAGTCTGCTTGTCCCCTCCGGAACATTCTACGTGAGAATATCAGGCCGTTTCAAGGTGGCTGATGGCGCGCCCGCGCCGCCGGAATGGCGCGCCATCGCCGGTGAAGATGGGACTATTCCTTCGCCATTCCCCTCTGATGCCCCAGCCTCAGCGTGCCCACCTCTTGATATATACAGTTTCACTGTATAGTGTCGAGCGCACGATGAATAACCCCTTACAGGTAGAACATGCCCGAGAACCAGGACGTCGTCCGTCGCTTCAATATCGAGGTCATCCAGAACGGCAGACGCGATGCGTTCGAGGATCTGATGGCGCCCGATTTTGTCAACCGGAGCGCGCCCGCCGGCGCTCCCCATGATGCGGAAAGCATGTGGGCTACGTTCCAGTCCGTGCTCCGCCCCGCGCTATCGGACCTGACCGTGACCATCCACGACCAGATCGCGCAAGGCGACAAGGTGACGACCCGCAAAACGATCAGTGGCGTCCACACCGGGCCGCTCATGGGCATCGCGCCGACAGGCCGGGTCGTTTCGATCGACGTGATCGACATCGTGCGTGTCCGCGACCAGCGTTATGTCGAGCATTGGGGTATCAACAGCCTACCCGCCGTTCTGGCGGGGCTGAGAACGTGAAGCGTCGACAGACGAAGACCCCATCCGATCACGAGGCGCTTCTCACCCTTGCGGAACGCGTGCGGCAGTCCGTCAGCGATTTCGTCCGCACCACGCGCTCACTGGCCGAAACTCCAAGGACCGCTCGCTCGGAGACACTGGGGCTTCTCGATCGGGAAGGAGCGATGAGCACGGCGGCGCTCGCTGAACGACGCAACGTCAAGCATCAGAGCATGCGGCTGGTCGTCGTCCAGCTCCAGGAGGACGGGTTGGTCGAGAAGACCTCGGACGGCAGCGACCGCCGCACCCAAGTCGTAATGCTCACCGCGCAGGGTCGCGCCACGCTGCGTGCCGACCGCCGAGCGCGCTCCGAATGGATCGCCCAAACTTTACGCGATCATGCGACAGCCGAGGAGCGCCGCACGCTCGAAGCGGCGCTTGCCGTCCTCGACAAGATCGGCGCGCTTGCAGCCGCCTCCAAGCCATGATCTTCAGTTTGCCGTACAGCTCGGACAACATCGCGCGGTCAAGTACGGAGGGCCGGCCCGCCATCAGCCTTGTCGTAAGCCACCTGGGAATTACGGTAACAGTGAACTCAATTCCATTGCACGTCTTCGGAATCGCGATGGCGGCCTGTAACGAAACCCAATGGGTCGGGTACAGGAAACGTCGGCCTTCGGTGGTGACAGCGTATTTCGAGATGGCGCGCCCGACACGATTCGAACGTGTGACCTTTGCCTTCGGAGGGCAACGCTCTATCCAGCTGAGCTACGGGCGCAACAAGGCCTCATTTAGCCTAATGGCGAGGGGCGGGCAACGGTCTCGCCGCGGCAATATCAGCGCTTTAGGCCGATTTGCGTGGAGCGACGGCAGGAACTTGACCGCTAACTGGCTCGTTTTCCCGGCCAAGGCCGGTAAATTCGGCCAGCACCCGATCGGAGCAGACCACGCGGTTGCGGCCGAGCCGCTTGGCGGCATAGAGCGCCTGATCGGCCGCGTTCAGCAGGTTATTGGGGGTGCCATCGGCCTCGCCGGGAACGTGACAGGCGACGCCGACACTGAGGGTCACGCGGTCGCCGGCTCCACGCGCGCCATGGGCGATCTGCAAGGCCATCACGGCGCGGCGGATCTCCTCGGCGATGGTGCAGGCATCGTCGCAGCCCATCTCGGGCAGGATCAGAGCAAATTCCTCGCCGCCATAGCGGCTGGCGAGGTCGAGCGGACGCAAGGCGTAGCGCCTGACCACGCGGGCGACCGCGCGCAGGCACTCGTCGCCGTTTTGGTGGCCGTGCTCGTCATTGAACAGCTTGAAATGATCGACGTCGACGAACAGCAGCGCTAACGGCTTCTGCGTCCGCTGCGCGCGGGCCCATTCGCTCGTCAGCATCTGGTCGAATGCGCGGCGGTTCGACAGGCCAGTCAGCCCGTCCTTGGTGGCAAGCTCCTTCAGCGCCGTTTCGGCACGCTTCTGGTCGGTGAGGTCGCGCAGTGTCTCCACCACGGCAATCAGATTGCCGGCCTCGTCGTGGATGGGGCCGGCATCGATCGCAAGATAGAGCTGGCTGCCGAGCTTCGGCATCACGCACCAGTTTTCCGCGGAGAAGCCGAGCCCGTTATGGCCGCGCGCTGCATATTCCGAATAGAGCTCCGGCAGCTGCTCGGGCTGGTCGAGCGCGACCAGATCGGCAAGGCAAGGGCGCTTGGTCTCGTAGAACGCCTGCCAATGCCTGTTGGTGCCGATCACCTCGGAGGCGGCAACGCCCGTCAGCCGTTCGCAGGCCTTGTTCCAGATCACCACGCACCGCTTCGGATCGATCACGAAGGTCGGCACCACCAGATGCTGCATCAGCCGCACCGCGTAGGAATCGGCGACATCGACAGTCTTCGCGGGCGTCTTGCCGAGCTTTGCCATCTCAGGCCACCGCTGCCACGGGAATGGCACCGCCTGGGCCGAACAGCTCACGCACCTCGGCGGCCGGTCTCGGTCTGCTGAACAAATAGCCCTGCATCTCGGTGCAGCCGAGAGCACGCAGCATCTCGCGCTGGGCCTCGGTCTCGACGCCTTCGGCAACCGTGGTCATGTTGCTGGCGGAGGCGATGTTCACCACCGCCTGCACGATCACGGGCGCGCCGTCGGCGTCAGCGATGTCGGCGACGAAGCAGCGGTCGATCTTGATCTTGTCGAACGGGAACCGCTTCAAATAGCTCAGCGACGAATAACCCGTGCCGAAATCGTCGAGCGCGATGCGCACGCCGATCGAGCGGAGCTGGTGCAGGATCTGGAGCGCCGCCTCGTCGTCGCGGATCAGCACGGCTTCGGTGATCTCGAGCTCGAGCCGCCGCGGATCAAGCCCTGCCGCATCGAGAGCGCCGGCGATCCGGAGCGCCAGCGTGCCACATTTGAGCTGCACGGGAGAGACGTTGACCGCGAGGCGGACATGGGCGGGCCAGGTCGCGGCCTCGTTGCAGGCCGTGCGCAGCACCCAGTCGCCGAGATGGTTGATCAGGCCGGTGTCCTCGGCGATCGGAATGAATTCGGCTGGCGAAACCATGCCGCGTTCGGGATGGCGCCAGCGCAGCAGCGCCTCGCAGCCGGAGACCTCGCCCGAATGCAGATTGACCAGCGGCTGGTAGTGGATCTCGAAGCCGCCATTGACCAGCGCCTGGCGCAGATCCTGCTCCAGCGAGAGGCGCGCCTTGGCGCTCGCGTCCATCTCCGGCACGAAGAAGCGGTAGGTGCGCCGCCCCTCCGCCTTGGCGCCGTACATGGCGAGGTCGGCACTCTTGATGAGCTGATCGAGGTCGGCCCCGTCCTGCGGCGCAAGCGCGATGCCGATGCTGGCGTCGGTGGAGAGCTGGTGGCCGAGGCAGTGATAGGGACGGCGGATCGCTTCCTGGATCTGGCTCACGAAGCCCAGGACGTCGGTGGATGATTCGATTCCGGTCTGGATCACCGCGAACTCGTCGCCGCCGAGCCGCGCGATCAGATCGCCCGGCTTGAGGCAGGCGCGGATGCGGCCGGCGATCGCCATCAAGAGCTCGTCGCCGACATGATGGCCGAGCGAATCATTGATGCCCTTGAATTCGTCGACATCGATATAGAGCAGCGCAAACCGGGCGCCGCCGGCGACCTTCTCCAACTCGCGCTCGATCTGCTCGCGGAACAGCACGCGGTTGGGCAGGTCGGTCAGCGCATCGTAATGCGCCATATGCGCGATCTTCTCGGCGGTGTTGCGCTGCTCGGTGACGTCCTCGATGACATTGATGATGTAGCGAGGGTCGCCGGCCTTGTCGCAGATGCCGATGCGCTTTGAAATGGTGTGGCGCTGGCCTTCGGTCGGGGTCTTCCAGCTCTGCTCTTTCTGCAGCAGCCGGTCCGGCGATTGCAGCACCGCATCATCGTCGCGCGTGACGATGTCGGCGTCCGCTTCCGGCAGGATATCGGCCGCGGTCTTGCCGACGATGGTCTTGCCGCCTTCCCCAAAAATGTCCTCGGCAATCCGGTTGACCAGAAGGTAGCGCCGCGTGTGAGCGTCCTTCACCGTGATCTGCGAGGGAATGTGGTCGATGATCTCGCGGAGGAACGTGTAGTTGCGGTCGCGCTCCTGCTCCAGATTGCGCCGCTCGGTGATCTCCTCGACCGTGGCGACCCATCCGCCTTGCGCGAGCGGCGTGTTGATGACCTGGAAAGTGCGCCCGTTGGGCAATTGATGCAGCTTGGCGGCGACCTTGCCGTCGGCGACGCCCCGCATGACGTCGGCACAAAACTCTTCGACGTTGCCGCTGAACGCGTTGCGCTCCTTGCGATGATGCATCGCCTCGTGGATATGACAGCCAGGCTTGATGATGTCGTGGGAGAGGCCGAACATGTCGGCGTAGCGGCGATTACAGGTGACGATATAGCCGTCGGCGTCGTACAGGATCAGCCCCTGGGACATGTTGTTGAGGGCGGTGTCCAGCCGCAGCCGTTCCGCCTCCAGCCGCTGCTGCGCCTCGTGGTTCTGCCTGACGATCTGGCGGATGATCAGGAAGAGAATCAGCGCGATCACCGCCGCCGACACCGTCGCGGTGGTGACCATGAAGCCGGTTTGTTGCCGCCAGTCGGCCAGTGCGGCCGACGTGGTGTTGGTCGCCACGATGACCAGCGGGAAATGGGTCAGCGCAACCGCCGAGCCGAGCTTCTCCGTGCCGTCGACCGGGCTCTTGACACGAAGCGTGTGCTGACCGCCGCGGGCCAAAACCGTCTGCATCAGCGGCCCGCCCTTGTAGCTGGTGCCGATCATCGATTCGACGTGCGGGTAGCGCGCCAGCATGACACCTTCGCGGTCGAACAATGTGATGGCGGCGCCTTCGGCGAGCGCGACCGAAGCGAAGTAACGCTGATAGCTGTCGGGATCGATCCGCCGGACCATCGCGCCGACGAAGGTGCCGTCCGGCAGGCTCAGCCGGCGCGCGACGATCGTGGTCCATTTGCCGATGAGAAAGCTGCGCACGGATTCCAGCAGCACCGGCTCCGACATCGGGTTGGTCTTGAAGGTCTGGAAATAAGCGCGCGAGGAGATGTTGATCTTGGGCAGCGGCTCCGCGCGGGACCAGGCGACGATCTCACCGTCGGCGTCGTAGATGGCGATGTCGCCGAGATAGGAGACGGGGCTGATCTTGCCTCGCAGCATCCTGTTCGCTTCGGGGCCGGACATGCGCTCACGGAACATCTGCGGCGAGGTGATCTCGGGCAGATTCATCTGCCTGATCAAATCGGCTGCGACGACGTCCGAATCTTCAAACTGCTGATCGAAGTGACGTGCAATCAGCTGAGCGGTGTTTTCCAGCTCGCGCTCGCGGTTGGCCAGCGTGCGCTCGCGAAACTCGCCGACCGCCATGGCTGTTGCGCCGAAAATGCCGACGACCAGCAACATGCCCGAGAGGGTCAGCCACAGCACCGGCCCGCAACGCACGGCGGCGTCCCAGCCGCCTTTCGCGGCCCGGAACGTTGCAGTTGCCATCCCTGATAAAAACTGGCGCATCCCACCCCCTGCAGGAACAGAAATACTACCGACAGATGGCGCAATGCTTAGGAAAGCCGGTTACTCATGGCTTAAATCGGTTGCGGGACTTCTAGGGATATCCAGCAAAGCGGGGCCGCTTGGCATTGCGTCGCGGTCGCGCAGCGCCTGCGAGGGACGCTGCGCCGCATCGTTAATCGAAGCCTAATGCGACCTGCCAGCACTCTTGTCGCCACGGCTGTGACGGAGCCGCCCGACCACGCCGGTCGGGAAGAAATACACGCTGGCAATGAAGAGCAACCCGAGCCAGAGCAACCAGCGGTCGGGATGCAGCAGCCCCGGCAGCAATGGCAGGCCGGCTTCGCTCGCGGCTTTGGAGGCGACGCCCATGAGCGATTGCAGATAATTCTGGGCAAGAATGAAGATGGTGGCGCCGATGATCGCGCCGTAGATCGTGCCCATGCCGCCGATCACCACCATCAGGAGAATGTCCAGCATGATGGAGAAACTGAGCGAGGTGTCCGGCCCGGCATAACGCAGCCACAGCGCGTTCAGGATGCCGGCGCTGGCGGCGACCAGGGCCGCGAGGCAGTTGGCGTAGGTCAGATGGAACACGGTGCGGAAGCCGAGCGCCTCGGCGCGAAAGCGGTTCTCGCGGATCGCCTGCAGCACGCGGCCGAACGGCGAGTTCACCACGCGCAGCAGGGCCAGGATCATCAGGGCCGAGATCGCGAACACCAGATAGAAGGTCAGGATGCGGCCGTTGACCTCGAAGCCGAACAGGTTCTTGGAGATCAGCACCGTACCGGGGCGCAGCAGCTCCGGCAGCTGGAAGCTGCGCCCGTCCTCACCGCCGGTGAGCCATGACAATTGCGAGGCCAGGACCTGGAAAGCGGAGGCGACGGCGAGCGTGATCATCGCAAAGAAGATCGCGGCCACCCGCAACGAGAACAGGCCGATCGCAAGCGCAAGCAGCGCGGCCAGCGGCAGGCCGATGACAATGCCGGTGGCAACCGCGGCCCAGTTCGCGCCCATGCCATACAGCGCGATCGCGATCGCGTAGCTGCCGATGCCGTAGAACATGGTGTGCGCGAACGACACCGTGCCGGTGTAGCCGAGCAGCAGGTCATAGGACGCGACCAGCGCGGCAAAGACGCAGATCTTGGCCGCGACGTTCAGCGCCTTTGCTCCCGGAAACAGAAACGGCGTTGCCGCCAGCGCCAGGATGATGACGACGAGAATGAGCGTGAGCACGCGGCTGCGCGGCGGATCGCCTGAGAGAAGCATCATCGGCTGGTCACCGCATAGAGGCCGCGCGGGCGCCACATCAGAACGGCGACCATCAGCAGGATGTTGGAGACGAGGGCGAGTTTAGGCACCAGGAAGCCGCCGTAATTGGCGACCATGGCCACCAGGATCGCGCCGATGAAGCAGCCGCCGATCGAGCCGAGGCCGCCGATGATGACGACGACGAAAATCAGGACGGTGAGCTCGTCGCTCATGGAGGCATGGACCTGCTCGCGATAGAGCGCCCACATCACGCCGCCGAGGCCCGCCAGCGCCGACCCCGTCATGAACACGCCCAGGAACAGCCGGCGGATGCGATAGCCGAGCGCCTCGACCATCTCGCGATTCTCGACGCCGGCGCGGATCAACAGGCCGAGCTTGGTGCGGTTGAGCACCAGCTGGATGGCGACGAAGACGGCCAGGCCAATCAGCATGGCCAGCACGCGGTATTTCGCGATCGCGACGTCACCAAGGATGAAGGAGCCGCGCAGCGAGGCCGGCAGCGGCATCGGAATGATCTGCGGCCCCCACAGCGCATACAGCGTCTGCTCGGCGACGATCAGCCCGCCTGTTGTCATCAGGATCTGCTTCAGGTGCTGGCCATAGACGGGCAGGATCAGCACGCGTTCGACGACGAGGCCGAGCGCGCCTGATACCACCATCGACAGCAGCGCCGCCGGCGCCAGCACGGCGAGGTTCAGCCAGAGCGAATCCGCCTGCACCGAGGCCGCAAATGGCGCAAACACCAGCGTTGCAACATAGGCGCCGACCGCGATGAAGGCGCCGTGGCCAAAATTGAGCACGTCCATCAGGCCGAACACCAGCGTCAGCCCCGAGGCCATGATGAAGATCATCATGCCCATGGCGAGGCTCGCCGCCGTCAGCGTCAGCCAGGTCGAGGGCGAGCCGACCAGCGGGATCATGACAAGCGCGAGCGCGACCGGCAGCAGGATCGGCGCGAGGTCGCGCTTCGGCTTCGGCAGCGGATCTGATGCAGCGAGTTCAGTCACTGATGCGCCTCCAGGCTCAGGCCGAGCAACCGTTCCTGCAGCGGCACGTCGGCGGCCAGCGCCGCCATCTCGCCGCGATGGACGATGGTGCCGTTGTCCATCACCAGCACGCTGTCGCCGAGCTCGCGCGCTGCAAAGAAATTCTGTTCGACCAGGAGAATGGTCGCGCCCTTGCGCTTGATCTCCTTCAGGCACTCGATCAGCGCCATCACGATCGCCGGTGCCAGACCCTTGGTCGGCTCATCGATCAGCAGCAGCTTGCGCGGCTCGATGATGGCGCGCGCAATCGACAGCATCTGCTTCTGCCCGCCGGAGAGACTTCCGGCGCGCGACAGCCAGAACCGGCGCAGCGCCGGGAAGAAGCCAAAGATCCATTCCAGCTGTCTGTCGTCCATCGCCGCATCGCGCGCCGCGAGGACGAGATTTTCCTTCACCGTGAGATCGGAGAACACGGCCATGCTCTCGGGCACGTAGCCGACGCCCAGCCGCGCAATGTCGGGCGTGGCGAGGCTCTCGATGCGCATCCCGCCGAGCGTAATCTCGCCTGAGGAGGCCTGCCACAGGCCCATGATGGTGCGCAGCGTCGTGGTCTTGCCGGCGCCGTTGCGGCCGAGCAGCATCGTGACCTGCCCCTGCGGGACAGCGAGATCGATGCCCTGGAGAATATGGTAGCGGCCGATATGGGTATGTACGCCGGACAGTTTGAGCAGGTCGGTCATGCGGCGCCCCCTGCAACCTTCCTGGGGGCTACGCCGAGATAGGCTTCCTGCACGATCGGCGAGGCGATCACCTCGGCAGGCACGCCGTCGGCGACGAGCTGGCCGTTATGCAGCACGATGATGCGGTCGGCGAGCGAGCGCACCACGTCCATCTTGTGCTCGACGAGGAGGATGATCTTGCTCTTGTCCTGCTTGAGCTGAGCGATCAGGTTCAGCACGACAGGCACCTCGTCGATGCTCATGCCGGCGGTCGGCTCGTCGAACATGAATACTTTTGGTTCCAGCGCGATCATCAGCGCAACTTCGAGCTTGCGCTGGTCGCCATGCGACAGCGCGGTCGCGGCGACGCTGCGCCGGTTGCCGAGCGCGACCTGGTCGAGGATGCCATCCGCGCGGGCGATCAAATCGCGGCGGATCATCCAGGGCCGCAGCATGTCGTAATGGGTGCCGCTCGCCGCCTGCACCGCGAGGCGGACGTTCTCTTCCACGGTCAGATTCGGAAAGAGGTTTGTGAGCTGAAACGCCCGACCGAGACCTGCGCGGGTGCGCAGCGGCGCGGAATGCTGAGTGATGTCGGCGCCGTCGAACAGGATGCTGCCGCTGGATGCGCGCAGCTGGCCCGAGATCAGATTGAAATAGGTGGTCTTGCCGGCGCCGTTCGGCCCGACAATGGCCGTGAGCTCGCCCGGGCGGAACGTACAGCTGACGTTGTTGACCGCGACATGCCCGCCGAAGCGGATGGTGAGATCACGGGTTTCGAGGGAGAGGGGCATTGGCCTGGCAAATGATGAGAGAGCAATAATTCCACGATCTCGCTGCGCTCCCTCCCCCGCTTGCGGGGGAGGGTCGGGGAGAGGGTATCTCCTCTGGGCGAGAACCCCCAAGAGGTTAGAGCCCTCTCCCGGCCTCTCCCGCGCGCGGGAGAAGTGAAGGAAGAAAACTCACCGCTTGTTCTTGATCGGAACGTCCATGTCCTCGATCTTCAGCTCGCGCACCGGCTCGAGCACGGCCCAGGCGACGTTCGGATCGACCTTGACCTTGAAGTGATACATGCTCTGCAGCGCCTGATGGTCCTCCTTGCGGAACACCATCTTGCCCTTCGGCGTGTCGAACTCCATGCCTTCCATCGCCGCGATCAGCTTCTCGGTGTCGGTCGACTTCGCCTTGGTGACGGCGGCCACGACAGACATGGCGGCGGCAAAGCCGCCCGCGGTGAAGAAATCCGGCGGGGCGTTGAAGCGCTTCTGGTGCTCGGCAACGAGCCAGTCATTCACCGGATTCTTCGGGATGTCGTAGTAATAATAGGTCGCGCCTTCCATGCCGGGCAGGCTCTTGTAGGCGGCGAGCGCGGGCAGGATATTGCCGCCGGTCGAGAGTTCGATGCCGTAGCGCTTCGGATCCATGTCCTGGAGTTTTGCCAGCGGATTGCCGGCGCCGGCCCAGATCACCCAGATCACCTTGCGGCCCGGCTTGTCCTTCAGGGCATCGAACAGGCGCTGACCGACCGCGGTGAAGTCGGTGGTGCTGGTCGGGGCGTACTCTTCCGCGGCGAGCGTCGCGCCGGTCTTGGCGAGGGCCTCCTTGAAGGCGGCGACGCCGTCGCGGCCGAAGGCGTAGTCCTGCGCCAGCGTGGCCACTGTCACGCCCTGCTTGCCGATGGCGACCGCGTTCGAGATCGCGTCCTGCGATGAATTGCGCGCGGTCCGGAAGATGTAGCGATTCCATTTCTCGCCGGTAATCTGGTCCGCGACCGCCGGCTCGACGATCAGGATCTTCTTGTTCTCTTCCGCAACGGGGAGAATGGCGAGCGCGGCGGCCGAGGAGGTGGTGCCGATGGCGATATCCGCCTTGTCGTCCTGATAGGCCTCCGCGAGCGCAGCCTTGGCAAGGTCCGGCTTGCCCTGGTCGTCCTTGGTGACGATGACGATCTTGCGGCCGTCGAGCGTCATGGTGCCCTTGGTGGCGTATTCAAAACCCATCTGCAGGCCGGTCTCGGTCTGCTTGGCATAGGCTTCGAGCGGGCCGGTCTTGCCGTAGATCAGTGCGACCTTGAGATCGTCGGCGTGCGCGGCAGTCGCCGCAGCGAGGGCGAGAACGGTTGTTGTTATGATGAGTGATCGACGCACGATGGTCCCTCCTGACTTGATTTGTTGGGCAATAGCGATTTGCACAGCCTGACGGACATTGCAATTCGACCTTACGGCTGAGGCGGCTGCTCGCAAGCTCTGCATCATTTTTTAACCCAGCCGCGCCGCGCGCCGCGCGCCGCCGGCCTCGATCTGCCAGTCCGACCGCGCCTCTTCGGCGCTCTCGAAGATGTGCGGCGCGACACCGCGCCGCTCCAGCGCTTCGCCGAGCTTGATGCGCAGGAAACCGGAGGTCGTGTAGCGCGACACGCCGGTATAGAAGCGGTCGACCAGGCTGCGCACCATGGCCGAGTAATCGTCCAGCAGTTCGGGCAGGATCGAGAAGTTGTCATAATTGACGATGGCGTAAACCTTGCGGCCGAGCGGGGCGAGCCTGGCCTCGACGATGCGCGCGATCGCGTCGATATCGGCCTTGCTGCGCAAGGGATAGCGCTCCAGGTTGATGAAGAACAGGTTCTGCTGCTCGTCCAGCGCAAAACGCTGCTCGAGCGGAATGGTCAGCAGCCGCTCGCGCAGATCCATGGGACCGTCGCGGAAGATGCGGGCATCCATCAGGCTCGGCTCGCGCGGGATCAGCGGCTTGAAATCCATCAGGCGCAGGATGTCGCGGTCGATGTCGATGCCGGGCGCGACCTCGGTGAGCTCGAGCCCGTCGGGCCGCAGCGCAAAGACGCAGCGCTCGGTGACATAGAGCACAGGTTGCCCGCGCGCCGCGGCAAAGCGGCCGCTGAAGGTCACATGCTCGACCTTGTCGACGAACTTGCGCGACTTCGCCTCCTCCACGATGGCGAGCTTGCCGTCGTTGACGGCGATGCGTTGCCGGCCGGCGGCAAAGGTGCCGACGAACACGACCTCCTTGGCATTCTGGCTGATGTTGATGAAGCCGCCGGCGCCGGCCAGCTTCGGCCCGAACTTGCTGACATTGAGATTGCCGGTACGATCGACCTGCGCAAGCCCGAGGAAGGCGGCGTCCAGCCCGCCGCCGTCATAGAAGTCGAACTGATAGGGCTGGTCGATCACCGCCTGGGTATTGATCGCCGCGCCGAAATCGATGCCGCTTGCGGGGATGCCGCCGATCACGCCGGGCTCCGCCGTCAGCGTGATCAGGTCGATGATGCGCTCTTCATTGGCGACGGAGGCGATGCCCTCCGGCATGCCGATGCCGAGATTGACGACGCTGTTGGCCTTCAGCTCGAAGGCCGCGCGGCGGGCGATGATCTTGCGCTCGCTCAAGGGCATCTCGGGCAGCGATGTCGTCCGCACTTTGATCTCGCTGGAATAGGCCGGATTATATGGCGTGCCAAAGGTCTGCCAGTGATGCTCGGGCTTGGCCACGACGACGCAATCGACCAGCACGCCGGGGATCTTGACCTGGCGCGGATTGAGGCTGCCGCTCTCGGCGACGCGCTCGACCTGGGCGATGACGATGCCGCCGGAATTGTGCGCGGCCATGGCAATCGCCAGCGCTTCCAGCGTCAGAGCTTCCTTCTCCATGGTGAGGTTGCCGTCGGGATCGCCGGTGGTGGCACGAATGATCCCGACATTGATCGGGAACGTCCGATACAGCAGGCACTCTTCGCCGCGCAGATTGATCAGCTCCACCATGTCCTCGGTGGTGCGCGGATTCAGCTTGCCGCCGCCGTTTCGCGGATCGACGAAGGTGCCGATGCCGACGCGGGTGACGTGAGCCGGACGGTGGGCGGCGATGTCGCGGAACAGATGCGTGATCACACCCTGCGGCAGATTATAGGCTTCGATCTGGTTCGCGATCGCGAGCTGCTGCAATTTCGGTGCAAGGCCCCAGTGTCCGCCGATGACGCGGCGGACCAGGCCCTCATGGGCAAAATGGTTAAGGCCGCGGTGCTTGCCGTCGCCCTGGCCCGCGGCATAGACCAGCGTGAGGTTGCGCGGCTTGCCTTGCGTGTAGGGCGCATCGCCCTCGTTCGCCAGATAGAGCTCCTCCAGCGCGATCGCGATCTCCTCGGCAAAGCCGATGCCGACGAAGCCGCCGGTGGCGACCGTGTCGCCGTCGCGAATCAGCATGACGGCTTCAGCCGCCGTGACGATCTTGCCCTTCTCTGAATGGGGCAGGTAAGCCAAGGCTGGGTGCTGGCTCATCGCATTTCCTCCCACGTTTTTGCGGATCCTATGGTCCGCTTGTCTTGCTTTATTTGATCTGTATCACGGGAGCGGCGAACCGCTCCCGTGCCGTGAGCGCCGGCTCATTCAGGGCTGTCAGGCCTTGCGCGTTTCGGTGGCGAAATAGACCGAGACCACCGTGATGATCGCGAGCCCGATCATGTAGAGCGAGATCGGCCAGGTCGCGGGCGCATAGGCTGTCATCAGCCCCGTCGCGATCAGCGGCGACAGCGCGCCGGCGAAGATCGAGGCGAGGTTGTAGCCGAGCGAGACGCCGCTATAGCGCACCTTGGTGCCGAACAGCTCCGACAGGAAGCTCGCCTGCGGGCCGTACATCGCGGCGTGCCCGACGGCGAGCCCCAGCGCGATCGCGATCCAAGCGAGGTGCGGATTCTTCGTCGCCAGCAGCATGAACAGCGGGAACGACATCAGCGCCGAGAACACCGCGCCGAAAATATAGACCGGCCGGCGCCCGACCTTGTCGGACAGCGCGCCGAAGGCCGGAATGGTGAAGGTCTCGATCGCGGCTGCGATCAGCACCCCGTTCAGCATGTCCTGCTTTTGCATGCCGAGCGATTGCGTCGCATAGGCGAGCACGAAGGTGGCGTAGATGTAGAAGAAGCCGTTCTCAGCAAAGCGCGCGCCCATCGCCAGCAGGATGTTCTTCGGATACATCCTGATCGCCTCGAGGATCGGCATCTTCACTTCCTGCTTGGTGTCCTTCACCTTCTGGAATTCGGGCGATTCCGCGATGGTGAAGCGGATCCAGAGGCCGACCAGCACCAGTGCGATCGAGAACAGGAACGGAATGCGCCAGCCCCAGGCCAGCAGCTGCGCGTCCGTCAGCATCGCCGAGACCACCGAGAAGACCAGCGTGCCGAGCACGAGGCCGAGCGGCGCGCCCAGCTGCGGCCAGCTGCCGTAGAAGCCCTTCTTGTCCGCTGGCGCGTGCTCGACCGCCATCAGCACCGCGCCGCCCCATTCGCCGCCAAGGCCAAAGCCCTGGACCAGGCGGCAGGTGATCAGCAGGATCGCGGCCCAGATGCCGGCGGTGTCGTAGGTCGGCAGGAATCCGATCGCCGCCGTCGCCGCGCCCATGATCAACAGCGTGAGATAGAGCATGGTCTTGCGACCGATCTTGTCGCCGTAATGACCGAACACGACCCCGCCGAGCGGACGGGCGATGAAGCCGAGCGCATAGGTCGCGAACGCCAGCAGCGTGCCGATCATCGGGTCGAACGTCGGAAAGAACAGCTTGTTGAAGATCAGCGCCGCGGCGGTGCCGTAGAGGAAGAAGTCGTACCACTCGATCGCCGTGCCGATCAGGCTGGCGGTGGCGACGGTGACGTGTGACGGGTGTCGTGCTTGAAGCTGATTGACGGCGATCGCTCCACTCATCTGGCATTCTCCCTGGTTGCGAATGCGCATGTGCAGCATGCGTCATTGTGCAAAGCGAAGAGCAAGCTCTGCGCCAGATGCCATAGGTTTGCGCAAATGGGCGGAAAATCCAGCAGATTCAGCGTGGGCGGCGCCGCCAAGGCACAATGCGCCATGTCAGGAATCCGAGACTCCGGACACGCGGTGTCTCGAAACTCAGACGGGTGTGGCGCCCGAGGCGAGGCCGAACTTGGCGAGCTTCTTGTAGAAGGTCGCGCGCGAGATCTGGAGCATCTTGGCGGCTTCCGAGATCTGGCCGTTGCTCGCGGCAAGCGCCTGCTCGAGCGTGTGCTTCTCGAACTCGGCTTCGGCCTCGGCATAGGGCAGGACGAGACCGGTCGGCCGCGACGGTGCCGCCGGTATCATCTCCGCGCTCACGGGAAGAATGCGATCGAAATCGTCGCTGGTGAGGCGTCCCGAATCGCTCAGGATCAGCGCGCGTTCCAGGATGTTGCGCAGCTCGCGGACATTGCCGGGCCAGCCGTACCGCGCCAGCGCAGTCAGACCGCTCGGCGTGATCCTGGCGTTGAGATAGTCGCCGGATGCGCTGATGTCTTCGAGCAGCCGGCCGCAGATCTCCGGCAGGTCGTCCAGGCAATGACGCAGCGGCGGCAGCACGATCGAGAGCACGTTGAGCCGGTAGTAGAGATCGGCCCGGAACGTCCCCTCGCTGACCCGCTTGTGCAGGTCGACATTGGTGGCGGCAATCACCCGTACGTCGACCTTGGTGACCTTGTCGGAGCCGAGCGGCTCGATCTCGCGCTCCTGCAGAACGCGCAGCAGCTTGGCCTGCAATTGCAGCGGCATCTCGCCGATCTCGTCGAGAAACAGCGTGCCGCCGTCGGCGATCCGGAATTTTCCGTCGCGGCCCTTGCGGTCCGCACCGGTGTAGGCGCCCGGCGCCGCACCGAAGAACTCCGATTCGATCAGCGTGTCCGGGATCGCCGCGACGTTGACGCTCACGAAAGGCTTCTCGGCGCGCGCGGACGCATTGTGGATCGCCTGCGCCAGCATCTCCTTGCCGGTGCCGGTCTCACCCGTGAGCAGGACCGTCACGCTTTGGCGCGCGGCGCGTGCTGCGAGTGTCTTGGCCTGCGCAATGCCTGCGGTGCCGCCGACATAGTCCTCGAAGGTGAAGCGCGCGGCGCGCGCGTGCGACAATTGCCGTCGCGCCAGCCGCAAATCGTTCTCGAGCTGGGCGACGCGACCGAGCAGCGGCTTCAGGCCTTCGAGGCGATCATAGAGCACGAAGCCGATCGCACCGATGATGTTCCCTCTCTCGTCCTCGATCGGCATCCGGGTCACGACCAGTTGCTGGCCGCCGAGCTCCATGATGTCGAGGATGATCGGCTCGCCCGTTTCCACGACCCTGCGCAACAGGCTGTTGGGGATCACCTCTTCGATCGGGCGGCCGAGCGCCTCGGATTCATGCGAGAGGCCGATCGCGGTGACGTATTTTTCGTTGACATAGACCACGCGCCCGCTGCGATCGATCGCGATGGCGCCCTCGCACAGATGCTCCAGCCGCTCGAACAGCGTCTCCATGGCGCGTGCGCGGATATAGGCGGGGTCGCTGACGACGGAAGAGGGACCGGACATGGCGTACCTCGGGAGGCCTGCCTGTGTATTACCAAAAGGGCAGCGATTTCAAAGGGGGAAATGGATTGGAGGCGGGCCTCCCCTACACTGTCATGCCCCGGCTTGACCGGGGCATCCAGTACGCCGCGGCCTCTCGATTCGACAACGACCGTCTCTGGAATACTGGGTCGCCCGGTCAAGCCGGGCGACGACACCGAGATTGTTGCGCTGCGTCAGTTACCGCCGATACCGGCTCGCCCGTGAATAGCCCTGGCGGTTCTGCTGCATTGGGCGGGCGGAGACGCTGGCGCGGGATTCGCTGGAGACGGGGCTGGCGAGCTTCAGCTCCTCCAGGAAGATGGGCCGCGCGAAATAATAGCCCTGCGCGTAGCGGATCTTGGTCGCGGCCTGCAAATAGGCGAGCTCCTCATAGGATTCGATCCCTTCGGCAATGACCGTCATGCCGAGCGCTTCGCTCAAGGATTCGATCGCGCGCAGAATGCCCTGGCTGCGCGGCCGCTTATGGATGTCGGTGATGAAGGAGCGGTCGATCTTGATCTCGTCGGCGGTGATGTCGGCGAGGGCCGACAGCGAGGAATAACCGGTGCCGAAATCGTCGATGGAGATGCCGACGCCGAGCTTGCGGAATATCGGCAGGATCTCGGCCTGGAAGTGGTTCTTGGCGACAAAGGCGTCTTCAGTCACCTCGATCATGAACCGCTGCGGGAAGCCGGTGTCATCCAGTGCCTGCGCAAAGCTGCGCATGAAGTCTGGATTGCCGGCCTGCTTGGCGGCGACGTTGATGCTGATGGTCGCTTCCGCACCGAAGGTCTCGTTGATCAGGTCGATCGACTTGACGATCTCGGCGAGCACGAGATGAGTGAGCTCATCGATCAGGCCGAGCTCGCCCGCCAGGTTGATGAACGAGCCCGGTGCCTGGATGACCCCCTCGTCGTCGCGCAGGCGCACCAGGGCCTCGATGCCCTTCACGGCCTGGGTGCGGATGTCGACCTTGGACTGGAAGGCGCAGCAGAAGCGCTTCTCGAGGATGGCCATCCGCAGCGACTGCTCGATCTTCATCCGCGCCAGCGCCTCGCGCTCCATGCCGGTATCGAAAAAGGCGCAGGATCCCTTGCCGTTGTTCTTGATGCGGTACATCGCGATGTCGGCGTTCTGGCGCAGCGTTTCGAAGCTGCTTCCATGGTCGGGATACAGGCTGACACCGACCGAGGTCGAGGCGAACACTTCCGAATTGTCGATGAAGAACGGAGCCGTCAGCCGCTCCAATGTCGTTGACATGAATTCGGCAACTTCCTCCTGGCTCCGGATGGGCGAGAGCAGCAGCAGGAATTCGTCGCCGGAGATGCGCGCCAGCATGTCGGACTCGCGCAGGTCTCGCGCCAGCCGCTTCGAAAGCTCGACCAGCAGCGCGTCGCCGACGGCGTGGCCGTAATAGTCGTTGATATGCTTGAAATTGTCGACATCGAGAAAGGCCAGCGCGAAACGCTCGTCGCTGCGATCGCGCCCGAGCAGGCTGATGGCGCGGTGTTCGATCACGCGCCGCGAGGGCAGTCCGGTCAGCTCGTCGAAATAGGCCGAGCGAAACAGCTGGTCTTCGAAATTCTTCTGCTCGGTGATATCAGCGGACGCCGAGATCAAGAGCTCGCGACCGGCGAGGCGGACCGGTCTATGGGTGGTGAGCAACACCTGGCGTGCGGCGCCGTCTTGAAGCGCTTCTTCGGAGACAACAGGATGTCCGGCCCTGAGCGCGCGCTCGCAGGCCTCGCGGCGCTGCGCGAGATCCGGCGAGGGACGGCTGCCGTCCATGCCGAGCTGGGCGGCGGCGACATCGTTAATCAGCAGAAGCTTGCCCTGCGCGTCCTGCACGGTGAGGCCGGCAGGCAGCATTCTAACGATTTCCTTGAGAAATCCGAGCTCGGCTTCGCTCGCGCCGTCATATGCATTGTCGTTCATAGAATTCATGAATCTTGTTGTTTCAGCGCGTCTTTGCAATGGGCGCGATCATGCGCAGTTCCCTCTTAGGTTTGGTTAAGGGGTCCGCTGAAATACGGGGGTGTTCCGGGGAGAAGCGTGGTGCCGCGAGGCGCGCTGTCGATCGTCATTAACAGAACGTCAACGGCACCTGCGAAAGCGCGGAGCGAAGCGCGTGGTCGGTTTTCGCATTCCCCGCGGCGCATCCTTCGAGACGCCCGCCTTGGCGGGCCCCCAGGATGAGGACTGAGTGTGTGGCAGCTGTTTGAGCGCGCGCCGATGCTCATTCAGCCTCATCCTGAGGAGACCGCGGAGCGGTCGTCTCGAAGGACGAGGCGTGCGCGCAGGTTATTCGCTCTTGGGAATACGGCACTGCATGATGCAATGCAGGCCGGTCTTCAAATACGAGATCTCGCTCTTGCCGTCGAAGGCGGACAGCGCCGACTTCAACAGCTTGGTACCGAAGCCGGGCGTGGAGATTTCGCCAACGGTCGGGCCCTCGGTTTCGTCCCAGGTGATGGTCAGACGGTCGTCATTGACGGTCCATGACACCTGCAACAATCCGCGTGGTGAGGAGAACGCGCCGTATTTGCCGGCATTGGTGGCGAGCTCGTGAAACATCAATGACAGTGTCACCGCGAGCTTCGGCGGCAGGAACAACCGCTCTCCATTGAGGGTGAAGCGGACATGGCCGTACGGGCCGAGCTCGGAGATCAGGAGATCGCGGATGTCGCAACCGCCCTTGTCGATCCGCGAGATCAGATCGTCGGTCGCGGCCAGCGAGCGCAGCCGCGGGTCGATACGGGCCCAGACCTCCGGCTGGTCGTGCAGCACCTGGTGCATCACTGCGTGCACCGTCGACAGCTTGTTCTTCAGCCGGTGCTGCAGCTCGTCGACCAAGAGCTTGCGATACTCTTCCTCTTCGATCAGTCGCCTGGAGATCCGGCGCTGCTCGGCAAGCATCGTCCGATAATGCTCGACGCCCCAGATGGTCAGCGCGCAGACGCCCCAATAGAGCGTCAGCAGCACGAAACGCGCACGATCGGCAAACGCATCGCCGAAATTCAGGACGAAGCCGAGCACGCCGCCGACCAGCGCGGTCACGATGCCGACCCGGAATCCTCCGAAGGCGGCCGCAAAGAACACGGCGGGGAAGTATGGCGTGAAGTAGACGTCGGGGCGCACTTGCGCGAGCCCCCAGCGTGCCAGGGTCGAAAGCAGCAGGCAGGCCAGCGCGAACGCAAGGCTCAGGCCGAGCGGAGGTGTCGCAACGCCCTGCCAGCCCTTGCGGAATTCCTCGATCAGCTTCCCCATGCGCAGCCCGGTTGCGATCTTCGTCCGAAAATCGAGAGGCAGGCCACGATGTTACGCATCCCGGATGCGCAAGCAAAGCTTGCCTTGTCGCCAGGCAGAAGGAACAGTGACGGTTGCGGCGCCCGATGTCGCAGTGGCGTCATCGTTAGGTGTCCGCCATAGGCATCAAAATCATTCGAAAACAAGCACATTCGAGGGCAAGGTTGCGGCGATCGCGGGGAGCGACGAGCGGGCTGGATTCCGTGGAAGTCTTCGTTGCCGAAGGTGCCAAAATTGTGATCGCGGGCGGCCGCATACCGGAGGGCGAGGTGAGATGCCGTAGGGTGGGTTAGACAGCGGCTGCGCAAAGCGCAGTCGCTGGCGTAACCCACCATTTCTATTTCCGCAGGGATGAAAGAGGTGGGTTACGCCATGCGAACCGCGCTTCGCGCAGTGCCGTAGGGTGGGCAAAGGCGCGCCCTTCGCGCGCCGTGCCCACCAATTGCTCCCAAGTGAAAGATGGTGGGCACGGCGCGGCGCGCCTTTGCCCACCCTACGAGAGCGGCGGCTAAACCGCCTTCATCCGCACCCTCAACCCATCCCGCGGCTTCGGGATCGGCCACATCTGCCACTCCGGCTTGTAGCCAGGCTCGAGCGAGACCTCGATGTTCTGCAGGAAGTGCCGCGCAAAGCATTTCGCCTGCATGTAGGCGAAGTGCAGGCCGAGGCACATATGGGCACCGCCGCCGAATGGAATCCAGGCGAAGCGATGCCGATTGCGCTGGGCTTCCTCGGTGAAGCGCAAGGGATCGAAGCGATCCGGCTCCGGCCAGATATCCTTCATGTGGTGCGTGTAGAGCGGATTGACGCCGACAGCGGTGCCGCCGGGAATCGCAAAACCCTTGAAGCTGAAATCGCGCATCGCACGCCGCGGCATCGAGGGCACCGGCGGCTTGATCCGCAGCGCTTCCTTGAAGGCCATTTCCGACAGCGGCATCTTCTCGAGAGCGTCGAAGCTGCTGGGCGCATCCGGCGCGAGGCCGAGCGCGAGAACTTCGTTGCGCAGCCTGCTCTGCCAGTCCGGATTGGCGGCGAGCTCGCCGATGAAGGACGTCAGCGACGAGGTCAGCGTGTCGTGCGCGGCCATCATCAGGAAGCTCATATGGTCGATGATGTCCTGGTCGGACAACAGCGCGCCATCCTCATGGGTGGCGCGGCAGAGATGCGAGAACAGGTCATCGCCGCCGTGATTGCCACGGCGCAGCGGAATCTGCTCGCGGAAATAGGCGATGATGCGCTTGCGCCCCCTCACGCCGGCCGCCATCTGCGTGCCGGGCAGCGGACGGCGGATCGGGGCGACCGCAGCCGCCACCATATCGACGAAGGCGCGGTTGATCTCGTCGACCTCGGGTCCGATGTCGGCGCCGAGAAAGGACGTCGCGGCGAGATCGAGCGTGAGCTGCTTCATCGCCGGATAAAGCCGCATCTCGCCGGGCCTGGACTTCCATTGCGCGACGCGCGCGGAGATGCCGCGATCGAGATCGCTCAGATAGGACTTCATCGGTCCGGACTTGAACGCGACCGACAGCGCCTTGCGATGCAGCCTGTGCTCGTCGAAATCGAGCAGCATCAGGCCGCGCGGAAACAAGAGCCCAAGCACGTTGTTCCAGCCATGGGTCGACGAGAACAGCTTTTGCTGGTCGAACAGCACGAGCTCGTTGGCCTCCGGGCCGAGCAGCACGATGTTGGTCTCGCCGAAAATATGGGTGCGGTAGACCGGACCGTATTTGGCGCCGTTTTGCTCGATATGCCCCTTGGGATCGGCGAGCACCTGAAACGTCTTGCCGATGATCGGCCAGCCTTCGTCGCCGGGAATGTGCGTCAGCGCATTTCGTTTGGGCGCGGTGTACGCAGGCGCCGACGTGGCCACATTCTGCATCGACATGACGATTGCTCCGGATGGCTGACCCAGAGGATAATAGCACAATACTGGCACGATACGCGCCGGTTGTTTGGCGCGCGGATTACCGCAAGCGAGATCGTCGTCCCGGCGAAAGCCGGGACCCATAACCCCAGGGGGTGGTTGTAGGACGAACTGGTAACTCCGAGTCTTCGCAAAGCTATTGCTGCGGCGTATGGATCCCGGCCGTCGCCGGGACGACAATGGAGACTGGCCTTCAGCGCCCTACCGCTTCGCCGCTTCCTTCTGCAAATCCGGCGCGTTGACGGCGGGAATCGCGACGCGGCCGGGGCCGGTCACCTTCAGCGCCTCGGCGGCCTTCTCGTTCTCCATGATCTTGGCCATCACGGCCTGGCCGGCACGCTCGAAGATCGCGCGGTTCTCGATCACGAATTTCTGCGACTTGCGCAGGCCATCGATATAGCCGTTGATTTCAGGCACGACATAGCGCGCCACCATGTCCCAGCTGCGGCGCGTGGCTTCCGGATTGGCCCAGTCGTGCACGAAGCCGATGATGGCGCCGACGCCCCCGGACACTTCCATCACGTTCTTGATGGTTTTGACGAGATCGTCGGGGGTGCCGATGGTGGAGGCGGCGCCGTCGACGAAGGCGGTCTTGTCCACGGCTTCATCAGGCGAGGAGAACGCGGTCAGGCCCGGCCGTTGCAGCGTGCCGACATTATATTCGTTGTGCCAGCGCATCAGCCCGGCGCCAGCTTCTCTCCGCGCCTGCTCGCGGCTCTCGGCGATGTGGAAGGTCAGCAGAACGCGCCAGTCGGCGCGGTCGACCTTCGTGCCGTGCTTCCTGGCGGCATCCTCGGCGAATTGCCATTGCTGTTGCAGCGACATCAATCCCTGCGTCGTCATCGAGCCCAGCGAGATGATGCCGATGCCGTATTTGCCGGCCAGCGTCATGCCTGACGGCGAGATCTGCGAGGCCACCACGAACGGCATCTCCTCCTGCAACGGCAGGAGCTGCAGCGCGGCGTCGTTCATGGTGAACCAGTCGCTCCTGGCGGTGACACGCTCGCCGTTGAAGAGGCGGCGGATCACCGCGATCGCCTCGTCCTGGCGGTCGCGCTGCGTCATCGGGTCGATGCCGAGCGTATGTGCGTCCGAGGCCAGTGCGCCGGGGCCGGAGCCGAAGATGGCGCGGCCACCGGTCATGTGGTCGAGCTGCACCATGCGCTGGGCGACGTTGAAGGGATGGTGATAGGGCAGCGAGATCACGCCGGTGCCGAGCTTGATCCGCTTGGTGCGCTCGCCGGCCGCGGCCAGGAACATCTCGGGCGAGGCGATCATTTCCCAGCCGGACGAATGGTGCTCGCCGCACCAGAACTCGTCATAGCCGAGCGCATCGAGCTGCTCGACCAGGTCGAGATCGCGCCGGAACTGGAGCATCGGATGCTCCCCGATCGGGTGATGCGGGGCAAGGAAAGCCCCAAACTTCAGGCGCGCCATGGCGTTCTCTCCGGTTGAGTTTTTTTGTTCGTTGGTTGTGTCAGGCTACGTGCCCGATGCCACGAACGCAATCGCGCGATGTCCCGCGCGGCGGAATGAAAGGCATGCGTGTTTCTTCTTCCTCGCCCCGCTTGCGGGGAGAGGGCCGGGTGAGGGGGGAGTCTCCGCGGGGACGCAGGTCGTTGGGCTGTCGAGGGGCTCCCACAGCGTCATTGCGAGCGCAGCGAAGCAATCCAGAATCCCTCCGCGAAAGACGCTGGATTGCTTCGCTGCGCTCGCAATGACGCGTTGAGAGGGCATTCGCGCCAGTGGACAGACGGCTCGCGGAAGCTCCCTCAGCCGAAATTCAAACTGCGTTTGAATTCCGACTTCTCCCCGCAAGCGGGGCGAGGCGAAGAAAGATCACCGCATCATCCTGTTCCACGCATCGAGGCCGGCGATCTTGTACGCTTCCGCCAGCGTCGGATAGTTGAACGTGTTCTGGATGAAATAGTCGATCGTGCCCTTGAGGTTCAGCACGGCCTGGCCGATATGGATCAGCTCGGTGGCGCCTTCGCCGAGGATGTGCACGCCGAGCAGGCGGCGGGTCTTGGTGGAGAAGATCATCTTCATCATGCCGCTGTTCAGCCCCATGATGTGCCCGCGCGAGGTCTCGCGGAAGCGGGCAATGCCGACCTCGTAGGGAATGCCGCGCGTGCGCACCTCTTCTTCCGTCAGGCCCGCGGTTGAGATCTCCGGTACCGAATAGATGCCGTAGGGAAAGAATTCCGGCGGCGCCAAGGGCTCCATGCCGAGCGCGTGGCAGGCGGCGACGCGGCCCTGCTCCATCGAGGTCGAGGCGAGGCTCGGAAAGCCGATCACGTCGCCGGCCGCATAGATATGTGGCACGCTGGTCTGCAAGGTGACAGGGTCGACCTTGATGCGGCCGCGATGGTCGACGGCGATGCCGGCCGCCTCCAGGTTGAGCCGGTCGGTGGCGCCGACGCGGCCCGCCGCGAACAGCAGCATCTCGGTGCCGACGTGCCGGCCATCAGACAGATGCGTGACGATGCTGCCCTGCGCATTCTTCTCGATCGACGTCACCTTGGAGCCGAGCCGCAGCGCGACGTTGCGGTCGCGCAGCTCGTGCATGAATTCGTCGATCAATTCCTTGTCGATGAAATCGAGGAAGGTCGGCCGCGGCTCGATCAGCGTCACCGGAACGTCGAGGGCGCTGAAGATGGTGGCGTATTCGACGCCGATCACGCCGGCGCCGATCACGGCGAGGCTGCGCGGCAGCTTCGTCAGCTCGATGATCTCGTCGCTGTCGAGCACGGAATGGCCGTCGAACGGCACGTCGGCGGGCCGGAACGGGCGGGTGCCGCAGGCGATCAGGATGAAGGCGGCAGACACGATCTTGGTCTCGCCGATGGCGCTGGTGATCTCGACCTCGTGCGGCGAGACCAGGCGTGCTTCGCCATTGGCGGTGCGGACCAGGTTGCGGCTGAACTGATGCTCGAGCACCTCAACCTCGTGGTCGAGTGTCTTCTGCAAGCGGATCATCAGATCGCTCGCGGCGATGTCCTGCTTCACCCGGTAGGAGCGGCCATAGAAGCCGCGCTCGCGCCAGCCGGAGAGATTCAGCACCGTCTCGCGCAGCGTCTTCGAGGGGATCGTGCCGGTGTGAACGGAGACGCCGCCGACGCGCCGGCCCTTCTCCACCACCAGCACGGCCTTGCCGAGCTTGGCGCATTGCACCGCGGCCCGGCGCCCCGACGGGCCCGAGCCGATCACCACCATGTCGTAGTCGTACATCGGATTCGCTTCCAAACCGACTTGCCTTCAAAGCCTTGCAATCTCAGCGGGAACCGACATGCAGCAATCGGGCCAAGGCGACACGGAGGCGGCAAGAGGCGGCCAGTCCTACCTCCGAGGTAATCGCGCCGATGACGGCGATCTGCGAGCTTTGCGCGCAAGTAAATCGCGGAAGGCTCGCGCGAAAATGCATCAAACCGTCACAAAGCCCGTCGATTCGACCCGCCGCTGGTGGGTGCTGGCGATCGTCGTCGCCGCGCAATTCATGTTCGGCGTCGACGCCTTCATCGTCAACGTCGCGATCCCGACCATCGCGGCCGACCTGCACGCGAGCCCGGCGCAGATCGAATCCGTCATCGCGATCTACCTGATCGCCTATGCGACGCTGGTCGTCACCGGCGGCCGGCTCGGCGATATCCACGGCACCAAGACGATCTTCCTCGCCGGCGTCCTCGGCTTCACCGCGACGTCGCTGTGGTGCGGTTTGGCGCATTCAGGCCTGGAGCTGATCATCGCGCGGCTGGCGCAGGGCGCCACCGCAGCGTTGATGGCGCCGCAGGTGCTGGCGACCTTGCATCTGCTCTTCACCGACGAGTCGCGCAGCCGCGCCTTCGGCATCTATGGCATCGTGCTCGGGCTTGCGGGCGCTGCCGGCTTCTTGCTCGGCGGCCTGCTGCTCACGCTCGACCTGGCCCATACCGGCTGGCGTTCGGTGTTCTTCGTCAACGTTCCTTTCGGCCTCGTGATCGCGGCGGCTGCGTGGCAGATCATGCCGACAACGCCGCGCCGAGCGGGCACCAGGCTCGACATCAAGGGCAGCATCGTGCTGTTCGCAGGGCTGCTGTGCCTGATCGGCCCGCTGCTGTTCGGCCACGATGCCGGCTGGGCGCCCTGGCTGTGGGCGGCAATGGGAAGCGGCGGCGCGATCCTGTTCGCATTCGTCAAGCTCGAGCACGCCGTCGCGCGCGCCGGCGGCATGCCGTTGATCGATCTGACACTGCTGGCGGATGCCGCCTTCCTGCGCGGGCTTGGTGCTGCGTTGTTTTTCTTCGCGGCCAATCTCTCGTTCTATCTTGTCATGACGCTGTTCATGCAGCGCGGCCTGAAGATCGCGCCGCTCGCCGCCGGCCTTGCCTTTCTTCCGCTCGCGCTGGCTTTCGTCGTCGGCTCGCGCCACAGCGGCGCGCGGGCAAGGCATCGCGGCACCAGGGTTTTGCTCGAAGGCTGCGCGTTGCAGATTGCGGGCCTCGCCGCGCTCGCGCTTGTCGTGGGCGTGCGCGATGCGCCAACACCGGTCGCGCTCGCACTCATCATGCTCATCTTCGGCTACGGCCAGGGCCTGGTGATGGCGCCGCTGTCAGGCGCGGTGCTCTCGACCGTCAAGCCTGTCGCGGCAGGCTCGGCGTCCGGCATGTACGGCACGACAGCGCAGATCGGAAATGCGGCCGGAGTGGCCGCGATCGGCGCGGTATTTTTCGCCATCGAATCGTTGCAATCAGCGCGCGCAGGATTTCTCGTCTCGCTCGCGCTGTTTGTGACATTAATCATGATGTCAGCCGCATTCCTGACGTGGATGCGCCGCGTATCTGCACGAAGTTGAGGCATTGCGGTTAATACGTGCGGAAATCTGCGGGAATCCGCGCGATTCCTTAAGAGGTCGACAGCACGCGGCCTTTTCATTTCGCACTGCAGCAACTATCTGGTCGGGTAAACGTTGAAAGCCGCCCACCAGGAATTTGCCGTGTCGCTAGCCAGAAATGTCGATCTGTTGAGACGTCTGCCAAGATTAGATCGAGGCATGGATGGTCTGCGCCTGCCCGACTTCGGCGCAAGCGCTGATTCGTCCAGTCCGTTGCAGGAGATCACCGGCTTCGGCGACAATCCCGGCGCCTTGCGCATGTTCGCGTTCGTGCCCGCGCAACTGCAGAAGCCGCGCGCGCTCGTCGTCGTGCTGCACGGCTGCGGCCAGACGGCCGCGGCTTACGACCTCGGTGCGGGCTGGTCGACGCTCGCGCGTCACTACGGCTTTGCGCTTGTCATGCCCGAGCAGCAGCGCAGCAACAACGGCAACACCTGCTTCAACTGGTTCAATCCTGATGACACCGCGCGCGACTCTGGCGAAGCGAAGTCGATCCGCGAGATGATCGCGCATATGGTTCAGGCGCATCGCATCGATCCCAGGCGCATCTACATCACCGGCCTTTCCGCCGGCGGCGGCATGACCTCGGTGATGCTCGCGACCTATCCGGAAGTGTTCGCGGCCGGCGCGATCATCGCAGGACTGCCTTACGGCATCGCCTCGAACTTGCGCGAAGCGCTGGACGGCATGTTTCATTCGCCTGCGCGGCCTGAGCGCGAGCTCGGCGACTTCGTGCGGCGGGCCACCGACCATCGCGGGCCCTGGCCGAAAGTGTCGGTGTGGCACGGCAGCGCCGACCGCACCGTCAATCCCGGCAATGCCAACGAGATCGTCAAGCAGTGGCTCGATCTGCACGACCTGCCGCTGACGCCAATGGCCGAGACCAATGTCGACGGCTATCCGCGCCAGGCCTGGTGGAACAGGGACGGCGAGACGCTGGTGGAGTCCTACACCATCACCGGCATGGCCCACGGTACGCCGCTCGGCCTTGCCGACAACGACCAGCGCTACGGCCTCGAAGGCGCCTTCCTGATCGAGGCCGGCATCTCCTCGTCCTACCACATCGCAAAGTTCTTCGGCCTCACCGGCTGGATCCAGGAGGCAAAGAAGAAGGCCGAGGCGAAGCCCGTCGCTCCAGCAAAGGCAGTTCCCGTCCGCCCGCCGGCGCCGCATCTTGCCCGCACGATCCGTGTGAAGGTCGCCGAGGAGAAGGCCGCGCCGAAGCGCGAGCAGGCCAGCCGCTTCGATCTCGGCCAGATCATCACCCGCGCGCTGACGGCGGCGGGATTGATGAAGTAGCGCGTCGCGACCTCACATCTCGCCGGTAATGAACGGATTGGTCATCCGCTCCTGGCCGATGCTCGAGCCGGCGCCGTGGCCGCAGATGAAGCCGACATCGTCGCCGAGCGGCAGCAATTTTGTCTTGATCGAATTGATCAGCGTGGCGTGACTGCCGCCGGGAAGGTCGGTGCGGCCGACCGAGCCGGCGAACAAGACGTCGCCGACATGGGCGAAGCGCAAATCCCCGTTGAAGAACACCACGCTGCCGGGCGAATGGCCGGGGCAGTGCAGGATGTCGAAGCTCAAGGCGCCGATCGAGACGCTGTCGCCCTCGTCGAGCCAGCGGTCCGGCGCGAAATTGCGCACACCGGTCATGCCGAAGCGCGCGCCGCTCTCGACCACGTTGTCGAGCAGGAATTTGTCCGCGACGTGCGGACCCTCGATCGGCACTTTCAGCGCATCGCGCAAGTCGGCGGCGCCGCCGACATGGTCGATATGGCCGTGGGTCAGCCAGATCTTCTCCACGGTCACGCCGGTCTGCTTGATCGCGTCCAGGATCTTCGGCACGTCCCCGCCGGGATCGATCACCACGGCCTTCTTGGAAGGCTCGTCCCAGATGATGGTGCAGTTCTGCTCGAACAGCGTCACGGGGACGATGATCGCGCCGGCCTTCGGCGCTTCAGATCTGGCTGTGGTATCATTTTGCTCGGTCATGGCCGCCACAATGCCGATTTTTGCCATGCCGCCAAGCAAAAGATTCGTGCGAGGGACCGGGGAACAGGTCACACGGCCGTCCCAATTGGCCCGCCAATCTGAACCGGGGCGTTGCTTCCGCGTTCTCCCGCGCAAGGGGCAGTCTTTGGATGGTATTCTCACATGGTACAGGGCGGCGAGATTTGGTGGCGCGACGGCATCTTCTATCAGATCTATCCGCGCTCGTTTCAGGACTCTAACGGTGATGGCGTCGGCGATCTCGCCGGCATCCTGCGGCGCCTGCCCTATGTCAAATCGCTCGGCGTCGATGCGATCTGGCTGTCGCCGATCTTCCCCTCGCCGATGGCAGATTTCGGCTACGACATTTCCGATTATACCGGCATCGATCCCTTGTTCGGCACCATGGCGGATTTCGATGCGCTGCTCGCCGCCGCGCACGAGGCCGGATTGAAGCTGATCCTCGATCTCGTCCCGAACCACACCTCCGACCAGCATCCCTGGTTCATCGAGAGCCGCTCTTCGCGCGACAATCCCAAGCGCGACTGGTACATCTGGCGCGATCCGGCACCGGATGGCGGCGTCCCGAACAACTGGCTGTCCGAATTCGGCGGCAGCGCGTGGCGTCTCGACGAGGCCACCGGCCAATATTACTACCACGCCTTCCTCGCCCAGCAGCCGGACCTCAACTGGCGCAACCCTGACGTCCGCGCGGCAATCTACGACGTGATGCGGTTCTGGCTCGAGAAAGGCGTCGACGGCTTTCGCGTCGACGTGATCTGGCACCTGATCAAGGATGCCGAGTTTCGCGACAACCCGCCAAACCCGCACTATGTCGAGGGCCGGCCGCCGAACGAAAAAATCCTGACGCAATATTCTACCGACCAGCCGGAAGTGCATGACGTGATCGCGCAGATGCGGCGCGTCACCGATGCCTATTCGGCGCGCGTCTTGATCGGCGAAATCTATCTGCCGCTGCACCGCCTGATGGCCTATTACGGCAACGACCTCACCGGCGCGCAGATGCCGTTCAATTTCGCGCTGCTCTCGACCTTCTGGAGCGCGCGCTCGATCGAGAAGATCATCGAGGATTACGAGAAGGCGCTGCCCACAGGCGCCTGGCCGAACTGGGTGCTCGGCAATCACGATCGCCCGCGTGTCGCCAGCCGCGTCGGGCCGGAGCAGGCCCGCATCGCCGCCATGCTGCTGCTGACCCTGCGCGGCACGCCGACGCTGTATTACGGCGACGAGATCGGCATGCACCAGCTCGCGATCGCGCCGGAGGACGTGCGCGATCCCTTCGAGAAGAACGTGCCCGGCATCGGCGTCGGGCGCGACGGCTGCCGTACGCCGATGCAGTGGGATTCATCAAACTTCTCCGGCTTCTCGGACGTGAGGCCATGGCTGCCGCTGCCGGAGGATCACGTCCATGAGAACGTCGTCAATCTCGACGCAGATTCGCGCTCGATCCTGAGCCTGTACAAGCGCCTGATCGCATTGCGGAAGAATTCACCGGCCCTCGTCGCCGGCGACTACCACCCGATCGCCGCGCAAGGCGATCTCCTGGTCTATCGCCGCGAGGCCCAGGGCAGGGCCCTCATCATCGTGCTCAATCTCGGGCCTGAACCGATTGCGGTAACGACGAGCGCGATCAAGTTCGGCAGCGAGATATTGATCTCGACATTCCTGGATCGCGAGGGTGAGCGGCTCGAAGGTGTGCTGGATTTGCGCGGAAATGAGGGGGTCATCGTCGCGCCGCCGTCCTGAGTGCCTGGAGAAAACGCCAGCGTCATTCCCCACTGTCGTCCCGGCGAAGGCCGGGACCCATACGCCGCAGCAATAGTTTTGCGAAGACTCGGAGTTGCCGACCTCGCGTCGCAACTGTTTCCTGTGGTTATGGGTCCCGGCCTTCGCCGGGACGACAGCGGAGGCTGACGCGACGGTGGCGTCCCCACATCACGCCGGATGCTTCTTCCCCTTCGCGTTCCTCTCATCCACCTCACTCCGCTTCAGCAGATAATCCAGCCCGCCGACCCGGTACCAGCGATAGCCATAGGGCTCCAGCACGACGCGGTGCTGGCCGCGCTTGTCGGCGTGGCTGTGGTCCTCCGCGAGAAGGTTGATCAGGTGCGCGCCGGCATCGTCAGGCAGCCCGGCCGAAAACGCGATCTCGCGCGGCTTCTCGTCGAGATTGTGCACGAACAGCGCGGAATTGTTGCGCCAGTCGTAGCGGATGATGAACACGGCGGGATCGCGTGTCGGGATGATCGCGAAGTCGCCCCAGCCGATCTCGGGCACCTCCTTGCGCATGCGGACGATGCGTTCGGTCCAGTTCAGCATCGAATTCGGATCGCGCCGCTGCTTGGCGACGTTGACATGCGGATAGCCGTACGGACCCGTGTCGATCACAGGGGTCGCCGGCCTGTCGCTCTTGGTGAAGCCGCCCTGCGGCTCGGTCGACCATTGCATCGGTGTGCGCGCGCATTGGCGTTCGGGCAGTGAGAGATCGTCGCCCATCGCGATCTCGTCGCCGTAACGGATCACGGGCGTTCCTGGCAGCGTGCACATCAGGCTGTAGGCGAGTTCGAGCCGCCTGCGGTCGCCGCCGAGCATCGGTGCAAGCCGCCGTCTGATCCCACGGTCGTAGAGCTGCATGTCCTTGTCGGGGCCGAAGGCCTTGAACACCGCCTCGCGCTGCGCCTTGGTCAGCCGTCCGAGGTCCAGCTCGTCATGATTGCGCAGGAACAGGCCCCATTGCGCCGAGGCCGGTCGCGGCTTTGTGGCCTTCAGCGCCTTCGCCAGCGGACGCGAGTCGCCCGACGCCAGCGCGTAGAACAGGTGCTGGTTGACATGGAAGTTGAACATCATGTGCATGCGGTCGGCGGCCTTGCCGAAATAATCCATGTCGGTATCAGGCAGCACGTTGGCCTCGGCGAGGATGATGGCGTCGCCCTCGCGCCATTGCAGGAATTCGCGGAAGGTGCGCAGCATGTCGTATTGCTCGACCGGCTTGCTCACCTTCGCGCCCTTGGTCGCGATCACGAAGGGCACGGCGTCCATGCGAAAGCCGGAGACGCCGAGCTGGATCCAGAAGCCCATGATCTTGAGGATCTCCGCCTGCACGTGCGGATTCGACGTGTTGAGGTCCGGCTGGAAATCGTAGAAGCGATGGAAATAATACGCGCCGGCCTCCTTGTCGCGCGTCCAGGTCGATTTCTGCACGCCGGGAAACACCATGCCCTTGTTGGCGCCTGCCGGCTTCTTGTCCGACCAGACATACCAGTCGCGATAGGGTGAATTCCTGTCGCGCCGCGCCTCCTTGAACCAGTGATGCTGGTCCGAGGTGTGGTTGACGACGAGGTCGATGATGATGCGGATGCCGCGCTGCTTGCAGCCATGGGCGAACTCGACGAAATCGCCGAGCGTGCCGTAGCGGGGATCGACGCTGTAATAATCGGCGATGTCGTAGCCGTCGTCGCGGCCCGGCGAAGTCTGGAACGGCATCAGCCAGATCGTGGTGATGCCGAGGCCGTGCAGATAATCGAGCCGGCGTAACAGTCCCTTGAAATCGCCGATGCCGTCGCCGTCAGCATCCATATAGGTGCCGACGGAGAGGCAATAGATGATGGCGTTCTTGTACCAGAGATCGTCGATCATGCGCGCGCAGCCTCGGTGGTCCCGCCGAGGGGTGCGGCGGCTGCGTGATAAGCGATTTGAGCAAGCGTGGTTCCCGCACCCCAGGTGCCGTTCCGGCCCAGCGCGCAATTGCGCGCCAGGCCGGGACGACACTGAGGACGGAATCGGCTACTCTCCCTGCCATGGACCACCCCGCCCGCAACATCGCCCTCGTTCCGCCGCCCGACCGCCGGCAGTCCGAAACCGCGCTCGCGATCGCGCGCGGCACGGCGCGGCTGCTGCGCTCGCTCGGCTTTTCCTGCATCAGCGAATTGCCGTTGCCGTCGGGCCGGCGCGCCGATCTCGTGGCGCTGAACGAGCGCGGCGAGATCTGGATTGTCGAGATCAAGTCGTCGGTCGAGGATCTGCGCGCCGATCAGAAATGGCACGAATACCGCGCCCATTGCGACCGGCTGTTCTTCGCCTTCATGCAGGACCTGCCCTGCGAGATCTTTCCTGAAGATACCGGCCTGATCATCGCCGATGCCTATGGCGCGCACATGCATTGCGAAGCGCCCGAGCACAGAATCGCCGCCGCAACGCGCAAGCAGATGACGGTGCGCTTCGGCATGGCGGCAGCGTTGCGCATCAACCGCCTGGTCGATCCGCAAGGGCATGCGGATTTCTGGGAGTAGGCACAGCACCGTCGCCCGCCGTGGAAAGCGGGGCTTGCAGCGGCAAGACGGGTTACGGTGTGGCGTTGGTCTCTGCGAGGAGCCCTTGCGACGAAGCGATCCAGACTGTCTCCGCAGAGGATTCTGGATTGCTTCGCTACGCTCGCAATGACGATGTGGCGCGATCGAGCGAGAAAATACGGTGCCGTAGGGTGGGCAAAGCGATAGCGTGCCCACCAAACCTAACGATGAAACTCAGAGACAATTCGTGGGCACGGCGCTACGCGCCTTTGCCCACCCTACGGCACCGTTACCGCGGCGCGCGCTTGGCCAAAATGCGCTGCAACGTCCGCCGGTGCATGTTGAGCCGCCGCGCCGTTTCCGAGACGTTGCGGTTGCACATCTCGTAGATGCGCTGGATGTGTTCCCAGCGCACGCGGTCGGCCGACATCGGGTTCGCGGGCGGCTCGGACTTTTCAGCGCTGGTCGAGAGCAGCGCGGCGACGACGTCGTCGGCGTCCGCAGGCTTCGACAGATAATCGATCGCGCCCATCTTCACCGCGGTGACGGCGGTGGCGATGTTGCCGTAGCCGGTCAGCACGATGGCACGGGCTTCGGGACGCTTCTTCTTCAGCGCGGAGACGACGTCGAGACCGTTGCCGTCGCCGAGCCTGAGATCGACCACGGCGAAGGCCGGGGCGGACTTGCCGATTTGCGCAAGACCATCCGAGACCGTGTCACATGACGTCACCGCAAAGCCGCGTGTCTCCATGGCGCGCGACAGGCGCTCCAGGAACGGCTTGTCGTCCTCCACGATGAGAAGCGAGCGGTCGGTCTGATCGTTCAGTTCGGCGATGGCGTTCAAGGTTTTGTCCTCTCTCCTGCACATCTACATATGGCGTCGCAATCAGGCGGTGTGAAGGCCGCCAATGGTCGATCGGGCCTCATGTGCGACGCAAGGTCGCGGCCTATCCTATTGTTTCCTCTAGGCTCTCGATAGCCTCAAAACGCTGGCGCGGCCACGCAATCTGGACCACCGCGCCGTGTTCCGGAAAGGTCCTGTTGGTAAACGAGACCTTGGCGCCGGTGCGTTCAAGCAACGTGCGGGCGATGAACACGCCAAGTCCGAGGCCGCCGCCGGAATCCTGTGCGCGCCGCCGCGACAGATAGGGTTCGCCGATGCGGTTCATGAGATCGGGCGGAATGCCCGGGCCGTCGTCGGAGATCACGATCTCGATCGTGTCGTTGTTCCACCACGCGTTCACTTCCACCGTCGAGTTGGCGAAGTCGACGGCGTTCTCGATGATGTTGCCGACGCCATAAAGCACCGCTGGATTGCGTGATCCGACCGGCTCGGCTGTTGCGGTCACGGCAATCCGCACCTTGATGGCGACGCCGAAATCGCGATGTGGCGCCACCACCTCCTCGATCAGCTCGGACAGCTTCATGCGGTCGAACGGCGCGCCGGTGGAGGAGAGCTGGGTGATCTTGCCCAGGATGTCGCGGCAACGCTGCGTCTGTTCGCGCAGGGTTTTCAGGTCGGCGGCGAATGCCGGGTCTTTCACCGTCTTCTCCAGCTCGCGCGAGATCAGGAAGATGGTCGCGAGCGGCGTGCCGAGCTCGTGCGCGGCGGCCGCGGCCAATCCGTCGAGCTGGGTCAGATGCTGCTCGCGCGTCAGCACCAGCTCGGTCGCGGCGAGCGCGTCCGCCAGCTTGCGCGCCTCCTCGGTCACCTGAAACGAGTAGAGGCTGGTGACGCCGATCGCGAGCACGATCGAAAGCCAGACGCCGACAAGATAGATCGGCGGCAGCACCACGGGATCTTCGGAGTCCCATGGCAGCGGGAAATGAAAGAAGAACAGGATCGAGGCGCAGGCGACGGCCAGGATGCCGAGGCCAAAGGTCAGCCGTGCCGGCAAGGCGGTGGCCGAAATCAGGACGGGCGCGAGGAACAGAAACGAGAACGGGTTCTGCAATCCGCCGGTGAAGAACAACAGCCCGGCCAGTTCCACGATGTTGAGGGCCAGCAGTCCGGCCGCCTGGATCGGCTCCAGCCGCCGCATCGGATTGACGGCGGTCTGGAGCGCCAGATTGAGCGTGGCCGACAGGCCGATGATGCCGACGCAGGGAACGATCGGGACATCGAACTCGAGCCCCTGCGCCACGATAAAGATTGCAGCTAACTGGCCCAGCACCGCAAGCCAGCGCAGCCGCAGGATGGTGTCCAGGCGGATGTGTCGTTGCGACGGGCGGAAATCGGAAGCGGCGGTCTCGGTCATTGCAAGTCAATCTAGCGGTGCACGGGTCCGATCACAAACACGCTCCCCCACACATTCGGTCGCAGGCCGTCGCATCTGGCGTGCACGATGAGGCGGCGCTGCGCTCCCTCGCCCGCTTGCGGGAGAGGATTGGGGAGAGGATTGGGGAGAGGGTGTCTCCGCAAAGGGACAATCCCCAAGAGGAAAGAACCCTCACCCGCCGCGCTCTGCGAGCGCGTCGGCCTCTCCCGCACGCGGGAGAGGCGAAGCAAGCCCGCAGACAATCTCCGTACAATCCATATGCGATCACCCTGCGGTTCATAGGGCGGAAGTCCCCGACATCAAGCCTTGCACTCCACCGCGCAATGGCGGAAGAACGCCTGCAGCATGACCGGGAATGACAACGCTTCAAGCTGGCCGACTGTCGCGGAGGGCATTTCGTCCGCGGCCATTGAGGTCGATCGTCTCGTCAAGGTCTACAAACAGACCCGCGCGGTCGATGGCATCTCCTTTTCGCTTCCCCGCGGCAGCATCACCGGGCTGCTCGGCGGCAACGGCGCCGGCAAGACCACCACCATCGCGATGATCATGGGGCTGGTGCTGCCGACCTCCGGCCGTGTCCGTGTGCTCGGCCATCGGATGCCGGAGGAGAGCGCCGAGGTGCTGGGGCGGATGAATTTCGAAAGCCCCTATGTCGACATGCCGATGCGGCTGACGGTGCGGCAGAACCTCACCATCTTCGGCAAGCTCTATGCCGTCAGGCACCTTGCCGACCGCATCGCAAAACTGGCCGACGACCTCGATCTCACCGATTTCATCGACCGCGCCAATGGCAAGCTCTCGGCCGGGCAGAAGACCCGTGTTGCGCTGGCGAAGGCGCTGATCAACCAGCCCGAGCTGCTCCTGCTGGACGAGCCGACCGCCTCGCTCGACCCTGATACGGCCGATTGGGTGCGCAGCCATCTGGAGCGCTACCGCAAGGACAACAACGCCACCATCTTGTTGGCGTCGCACAACATGCTCGAGGTCGAGCGTCTCTGCGACCGCGTCATCATCATGAAGCGGGGTCGCATCGAGGATGACGACACCCCCGACGCCATCATGGCCCGTTACAACCGCACCACACTGGAAGAGGTGTTCCTGGACGTCGCGCGCGGGCGGGCGAATGGCGCGAAGGAGGAGGCGAGATGAGGGAGCTCCCGTGTCTCAGCCGTCATTCCGGGGCGCGCGAAGCGCGAACCCGGAATCCATTTCCCCGCATGTGCTGCGGGTCGATGGATTCCGGGCTCGATGCTGCGCATCGCCCCGGAATGACGGGTCCTTTCAAGACTGATGAACGTCCATGACCGAGCTCATCCTCCACCACGGCATCTCCCTCCAGCGCATCGGCGCGATGATCCTGCGCTATTGGTATCTGCTGCTGTCGTCCTGGCCGCGGCTGCTCGAGCTGTTGTACTGGCCGGCGCTGCAGATCATCACCTGGGGCTTTCTTCAGCTCTACATCGCCCAGAATGCCAATTTCTTTGCGCGCGCCGGCGGCACGCTGATCGGCGCCGTCATCCTCTGGGACATCCTGTTCCGCGGCCAGCTCGGCTTCTCCATCTCCTTCCTCGAGGAGATGTGGGCCCGCAACCTCGGCAACCTCATGATGAGCCCGTTGCGGCCGATCGAGTTCCTGCTCTCGCTGATGGCGATGAGCCTGATCCGGCTCGCGATCGGCGTCATCCCGATGACGCTGCTCGCGATCGCGTTCTTTCATTTCAACGTCTACAGCCTCGGCCTGCCGCTGATCGCCTTCTTCTGCAATCTGATCTTCACCAGCTGGTCGGTTGGCATCTTCGTCTCCGGTCTGGTGCTGCGGAACGGCCTTGGCGCCGAGAGCATCGTCTGGACCTTGATGTTTGGAATCATGCCGCTCGCCTGCATCTATTATCCCGTCAGCGTGCTGCCGGGTTGGCTGCAAACCATCGCCTGGTCGCTGCCACCGACTTACGTCTTCGAGGGGATGCGCGCGCTGCTGATCGAGAACAGCTTCCGGACCGATTTGATGCTGGACGCGTTAGCCATCAATGCGGTGCTTCTGGTGGCTTCATTTGGGGCATTCCTTGCCCTTTTGCGCAGCGCCCGAAAGCATGGCTCGCTGCTCTCGGGCGGCGAATAACGTCACTTTCTCGTGGATTCAGGCTGATTTGGCTGTTCAGGCCACGTAGATGTACGGAACCATGGATTGACGCAATATTGCGCATTCGGCAGTATGCTGCGATGCGAAGAGGATTATAATATGCCTATTGGTGAGTTTGGCGGCGCGCCGCCCCTGGCGGCAGAAGGCAGCCCGGTCCTAACCACGCCGATGTACTGGATGTACGAGATGGCCCACGCCTCTCTCAATCCGGCGCGCGCGGTCACCGACGCAACCAAGCTGCTGTTTCAAAATCCGCTGAATCCCTGGGCGCGCACCGAAGTCGGCAAGTCGGTCGCCGCGGCCTGCGAATTGTTCGAGCGCACCACGCGCCGCTACGGCAAGCCGGAATGGGGCCTCAACGACACCGAGGTTAACGGCATCCGCGTCCCCGTCGAGGTCCGCTCGGTCTGGGAAAAGCCGTTCTGCAACCTGCTTTACTTCGATCGCAAATTCGCCCGCCCGTTGCGCAGCCCGCAGCCGCGCGTGCTGATCGTAGCGCCGATGTCCGGCCACTATGCAACGCTGCTGCGCGGCACGGTCGAGGCCTTCCTGCCGGGGCATGAGGTCTACATCACCGATTGGGCCGATGCGCGCATGGTGCCGCTCAGCGAAGGCCGCTTCGATCTCGACGATTACATCGACTACGTCATCGAGATGCTGCATGTGCTGGGTGGCAACACCCATGTCATGGCGGTGTGCCAGCCGTCCGTGCCCGTCGTGGCCGCGGTCTCGATCATGGAAGCGCGGCGCGATCCCTTCGTGCCGACCTCGATGACGCTGATGGGCGGGCCGATCGATACGCGCCGCAATCCGACCGCCGTGAACAATCTCGCGCAGGAGCGCGGCATCGGCTGGTTCCGCAACCACGTCATCACCAAGGTGCCGTTCCCGCATCCGGGCATGATGCGCGACGTCTATCCGGGCTTCCTCCAGCTCAACGGGTTCATCAGCATGAACCTCGACCGGCACATGGACGCCCATAAGCAGCTCTTCGCTCATCTGGTGAAGGGTGACGGCGACCTCGTCGACAAGCATCGTGAGTTCTATGACGAATATCTCGCGGTGATGGACCTCTCGGCCGAATATTACCTGCAAACGGTCGACACCGTCTTCGTGAAGCACTCGCTGCCGAAGGGCGAGATGACCCATCGTGGAACGCGCGTCGATCCCTCCAAGGTAACGCGCGTTGCGTTGATGACGGTCGAGGGCGAGAACGACGACATCTCGGGTCTCGGCCAGACCGAAGCGACACACGCCTTGTGCAGCTCGATCCCGGATCATCGCCGCGTTCATTACGTCCAGAAGGGCGTCGGACATTACGGCGTGTTCAACGGCTCGCGCTTCAAGTCGGAAATCATGCCGCGCATCCATGATTTCATGGTCTCGGCAGCAAATCCGAGCTCGTTGAAGGCGCTTGCGGCCGAATAATGCTCCTCATGGTGAGTGCGCGGAACGCGCGTCTCGAACCATGAAGGCCCGTATCTCGCCGGCGACTATCCTTCGAGACGCCCGCTGCGCGGGCTCCTCAGGATGAGGACGGAAACAGCTGTTTTTCGGCTTTCCCGCTGAATCTGCGGGCCTGCCGAGGGGCTCCAGGAGGCCCTAGTTCCCGCCAGAATCGAGGTATTTAGGTAGCGATCTAGGAGTGAGTCGGCCCTCACCCCTTGGGGGTGTCGCATGCGTCCAGCGGGGGCGAAAAAAGCGGGTTCCAACCCCAGTCTGTAGGGTCTCCCGGACGCCAGACCCCTGTATATTGGGCAAATGATTTGTTTTTGCGCCGAGCGCTTTCCCTGGCGGCGGTTATGGCAGAATCCGGGCGACCTCCTGCTCCCCGGACTGACAGACATGGCCACACGCGCACTCCTCTATCGGCGGCCCCACGAACCGAAGACCCTCGTCATCACCCATGGATCGCAATTCTTTGCGATTCGGCTGCGCAGGCACCGCCGAGCGCGTCGTTACACGCTTCGAATCCATCCGAGTGATCGTGAAGCCATCCTCACGATGCCGCCGCGCGGCACGCTCGTCGAAGCCAAGGACTTCGCGCAACGTCATGGTGCGTGGATCGCGGCCCGTCTCGGTCGTCTGCCGAAGGCTGCACCGTTCCAGCCTGGCACAGTGATACCGCTCCGCGGCGTTCCTCATCGCATCGTGCATCGCGCAGGCAGCCGCGGCACGGTTTGGCCGGAAATTCGCGACAGCGGAGAACGCATTCTCTGTGTCGCCGGCGGCCTCGACTATGTCGATCGCCGCGTCAGCGACTTCCTCAAGCGCGAGGCGCGCAAGGATCTGCAGCGTTCGGCGGAGATCCATGCCGCCGAGCTCGGCGTCAAGGTGAAGCGGCTCTCGATCCGCGATCAGTCCAGCCGCTGGGGCTCCTGCACCTCGGCCGGCTCGCTGTCATTCTCCTGGCGCCTGATCCTCGCTCCGCCCTATGTGCTGGACTACCTCGCCGCGCATGAAGTGGCCCATCTCGTCGAGATGAACCACTCGGCGAAGTTCTGGCGCGTCTGCGGCAAGATCTGCCCGTCCATGGAGCGCGCCAAGAAGTGGCTCGACACCTGCGGCAACGATCTGCACCGGTACGGGGTCGAGGATTAGCTCAGCAAATGCTGTCCTCGCCCGCGAAAGCGGGCGATCCAGTATTCCAGAGGCGATTGTTGTTAAACCGAGAAGCCGCGGCGTACTGGATTCCCCGCCTTCGCGGGGAATGACAGTGGTGTTTGAGGCGAGCATAGCGCCTCTTGCGCCACATTCGCTGATTTGAGAGCCGTATCAACGACGACGCGACTCCCACCCCGCATCACGCCGCAACACCCCGCCTACTGTGCATGGGGTTGTTTTCGCGTTTTGTTTTGAGGCCTACCGGTTGCCGCCGAACAGCCGGTCCATCAGCCAGCCATCAAGCCCTGCAGCCGGCTCCGGCCGCACATTGGCGCGGGTCGGCGGCGGCGCGCGGTAGCCGCCATTGCTGACCGGCGCCGATGAAGCTCCGGGTGCGGCCTGCGTCGGCGGCGATATCTGCGATGAGATCTGCACCAGGTTCGACGGCCCCCAATTGCTTTGCGGCAGGGCTGCGACCTGCACGCCTTCGTGCGCCGCGCGCATGAAGCGGGTCCAGACTTCCACCGGCAGGCCGCCGCCGGTTGCCTTCTTGGTCGGCGAGTTGTCGTCATTGCCGAGCCAGACGCCGGTGACGAGGTTCGACGTGTAGCCGATGAACCAGGCGTCGCGATAATCCTGGCTGGTGCCGGTCTTGCCGGCCGCCTGCCAGCCGGGGATCTCAGCCTTCTTCGCAGTGCCCGAGATCAGCGTCTCCCGCATCATACTGTTCATCATGCCGACGTAGCGCGGCTCGATCACCTGATTATGTTCGTCGGGCTGGCGCATGTAGAGGAGCTTGCCGTCGAGCGTCCTGATCCGCGTCACCACATGCGGCGTCGTCGCGAAGCCGCCATTGGCGAACGGCGCATAGGCGCCGACCAGCTCGACGACTGAAACTTCAGAGGTGCCGAGCGCGATCGAGGCGTTGGGCTCGAGTTTGGAGGCGATGCCGAGCCGGTGCGCGGTGCGCACCACGTTCTTCGGTCCGACCTCGAGGCCGAGGCGGATGGCGACGGTGTTGAGCGACATCGCCAGCGCCTGCGTCAGCGTCACCGGGCCGAAATATTCGTGGGTGTAGTTCTCAGGTCTCCAGCCCTTGACCTCGATCGGCGCGTCCTGGCGGATGGTGTCGGGCGTCAGCCCCTGCTCCATCGCCGTCAGATAGACGAACGGCTTGAAGGATGAGCCGGGCTGGCGTTTTGCGGTCACCGCGCGATTGTACTGGCTCTCGGAATAGTTCCGCCCGCCGACCATGGCGCGCACCGCACCGTCAGGTGTCATCGCCACCAGCGCGCCCTGGCTGACATTGAACTTCACGCTCTTGGCCGCGAGCTCGTCGATGATGGCGGTTTCCGCCAAGGCCTGCAGTTTCGGATCGATCGTGGTCTCGACCTTGATACTGTCGTCGATCTGGCCGACGAGATCGTCCAGCACCTCGCCGATCCAGTCGGCGACGTAGTTCACGGTTCCGGCGCCAACGGGCTTCACGACGTAGGAGGGGTGGCCGATCGAGGCCTGCGCCTGTGCGTCGGTGATGAACTTGGCATCCGCCATCGCCGCCAGCACGACCTGAGCGCGCGCCTCCGCGCCTTCCGGATTGCGGTTCGGCGCCAGGCGCGAGGGCGATTTGACCAGCCCGGCCAGCATCGCGGCTTCCGCGATCGTGACGTTCCTGGCCGGCTTGCCGAAATATTTCTGCGCGGCGGCTTCGACGCCGTAGGCACCGGAGCCGAAATAGACCCGGTTGAGATAGAGCTCCAGGATCTCGTTCTTGGAATGCTTGCGTTCCAGCCAGATCGCGAGCTCCGCCTCCTGCAGCTTGCGCGCCATGGTGCGCTCCTGGGTCAGGAACAGATTCTTCGCCAGCTGCTGGGTCAGCGTCGAGCCGCCCTGCGACACGCCACGATGGAGCACATTGGTGACGAGGGCGCGCAGGATGCCGACCGGGTCGATGCCGAAATGCGAATAGAAGCGGCGGTCCTCGATGGCGATGAAGGCCTTCGGCAGATAGGGCGGCAGATCCTTCAGCGAGACGTTGGCGCCGGCCATCTCGCCGCGCTGCGCCAGCAGGCTGCCGTCGATGCCGACGATCTGGATGGTCGGCGGGCGTTTTGGAATTTCCAGCGACTGAATCGGCGGCAGATGGGCGCCGACCCAGATCACGACGCCGATGACGGCGATCACACCCCAGAGGCCCAGCACGGCGCCCCAATAGACGAGGCGGCCGAGGCCGGCGCCGATCGATGATCGCGACCGGCGCTTGGCACCACTGCGCTTGGCGGGTGCCTTGCGCTCGCGCGGCGGCTCGTCGCCGTCAGGTTCGGCCTTGCGCTTGCCGGCCGATTTCTTCGGCTTGTCGTCGCCGCCGGGAATGCGATCGGCCGCCGTCAGGCGCAGATCGGCAAGCGCCGCGGGCAAGCCGAACAACGGCTCCTTCCGCCCACCCTTTTTCTTTGCCGACCCCATACGCAAAACGCCCGGTCACCCCGCCCCGCCGCACGCTAGCGGTCGCTGTTTAAGGCCCGGTTACCCCGAGGTTAACGCGTGATTAGGAGGTGCGGCATTCGCCTGCCGCAGTTCCGCTTCGAGGGCGCGGGCGTTAGGATCGAAGGCACAAGAAGAGGAAACACCTATGGGCCACATCGATCCGACCAAGGAGATTTTTGCGCAATTCCGGGAGAACGACCGCCCCGGCCCGATCCACATGCTCAATCTGGTGCGCTTACGCAAAGAGGCGGCCTATCCCGACGGCCGCAAGGCTAGCGGCGCGGAAGCCTATGCGGCCTATGGCCGCGAGAGCGGTCCGGTGTTCACGCGCCTCGGCGGCCGCATCGTCTGGCAGGGCCGGTTCGAGCTGATGCTGATCGGCCCGCAAGAGGAGCGTTGGGACCACTGCTTCATCGCCGAATACCCCAGCGTCGCCGCCTTCGTCGAGATGATCCGCGACCCCGTCTATCGCGAAGCGGTGAAGCACAGGCAGGCTGCCGTGGAGGATTCGCGTTTGATCCGGCACGCGGTGCTGCCGGTGGGGAAGAATTTTGGCGAGATACCGGAATAGACGCTCCAAAAAATCGGCGGCCCGCAGGCCGCCGATTGCAGTTCAGAGCGGTTCGCCTAGCCCGACGGCCCGCTGTCCTCGATGATCGGTCCGAACAGCTCCCAACGCTCGCCGTTGAACTTCATCATCTGCATCTGCTTGTTGACGCGATAGTCGTTCGCACCAGTGGTAATCTTGATGCCGGGCAGCGCCAGGCTCGGCGTGTAGCCCCTGATGTTGGCGGCCTGTTTCATGACGTTCTCGCGCGTCAGGTCGTCGCCGCATTGCTTCAGCACCTGCACCAGCAACTCGGCGACCGAATAGGCATAGGTGTTGACGGTGTTGAGCTTGTCACCTTCCGGGAAATACTTGTCCATAAAGGCGAAGAAGGCCTTCACGCCCGGATCGTCTTTCCACTGGGGATCGCCCGGATCCTTGCCGTAGTTGGTCGAGATGATACCTTTGGAGATGTCGAGGCCGGCTGGCTTCAGCGTCGCCGACACCGGACTCGCGTTGATGTCGAGGATGTGCACGGGCGTCCAGCCGAGGTCGGCGAGCTTCTTGATCGCCTGCGCCGCGAACTTGGGCGTCGAGGCGTCATAGAACAGGTCGATGCCCATCGACTTCAGCTTGACTACCTGCGAGTCGACGGTCGGGTCGGTCACCTCGTACGAGACCTCGCCGACGATCATGCTGGCGGCCTTGTCGCCGAGGCCGCTCTTGAGGCCGGCGAGATAGTCGCGGCCCATATCGTCGTTCTGGTAGAGCACGCCGATCTTGGCATTGGGATGATTGGCGAGAATATATTTTGCGTAGATCCGTCCCTCGGACACGTAGTTCGGATTGTAGGCAATGGTCCAGGGATAGTTCTGCGGATCGTTGAAGCGGGCGGCGCCGGTCGAGGCGAGCAGCTGAGGGATCTTCTTGCTGTTGAGATATTTCTGCACGGCGGCGTTCGCCGCTGTACCGATCAGCTGGAAGGTGAACAGCACCTCGTCGCCCTCGACGAGCTTGCGCACCTGCTCCACGGTCTTCGGCGGCGAATAGGCGTCGTCATACTGGATCAGGTTGATCTTGCGGCCGTTGATGCCGCCCTGATCGTTGATCATCTTGAAGTAGGCGGCCTGGGTCTTGCCGATATTGGCGTAGACGGAATAGGCGCCGGAGAATGGCACGGTCTGGCCGATCTTGATCTCGGTGTCGCTTGCGCCGGTGTCGTATTTCTTCTGGGCGAAGGCCTGGCTGGTCGAGACTGCGACGGCAAACGCCGCCGTGGCCGTTATGAAGGCTCTGCGATTGTTCATGTTGGTTCGTTCCTCCTGACGGAATTTTCGGCCGATGGTCTTTCTCCGTCGATTGCAACGGTCGCCATCGCTGCCGAAGATAGTGGAGGAAGGTTCACCTCAGCGCAAGGATCGCTTCGCTGCGCCGTAGCGTCTCAGGCGAGGCCAGGAGCCTTACGTCTGGCGCGTCTTACGCCAGGAACAACGCCGCCAGCGCGATCGCGGCCGGCACCGCCTGCACGATCAGGATGCGCGTGCTGACGGTCGCCGCGCCATAAGCGCCGGCCACGATCACGCAGAGCAGGAAGAACACTTTGATCTGGAACGCGAAGGCCGGGTTGCCATGCAGCAGCCCCCAGACCAGGCCAGCGACCAGGAAGCCGTTGTAGAGTCCCTGATTGGCCGCCAGCACTTTCGTGATCTCGGCTTTGTCAGGCGTATTGCGAAATGTCTTCAAGCCGAGCGGCTTGTCCCAGAGAAACATCTCCAGGATCAGGAAATAGGCGTGCAGTGCGGCGACGAGCGCCACCAGGACATTGGCGATCAGAATCAAGTTGAGCCCCCCAAAGCGTCAGCTTTCGGGTGGACGTTAGCACGGCCGGCATGGCAAGTGCGAAGTGTGTTTCGAAGTGATGGTGCCGCAATGCCTGCTCGATCAACCAGGACTCCCGAACGCTTCGGCCTCGATCGGCTCGCGACGCCGATCGGGATCGCGCTGCTCGTCACGGATAGCGATGGCGCATTGCGCGCGCTCGATTGGGACGATTACGAGCATCGCATGCGGGAGCTGCTACGCTTGCATCACGGCGCGGTGGAGCTGATCGACCGACCTGCGCCAGCGGCAATGAAGACGGCGCTGTCAGCATATTTCGAAGGTGACCTCGGTCAGCTCATGCGGATTGATTGGCGCATCGCCGGCACGCCGTTCCAGCAAAAGGTCTGGACGGCGCTCGCGACGATTCCAGTGGGCACCACGATGAGCTACGGCGCGTTGGCGGCGAAGATCGAGATGCCCAGGGCCATCAGAGCCGTCGGCCACGCCAATGGCTCCAACCCGATCAGCGTGGTGCTGCCATGCCATCGCCTGATCGGCGCGGACGGTTCGCTGGTGAAATATGGCGGCGGGCTGGAGCGGAAGAGATGGCTGCTGCGGCATGAAGGGGTGGAGGTTTAGGCCCCAGTCGTTCCGGGGCGCCCATAGGGCGAACCCGGAACCTCGAGATTCCGGGTTCGATGCTGCGCATCGCCCCGGAATGACGCGTGAAAATTACGCCGCCGGCTGAACCGCCTTGTCGCCGGCCATCACGTGGGTCAATGCGCTCTTGATCGCAGCCTGGCGAGTCGGGGCGTTGATTTGCGCGCCCAGCAAATCGGTGACGTAGAACACGTCGCGGGCGCGCTCGCCGAAGGTCGCGACATGGGCCGAGGCGATGTTGAGGTTGAGCTTCGAGATCGCCGTGGTCAGCTCGTAGAGCAGGCCGGGGCGGTCGAGGCCGGAGACCTCGATCACCGTGTAGCGATCTGACCATTGGTTGTTGATGGTCACTTCAGGCTCGATCACGAAGGGCCGCGCCTTGCTGCGCACGGTGCGCCGCGCCACCACTTCGGGCAGGCGCAGCTTGCCTTCGAGCACGTCCTCGATCATCTCGCCGATCCGGGTGGCGCGCCGGCCTTCGTCCTCGTCGCGGTCGTATTCCCTGGAGATGGAGATCGTGTCCAGCGCGCGGCCATCGGTCGTGGTGTAGATCTGCGCGTCGACGATGTTGGCGCCGGCGGAGGCACAGGCGCCGGCGATGATCGAGAGCAGCCAGGGATGGTCGGCGGCGAAGATCGTGAGCTCGGTGACGCCGCGCACCTCGTCGAAGCCGACATTGATCGCGAGCTTGTGGCCGGCCTGCTCGCTCGATCGCACGAAGCGCGCGTGGCGAATTTTGCGCGGCAGCTCGACCTTGAGCCAATAGGCCGGATAGTGCCGGTCGATATAGGCGTCGAGCTCGTCGGCCGGCCATTCGGCGAAGGCGTGGCGGAATTCGGCATAGGCGGCCGTGAGGCGCTTGCCGCGGTCGACCTCCGAGAAGCCGCCGGTCAGCACCGGCTCGGTCTCGTAATACAGCGAGCGCAAAAGCTGCGCCTTCCAGCCGTTCCACACGCCGGGGCCGACGCCGCGGATGTCGGCGGTGGTCAGGATGGTAAGCAGCTTCATCTGCTCGACCGACTGCACCACGGCGGCAAAATTCTCGATGGTCTTGCGGTCGGAGAGGTCGCGCGACTGCGCCACCGTGGACATCGTCAGATGTTCCTCGATCAGCCAGGCCACGAGCTCGGTGTCAGCAGCGCTGAAACCGAGCCGCGGGCACAGCCGCCGCGCCACTTTGGCGCCTGCGATCGAATGATCTTCCAGCCGCCCCTTGGCGATGTCGTGCAGCAGGGTCGCGACGTAGATCACCGGCCGGTGCTCGGCCCGGATCTTGCGAAACAGGTCGCTGGCCAGCGTGAACTCTTCGCTGACGCCGCGTTCGATCTCCTGGAGGAAGCCGATGCAACGGATCAGGTGCTCGTCCACCGTGTAGTGATGATACATGTTGAACTGCATCATCGAGACGATCTTGCCGAAGGCGCGGATGAAATGACCGAGCACGCCGGTTTCGTTCATCCGTCGCAGCACGATCTCGGCATTGTCGGAGGTCAGGATCTCCATGAACAGCCGGTTGGCTTCGGGATTCTCGCGCATCTGCGCGTTGATCAGGCCGAGCGAGCGCGTCACGTCGCGCATCGCGTCCGGATGGAAGGCGAGGTTGTTCTTCTGCGCCAGGCGGAAAATGCGGATCAGATTGACCGGATCGTGCTTGAAGACGTCGGGCGCGGCGACGTTGATCCGGTTGTTGTCGACGATGAAGTCGTCGCTGTCGGGCACGCGCCGCTTCACTTGCGTGGGGCGCAAGCGTGCCATCATTCGGCTCAGCACCGGGGCGGGCTTGGCCTGCTGGTCCTCGAGCTTGGCGCAGAGGATAGCGGTGAGGTTGCCGACTTCCTTGGCGACCAGGAAGTAGTGCTTCATGAAGCGCTCGACATCCTGCATGCCGGGATGCGAGGTGTAGCCGAGCCTGATCGCGATCTCGCGCTGCAGATCGAACGACAGCCGCTCCTCGGGCCGCCCGCAGTAGAAATGCAGATTGCAGCGCACCGACCAGAGGAAGTCGGCGCAGCGGCGGAAGCTGCGATACTCCTGCGCGTCGAACACGCCGCGTTCGACCAGCTCGTCGGTGTCGCGGACGCGATAGACGTATTTGGCGATCCAGAACAGCGTGTGCAGGTCGCGTAGCGCCCCCTTGCCGTCCTTGACGTTGGGCTCGACCAGATAGCGCGACTGGCCGCCGCGGCGGTGGCGTTCCTCGCGCTCGGCGAGCTTGGCGGTGACGAACTCGGACGCGGTGCCCTGCACCACTTCCTTGTCGAAGCGCTCGACCAGCTCGTTATAGAGCGGCTGGTCGCCGGTGAGAAAGCGCGTCTCCAGGATCGCGGTGCGGATGGTCATGTCGCCGCGCGCCTGGCGGATCGATTCATCGACCGAGCGCGTGGCGTGGCCGACCTTCAGACCCATGTCCCAGAGGCAATAGAGAATGGCCTCAGCCACCTGCTCGCCCCAGGCAGTCTGCTTGTAGGGCAGGATGAAGAGCAGATCGATGTCCGATTCCGGAGCCATCAGGCCGCGGCCGTAGCCGCCGGTCGCCACCACCGCCATGCGTTCGGCGCCGCTCGGGATCGGCGAGCGGTAGAGGTGACGCGTCGCGGCCGAGTAGAGGATGCGGATGATCTCGTCCTGCACGTGGCACAGCCGCTCGGCGCAGCGGCGGCCGTGCCGGTCCTTGAGCAGGATCGCTTGTGCTGCAGCGCGCGCGGCGATCAGTTCCGCCTTGAGCAATTGCGCGACCGCGGTGCGGAACGCGTCCTCGCGCCCCTGATGCTTTTCGGCAAGCGCATCCACTGCAGCGGTGATCCGCGCAGTGTCGAAACGGTCATCCAGCTCTGGCTTATGCTCGGTCGCAACGCTATCCATGTCTCCACCGGATATAAGAGGCGGCAGGCGCTGTCATCAGCCATTCGCCAGCAATAGTCATTCCATGCTGGAAATCGCCGACGTCGCGCAAAATTGTTCTCAAGTCCCGCGCCTTCGAGGGTGGGATTTTCTCGTTGACCTCCAGACATAACTCATTGAAAAACAATGAAGTTTTTGAGGATCCTGGGCATGGCTGACATCACACGACGTATCTTGCTGGCGGGAGCCGTTGCGCTCGCCGTGGCCCCCGCGGCGCGGGCGGCCGACCCGCTCAAGGAAATCCGCATCGACTGGGCGACCTACAATCCGGTGTCGCTGGTGCTGAAGCAGAAGGGACTGCTGGAGAAGGAGTTCGCCAAGGACGGCATCACCATCACCTGGGTGCAGTCGGCCGGCTCCAACAAGGCGCTTGAGTTCCTCAACGCCGGCTCGATCGATTTCGGCTCGACCGCGGGCTCGGCTGCGCTGGTCGCGCGCATCAACGGCAACCCGATCAAGTCGATCTACGTCTACTCGCGTCCTGAGTGGACGGCGCTGGTCGCATCAAAGGATTCCAAGATTGCAAGCGTTGCCGATCTCAAGGGCAAGCGCGTCGCGGTGACGCGCGGCACCGATCCGCACATCTTCCTGGTGCGCGCGCTGCTGGGCGCGGGGCTGACTGAGAAGGACATCACGCCGGTGCTGCTCCAGCACGCCGACGGCAAGACCGCGCTGATCCGCGGCGACGTCGATGCCTGGGCCGGTCTCGATCCGATGATGGCACAGGCCGAGATCGAGGAAGGCGCAAAGCTGTTCTATCGCAAGGCCGACGCCAACACCTGGGGCATCCTCAATGTGCGCGAGCAGTTCTTGAAGGACTATCCGGACATCGCCCGCCGCGTGCTCGCAACCTACGAAGAGGCGCGCAAATATTCGCTGGCGAATTACGACGAACTGAAGAAGACCTTCATCGCCGTGACGAAGCTTCCCGAGGCCGTCGTCGACAAGCAGCTCAAGGAGCGTACCGAGCTGACCCACAGCCGCATCGGCGTGCCCCAGCGCGAATCGATCCTCGCTGCCGGCCTCGCGCTGCAACAGGCCGGCGTTGTCGATGCCAAGGTCGACGTGAAGGCGACGCTGGATGCGCTCATTGACGACCAGGTCCCGCTGCCGACGAATTGATCGCGATCTCGTAGCCCTAATGGAGCGCAGCGAAATCCGGGACCACTCTATCCGCGGCTCGATTCCCGGATTGCGCTTCGCTCCATCCGGGCTACAGAGGTAGCGAGAGGAACGGCAGGCGAGGCCGCCGCAAGAGTGGTGTTGCATTCCCCGACCAGACGCGCTTGCTACCGGCCATGATCTCCGACGCGCCAGTGCTGCAGCAATCATCGGAACCGGCCGAAAACGCCGTCGCGCCGTCGCGGTTGTCGCGCTATGCGCGGCCGGTGCTGGGCCTGCTGCTGCCGGTGACGCTCGCCCTCGGCTGGGAGCTTGTCGTCTGGCTCGGCTGGTCCAATGGCCGGCTGGTGCCGCCGCCCTCGCGGGTGTTCGCCGCCATTGCGGATCTTGCCCGGTCCGGCGAGCTGCTCCGCCACATCGCCGCGACGCTGTGGCGGGTCGGGCTCGGCTTCGCCTTCGGCGTGGTCGCGGGCACGTTGCTGGGTGCGATTTCCGGCTATTGGTCGCTGGCGCGGCGGCTGCTCGATCCGACCGTGCAGGCGCTGCGCGCGATTCCCTCGCTCGCCTGGGTGCCGCTGTTCATCCTGTGGCTCGGCATCTTCGAGACCTCGAAGATCGCGCTGATCGCGGCCGGCGTGTTCTTCCCGGTCTATCTCGGCGTGATGGGCGCGATCCTCTCGGTCGATCGCAAGATCGTCGAGGTCGGCCGCACCTTCCGCCTCTCCGGCTTTGCGATGATCCGCCGCATCCTGCTGCCTGCCGTGCTGCCGGCCTATGTCGTATCCTTGCGTGTTGGCCTTGGTCTCGGCTGGATGTTCGTGGTCGCCGCCGAATTGATCGGCGCCTCCGAAGGCCTCGGCTATCTCCTGCTCGACGGCCAGCAGCTCGGCAAGCCGGCGCAGATCCTCGCCGCCATCGTGATATTCGCTATTCTCGGCAAGCTGACGGACTGGCTGATCGAGCTCGCCGCGGCGCCGTTCCTGCGCTGGCAGGACGCCTTCTCGCGCACGAAGGGGGCGTAACGCAATGCTCGCGCTCGACCGGGTCAGCAAGACCTATCCCAATGGTGTCGAGGCGCTGGCCCGCTTCTCCGCCGAGATCGGGCAGGGCGAGATCATCGCCATCATCGGCGGCTCCGGTTGCGGCAAATCCACATTGCTCCGCGCCATCGCCGGCCTCGACCGCGCCAGTTCCGGCACGGTGACGCTCGACAGCGAGGCGATCGCTTCGCCGCACGCCAAGATCGGCATCATCTTCCAGGAGCCGCGGCTGCTGCCCTGGCTCAGCGTTGCCGACAATATCGGCTTTGGCATCGCCGATCTCGCGGCGTCCGAGCGGCGCGAGAAGGTGGCGCGCGCGCTGGAGCGCGTTGGCCTCGCCGACAAGGCGCAGGCCTGGCCGCGCGAGCTCTCGGGCGGGCAGGCGCAGCGAGTCGCGATTGCGCGGGCGCTGGTGCCGCAGCCCGAAGTGCTCCTGCTCGACGAGCCGTTCTCCGCGCTTGATGCCTTCACCCGCCGGGATTTGCAGGATCATCTGCTCGACCTCTGGGCCGACACGCGTCCGACCTTGATCCTCGTCACGCATGACGTCGACGAGGCCGTCGTGCTGGCCGATCGCGTTCTGGTGATGCGGCCGCGGCCGGGACGGCTGTTCGACCAGATCGAAATCAATCTGACCCGTCCGCGCGACCGCAACTCGCCGCTGTTCGAGACTTTCAAGCGAAGCGTGCTGACGTCACTCGACCGTTCGCTCGACCGCAACGTGCCCGACCGTGACGCAACCCAGGGTCCCGGTCAGGCCATGTGGTGGTGACATCTTCGCCTCGAGCCGGTACATCAAGGAGCAATTGTCCCGGGAGAGAACAAAATGGACGCCGCCGAACTGCGCCAGATGCAGGCCCCGATCAAGGAGCGCTACAAGACCGATCCCAAGGCCGCGCTGATCACGCTCAAGGCCAAGGGCTCCACCGACAGCGAAGGCATCGCCTGCAAGGTCGAGACCGGCCGCGCGCTCGCAGTCGCAGGCCTGCATCCCGCCACTGGCGGCTCCGGCCTCGAGCTCTGCTCCGGCGACATGCTGCTGGAAGCCCTGGTTGCCTGTGCCGGCGTCACGTTGAAATCGGTCGCGACTGCGCTCGAGGTGCCCTTGAAGACCGGCAACGTCTATGCCGAAGGCGATCTGGATTTCCGCGGCACGCTCGGCGTCGACAAGGAGACCCCGGTCGGCTTCGCCGAGATCCGCCTCCGTTTCGAGGTCGACACGCCGGCACCGCAAGACAAGCTCGATCTCCTGCTCAAGCTCACCGAGCGCTATTGCGTGGTCTATCAGACCATCAAGAACGGCCCGAAAGTTTCGGTGTCGATGCAGCGGATGTGATTGCCCACCTCTCCCATGGGGAGAGGTCGCGCCCACCGGGTCGCGCCGAAGGCGCGCCCGATGACAGGCTCCGGCGCGGGTGAGGGGCTCTGCTCTATCGTGGGACCTGACGCCCTCACCCGACTTGCTGCGCAAATCGACCTCTCCCTCCGGGAGAGGTGAACGAACCCGCGGATAAGGTTTTCAACAATAAATATCCCGCGTTAAATGCCCCTCGACCTCCACTTTGTCCTCTTCCTCTTCCTGCGCATGGCAATCGCGGCCGCCTTCGTCGTGTCGGCGTCTGTCATCACCGAGCGCTCGGGGCCCGCGATTGGAGCGCTGGTGGCGACGCTGCCGGTTTCCGCCGGGCCCTCCTACGTCTTCCTCGCCATCGATCATGACGCCGCCTTCATCGCGCAGGGTGCGCTGTCGAGCCTGCCGGTCAACGCCGCGACGATCTTCATGGGGCTTACCTATGTCGTGCTGGCGCAGCGGCACAGCATGGCGGTCAGTTGCTGCAGCGCGTTCGCGGTCTGGATCGCGATCGCCTCCGTTATCCGCCTGTTCGACTGGACGCTCACCGCCGGCCTTGCCGCGAACCTCGTTGCCTTCGGCATCTGCATTCCACTGCTCTCAGGCTATCGCCACGTGAAGATGCCGCTGGTGACGCGTCGCTGGTACGACATCCCGATGCGGGCCGCGCTGGTCGCGACCCTCGTTGCCATCGTCGTCTCGACGTCGAATTGGGTCGGCCCTCGCATCAGCGGCATCATTGCGCTGTTCCCCGTGGTGTTCTCCAGCATGATGGTGATCCTGCATCCCCGCATCGGCGGCCCGGCGACCGCCGCCGTGCTTGCGAGTTCCGCCTGGGGTCTGCTCGGATTTGGAACCGCGATTGCAGTGATGCACGTTGCGGTCGTGCAAGTTGGATCGCTGGTTGGTCTTTGTCTGGCGCTTGCAACCTGCGTGACGTGGAACCTGACACTGTGGTGGAATGGGCGGCGAAGACGGCGCATTGAAGCGTAAGCATTCCGCACGGATTTTTTGCCGGGATCGGCCGGTAGTTCTGCGGTGCTAGGCCGCGCGTTTTCGATAGCGTCGTTAATTTAATCTTTGCGCTTTGCCGGCAAATATACTCATCGGCTGTTGAGGCGCCCACGTTCAATACGGGCCCGTTGTTCCAATACACCCGAGTGACGTGCGCGCCGAAAATTTTCGGGCGTGAAGGCAATGCTGCCTACGTCATGCAAAACAATTTCTCATCGAGGAGACGTTCGGATGTTCGGTCGCAAGTCCCAAAGTGATGCACAGGCGCGGCTTGATGCCATCGGCCGCTCGCAGGCGATGATCGAATTCAACCTTGATGGAACGATCATCACGGCCAACAAGAATTTCCTTGATGCCCTCGGCTATCGGCTCGACGAAATCAAGGGCAAGCATCACTCGATGTTCGTGCCGGCCGACCAGCGCGACACCGCCGAGTACAAGGCGTTCTGGGCCGCACTGAACCGTGGCGAATATCAGGCGCGCGAGTTCAGGCGAATCGCGAAGGACGGCCACGAGGTCTGGATCGAAGCGTCCTATAATCCGGTGCTCGACGGCAACGGCAAGGCGGTGATGGTCGCCAAGATCGCGACCGACATCACCGAGAAGAAGGTCCGGAGTATGACGGACGCCTCGAAGATCGCTGCCAGCAGCCGTGCCCAGGCCGTGATCGAGTTCAAGCTCGACGGCACCGTCGTCACCGCCAACGAGAATTTCTGCAAGGCGCTCGGCTATTCGCTCGCCGAGATCCAGGGCAAGCATCATAGCATGTTCATGCCTGAGGCTGACCGCAATGGCGCCGCCTATCGCGAATTCTGGGCCAAGCTCAACCGCGGCGAATACCAGGCGGGGGAATACAAGCGGATCGGCAAGGGCGGCCGCGAGGTCTGGATTCTCGCTTCCTACAATCCGATGTTCGACGAGAATGGCAAGCCCTTCGGCGTCGTCAAATACGCAACCGACATCACGGCCGAGAAGCTGAAGAGCGCCGATCTCGCCGGGCAGATCGCGGCGATCGACAAGGCGCAGGCCGTGATCGAGTTCAACATGGACGGCGCGATCATCACGGCCAACGCCAACTTCCTCGCTGCGCTCGGCTATTCGCTGGCCGATATCAAGGGCAAGCATCACAGCATGTTCGTCGAGCCCAGCGAGCGCGACGGCGCCGGCTACCGCGAATTCTGGGCCAAGCTCAACCGCGGCGAATACCAGGCGGGGGAGTACAAGCGTATCGGCAAGGGCGGCAAGGAAGTCTACATCCAGGCCTCCTACAATCCGATCTTCGATCTCAACGGCAAGCCGTTCAAGGTCGTGAAATATGCCACCGACACCACCAAGCAGGTGCTGGTCCGCATGGGCAACGAGCGTGTCCGCGGCATGATGGAATCGGTCGCCGCCGGCTCGGAGGAACTCAACGCCTCGGTGCGGGAGATCTCAGAGGCGATGACCAAGTCGCGTGAGACTGCGATGAGCGCGGTGGATCAGGTCTCCGCGGCCGACTCGCAGGCCCAGCGCCTCACCGAAGCCGCGCAGGCGATGAGCGGCATCGTCGAGATGATCAACAACATCACCGGCCAGATCAATCTGCTCGCGCTCAACGCCACGATCGAATCCGCCCGCGCCGGTGAAGCCGGCCGCGGCTTTGCGGTGGTCGCATCCGAGGTGAAGAGCCTCGCCAACCAGGCCAAGCAGGCGACCGACAAGATCGGCCAGGAGATCGGCAGCCTCAACGGCATCTCCGGCGACGTCGTCAGCGCCTTGGGCTCGATCAAGCAGGCGATCAATAACGTCAGCGAATACGTCACCTCGACCGCTGCCGCCATCGAGGAGCAGAGCACGGTCACCAACGAGATGTCGACCAGCATGCAGCGCGCGGCCGCGGAAGCGGCCGCGATCGCGGCGAGGGCGTAGGCCGGAACCACGCTGTCATTCCGGGGCGCCTCGAAGAGGCGAACCCGGAATCTCGAGATTCCGGGTTCGATGCTTTGCATCGCCCCGGAATGACGGCCGATTTCACGGCTTCGGCAGCTTGGCCTTGAGCGCGTAGAGCGCGTCCAGCGCCTCGCGCGGCGACATCTCGTCCGGATGGAGCGCCTTCACGGCGTCCATCAGCAGCTCGGCCTCGGTCGGCGGGGCGGCTTCCGCGGCGGCGCGCGAGGGGACGGCGAACAGCGGGAGATCGTCGGCGAGCGCCCGCGCCGTCTGGCCGCGGTCCTGCGCTTCCAGCTTCGCCAGCACCGATTTGGCGCGCGTGATCACGGCCGGCGGCAGGCCTGCGAGCTTGGCGACCTGGATGCCGTAGGAGCGGTCGGCCGAGCCCGGCAGCACCTCGTGCAGGAACACCACATTGCCCTGCCATTCCTTCACCCGCACCGTCGCGTTGAACATGCGCGGCAGCTTGGCCGAGAGCGCGGTCAGCTCGTGGTAGTGCGTCGCGAACAGCGTGCGGCAGCGGTTGCTCTCGTGCAGATGCTCGATCGCGGCCCAGGCGATCGAGAGGCCGTCGAAGGTCGCGGTGCCGCGGCCGATCTCGTCGAGGATCACGAGCGCGCGCTCGCCGGCCTGGTTGAGGATCGCCGCCGTCTCGACCATCTCCACCATGAAGGTCGAGCGGCCGCGGGCGAGGTCGTCGGCGGCGCCGACGCGCGAGAACAGGCGATCGATGATGCCGATCCGCGCGCGCGTCGCCGGCACGAAGCTGCCGATCTGGGCCATCAGCGCAATCAGCGCGTTCTGGCGCAGGAAGGTCGATTTACCGGCCATGTTCGGGCCGGTCAGCAGCCAGAGCTGGCCGGATCTTTGCGCCGGGCTCGGCGAGAGATCGCAGGCGTTGGCGATGAACGGCTCGCCGTTGCGCTTCAGGGCCTGCTCGACCACGGGATGACGGCCGGCCTCGATCGCAAAGGCGAGCGAGCCATCGACCTCCGGCCGCACATAGTTCTCGTCGACCGCGAGCTTGGCCAGCGACGTTGCGACATCGAGCAGCGCAAAGCCTTGCGCGGCGGCGCGCAGATCGTCGCTGATCTCCAGCGCCTTGGCGCAGAGCCGCTCGAAGATTTCGAGCTCCAGGCCGAGCGCGCGGTCGCCGGCATTGGCGATCTTGGCTTCGATCTCGCCAAGCTCCGACGTCGTGAACCGCACCTGGCCCGCCAGGGTCTGGCGGTGGATGAAGGTCGCATTCAGCGGCGCCGACATCAGCTTGTCGCCGTGCTGGGCGGTGACCTCGACGAAATAGCCGAGCACGTTGTTGTGGCGGATCTTGAGGCCCTTCACGCCGGTATCATCGGCGTAGCGCGCCTGCATCGAGGCGACGACCAGGCGCGAGGCGTCGCGCAGGTTTCGCGCCTCGTCGAGCGCCGGCTCATAGCCGGCACGCACGAAGCCGCCGTCGCGCTTGATCAGCGGCAATTGCTCGTCGAGCGCGCGGGCAAATTCGGCGGCGAGCTGGCGCGAAGGGCGTTGCAGCGCCGCCATCACCGCGGCGATCTCCTGCGGCGGCTGGTCGAGCTCGGACAGCCGCGCCAGCACCTGGTCGGCAGCGATGATGCCGTCGCGCAAGCCTGCAAGATCGCGCGGGCCGCCGCGGCCGACTGAGAGACGGGCGAGGGCCCGCGACATGTCGGGCGCGCCGCGCAAAATGCTGCGGATGTCCTCGCGCGTCGCCGAATCCGCGACAAAGGCGCTGACGGCATCGAGCCGCCGCGCGATCGCCGACGCATCGGTCAGGGGCGCCGCGAGCCGCTGCGCCAGCAGGCGCGAGCCGGCCGAGGTCACGGTGCAGTCGATGGCATCGAGCAGCGAGCCGCGGCGTTCGCCCGCGAGCGTCCGCGTCAGCTCGAGATTGGCGCGGGTGGCGGGATCGATCGCCATGGTCGCGCCGGAGGCTTCGCGCGCAGGCGGCGACAGCGGCGGATGTTTGCCGACCTGGGTGCGGTCGACATAGGTGACGGCGGCGGCGGCAGCGGTGGCTTCCAGCCGAGAGAGTTGCGCCAGCCCGTCCATGGTCGCGACGGCGAAATAGTCGCAAAGGCGCTTCTCGGCGGTGGCACCGTCGAAGACATCGCGGGTCACCGGCGTCACCGCCGGCAGCTCCCGCAGCGTCTGGGCGAGCTCGTTGTCGCCATAAAGGGCGTCAGTGACGATCGCCTCGTTCGGATTGATGCGCGCCAGCGTTGCGGCGAGCTCGCCGCTGGAGCATTCGGTGACCGTGAATTCGGCGGTCGAGATATCGATCCAGGCAAGCCCGAAGCGGTCGCCGCCGGTGGATGAGCGCGCCCGCGCGATCGCCAGCAGGTAATTGTTGGCACGCGCATCGAGCAGCGTGTCCTCGGTCAGCGTGCCTGGCGTCACCAGGCGCACCACGCCGCGGCGCACGACGCTCTTGTTGCCGCGCGCTTTCGCCGCCGCAGGATCCTCGGTCTGCTCGCACACCGCGACCCGGTGGCCGGCGCTGATCAGGCGGTGCAGATAATCCTCGGAGCGCTCGACCGGCACGCCGCACATCGGGATGTCGTTGCCCTGGTGCTTGCCGCGCTTGGTCAGGACGATACCGAGCGTCCTGGAGGCGATCTCGGCGTCCTCGAAGAACAGCTCGTAGAAATCGCCCATCCGGTAGAACAGCAAGAGGCCCTGATGCGCCGCCTTGATCTCCAGATACTGTTCCATCATCGGCGTGACGCGCGCGGCGGCTTCAGGCGTCGCTGCGGGAGCTTCGTCAGGGGTCGGGACGGGAATGGGCTGTTGCATCGTCATGGGCGGCGCAACCTACAAAATTTCGCCGCGTGGTCCTATCGGTTTGGCCTGACAGAGGAGGTTTTCCACGTTGTCCGCAATGAGGCGCTGCCACATTCTCAGTCGTCATTCCGGGATGCGCCGCCAGGCGCAGGCCCGGAATCCATCGGGCCGCACGTCACGCCGGCAAATGGATTCCGGGCTCGCGACTTCGTCGCGCCCCGGAATGACGGAGGGTTTCGAATATGCGGCCCGCGAAACCGTCAATTGACCTGCCGCGGCCGCCCTCCTAAAACTCCGCCGACATTGAAGAATTTTCGCCGGACCGCGGCATTCAGGGAGAACGATGATGCGTGACGTCTTTATCTGCGATGCCGTGCGGACCCCGATCGGCCGTTTCGGCGGCTCGCTCGCCAAGGTGCGCGCCGACGATCTCGCCGCCGCTCCGATCAAGGCGCTGATGGCCAAGCACCCCAATCTCGACTGGGCGCAGGTGGACGAAGTCTTCTTCGGCTGCGCCAACCAGGCCGGCGAGGACAATCGCAACGTCGCGCGCATGGCGCTGCTGCTTGCAGGGCTCCCCGATTCGGTTCCGGGCCAGACCCTGAACCGGCTCTGCGCCTCCGGCCTCGACGCGGTCGGCGCCGCCGGCCGCGCCATCCGCTCCGGCGAGATCGAGCTTGCGATTGCCGGCGGCGTCGAATCCATGACCCGCGCGCCCTTCGTGATGGGCAAGGCGCAGGAAGCCTTTTCGCGCTCGGCTGAAATCTTCGACACCACCATCGGCTGGCGCTTCATCAATCCGCTGTTGAAGGCGCAGTATGGCGTCGATGCGATGCCGGAGACCGGCGAGAACGTCGCCGAGGAATTCCAGGTCTCGCGTGCCGACCAGGACGCCTTCGCGATCCGCTCGCAGCAGCGCGCCGGCCAAGCGATCGCATCAGGCTATTTCGCCGAGGAGATCACGCCGATCACCATTCCCGGCGGCAAGGCCGGCCCTGTTACGGTCGACAAGGACGAGCATCCGCGGCCCGAGACCACGCTGGAAGGTCTGGCAAAACTGAAGCCGATCGTGCGCAATCCCGGCACCGTGACCGCCGGCAATGCCTCGGGCGTCAATGACGGCGCGGCCGCGATGATCCTCGCCTCCGAAGCTGCCGTGAAGAAGCATGGCCTCACGCCGCGCGCGCGCATCCTTGGCCTCGCCTCGGCCGGCGTGCCGCCGCGCATCATGGGCATCGGCCCGGTGCCGGCGACCCGCAAGCTGATGGAGCGTCTGGGCAAGAAGATCGGCGATTTCGACCTGATCGAGCTCAACGAGGCTTTCGCGTCGCAGGGCATCGCCTGCATGCGCCAGCTCGGCGTCGCCGATGATGCCGACTACGTCAATCCGCATGGCGGCGCCATCGCGCTCGGCCATCCGCTCGGCATGAGCGGCGCCCGCCTCGCGCTCACCGCTATCCATGGCATGGAAAAGCGCGGCGGCAAGCTCGCGCTCGCCACCATGTGCGTCGGCGTCGGCCAGGGCGTGGCCGTTGCGATCGAGAAGGTGAATTGACGGGACGCTACGCGTCCCGTCATCCCGGGGCGGTGCACTTGCACCGAACCCGGGATCTCGAGATTCCGGGTTCGATGCTGCGCATCGCCCCGGAATGACAGACGATAGGATCGTTATATGATCATCGAACGCGAGCAGGACGTCACGGCCGCCGCCCTGGCGGTGATGGAGCGGACATCCGATCCGCGGATGCGGCAGATCATGGTCTCGCTGGTCAAGCATCTGCACGGCTTCGTCCGTGACGTGCGCCTGACCGAGAAGGAATTCCGCGACGCCACCGCCATCATTGCCGAACTCGGCAAGCTGACCACCGACACGCATAACGAAGTCGTGCTGATGGCGGGCTCGCTCGGCGTCTCGTCGCTGGTGTGCCTGCTCAACAATGGCGATCAGGGCAATACCGAAACCGATCAGTCGCTACTCGGGCCGTTCTGGCGGCTGAACTCGCCCCGGGTGCAGAATGGCGGATCGATCGTCCGCTCCGAGACGCCGGGTGCAGCGCTGTTCGTCAATGGCCGTGTCGTCGACAAGAACGGTCGCCCCGTCGCGGGCGCCGAGGTCGATGTCTGGCACGCTTCGCCGGTTGGTCTCTACGAGAACCAGGACCCCGAACAGGCCGACATGAACCTGCGCGGCAAGTTCACGACCGATGCCGACGGGCGCTTCGCTTTCCGCTCGGTGATGATGACAGGCTATCCCATTCCAACCGATGGCGCCGTCGGCCGCCTCCTGGCGGCGCAGAGCCGGCACCCGTATCGTCCTGCGCATCTGCACGCCCTGATCTTCAAGCCCGGCTTCAAGGTGCTGATCTCGCAGGTCTACGATCCCAACGATCCCCATATCGACAGCGACGTGCAGTTCGGGGTGACACGGGCGCTGATCGGCAAGTTCGTGCGCCACGAGACGCCGCATCCGAGCGCAGCTGACGTTTCGACGCCCTGGTATTCGCTCGACCACACCTACCGGCTCGAGGCCGGGGAGGCCGTGCTGCCGCGTGCGCCGATCAAATAGGGCCGTCGGCCCCAATGCCGGGGCGCGGACAGGGTGCAAAGCCGCTTCCCAAAATTAGTTATATTCTATAATGATTGTCGCAAAGTTGGTCCGGCCGGACCGAAATGGCCGGGGAGGAGTTCGCCAATGACATCAATCTATCCCACTGACAGCAACAAGGCACATCCGCTGCCGCTGTCGCCCGAGTACAAGAGCTCGATCAAGCGCGCGCCGAACAAGCCCTTGATCCCGATGCGCCACACTTTGTCGGAACTGACCGGACCCGTGTACGGTCACGAGACCGTGCGCGAGGGCGACAACGACCTCACCACCCAGCACAAGGGCGAGCCGCTCGGCGAGCGCATCATCGTGCACGGTCATGTCCGCGACGAGGACGGCCGCGGTGTGTCCAACACGCTGGTCGAGATCTGGCAGGCCAATGCCTGCGGCCGCTACGTCCATGTCCGCGACCAGCATCCGGCGCCGCTCGATCCCAACTTCACCGGCGCGGGCCGCACGTTAAGCGATGCATCGGGCTATTACCGCTTCGTCAGCATCAAGCCCGGCGCGTACCCCTGGGGCAACCATCACAATGCCTGGCGCCCCGCCCATATCCATCTGTCGGTGTTTGGCCATTCCTTTGTCAGCCGCCTGGTGACGCAGATGTATTTCCCTGGAGATCCGCTGTTCCCGTTCGATCCGATCTTCAACTCGGTGCCCGACGAGAAGGCGCGGATGCGCATGGTCTCGTCGTTCGATTTGGAGAACACCAAGCCCGAATGGGCGCTGTGCTATCGCTTCGACATCGTGCTGCGCGGCAAGAACGCCACCCCCATGGAGAACCACTAACGTGCAGGATTCTGTGAAGCCCGATGGGATCACGCCGTCGCAGACCGTCGGCCCGTTCTTCAAATACGGCCTGACGCCGACCGGCGATTACGCCTGGAACGACGCCTTCACCAACTCGACGCTGACGCCCGACGTCTCCGGCGATCGCGTCCGCATCGAGGGCCGCGTGCTCGATGGCGACGGTACCACCGTGCCCGACGCCATGCTGGAGATCTGGCAGGCGGATGCGCAGGGGCTCTACGCCGATCCGCAGGACAAGCGCGCGCTGCCGAACGCCAGCTTCCGGGGCTTTGCCCGCTGCGGTACCGACAAGGACGGCAATTATTCATTCGATACCATCAAGCCGGGCGCGGTGCCCGACCCCGACGGCAAGCCGCAGGCGCCGCATATCGTGCTGGCGGTGTTCGCGCGCGGCATGCTGCGGCATCTCTATACCCGCATCTATTTCAGCGACGAGGCCGGCAACGCCGCCGATCCCGTGCTGGCGCTGGTGCCCGCCGACCGTCGCACCACGCTGATTGCGGTGCGCGAGGCCGGCAAGGCCGTCTACAAGCTCGACCTGCATTTGCAGGGCGAGAACGAGACGGTGTTCTTCGACGTGTGAAGCAGCGCGTAGCGGCGGCGCCTGGTCGCCGCTACGCTTCTCGTTCAGCGCAGTTGCAGCCGGTGCTGCGTTTAAATGTCAGTCTCGCTGACTCAAATTCGTTTGACCACTCTCCCATTCCCGTAGTGCTGCGGAGCTTTTTCGCGCTGCAACCAGTCCGAGAGGAAAGCCCGTATTTACCGTAGTGATCTAGGGTCAGTGCGGATTTGAATTCGCGCTCGGATTGCCCCATGAAAATTCGCCTGTCGTTGTCTTCCGCGATCATTGCATTCGGAATCGTTCTTGCGATCGGCTTTACGGCGGTCGTGTCCACCAGCCTCTATGCACTGCGCGAGCTCAAGGTCGGTGGTCCGCTCTACTCCGATATCAAGCTCGGCAACGATTTGATCGCCGACATCCTGCCGCCGCCGGAATATGTCATCGAGGCCTATCTCGAAGCCACTCTGGCCATGCATGAGCCGGACCAACTGGCGGCTCATGGCGAACGCCTGGTCCAGCTCCGCAAGGATTACGACGAGCGCAAGGCCTATTGGACCGCCTCCGGCCTCTCGGCCGACCTGAAGACAGCCCTGGTGTCCAAGTCCGACGCCGAGGTGCAGAAGTTCTGGAAGCTGTTGTCCGATCAGCTACTGCCGGCCCTCAAGGCCAGGGACGCGGCGGCGTCCGAACGCGCCTATGCGCAGCTGAAGGACGCCTACACCGCGCATCGTGCCGTCATCGACAGCATCGTCGACAGCGCCAACAAGCAGAACGCCGACATGGAGAAGCTGGCCGCCGACCGCGACAGCGCGATGCTCACCATCTTGCTCGGCGTCTCCGCGGCCGTGCTTGCCTTCGTTGCGGCAGGCCTGCTCGGCGTCGCGCTTGGTGTGGTGCGTCCGATCGTGCGCATGACGGATACGATGCAGAAGCTCGCGGCCGGCGATCTCGCCGCCGACATTCCTTTCGCGCAACGTCGGGACGAGGTCGGCTCGATGGCGGGCGCACTCGCGGTGTTCAAGCAGGGAGCGATCGAGAATTCGCGCCTCCGCGAGGAGCAATTGCAGAAGCAACAGGAAGCGGCGCTTGCCAAGCGCGGTGCCCTGCAGCAGATGGCCGAGACCGTCGAGCGCGAGACCGGTCGTTCCGTCGCTACCGCGAGCTCTGCGACGCAAGGCGTGGAGCGCGCTGCCTTGAGCCTGTCCGAGATTGCGCGATCCCTGTCTTCGGAATCGCAGGCGGTCGCCGCCGCCTCCACCCAGGCGCTCGGCAGTTCGCAGACCGTTTCGGCCGCCGCCGAAGAGCTGAGTGCCTCGATCCGGGAGATCGCAACGCAGGTCGGACGCACCTCGACTGTTACCAAGTCGGCGGTCGCAGGCCGCGAGCAGGCGCGCTCGACCATCCAGGCGCTGGCCGGCGCGGTGAAAAAGATCGCCGAGGTCTCCGACCTGATCGGCGGCATCGCCGGCCAGACCAATCTGCTCGCGCTCAACGCCACGATCGAGGCGGCGCGCGCCGGTGAGGCCGGCCGCGGTTTTGCGGTCGTCGCGGCCGAAGTGAAATCCCTGTCCGACCAGACCGCGAAATCCACCGAGGAGATCGGGCGCCTGATCGCGGAGATCCAGACGTCGACGCAGGCCGCGGTCGATGCCGTCGAGACCATGGGTGGCCACATCGCCGAGATCGACGGCGTGGCGTCCTCGGTTGCCGCCGCGATGGAAGAGCAGGATGCCGCGACGCGGGAGATCGCCCGGTCGATCTCCGAATCGGCGTCCGCCGCGAAGGAGGTCTCAGCCAAGATCGCCAATGTCAGCCGCGACGCCGCTTCGGTGAACGATCGCGCAGCGGAGGTCAGGCAGGCCATCGCGGGCATGGCGGCCAATCTGGAATCGCTCCGATCGGTCGTGGTCCGCACCGTGCGCGAATCAACCGCCGCGGCGTAAAGTCCGGCATCAGCTCGGCCGCTGGCGCGTCGGGGTGTGATCGTGCAGTATGGCGCGGGGCAGGGGCATCATGGCTATGACACCTCCACAACTGCCGGCGGTCGCTGACCCCGGTTACCTCACGGCTGCATTGCGCAAGGCCCGCGCGCTGGACGCCGGCGCCGTGCGCGAGGTGACTGTGCTGCATGAGCGCGACACCGTGGTGTCGCATATCGCCCGGCTCGGCCTGCGCTATGTCGGGGAGTCCACAGGCTCCCCGCAGACGCTGATCCTCAAGACGCCGCACGCCGATTTTGCCAAGACGCTCGCGCAGGGCGGTCGGCACGAGCTGGCCTTTTACCTGAAGCTCGCGCCGAAGATGCCGCCCGGGTTGGTGCCGCGCTGTTTCGATGGCCGTTCTGACGACGAGAGCGGAGCCTGGCATCTCCTGCTCGAAGACCTCACCGACAGTCATGAACTCGCGACCGTACCGACGCTGCCGCCGTCGCGCGACCAGTCGATGGCCATCGTCACGACGCTGGCGGGCATGCATGCGGTGTGGTGGAATCATCCCGATCTCGGCGAGACCGTCGGCACCTGGGCAAGTCCCGAGGACAGCGCGGCGCGCATCGAGACCTTCGCCGGTCATTACGACCGCTTTGCCGACGAGCTCGGCGATCGCCTCAGTGAGGAGCGGCGTATCCTTTACCGCCGTCTCATCGAGCAGTCGGAGCGACTCTCCCAGCGCTACCATTCGCGCCGCCACGTCACCATCGTTCACGGCGATGCGCATACGTGGAATTTCCTGTTGCCGCGGGCCGGCGTCGCGGACACCGTGCGCATTTTCGATTTCGATCTGTGGGGCATCAATGTTCCCACCAACGACCTCGCCTATATGATGGCGATCCAATGGTACCCGGAGCGCCGCCAGGCGCTCGAGCGGGTGCTGCTCAACCGTTACTACGAGACGCTGCTCGCACGCGGTGTGACCGGCTATACCCGCGGCGCGCTTGACCAGGATTACCGCTGGTCGGTGCTCTGGCACATCACCAAGCCGGTCTGGCAATGGGCCATCAACCTCCCGCCGGGGATCTGGTGGAACAATCTGGAGCGGGTGATGATGGCGGTCGAGGATCTGGGATGCGAGGAGTTGTTGTAGCGCTCGCAGTGGAAATGAAGTGCGACGGCGTCTCCACATTCTCGGTGTCGTCCCGGCGAAGGCCGGGACCCATAACCACAGGGAGTGGTTGTGGGAGCAAGCTGATGACTCCGAGTCTTCGCAAAACTATTGCTGCGGCCGTATGGGTCCCGGCCCCCGTGCGCAATTGCGCACTAGGCCGGGACGACGGCGGAGTTTGTGGCATGACGGCAGTGCCTACTCCATCACCGCATGTTCCGGCCCCGCCGCCTGCTTGCGCAGCGTGGCCTTGGTCGAGCCGATCATCAGGGCGAGCGGGATGGTGCAGAGGATGAAGAACATCACCAGCTGGTAGTCGTGCGCGAAGGCAATGATCTGCGCCTGCACGCTGACCATGCGGTCGGCCATGGCGCGGCCGGCGTCGGTGGAGAGGTTGATCAGGCCGCGCACGTCAGGCATCTGCAGCGCGTGGTTGAACGGATTGATGTGCTCCGAGAGGATCGCATAGCTCTTGCGCGTGCCCTGCGTCAGCTGCGCGATCACGATGGAGATGCCGACCGAGCTTGCGACGTTGCGCAAGAGCGTCAGCATCGAGGTGCCGTCGGTACGCAGATGATTGGGCAGCGTCAGGAACGACACGGTCGAGAGCGGCACGAACACGAGGCCGAAGCCAAAACCCTGGATCACGCTGACGATGACGATCTCCGGCACCTGGGTCTGGTCGGTCCAGCCGGTCATCTGGAACAGCGAGGCCGCCGTCAGCGTCAGGCCGCAGATGATCAGGGTGCGGGCCTCGATGTACTTCATGATGCGGCCGACCATCATCATGGCGAAGAAAGTGCCGAAGCCGCGGCTCGCAAGCAGGCCGCCGGCGGTCATGATGGGATAGCCGATGACGTTCTGTAAGTAAGGGGAGGCCAGCGCCATGGTCGAGTACAGCACGAGGCCCATCACCGTCATGAAGATGCAGCCGGTGACGAAGTTGCGGTCCTTAAACAGCGCAAACTGGATGAACGGGCGCGAGGTCGTGAAGGAGTGCGCGAAGAAGTAATAGAAGGCGATGCCGGAGATGACGAACTCGGTCACGATCTCGACCGACTCGAACCAGTCGAGCTGCTCGCCGCGGTCGAGCGCGAGCTGAAGCGCGCCGATCGCGATCGCCAGCGCGCCGAAGCCGAACCAGTCGAACTTGAGGCTAAGGTCCTTCTTGGTCTCATCCATGAAGACCATCAGCCCGAACACGGTGATCGCACCGAACGGCAGATTGACGAAGAACACCCAGTGCCAGGAATAGGTCTCGGTGAGCCAGGCGCCGAGCGACGGGCCCATGATCGGGCCCATCATCACGCCCATGCCCCAGATCGACATCGCCTTGGCGCGCTCCTGGAGCGTGTAATAGTCGAGCATCACCGACTGAGACAGCGGCACCAGCGCTGCGCCGAACACGCCCTGCAGCAGGCGGAACAGCACCATCTGGTTGATGTCCTGCGCCAGCCCGCATAGGACGGAGGCGAAGGTGAAGCCGCCGGCGCAGATGATGAAGATGCGCTTGCGGCCGAAGCGGTTGGAGATCCATCCCACCGGCGCCGTCATGATCGCGGCGGCGACGATGTAGGAGGTCAGCACCCAGTTGATCTGGTCCTGCGAAGCCGACAGCGTGCCCTGCATGTAGGGCAGCGCGACGTTGGCGATGGTGGTGTCCAGCGCCTGCATGATGGTCGCGGTCATGGCGCAGATCGTCACCATGTTCCGGCGCAGGCCGGGGACCATCAGATGGGCATTGGGGCCGGACATCAGCTTAGTCCTTGTCCTGGTCTCTATCCTGGCTTGCTGTCGCCGACAGGCCGAGCAGGCCGGCGAGCGAGCGCTGATGGCCGGTGTCGATGCTGGCATAGACGCTCATGCCGGCCTTCAGCTTCTTCACGTATGTGTCGCTCTCGTCGAAATAGATCCTGATCGGCACGCGCTGCACCACCTTGACGAAATTGCCGGTGGCGTTTTGCGGCGGCAGGATCGCGAATTGTGCGCCGGTGCCGGGCGACAGCGAGCCGATCTTGCCCTTGAAGAGGTGGTTCGGGAACGCGTCGACCTCGAGCGTGACCGCCTGGCCTTCGGTGACATAGGTGAGGTCGCTCTCCTTCGGATTGGCATCGACCCAGGGATGGGCGATGTCGACGATGGAGAACACCGCGGTGCCGGCGGCGACATAGCGGCCGAGCTGGATCTGCTCGACCTGGGTCGCGATGCCGCCCATCGAGGCGCGCACCACGGTATGGTCGAGATTGCGTTCGGCGTTCTCGAGCTTGGACTTGGCTTGCGCGTAAGGCGGGAACTTCTCCAGCGGCAGGTCGGTGTCGCCGAGCAGCTGGGTCTTGGCGGTCGAGATCTGCTGCTTGACGTATTGTGCGATCGAGCCCGAGGTCACCAGCGCGTTCGAGGCGTTGTCGAGATCGAGCTGCGAGCCGAAACTGTTCTTCACCAGCGCCTGCTTGCGCTCTACGTCACGCTGCTTCAGGTCGACGCCCTTCTGGGCGAGATCGAGCATGTCGCCGTAGATCTTGATGTTGGCGCGCAAATTGTCATAGGTCGTCTGGGCCTGCATCAGCTGCGCCTTGGCCTCATCCACCGCGAGGCGGAACGGCACCGGGTCGATCTCGAACAGCTCGTCGCCCTGCTTGACAAGCTGGCCTTCCTTCACGACGACCTTCTGGATCTTGCCGGAGATATCAGGCGTCACCAGCACCTTCTGCGCGCCGACATAGGCATCGTCGGTGCCGACATAGCGGCCGCCATTGAGATAGAAGGCGAGGCCGGCGATCACGGCCACGATCGGCAGCACCACCATCAGCAGGAAGCGGCGATAGCGGCGCAGGCCGGCGACGAAGCGGCGGCGCGGATCGGTGCCGGCCTTCTTGGTCGGCTTGCCGCTGTCGATCTTCTGCTCGGGCTGGAATTTGAGAACCTGATCAGCCATAGCGTTGCTCCTTACGTGCTTGTTCCGCGCCAGACGTCTGGATCGCGGTTCGCACGTTTTCCTTGATGGTTTCGAGTTGGGTGAGGAGACGGTGGGCGTCGGACGGGCTGATGCCGTCAAGCGCGTTCGCGGTCAGCTCGGATTTGAGCCCGCTCATCTTGCCCAGCAGCGCACGGCCCGCCTTCTTCAGATAGAGGCGCTTGACGCGGCGGTCGGTGGCGTCGCTGCGGCGCTCGATCCAGTCGTTGTCGCAGAGCTTGTCGATCAGCCGCGTCAGCGTGATCGGCTGCATCTCCAGCAGCTCGGCGAGCTCCGATTGCTTCATGCCCTCGCTGCGCTCGACCTTGGCCAGCACGGCCCATTGTGCGCGGGTGATGCCGAAGCGCGAGGCCTCCTTGTCGGCATAGACGCGCAAGAGCCGGTACAGCTCGCCGAGCGTGAAGAGGAAATTCTGGTCGACAGACGACCCGCGGGTCATAAGCTTGGTCTCCAATAAGCTTGCAATATAATAAGCAAGCTTATGATTATTTCATGCCGGGTTCAACGGGAAGCTGTCCTGCCGCAAAAGCATGGCTGACCGCCGCGGCGCCGGTCATGCTTTGGGTTCCCCGGCCGAAATGCTAGAAGGCGGGCCGAATGACCCTCGCAAAGCCGGCCTTTCCGACGCCCGACCATGATCACGGACGCTGCACCGCGGACGCGCTGGCGCATGCGGAAGCGGTTTGCGAGCAGCGCGCGCAGAAATTCACGCCGATTCGCCGCCAGGTGCTGGGGGCCTTGCTCTCCAGCCATCGCCCACTCGGTGCTTATGAAGTGATCGACGAGCTCGCCAAATCGATGCCGCGGCCGGCGCCGATCACGGTCTACCGTGCTCTCGATTTCCTGATGGCGAACCGCCTCGTACACCGCATCGAAAGCCGCAACGCCTATCTCGCCTGCGCCGCCCACGACCATGACGCGACCTCGGCGGTGGCGTTCCTGATCTGCGAGCGCTGTGGCCTCGTCGGCGAGATCCCGTCAGGATCTTTCGCCGGGGAACTCAACGCCGCGGCGCGCAGCTCAGGCTTCGCACCAAAACTGTCCGTGGTGGAGATCACAGGCGTCTGCACCCATTGCCAGAAGAATTCTTAGGGAGATGGAAGCAACTCGAGCAAAAGCGGTGGTGCCCACCTCTCCCCGCTGGGGAGAGGTAAAGAACCCGCCATCTGATTAATCAAGCAACACGGCGCAAAGCCGGACCTCAGGAAGAAATGTCCGCAACCGAAGCCATCCCGTCCGCCGGCCGCCCGCTCAGTGCCGGAGCCATCGCCCTGATGCTGATGCTGTGCCTGACCTGGGGCTTCAACCAGATCGCGGTGAAGCTCGTCATCCCCGACATCCCGCCGATGTTGCAGGCGACCATCCGCTCGATGGGCGCGCTGCCGGTGCTGTTCATCATCGGCAGCTTGCGCGGGGCAAAGTTCTTCGAGCGCGACGGTACGCTCGCCGCAGGCCTGTTTGCCGGCTTGATGTTCGGCGTCGAATTCGTGCTGATCTATGAAGGTCTGCGCTTCACGCCGGCCTCGCGCGCGGTCGTGTTCCTCTACACCGCGCCGTTCTTCGTCGCGCTCGGTTCCTATCAGGTGCTGGGGGAGCGGCTGACGGGCTCGCAATGGCTGGGGCTGGCCTTGAGCTTTGCCGGCGTCGCGCTTGCGATCGGCGTGCCGCAGCCGGATGTCGATGCCAAAGTGCTGCTCGGCGATCTCATGATCGTCGGCGGCGGCGCGCTCTGGGCCGCGACCACGCTGGTCGCCAAGGCGACACGGCTGCGCTTTGCTCCGCCGGAGAAGGCGCTGGGCTACCAGGTCGCGATGTCGATCCCGATCCTGGGGCTCGCCGCCTATCTGTTCGGGGAGACCATCCCTCATACCCCGCGCCCGCTCTCGATCGGGCTGATGGTGTTCCAGACGGTCTGGGTGGTGGGAACGACGTTCACGCTTTGGTTCGCGCTGGTGAAGACCTATTCGGCCAGCAAATTGTCGGCTTTTACCTTCATCACCCCTTTGTTTGGCGTGGTGGCTAGCTATTTCATCATGCACGACACCCTAAGTCTGGCCTTTGGGGCGGCAGCCGTCCTTGTAATTGCTGGACTTTTTCTGGTTAACCGTCCGAGCCGAGAGGCCGCGGCGCCAGCTGATGCATTGCTGAACGTCACCAAAACCTGATATTTGGACCCCATGAACAAGCTCGAAAACACCATCGATTCCGACATCGCCGGCCCCGCGCCCCGGCACAAGACCACCCAGGTGAAGGTGGGCAACGTCGCTGTGGGCGGCGGCGCGCCGATCGTCGTGCAGTCGATGACCAACACCGACACCGCCGATATCGACGGCACCATCGCCCAGGTCGCAGCGCTCGCGCGCGCCGGCTCCGAAATGGTCCGCATCACCGTGGATCGCGAGGAGGCCGCTGCGGCTGTCCCGCACATCCGCGACGGCCTCGCCAAGCGCGGCATCACCACGCCCTTGATCGGCGACTTCCATTATATCGGCCACAAGCTGCTGGCCGCCTATCCGGCCTGCGCCGAGGCGCTGGCGAAATACCGCATCAATCCCGGCAATGTCGGCTTCAAGGATAAGCGCGACACCCAGTTCGCCGACATCATCGAGATCGCGAACAAGAACAACAAGCCGGTGCGCATCGGCGCCAATTGGGGCTCGCTCGACCAGGAGCTCTTGACCAAGCTGATGGACGAGAACGCCGCCTCCGCCAATCCGCGCGACGTGCGCGCGGTGACGCGCGAGGCGATGGTGCAGTCGGCGCTGCTCTCGGCCGCGCGCGCCGAAGAGCTCGGCATGCCCAAGGACCGCATCATCCTCTCAGCCAAGGTCTCGGCGGTGCAGGACCTCATCGCGGTCTATCAGGATCTCGCCGCGCGTTCCGACTACGCGATCCATCTCGGCCTGACCGAAGCAGGCATGGGCTCGAAGGGCATCGTGGCCTCGTCCGCCGCGCTCGGCATCCTGTTGCAGCAGGGCATCGGCGACACCATCCGCATCTCGCTTACGCCGGAGCCCGGCGGCGACCGCACCCGCGAGGTGCAGGTCGGCCAGGAGCTGCTGCAGACCATGGGCTTCCGTACCTTCGTGCCGCTGGTGGCCGCGTGCCCCGGGTGCGGCCGCACCACCTCGACCACGTTCCAGGAGCTGGCACGCTCGATCCAGGATTTCATCCGCGACGAGATGCCGACCTGGAAGACCAAATATCCCGGCGTCGAGGAGCTCAACGTCGCGGTGATGGGCTGCATCGTCAACGGCCCCGGCGAATCCAAGCACGCCAATATCGGCATCTCCCTGCCCGGCACCGGCGAAGCGCCGGCCGCGCCCGTCTTCGTCGACGGCAAGAAGTTCCGCACGCTGCGTGGGCCCACCATCTCCGCCGATTTCAAGGCGTTGGTGATCGACTACATCGACCAGCGCTACGGCCAGGGCGCCAAGGTGCCGGAGACGGCGGCGGAGTAGGCGTCTTTCAATTATCGAAGCGTAGGGCGGGTCAGCGGAGTGTAACCCGCCTTATTTTTTGCGCGCGCGAAGTGGCGGGTTACGCTTCGCTAACCCGCCCTACATTGCTACGATGCTTCCCAATCAAGATGATCGGGAGCAACACCCATGAGCTCACTCGCCGGCAAGCAAGGCCCGCGCTATCGCCACGCGGCTGACGACGGCGCGCCCTACGAAACCATCGCGGTCGAAAAGCTCACCCCCATCATCGGTGCGGAAATCTCCGGCGTCGACATCGGCAAGCTGGTCGAGGGCGATGCCGGCTCTAGCAGGCAGATGGACGAGATCCACCGCGCGCTGGCCGAAAACCTCGTGATCTTCTTCCGCGACCAGCACATCACGCCGAAGCAGCACCTCGCCTTCGGCCGCAAGTTCGGCGAGCTGCATTTTCATCCCGCAGCTCCTCACGAGGATGAAGACCCGGCCTTGATGAAGATCTACGCCGACAAGAACTCGCCGCGCGCCAATGGCGAGGGCTGGCATTCCGACGTCTCCTGCGATCTCCAGCCGCCGATGGGCTCGATCCTCTACATCAAGCAGTGCCCGCCGCGCGGCGGCGATACGCTGTTCGCCAACATGTACGCCGCCTATGAGGCGCTGTCGGATCGGATGAAAGCCTATCTCGACGGCCTCACCGCGCTGCACGACGGCGAGCCGATCTATCGCGGCCTTTATGCGAACTATGGCGTCGCCGACCGCCCGTCCTATCCGCACGCCGAGCATCCGGTGGTGCGCACCCATCCGGTCACGGGCAGGAAGGCGCTCTATGTCAACAGAGGCTTCACCCGCCACATCAACGGCATCCCGCGCGACGAGAGCGACGCGATACTCGCCTATCTCTACCAGCACGCCGAGAACCCGCTGTTCCAGTGCCGCTTCCGCTGGACCGAGAACGCCATCGCGTTCTGGGACAACCGCTGCACCCAGCATCGCGCGATGTGGGACTACTGGCCGCACACGCGCTCGGGCACGCGCGTCACGGTGAAGGGAGAACGGCCGGTGTGACGATATCGTGGCGCATCACCGCCGCTCTTGCTGTTGCGCTGATCCCGCTCTTGGCTTTGCCGGCTGAGCATGGCGAGGCGGCACCGGGGCGCAAGGTCGCGCGCGCGAAGCCCAAGCCTCTGCCCGCTCCGGAAACATGCGATCCGCACAAATTCCGGATCATTCTCGATGTCGGACACACCTCCGAATCGCAAGGCGCTACCAGCGCGCGCAACGATGTCGAATTCGGCTTCAACCTGCAGCTGGCGAAGCTGATCGGCGAGAGATTGAAGTCGGCAAGCTTCGCCGCAACCCGCGTGCTGGTGACCGACGGCAAGGCGAAAGCGAGCCTGCTCAAGCGCGTCGGAACCGCCAATGCTGCGCATGCGGATTTCCTCCTGTCGATTCATCATGATTCCGTGCCCGACAAGATGCTCGAAGAGTGGGAATTCGACGGCGCCAAGAGCTATTTCAGCGATCGCTTCAGCGGTCATTCGCTGTTCGTGTCGGAGCGCAACCCGCATTTCTCCGCCAGCCTCGCCTTCGCCAAGCTGCTGGGCCGGGAGCTGAAGGACAAAGGCCTGCAATACGCCACCCAATACTCCCTGCCGCTGATGGGGCGCTACCGGCATCCGTTGCTGGACAAGGATGTCGGCGTCTACCGCTATGACGGCCTCGTCGTGCTCTCGCAGACCCGAAGCGCCGCGGTGCTGCTGGAAGCCGGCTCCATCATCAACCGCGACGAGGAGATGGCGATGAACTCGCCGGAGCGACGGGAGCTGATTGCGGCGGCTGTGACGCGGGCGATGCGGTCGTATTGCGAGAAGCGGTAGCTGGCCAATATCCTACAGCGGCGCCCCGCGATATTCCCGGTTCGCCAGGCTCGCCTCCTCCAGATCCAGATCGCGTTCGATCCTGCGCCGCGTCTCGTCGGTGATCTGCCCGTCGCGCAGGAGATCATGGATGAACTTGCGCTCGGCCTCGATCAGCTCGCGGGTCAGCGCGGTGCCGGCGGCCGAGACGTCATGATGGGCGGGATCGAGCGAGTCAGGCAGCTGGTTGACGCGGATCTCGTGGCGGGCGCGCAAGAGCCGCATCACCTCGTCCGACACCTCTTTCTGCTCGGTCAGCGCATCCAGCGATTTCAGCGCGGCGTCGAGCGCCTGGCGCCGCGCCGAGATCTCGGCCTCGTGCTCGGCGGCATGCTCGATGCGGCCGGCTTGCGCGATGCCGAGCCAGCGCACCACCGGCGGCAGCGTCAGGCCGACGCCGATCAGCGTGATGAAGATGACGCCGAAGGCGACGAACAGGATCAGGTCGCGATAGGGGAAGGCGTTGCCGTCAGGCAGCGTGAACGGCAGCGCCAGCGCGGCGGCCAGCGACACCGCGCCGCGCACGCCGGTGAAGGCGAGCGCGAACGGCCATTGCCAGGGCGGCGACGGATCGCGTTTGCGCAGCGACTTGCTCAATATTCGCGGCAGATAGGTCGCGGGATAGAGCCAGGCAAAGCGCGCCAGAACGATCACGAGCATGACCACCGCCGTTGCGATCATGATGTCGTCGAGCGGGAATGTCTTCGACTTCTCATAAAGCGCGCGCATCTGGAAGCCGGTGAGCAGGAACAGCAGGCCCTCGATCAGGTAGATGATGAGGTCCCAGAAGAAGATGCCCTGCAGGCGCGTCGATGCCGAAATCAGCAGCGGTCCGTTCCAGCTGACATAAAGGCCGCAGGCGACGGTGGCGATCACGCCGGAGCCGCCGACATGCTCCGGCAGCCAATAGGAGACATAGGGCGTGATCAGCGACAGCGTCAGCTCGACCTGCGGATCGCAAGACCATTTGCGGAAGCGCAGCGACAGCCAGCCGACGCCGATGCCGAACGCGATCTCGCCGGCGACGATCAGGACAAATTCGCCCGCCGCCATCGGCAGCGAGAAATGCCCGACCATGATCGCGGCGAGCGCGAAGCGGTAGAGGATCAGCGCAGTGGCGTCGTTGGCGAGCCCTTCGCCCTCGAGGATGACAAGCAGCCGGCGCGGCATGTTGAGCCGGCGGGCGATCGCGAGCGGCGCCACCACATCGGGCGGCGCAACGATGGCCCCGAGCAGGAAGCCGATGCTCCAGGGCAGGCCGATCACGTAATGGGTGGCGGCCGCAACAAGCGCCGCCGTGAAGATCACGGCGCCGACCGCAAGCAGCACGATGGGGCGCAGATTGTTTCTGAACTCGCGCCAGCTCATGGCGACGCTCGCCGAATAGATCAGCGGCGGCAGCACCATCAGCAGCACCAGCTCCGGCGGCAGCTCGACCGGCGGCATGCCCGGCACGAAAGCCAGGCCGACGCCCGAGAGCATCAAGAGGATGGCCGGCGCCAGGTTGAAGCGCCGGGCAACGAGCGCGGTGCCGGCCAGCACCGCGAGCAGGATCAGGAAGGTCTGGAATTTCGCCGCGATCATGACCTGTCTTGGCCCGGAAGCGGCCGAGAGGTCAATGTGGAGAGGTCAAGGTGTGGTGGCTTACGCCAATCGTTCAGGCACCATAAGTCCGATGCTGGACGAGCAGGGAGCAACGATCGAGCAGCATGGGGACCTTTGGGGGGAAGCGGGAGTGAGTGAAGCGACGAACGCGCCACACGCGCCGTCATTGCGAAGCGAAGCAATCCAGAATCGATCCGCGGAAGAGATTCTGGATTGCTTCGCGCAAGGGCTCCTCGCAATGAGGTGTGGCGAGTTTGGCTCGCAATGAGTGAGAAATGCAGGACGAGCGTGCCCGATTTCAGGCAGCGGACCCTCACTCCTTCAGATCGTACCGGTACGATTTCGACACGATCTGCCAGCCGTCGGCCAGCTTCATCGCCACCAGATAGTCCGTGAAGAAGCGTGGCGGCAGCTGGCATTTGACCTTGATGAAGGCGGTCTTGTCGTCCGAGCGGTCGATGGTGATGATGAAGTCCTCGCGCGGCTTGCCTTCCGCCTTGGCGGAGGGGCGCTTGCGCACCCAGGCGAGCCAGTCAGGCACGGTCAGGATCTTCAGCTCGCCCTTGTCCACCCAGCGCAGATCGGCTGAGGGGTGGAAGACCTCGCCGAGCTTGTCGGCATCTCCCTCGTAAAGCCCGTCAAAATAGGTTTGCACGACGGCTTCGACGCTCGACCGATTTTGGCTCATGGGTCGTCCCCTTTGAATGATGGCTTGACGGGAACTTAGTCGTACGGATCAAATTGCGCTATGGCTGTCTTCCGCCATTTGCGCGAGGGCATCATCATGACGGGCTCGCGACATCAGAACGCTCCGATCCTTGCCGGCGAATGCTATTGCCGCGCGGTCCGCTACGAAGTGGCGGACGCGTTCTCCTATGCGCTGAATTGTCACTGCTCGAACTGCCGCCGCACCACCGGTTCCGCCTTCAAGCCGTTTGCCGGCATCGAATATGGCCAGCTTCGTCTGGTCAGGGGCGAGGACAGCAAGGTGATCTACGGCGACGACATCACCCATGACGCACACTGTGCCCGCTGCGGCTCGCTGCTTTATTCCCGCGTCCGCGAAGGCAAATGGGCCCATGTCGCTATGGGAACCCTGGTCGATACCCCCACGATCCGTCCCACTGCGCATATTTTCGTGGGTTCCAAGGCGCCGTGGCACGAGATCACGGACAATCTGCCGCAATATCGGGGGCACGTCGGGGATGGCTAGAGCGTTTTCGAGCGAAATGGATACCGGTTCGCGTCAAGAAAACGCGTCAAAACTACATCCTAGAGCCCCGTTCCGATTCATCGGAACGGGGCTCTGGCGAAAACCGGCCGAGGCGGCAGGCGGCGAACCGCCAACGCACTGGCGCGACTAACAAAAGGGGCTCCTTAGCCGGTTGCTCGCGCCGTCTTGGTGACCTCCATCACAAGCGCAGGCGGCGGATCTTGCTAAGGCTGTCCCCGAGGGTGTGAACTGCCCCCAAATTTTGGAAGTGGTCATGCGCAATTTGTTCAGGCTTAGCCCATTGCTCCTCACCGTCGCGCTGCTGTTTGGCGCCGATCCCGCCTTTGCCGGAAAGCGCGTCGCGCTGGTGCTGGCCAACTCGGCCTATCAGAACGCGCCCTCGCTCGCCAATCCCGTCAATGACGGTGCGGTGATGGCGAAGACGCTGAAGGAGGCCGGCTTCGATGTCGTCGATTCCCGCCACGACCTGACCGCGCTCGATACCAGGCGCGTGCTGCGCGACTTCGCCGATGCGACCCGCGATGCCGACATCGCCCTGGTCTACTATGCCGGCCACGGCATCGAGGTCGACGGCTCCAACTATCTGATCCCTGTCGATGCCAAGCTCGAGCGCGACACCGACGTCTATGACGAGGCGCTCTCGCTGGATCGCGTGCTGGTCGCGGTCGAGCCGGCCAAGCAGCTTCGTCTGGTGATCCTCGATGCCTGCCGCGACAATCCGTTCGGCAGGACCATGAAGCGCACATTGGCCTCGCGCGGCATCGGCCGCGGTCTGGCCCAGGTCGAGCCGGCCAGCACCAACACGCTGATCGCCTATTCGGCCAAGGCCGGCTTCACCGCGCAGGATGGCGACGGCGCCAACAGCCCCTTCACCATCGCTTTGTCGAAGCATCTGACCACGCCCGGCCTCGACGTCCGCCGCGCCTTCGGCTTCGTGCGCGACGACGTGCTCAAGGCGACCGGCAACAAGCAGGAGCCGTTCGTCTACGGCTCGCTCGGCGGCGAGGATGTGCCGCTGGTGCCGGTCAAGGCCGCGCCGGCAGCAGCACCCGCGCCCGCGCTAAATCCGCAGGCCGATATGCGCCGCGACTATGAGCTTGCGCTCCAGGTCGGCAACAGGGCGGCATGGGAAGCCTTCCTGGCCCAGCACCCGGACGGCTTCTACGCCAACCTTGCCAAGCTTCAGATCGACAAGATCCAGGCCGAGCAGGTTCATGCCGCCGCCATCGAGAAGGCCAGGCAGGCCGAGGCCGAGCGCGACCGTCTCGCTGCGATTGGCGCGCAGACGGATGCGCAAGCCAGGGCGGCGGCCGAGGCGAAGGCGGCCGAGCAGGCCCAGCTTGCCGCGCAGAAAGCGAAGGAGCAGGCGCAGCAGCAGGCTGCTGCTGCCGAGCAGCAGCGGGTCAATCTCGCGGCGGCGCCGAGCACTGCGCCGGCCGGCACCGCAAGCCCTGCCGGGACCAACGTCGCCGCGCTGACGCCGACTGCAACGCCTGTTGATCTCAATCGCTCGGTTCAGACCGAGCTCGGTCGCGTCGGCTGTTTCTCGGGACAGGCTGACGGCGTCTGGAACACGTCCTCGCAGCGGTCGCTGTCGCAGTTCAATCGCTATGCCGGCACCAAGCTCGACGTGAAGGTGGCGAGCACGGATGCGCTCGACACGGTCAAGTCAAGGCAGTCACGCGTCTGCCCGCTGGTCTGCGATCACGGCTTCAAGGCCGATGGCGACGTCTGCACCAAGATCGTCTGCGACGAGGGCTATGTGCTGAATGACGACAATCGATGCGAGAAGCAGCGCGCCGCCAAGCCGGCCAAACCCGGAACTGACAAGCCAGCAACCGCCAAGCCCGCAACCTCCAAGCCCGCAACCGCCACGCGCGACGACAGCGATGACCGTGCCGCACGGCAGCGTCGTCAATCCGGCGGTGCGGCCGCTGGAGCTGCAGGCGTTGCTGCTGCTGGCGCCGGTCGCGCCTCGGGCGGTGGCGGCCAGATTTTCTGCAACGATCTGCTATGCCGTCCTGTCAAGCGCGGTTGTCATCTTGAGTATCGCGGCGGTGGCGGCCCTCACAACGATGCCAATTACGAAGTCTGCAACTGAGAGCGTCGCTTGCAATATCGTCCTGGCGAAGCCGGGACAATATTGCGGGGATCATGTCGCGATCGCGCTCGCCGCGATGTTCACCGTCAGCGCCAATAGCGCCGTGTTGTAGATGAACGATACGATGCCGTGTGCGGTGGCGGTGCGGCGGATGGTCCTGTCGGTGATGCCGACGTCGGAGACCTGCGCCGTCATGCCGATCACGAACGAGAAATAGACGAAGTCCCAATAGTCGGCGTGGTCTTCGGTGTCGCCGCTCGGAAACTGCAAGCCGCCCGGCGGGTGACGATAATAGTCATGGGCGTAATGCAGCGCGAAGGTCGTGTGCACGGCGGCCCAGGATAGCGCGATGGTGCTGATCGCAACGGTCAGTTCCATGGCGCCGCGGTGCGGCGTCCCGAGCTCATAGACGATCGCGGCAATGCTGGCGAACGCGCCGGTCGCCGTCACCAGCAGGATCACGAAACGGCCGTCGTCCTGCATCGCAGCCGCACGGCGGATGTGCTGGTGGTCGTTGCACAGCATCATCGTATAGACCAGCACGAGATAGACCGCGATCAGCGCATCCCAGCCGAACAGCAGCCGCGTCGCCAGCCGAAACGAACCGGGAATGAGCAGGCAGACGAGGATGCCGGCGGCAAGCGAGATGAAAGTCCGCGGCCGCGCATAGATCAGCCGCATCGGCCGCGACATCTGGCGGAAGCGGGCGAGTGCGGGATCTTCTTTTTCCATGCAGATCGTCCGGTAAATCGAGCGGCATCGCGGGTGCGCCCCCTCCCCCGCTTGCGGGGGAGGGCTGGGGAGAGGGTGTCTCCGCGATGGGACACTCCCCAAGAGGAGAGAACCCTCACCCGGATCGCTGTCGCGATCCGACCTCTCCCGCAAGCGGGAGAGGTGAGGAGCCTGGGGTTACTAGTTCTTCCGCTCGGCCACGAAATGCGCGGCGGCTTGCAGGACGGCGGCGCGCTCGCCGAAGATCGAGATGGCGCTGTCGGCGCGGGCCAGCAGGTCGCGCACACGCTGCTTGGCACCGTCGATGCCGAGCTGGGTCACGAAGGTGGTCTTGCCGAGGGCGGCATCGGCGCCGGCGGGTTTGCCGAGGGCGGCCGCATCGCCTTCGACGTCGAGCAGGTCGTCGGCGATCTGGAAGGCTTCACCGAGCGCGCGGCCGTAATCGTCGAGCGCCTGATATTCCGCATTTGAGGCCTGACCGAGGATCGCGCCGGCGATGCAGCCATAGCGCAGCAGCGCACCGGTCTTCATCTGCTGAATGCGGGCAACATCAACAGGCTCATTGCCGCCGAAGCGGCCTTCGCCGGCCAGATCGAGAATCTGGCCGCCGACCATGCCGCCGATGCCGGCGCAGCGCGCCAGCGCGCGCGTCAGCAGCAGCCGTACATTGGCGTCGCGATGCACCTCATCGCGGGTGATGATGTCGAAAGCGATGGTCAAAAGGCCGTCGCCGGCAAGGATCGCGGTCGCATCGTCGGTCTGCTTGTGCAGGGTGGGGCGGCCGCGGCGCAGGTCCGAATTGTCCATCGCCGGCAGATCGTCATGGATCAGCGAATAGCAGTGGATGCATTCGAGCGCGGCGCCGACGAGCAGCGCGGCCTCGCGGGGAACACCGAACACGGCCGCACTCTCGACCACCAGGAACGGCCGCAGCCGCTTGCCGCCATTGAGGCTCGAATAGCGCATCGCGTCCATCAGCCGCTTGGGGCGGGCGATCTCATCGGGCAGGATGTCGTCCGACAGCAGACGCCCGAGCAAGGCCTCGGTGTCATCAGCGGTCTTGTCCAGACGTTTGGCGAAATCGGACGGGGACGTGCCGGTCATCAAGAAAGGCTCCAGAACTAAAATTCGGCGGGACAATCCTTTATGCGCCCGCCCCAGTCAATCGTTTGGAAGGCCTAAAAAGTGCTGGAAAAGGCCCGAATTATCACAGGCTTAATGCCGCCATCCGTGGCTGCGTTTGATTTCGCGCCGGAAAGGTCGATTTGCGCATCGTCAAAATCCTGCTGGTAGCGCTCGCGATCGTGGCTCTCGTGCCCTATGTGGTCGCGCCGTTCTACCGCACCGGTCACCCGGTTTCGACCCTGATGGCCTGGCGCTCGCTGACGGGCGCGCCGATGCATCGGGAATGGATCGATCTCGCCGAGATGTCGCCTTACCTGCCGCGCTCGGTGGTGGCGGCCGAGGACGCCCATTTCTGCAGGCATCACGGCATCGATTGGGGCGCGCTGCGCGAGGCGATCAACGACGCGCAGGAGGACGGCACCGCGTTCCGCGGCGCCTCCACCATCACCCAGCAGGTGGCGAAAAACCTGTTCCTCTGGCAGGGGCGGGATTTCGTCCGCAAGGCGCTGGAATTTCCGCTGGCGCTCTGGATCGATCTCGTCCTGCCCAAGCAGCGGATCCTGGAAATCTACCTCAACATCGCCGAGCTCGGGCCCCAGGGCCAGTTCGGGGCGGAGGCCGGCAGCACCTATGCCTTCGGCAAGTCGGCCGCCAACCTGTCCCCCCGGGAGGCGGCCCTTCTGGCCGCGATCCTGCCGAATCCGGTCAAACGCAGCGCCAGGGTCCCGGGACCGGGGGTGAGGCGGCTGGCCGGGACCTATGTGGCAAGGGCGCAGGCCACTTCGCTTTTGACCTGCTGGCGGGAAAATCGCTGATTTCGGGGCCTTTTCGTACCGTTTTTCCGCTCCAGAACCCTAGCTTTACGGCCAGCCTTCCTCTATAAGCCCGGCCTTGATCGGCATTCAGCTCGCCTCGTATTGCGGGTGCTGAGCCGTCCCTGGCGGACGATGCCCGGATGAACACCAATCCCTAGAGGATATCGAAATGGCCGTTCCGAGACGTAAAACTTCGCCGTCGCGCCGTGGCATGCGCCGCTCGGCAGACGCCATCAAGAAGCCGACCTATGTGGAAGACAAGGACTCAGGCGAGCTCCGTCGTCCGCACCATCTCGACCTCAAGACCGGCATGTACAAGGGCCGTCAGGTCCTGAAGAAGAAAGAGTCCTAAGCCAAGGACTCTTCTTCCAGGCGGGCATTGCGCCCGCCTGATTGCCAACCCATGAGATATGACGGTGACGGCGGCGGAGCGAATGCTTCGCCGCTGCATTGTTCTGTCTGGACATCTTGATCGAGAAGGCGCTTTGCCGATGGTCGGTTTCCCGCTGCTTCTGATTCCGCTCGCGGTCTACAACATCATCGCCTTCCTGATGCCCAGCGTGTCCTTCTCGGACGTGCTGTTCAAGGTGCCGATGATCACGGGCGAGACCTGGCCGGTCACGCTGTCTGATCTGCTGCTGGCGCTCGGCGTGCTGCTGCTGCTGCTCGAAGTGGTCAAGGGCGCGCGGCCCGGCGCGAAATTCCTGATGGATCATCTGCTGTCGCTGATCATCTTCGGCGCGGCCGCGGCTGAATTCGTGATGTGGCCCAAATTCGGCAACTCGACCTATTTTCTTCTGGTGCTGCTTTCGATGGCCGATTTCCTCGGCGGCATCGCGCAACGCACCCGCCGCCGCATTGCCTATGTCGCCACGGAGACGGTGACAGTGCCGCGCAAGGCCAAGCGCCAGGCCGAGGCGCCGTCGCCGGCATCAACCTTCGAGCCGAAGGTTGATCCCGTGCCCGCACCGCCGCCTGAACGGCCCGCGCCCTCGGCCCAATCGGTGGCCGAATCCGTCCTGATGGACCACCCCGCGCCGAAGCCGGGCATCGCGCCGTCGCCGGAAATTCCCTCACCGCATTTGCAGCCAGGCAACGGCACGCCGTCCTCGCCCGAAGAGCCGCGGTGAGCGAGAGAGCGCTACAGCTGTCACCGCCGTGAAGGTGTGCTCTCTCTCCCGCTTGCTTGCGGGAGAGGCGGAGCGAGCGCGAGGCGACAATTTTCCTGAAAGCAGCGCTACGCCACCTGCCGCGTGCGCGAGGTAACGCTGGGAAGCGGCCGTTTGCTGCCATAGGCCGTGCGGGCGTCCTCGGACGAGCCGCGGCGCAGCCGGCTCGCCTGGGGCAGGTGCTCGGCATTGGCGATCAGCTGGGTGACGAAGCTCGGATCGGGGCGAGTCAGCGGCACCTTGCGGACCAGCTGTAAAACCGGCGCAAGCGGGACCAGCGCGGTACTCGCTTCCCGCGTCGTTTGTTCGATCTGATCCGCATTCACCATCGCAACACCGCTGATCCTGATGAACTGGCGCGTTTTGGGACGCTGGCGCCGGTGCATGTGATGGTCTCGCAAGGCCTATGCCGGCCGAGCCTATTCCGTTCCGCGCGGTTCGGAAACGTGGTTTCCAAATTGTTTATGAACTTTGCCTAGGGTCGGAGACGATTCTGGCCCTATTCTGTGCCGGCTCAGGACTCCCCGCTGTCCCGAAACGAGGCGCTTTTGACCCCAGCATTGCCGCAAGCCTCCGAAATCCTCGCCGCCCTCGGCGAGGCCCTGTTCGTCTGGGATCTCGCCAGCGACGCGATCGTCTGGGGCGAGCAGGCCGGCGCCATCTTCCCCGGCATTCCGGCCGAGCGGCTTGCCACCGGCGCCGAGTTCGCCAAGCTGATCGAGCCTGCGCAAGGCTTGCGGAGCGCCGCGCTGGCCCAGACCTCCGCCGTGCACGGCAACGACGGCACGCCCTACCGGGTCGAATATGGCGTGCGCATGAGCGCCTCCGATCCCGTGGTCTGGATCGAGGAGACCGGCCGCTGGTTTGCCGGCGCTGACGGTCGCCCCACGCGCGCGATCGGCTCTATCAGGATCAATAATGAACGGCATGCCCGCGACGAGGAATTGACCAGGCTTGCGCGGCTCGACCCGCTGACGGGCGAGCTCAACCGCTCGCACCTGATCGCGGCGCTGGCCGAAGCAATCGAGGAGACGAGCCGCTTCCGCTCCACCGCGGCCTTCATGCTGGTCGGCATCGACCATCTGGCCCGCGTCAACGACGCCTTCGGCTTCGACGTGGCCGATGCCGTGATCCTCGACGTCGCCAGGCGCATTCGCGCGCGCTTGCGCGGCGGCGACGTGCTCGGCCGCTTCTCGGGCAACAAGTTCGGCCTGATCCTGAAGAACTGCACCGTCGACGACATGAACGTCGCCGCCGAGCGCTTCCTCGCCGGTGTCCGCGACGAGGTGGTGCCGACCAAGTCGGGGCCGGTGTCTGTCACCGTCTCGATCGGCGCCGTCAGCCTGCCACGCTATGCCCGCAACACCGACGAGGCGATCAATCGCGCCCATGAGACGCTCGACGCCGCCAAGCGTCGCCGTGCCGGTGCGTTCGCGGCCTGGCGCCCGGATGCGACCCGTGATGCGCAGCGCCGCGTCAACATCCGCGTCACCGACGAGATCGTCACCGCGCTGAACGAGCGTCGCATCAGGCTCGCTTACGAGCCGGTGGTATCGGCCGCCACGCGCGAGGGCGCGTTCCACGAATGCCTGGTGCGGATGGACCAGGGCGACGGCCAGGTGCTGCTCGCACCCGACATCGTGCCGGTCGCCGAACGGCTCGGCCTGATCCGCCTGGTCGATCATCGCGTGCTCGAGCTCGTGGTCGCAGAGCTCGCGGCCGCGCCCGATGTCAGGCTCAGCCTCAACATCTCGCCCGATACCACGATGGATCCCGACTGGTGGGCCGGAATCGAATCGCTGATGCGCGCCCATCCCGGCGTTGCCGAGCGGCTGATCGTGGAGATCACCGAGACGGTCGCGATCCAGGACATCGACGACGTCCGCGCCTTCGTCAGCCGGCTCAAGAATTTCGGCAGCCGCATCGCCATCGACGATTTCGGCGCCGGCTACACCTCGTTCCGAAACCTGCGCAAGCTCGGCGTGGACATCGTCAAGATCGACGGCGCCTTCGTGCAGAACATCATCCGTTCCGCCGACGACCGCGCCTTCGTGCAGACCCTGATCGACCTCGCCCGCCGCCTCGACATCAAGACCGTCGCCGAATGGGTGCAGGACGAGGAGGCCGCCACCATGCTGCGCGACTGGGGCTGCGACTACATCCAGGGCCGCCTGATCGGCCTCGCCTCAGCCGAGCGGCCGTGGTGTCAGCCGCCGAACGACGCGCTGCCGGCGGCGGGGTAGGTCTCGTAGGGTGGGTTAGCCCCGGGCTGCGCGAAGCGCAGTCCCTTGGCGTAACCCACCACCTGCTATCCGCGTGGGGAGAAGTGGTGGATTACGCCTTCGGCTCATCCACCCTACGTTTGCGACGAATTTCTCCTGTGAAATCAACACCCGTTCTACTGTGCATGGGGTTGTTTTCGAAACTTGAGGAGACGAGACCGAGTTCACGCCACGCGGCGAACCGCGTTCAGCGTCTCGATGGTCATCCCGACCTCCGCCGCCGGGCAGGGCTTGCCGAAATAATAGCCCTGCACCGCGGTGCAGCCGCATTCGCGCACGAAGTCGAGCTGCTCGATCGTCTCGACGCCTTCCGCCGTGGTCTCGACGCCGAGCACCGAGCCGAGGCTCGCGATGGTGCGGACGATCGCGACACTCTCCGGGCTTTCGCCGAGCGTGCCGACGAAGGAGCGGTCGATCTTGATGCGGTCGAACGGGAACTTGCGCAAATAGCTCAGCGACGAATAGCCGACGCCGAAATCATCCAGGCTGACGCGTACGCCGAGCGCGCGAAGCTGGTGCAGCATCTCGATCGTCGCTTCGCTGTCGTCGAGCAGCGCCGTCTCGGTGACTTCGAGCTCCAGCCGCTGCGGCGGCAGCCCGGCTTCCGCCAGCGCGTTCGTCACCATCGCCACCAGTCCACGCGAGTGGAATTGCACGGGCGACAGGTTCACCGCGACGATGACCTCAGGCCATGAGGCGGCCGTGGCGCAGGCGGTGCGCAGCACCCATTCGCCGATCGGAACGATCAGCCCGTTCTCCTCGGCGATCGGAATGAACTCGGCCGGCGAGACCAGGCCGCGCGAGGGATGCTTCCAGCGCAGCAGCGCCTCGAAGCCGGTCAGCTCGCTGCTGTCGAGCCGCACCTGCGGCTGGAACACCAGATGGAATTGGTTATCTTCCAGCGCGCCGCGCAGATCGTGCTCGAGCGCGTGGCGGCTGCGCGCCTCCTCTTCCATCCGCGGCTCGAACAACTGATAGGCGCCGCGCCCTTTGGCCTTGGCCTGGTACAGCGCAAGATCGGCGCATTTCATCAGCTCGTCGGCATCGAGCCCGTGGTCGGGCGCGATCGCGATGCCGACGGAGACGCCGACATGGATCGACTGGCTTTCCAGCGGCGGCGGGCGGCCGATGATCTCGACCAGGCGCCACGCCAGCCGCTCCGCCGATTGCGGCTGCGGTCCGCGCTGGAGCACGGCGAACTCGTCGCCGCCGAGGCGGGCGACGGTGTCATGCTCGCCGACATTCTCCTGCAGCCGCGCCGCGACCCAGCGCAGCAGCCGGTCGCCGGCAGCGTGGCCGAGCCGGTCGTTGACGGTCTTGAAATTGTCGAGGTCGAAGCACAGCACCGCCATGGACCCGCCGGCGATCGCGACCTGGTTCAGTCCCTCGCCCATCTTCTCGCGGAACAGCGTGCGGTTGGGCAGATCCGTCAGGGAATCGTGCCGCGCCATATGCGCGACGCGGGCCTCGGCCTTGTGGCGCTCGGTGACGTCCTCGTAGGTGACGACCCAGCCGCCATGCTCCATCCGCTTGTGGTTGAGCTTGATGATGCGGCCGTCGCTTAAGTGGCGGTGCAGCGTGTGTTCGCCCTCGCGCAGCCGCTCGACATAGTCGGCATAGAGCTTGGCGGCGGTCGTGTTCGGATGGATGCCGAGATCGCAGCTGTGCTCCATGATCTCGCGCATCGAGACGCCGGGCTTAACGATGTCGGGCGACAGGCCGTACATCTCGATGTAGCGGCGGTTGCAGACGATCACGTGCAGGCTCGCATCGAGCATGCACAGGCCCTGGCTCATGTTGTTCAGCGCGGCGTCGAAGCGGCGGTACTGCTCGCTCAGCTCCTCGACCGCGCGCTCGCGCTCGGTGATGTCCTCATAGGTGGCGACGAAGCCGCCTTCGGGCAGCGCGCAATAGCGCACCGAGATGATCGTGTCGTTGGTCATGCGCCGGCGCATCGGCGAGGAATCGTTGTTCTCGATCCGGGCGCGCGCGGCTTCAAGGATCTGCTGCGGGCTGTATTCGGATGAAAAGGCGCCGTTCGCCATCGATCGTTCGATCAGCTCGGACAGGTGCGTACCCGGTTTGCTCTCCTCCGGCGACAGCCGGTAGATCTTCTGATAGGTGGAGTTGCAGACACGCAGGCGCATGTCGCTGTCGTAGAACGCGAGACCATGCGCCATGTTCTCGAGCGCAGCATCCAGCATGAGGTTCTGCTGCTTCAGGGTCTCCTCGGATTGCAGCCGCTCGTTAACATCCTCATGCAGCGTCACCCAACCACCGTCGGGCATGAACCGCGATACGGCCTGGATCTTCCGGCCGTCGTAGCGCGTCACCAAAACGGATTTGGGGTTCCGGGTCAGGACATCGTTGATCCGGGCATTGCGGAATTCGTCTCCCGGCATGTCCGTTCGGTTGCCGCGGGCGAGCCAAAGGTCGATCGACTCGGTGTGCGTAATACCCGGTTTCAGAATGTCGGGATCGAGGTCGTAGAGGTGCAGGAAACGTTCGTTGCAGACGACGAGGCGGCTATCGGCGTCAAACATGATGAGGCCGTGAGACATGTTCGCGAGCGCGTGCTGGCTGCGCTCGGTCTGAAGCCGTAACTCGGCTTCTAGGCGGGCGAGGCGGCTGACGTCGTCGCAAATCGTCATCCAGCCGCCAGCGGGAAGCGGCTTCAGCTCGAGCGTGATGACAAGGCCGCTTGCGAGCGTCTGCCGGGTCCGGAACGGTTCGCCGGCCGCAATCGACGCGATCCGCGTAGCGTAGAGCGCGTCGAGCTCGCTCGCCGGGATATTGCCGCGCGCTGCGCTGTGGGCGAGCACGTCGCGGTAGCACGTTCCGGGCCGGACGATGTCGGGCGACATGTCGAACAGTTCGACATACCGGCGGTTGACCAGGACGATCCGGTTGTCCGCGTCGTAGACGCAGACGCCCTGTTCCATGCCGTCGAGCGCAAGCTGACTCAGCGACAGCAGGGCCTCTTGGCCTTGCTCGCGGCGCGCACCGAGCTCGTTGTCGCAGGTCGACATCATGGGATCAGCGGATCTCGGTGGCAATAAACTTAACACAACGTAATTCAGCCACTGAGCGTAGCGAAGAGGCGGGAAAATTCCCTTAAGCGCCGTAGTTTACGGAGGGTGTCTACTGATGCTGAGAGTGTTGATCCCAGACCGCACGACAATTCGCGCTGTCGTCAGCGCGTATCGCGCCTACGGCCCGTACAGCACGAGTTCCGTATCGGTGAGATCGGCCAGTCGCGGGCGATGCGGGCCCTTGAAATATTTGCGGCCGCGCTGCTCGGTATAAATACCGACAAGACCGGGAATGGGCTCGTTTGAATCGACGAGCACTGAGATCTTGCCGAGCCGCAGCAGCAGCCGGCCGATGCGGCCGGCGCAGGTGGCGTATTCGGCGGCGCCACGGCAGTAGATCAACTGCATCACCGGCGGTGCGATGAAACCGCGGCGGATGCGCACCGGTTGCAGGATGAAGGGGAATACGCCCTTCGGCGTGCGGCAGACCAGGCTGAGGCAATTGTAGCGCGCATGCCGTGTCAGGAGCTCGGTCTCGGCTTCGGAAAGCCCCTCGATCGTCTTGGCGTGCTGCGAGATGACCTCGATCTTGCTCCGGCGCGGCGCGCGCGACAGTGCCGGGACCGAGACGAACAGACCGCGGCAATAGGCGCGGAAGCCCTGCGTCTCGACGATCGGCCAGGTCCACGGTGCCGGGCTGATGTTGAGATAGGTCACGTGCTTGTGCCGCTGCGCGATCTTGGTCAGCAGCGGCGCGTAGTTGCGATAGGCTGGTTCGACATACCAGCTCGACAGGTTGCACTGGATGGCGGTCTCCTCGCCGTCCTTGCGCGCGGTATAGATCAGCAGCAGCACGCCGACCGGCTCGCCGTCATTGTCGAGCATGTAGCCGAAGCGCGGATAGCCGTCCGGCACCGGCCGGAAGGCTTGCCGGCGCAGGCCCTGGATCCAGTAGTTGCGCGAGCGGCCGACAAAGCCGCGCGTCAGCAGGTCCGCGATGCCTTCGACATCGGACTCGGTGATCTCGCGACATCGAACCTTGGTATGGATCACGCTCGTCTTGCCCGTAGAAATAGGAAGCCTCTTGTTTTAGCGCCAACCTTCGCCGTGGGCGTCGGCCGCGATTTGCGGCTGGATACCCAGCATCTCCCGCACCTTGGCGGGCCAGGCGGAAAGATCTGTGCCGTGGGTGTGGAACATGGCGACGGCGAGACGATCCATGCCGAAGGCGACGCAGCCGGTGTGGGCAGGCTCGCCGTTGGCGTCCTGGATGCCCCAGGTCGTGCCGAAATGTTCGCGGTGATAGTTGAAGCTCATGCAGGCGGTCGGCTGCTCCTCCGAGCGCAGCGGGATCAGGAGCTCGAATTTGAGCTGCTGCTGCTTCTGGCTGACCGCCTTCATCTGGCCGACGCGGCCGAAGAAGGGATCGCTGGCATAGTCGACGCGGAAAGAAAGGCCGAGATCGGTCGCGATCTTCTGCGCGCGCACCATCCAGCGCTCGCGGAAATCGGCGACGTCATCGGGCGTGCCGATGCAGACATATTCACGCATCCGGAACGATTGCAGCCGGTCGAGATGCTTCGATGGCTCGCGACGGAAGCAATCGGCTGCGACGTCGAAGCGCAGGCCACCCCTGGGCAGGGGCCCGCGGCTCGCCGCGATCGGATAGACCGGATAGCAGGCGGCCGGCGACAGCACGAGGTCGGCGGGCGAGAGCGACGAAGTCCAATCGCCGCCGGCGTCGAAGCGGCTCACCGCGGCGTTGATCTCGCGTTCGGTCCCGTGCAGACCGCAGACGCAGCCAAGCAAGTTCGGAAAGCTCTTGAGGTAGCCGGATTTCTCGAGCTGGGCGCGGCTCATCACCGGCGGAAACCGCATGACCTCGGTGCTGGCTTCGCGATGGTTGGTGATCAGCGCAGCGAGCTTCTCGACGACGCCCTCATAGAGCGCGGTGCGCGCATAGACGCCGTCCGCGCCCATGCGGTGGAACAGCTTGTCGGCGAGATGATCGAGCGGATCCGCGATCTCAGGCGCGGTCTCGGGCGAATCGGGGAAGACGGCAATGTTCATGGTCCGATGTCCTGTTATCTCAAATTTGTTCTTGTTGAATTAGTCACGAAGGCTCGCCGGCACGCCGCTCATCAGCGTCGAGGTGGCGGCATTGGCCAGGATACGGTCGTTGTTGATCATGATGGGTGACGACAGGACGTCGCGCAGGTGGCGGCCCATGGTAAACTCGCCGTCGTTGCGGTAGCCGGCGAGGCCTGCGGTACGCATCGCATGCATCACGGTCTCGACCGCGAGCTCGGAGGCCTGCACCTTCAGCAGCGTGATCGAGGACTGGAAGTCGAGCGAGCCGAGCGCGCGCTCGTCATGCTCGGCGCGGGCAAAAGCATCGAGATTGGCAGCGATCAAAGCACGCAGCTTGGCCAGCGACATCTTTGCGGCGGTGAAGTGCGCGGCGGCCGGCGGCATCTGGCCACCGGAAGCGCGAGCGGCCTTGCGGACGAAAGCCTGCGCGCGCGTCACCGAGGCCGCTGCAATGCCGGCCCAGGTCGACGACCAGCACAGATGTGCAAACGGCGTCATGGTCTGGGCGTGGATCTTGTCATAGGCTTCCGGGAAGACGCGATCGGCAGGACAGTCGACCTTGAGCTCGAAGCCGGTCGAACAGGTGCCGCGCATGCCCAGCGTTTCCCAGCCCTGCGTCTGCTTCAGCGAATAGTCATCCTTGGCGAGTGCCAGCAGCACCTGGTCGGAAGCAGCCGCATCGGTGGCCCGGCGGGCGATGGTGACGAGGCCGTCGGCCTGTGCGCCGTAGGAGATCACGGTGGCGTCGCGCACCAGCGAGACAGTATCGCCGGCGTGATCGACCGCGGCCGCACTGGCGCGAATGTTGCCGCCGTTCTGGCCTTCGGTGGTGGAAGAGGCGAGCAGCCATTGGTCGCGGGCGACCCGGCGCATCATGGTTTCCATCCAGGGGATACCATGGCCATGCCTGATGATGCAGGCGACCTTGGTCTGATGCATCGCGTAGATCATTCCGGTCGAGGCGCAGGCGCGCCCGAGCGTGTAGCAGATGTCGGTGACGTCATGGATCGAGGCGCCGAAGCCGCCGAACTCGACCGGGATCATGACGCCGAGCAGTTTTTGCTCACGCGCGGTATCGAATGCCTTGTGCGGGAAGCCGGCGTCTCGGTCGACGCCGTCGGCCTCGGCCGCAGCCACGCTGGCGGTGCGCGCTGCGCGCTCGATCAGGGAAGGACCATGCTCGAAAAGGCTCGGCCGCGTTTCGTCGAAAGTCTGGACTGCTTCACGCACGTTCATACTCGTCCGCCTCCGCTTCGTCGTTCGGGATCGCCGGCATCATTCGCGATGTCGCTGAAAGAGATCCTCCGACCATCTTTGCTTGTGAGACGAGGCTACGGATTTAATTCAAATTCGTCGATGAAATACAGGGTAAACGGACCGCAATTCGGAACGAACAGTTAAAGGCCGGTTTTTCGCATCCCCCGGATTTCCGCGATCGCGTTAGGGTTCTGGAAGAAGCCCAAATTCCTGACAATCTGAGTCATCGTTTACTAACAAACGCGAAGTATTGGTCGCGCCCATTGTGAGATCGACCCGTCGCGCCCATCGTACCGGGCGACGGGTTCGATCGATTGTTGACAGACGGGAAATTTAACCATGCAGGCCTTCGACACCGACGTGCGTCACCGCATCATCAAGCTGGTGAAGGGCATCCTCGAGCAGAACTCGCTCAGCGCTGACGTCACGCCGTCGACGAAGCTCGTCGATGCCGGCCTGACCTCGATGGACATGGTCAATTTGATGCTGGGTGTCGAAGCCGAGTTCGACTTCACCATTCCGCAGACCGAGATCACGCCGGAGAATTTCCAGTCGGTCGAGACGCTGGAACGCATGGTCGCGACGCAGCTGAAGCTGGCGGCGGCGGCTTAGCTTCGCCGGGACGACACTGAATGTGTGGCAAGCGCCTAGGCTTGTCACGCTCCGCCACCACACCCCCGTTCCAAATTCGCCGCAAAACTGGCATAGCTTAACCATGTCGCACGCGGCGGACAGGGGTGAGTAGGCATGACACAGGCGGTATTGGGCATCATCGGCGGCTCCGGCATCTACGATTTGCCGGGTCTGGAGGGCGCACGCGAAGAGGTGATCGGGAGCCCCTGGGGCGAGCCGTCGGCGCCGGTGCGGCGCGGCACCATCGCGGGCCTGCCGATCGTATTCCTGCCGCGCCACGACAAAGGTCATCGGCTGTCGCCCTCCGACATCAACTACCGCGCCAATATCGACGTGCTGAAGCGCGCCGGTGTCACCGATCTGATCTCGCTTTCGGCCTGCGGCTCCTTCAAGGACGAGATGCCGCCCGGCACCTTCGTTCTGGTCGACCAGTTCGTCGACCGTACGCACAAGCGCGAGAGCTCGTTCTTCGGCAAGGGTTGTGTTGCGCATGTCTCGATGGCGCATCCGGTCTCGCCGCGGCTGCGCATTCATCTCGCCGCAGCGGCCGAGGCCGAGGGTATCGCGATCGCGCGCGGCGGCACCTATGTCTGCATGGAGGGACCGCAATTCTCCACCTATGCGGAGAGCATGACCTACAAGACGCTGGGCTATTCCGTGATCGGCATGACGAACATGCCCGAGGCCAAGCTCGCGCGTGAGGCGGAGATTTGCTACGCGACCGTGGCGATGGTGACGGATTTCGATTGCTGGCATCCCGATCACGACGCCGTCACCGTGCAGGACATCATCCGCGTGCTGACCTCAAACGCCGACAAGGCAAAGTCACTCGTGGCACGGCTGGCCAGGGATTTTCCGCGCGAGCATGAGCCGTGTCCGATCGGATCGGACCGGGCGCTCGACACCGCGCTGATCACCGCGCCCGAGGCGCGCGATCCCGAGCTGTTGAAGAAGCTCGATGCGGTGGCCGGGCGCATCCTGCGCGGTTGAGACGCAACAAGGTCGAAAGGCAGAACGCCATGAAGGTCGACGGCAAGCATTTCCGCAGCATCTGGCGCGAGCGCGACGGCTGGTCGGTCGGTGCGATCGATCAGCGTCGGCTGCCGCATGAATTCGTCGTTGCGCGTTTGACCTCATGCGAGGACGCGGCGGTCGCGATCCGCGACATGCTGGTGCGCGGTGCGCCGCTGATCGGCGCCACCGCCGCCTACGGCATGGCGCTGGCGATGCGCGAGGACGCATCCGACGCCGGACTGAAGCGCGCCTACGACACGCTGGTCGTGGCGCGGCCGACCGCGATCAATCTGAAATGGGCGCTCGACGAGATGCGCGCGACGCTCGCGCCGATCGATCCGGTCGAACGGGCGGAAGCGGCCTATGCGCGCGCCGACCAGATCGTCGAACAGGATGTCGAGATCAACCGCGGCATCGCCGGCAACGGGCTGAAGCTGATCGAGGCGATCGTGACCAGGAAGAAGCCGGGCGAGACCGTCAACGTGCTGACCCATTGCAACGCCGGCTGGCTCGCGACTGTCGATTGGGGCACGGCAACCGCACCGATCTATCTCGCGCATGAGCGCGGCATCAAGATCCATGTCTGGGTCGATGAGACCCGTCCGCGCAACCAGGGCGCCTCGCTCACCGCGTGGGAGCTTGGCCATCACGGCGTGCCGCACACCGTGATCCCCGACAACACCGGCGGCCATCTGATGCAGCACGGCATGGTCGATCTCGCCATCGTCGGCACCGATCGCGTCGCCGCCAATGGCGACGTCTGCAACAAGATCGGCACCTATCTGAAGGCGCTCGCAGCGCACGACAACAACGTGCCGTTCTATGTCGCGCTGCCGTCGCCGACGATCGATTTCGCGGTGAATGACGGCATCAGGGATATCCCGATCGAGCAGCGCAGCGGAGCCGAGGTAACGGACATGACCGGCCGCACGGCCGATGGCCGGCTCGAGACCGTGCGCATCGTGCCGGAAGGTTCGCCTGTTGCGAATTACGCCTTTGATGTGACCCCGGCGCGCCTCGTGACGGGCCTCATCACCGAACGCGGCGTGCTGAAACCTGATCGTGCTTCGCTCGCGGCTGCGTTCCCTGAGCGCATCGCTGCCGCCACAGAGTAGCTCTCGTAGGGTGGGCAAAGGCGCGAAAGCGCCGTGCCCACCACATGCTTTTGGTGGGCACGCTTCCGCTTTGCCCACCCTACGGCATTGGCGAACTATCCCAGCTTCATCTCCGTCGCCGCCTCGAGCTCCGCGATCGCCTGCGCCCCGCTCGTCACCTTGATCGTGGTCATGCCCATCTCGCGCGCGGGCTTCAAATTGACCCCGAGGTCGTCGAGATAGACGCATTTCCTCGGATCGACCTGCAGCGTTTCGACCATCAACTGGTAGATGCGCGGGTCCGGTTTGCGCAGGCCGATCTTGGCGGATTCGATGACGTGGTCGAACAACACCATCACCTCGGCGACATAGAGCGAGCGCCCGGTCATGCTGCCGATGGCGTTGGCCGGAAGGTTGTTGGTGATGCAGCCGGTCTTGAACCCGGTCTTGATGCGCTTCAGCGCCTCGACCATCTCGGGACGGAGATCGCCCTGGAGCAGCGGCAGCACGTCGCGGCCGCGCACTTCGGCGCCGAGCGCCAGTGATTCCGCCGCGAACAATTTGTCGAATGTCTCGATGTCGACCTCGGCGCGCTCAAATTTGGCCCAGGCATTTTCCAAATGGTTGGCGGCGTTGGTACGCCTGATAATGTCGACGGGCAGGCCACGCTCGGTCTCGAACCGCGAAAACGCCTCGAACGGCGAGCTCGTCAACACGCCGCCAAAATCAAAGATCACCGCCTCGATCGCCAATGTCCCGCCCTCGTCAATTGCTTTCCAAGACGGCTAGCATGCGCTATCGGCAAGGACCAGTCCTGCCGATGCCCGAACCTGTTCCATGAAGAAGCTTGCCATATTCGCCATAACCGCGCTGCTGGTTGCGACGCCCGCTCATGCCATCGTCGGCGGCGGCACGCCGCAGACGGAAGGCGTTGCGCGCGCGGTTGTCACCATCGTCGGCTCGCGCGGCAATTTCTGTACCGGCACCTTGATCGCTCCGATGCTTGTGCTCACGGTCGCGCATTGCGTGCAGCCGGGCGCAGACTACAAGATCGTCGAGCGAGGCGCGGACGGTCAGCCGCAACTGCTGAACGTGCGCACCGTTGCGATCCATCCGGGCTTCAACATGCAGGCAATGCTGGCGCATCGCGCCACGGCCGACGTGGCATTGCTGCAACTGGAAATTCCACTCAAGGGAAAATCGACGGTGCCGGTCGGAGCGCCAACTATTCCAGTCCAGGTCGGCAGTCGCTTCACCATCGCCGGGATCGGCGTCACCGTGCGCGGCGACGGCAAGAGTGGCGGCACGATTCGCGTTGCGGGCCTCGTTGTTACCGGCCAGCCCGGCACGTTCCAGATCCGTCTGGTCGATCCCGTAACCAACGGTGTTCGCGACGGAATCGGCGCCTGCACCGGCGATTCCGGTGGTCCCGTGTTTGAGGACAAGCCTGGTGGCGCGGTGCTTGTCGGGGTCATCAGCTGGTCGACAGGGCCGAATAATGCCGCGGGCTGCGGCGGATTGACTGGTGTCACGCCGCTGACGCTCTATCGCGACTGGATCCTGCAGACGGCGCGGAGCTGGGGCGCGGCGTTGTAGTTTGATCGCGACTTGATCTATGTCATTTTGCAAGGGAAGCGCGGTTGGCAACCATGCCCGTCGCGGAGGAAACGCGTCGCCAAGCAATGGCGGCCTGAAAATGACAAGGCATAGAAGCAAAAATGAATGTCGCTGTTCGCAGTCACGCCGCCACTCAACAGGCCTCAGAACATTTCGACGTGCTGATCGTCGGCGCCGGCATCTCCGGCATCGGCAGTGCCTACCACATCGAAAAGCAGCTGCCGGGCACCAGCTACGTCATCCTGGAGACGCAGGCGACATTCGGCGGTACCTGGAGCACGCATCGTTATCCCGGCATTCGCTCGGACAGCGATCTCCATACCTTCGGCTACAGCTTCAAGCCTTGGGTCGGGCCGCCGATCGCCACCGCCGAGGAGATCCTCGCCTATATGAAAGAGGTGATCGACGACAACGATATCGCTCGCCACATTCGCTACAAGCACAAGATCATGTCGGCGAGCTGGTCGAGCGAGCGGAATCTCTGGACCATCGAGGCGGTGACGACGGATACCGACGAGGCAAGGACCTTCACCGCAAACTTCCTATGGATGTGTCAGGGTTACTATCGCCATTCCGAAGGCTACACGCCGGAATGGAAGGGCATGGACCGCTTCAAGGGGCGCATCGTCCATCCGCAGACCTGGCCTGACGACATCGACCTCAAGGACAAGAGGGTCGTGGTGATCGGCTCGGGGGCGACTGCTGCGACGCTGGTGCCGAACATCGCGGACGACTGCGCGCATGTCACCATGCTGCAGCGCTCGCCAACCTATTTCCGCCTCGGGCGCAACGCCATCGAGATCGCCGAGGAATTGCGCCGGCTTCAGGTCGATGAAGCCTGGATCCACGAGATTGTCCGGCGCAAGATCCTGTTCGAGCAAGACGCATTCACAAAGCTCTGTCTGGCCAGGCCCGAGCAGGTGAAGAAGGAGCTGATCGGCCAGATCAGCGCGGTGCTCGGTCCTGATTACGACGTCGAGACGCATTTCACGCCGAGCTACCGGCCGTGGCGGCAGCGCATCGCTTTCGTGCCCGATGCCGATTTGTTCAAGGGCATCGCCAGCGGCAAGGCTTCGGTCGTCACCGACGAGATCGAATGCTTCGTCGAGAACGGTATCCAGCTCAAGTCAGGCAAGTTGCTGGAGGCCGATGTCATCGTCACCGCGACCGGTTTCAATCTCTCGGCGCTCGGCGACATCGCCTTCGAGATCGACGGCAAGCCGCTCGCTTTCGGCGACACCGTCACCTATCGTGGCATGATGTTCACGGGTGTGCCGAACATGGTCTGGGTGTTCGGCTATTTCCGCGCGAGTTGGACCTTGCGCGTCGATCTGGTCGCCGATTTTGTCTGTCGCCTGCTCGGTCACATGAAGGCGAAGGGGGCGAAGAAGGTCGAGGTCAAATTGCGGCCCGAAGATCACAACATGCCGATCCTGCCCTGGATCGATCCGGAAAACTTCAATCCCGGCTATATCATGCGCAACATGAACCTGCTGCCCAAGCGTGGTGACAAGCCGGAATGGCAGCACAGCCAGGATTACTGGACCGAGAAGGACGAGATCCCGAAGACGGATCTGGATGACAAGGCGTTTGTGTATGGGTGAGGTGGTTCTTGATGTGTTGGGCGAGAGCATCCGCTCCGCACTCCACTGTCGTCCCGGCGAAGGCCGGGACCCATAACCCCAGGGAGTAGTTTGGCGAAGACTCGTTGTCCGGTACGACTAGCTTCCAAAATCGAGAGATCACGCGGTATGGGTCCCGGCCTTCGCCGGGACGACACCGGTTGTTAGGCGCTAGCGTTCCAACTCATTCCTGATAGGCCTACGAATTCCTCCTTGTCGCATTCGTCGCGATTGCTGCCGCCGCCGTCCGGTTCTCCACGCCGAGTTTCGCGTAGATCTGCTCCAGATGCTTGTCGACCGTGCGCGGGCTGAGGCCCAAAATCTGCGCGATGTCGCGGTTGGTCTTGCCCTTGCTGAGCCAGGCCAGTACCTCGCCCTCGCGTGTGGTGAGGCCGAGCTCGCTGGTGAATTCCGGCGGCAGCGCGGTGCCGGCCTCTTTCGACAACCGCAGCAGAAACTCGTTCGGCGCGGTTTCGCCCATGTAGTAGAAGCGGAGCTGCGGATTGTCGGGCAGCGAAGCGGTCTGCGACTTCGCACTGCCCTTGCCTTTCGCCTGCTCCAGCCATTGCAGCAGCGACGGCGGCAGGACGAAGTCATCCGTCTGCATGCCATGGTGATCGGCGAGAAGCTTCTGGGCCTGCGGCGTTGCCCAGAGGATGTGGCCCTGACGGTTGACTGCGAACAGGAAGCGGCCGGAGACGTCGAGCGCGGCGCGCGCGCTCTGGGTCAGCCGCGCATTGCCGAGATGGACGCGGATGCGTGCCAGCATCTCCTCGATCACGATCGGTTTTGTGACGTAGTCGACCCCGCCGGCTTCCAGTCCGCGCACAATATGCTCGGTTTCGGCGAGGCCGGTCATGAAGATCACGGGCACATTGGCAAGGCCGGTGTCGCGCTTGAGTCGCCGGCAGGTCTCGAATCCATCCATGCCTGGCATCACGGCATCGAGCAGCACGATGTCGGGCGTGATCTGGTCGACGATGCGCATCGCGCTGGCGCCGTCGAGCGCGACCATCACTGTCATCCCGGCGCCGTCGAGCGCGTCGGTCAGCAGCCTCAGCGTCTCCGGCGAGTCGTCGACAACGAGCGCGACGTCGCGCTTTTTCGGCTCAATGCTCATAAGCATGCAGGTTTTTCAATGTTCTCATGTATTGGTCGAGGTCGAAGCGATCGACCAGCGATCGCATTTCCGCGACGAAGTCGGCATGTTCAGGGTGTTCGCTGCCGATCTCGTCCAGCTTGAGCTGGATGGCTTTGACGTAGCCGATCTGGCCGAGCCCGATCAGCGCCTCGATGTGCCTGGCCGGGGGGCGCGAGCCGCTCTCCGGCCGCCACAACGGCACGGCCGTCTCGTCGGAGCCGTACTGCCATTCGATCTTGAGCAGCTGTCGAATGGTTTCCAGCAATCGGGGAATGTCGATCGGCTTCATCAGATAGCCGTCGTGGAACGGCTGTGCCAGCGGCGCGCCGTGCGCCTCCAGCGCGCTCGCCGACACCATCAGGATACGGGCCTGGTGATGACCGTCGGCGCGCAGCTGTTCCGCGACGGTCCAGCCGTCCATGGCCGGCATCGAGATGTCGAGCAGGAACAGATCGGGCCGGCAATGCTTCGCCAGCGCGAGGCAGCCGGGACCGTCGCCGGCGCTCAGCAGGATGAAGCCGAGCGGCGTCAGCACCTCGCGCAGGAGATCGCGATGAACAGGGTCGTCGTCAGTGATGAGGATGGTCTTGCGCGCGCCGTGATAGCCCGAGATTGGCGCCTCCACCGGCGCGGTGCGCCTGGGATTGGTGACCTCCGACAGCAGCATCTTCACCTTGAAGGTGCTGCCGCGGCCGACGGTGCTGGTGACCTTGATGTCGCCGCCCATCACGCCGGCGAGCAACCGGCTGATGGTGAGCCCCAGCCCTGTGCCCGTCTGCGGCTGCGAGACTCCGAGCGCGCCGCGCTCGAACGGTGCAAAGATGCGTTCAAGATCGTCGCTCTGGATACCGGGCCCGGTGTCGATCACCTCGAACTCGGCGACCGGGCTGCGGTAATGGACCACGAACTGCACGCTGCCGGTCTGGGTGAACTTGATGGCGTTGGAGAGGAGGTTGATCAGCACCTGGCGCAGCCGCTTCTCGTCGGCATAGACCACTGTCGGCAGTGTAGCCGGACGCCGGAACACGAAGTCGATGCCCTTGGCGCCGGCCTGGAGGCGGAACATGCCGACGAGCTGATCGAGGAATTCGCTCAGGCGGACTTCGTCGCGGGAGAGATAGAGCCTGCCAGCCTCGATCTTGGAAATATCCAGAATGCCGTCGATCAGGCCGGAGAGGTGGTCGGCGCTGCGACGGACGACGCGGACCTGATCGCGCGGCTTTGTATTGAGCGACGCATCCTGCTCCAGCAGCTGCGCATAGCCGCTGATCGCGTTCAGCGGCGAGCGCAGCTCGTGGCTCAGCCCCACCACATAGCGGCTCTTGGCGAGGTTGGCGGATTCGGCGACCTCCTTGGCGCGCTGCAGCTCGGCGTCTGTGCGCTTGTGCGCGTCGATTTCCTGGATCAGCAGCGCGGTCTGCCGGCGCGTCTCGGCCTCCGCGGCGCGGCGGCTCTGCTGCGCCAGCACGAACAGCCAGGCGACCACGCCGATGATGATGCTGAGCGAGAAGAACACCTTCCACAGCACGTTGGAGACCAGCGCGTTCTCGCCATGCACGCTGGCCGAGGTCTGCAGATAGATCAGCCCGAGCACCAGCGCGACGAGGCCTGCGGAGACGACGAAGACACCGATATAGTGCCCGAATTGCGAGTTGATGCGCTGATAGATCGGCTGCGGCAGGATCTTGCCGAGCGCCTCGGAGAACTGCACCTGCGCGCGCCCATGCGGCTTGCAGAGATCGTGGCAGCGCGCATCGAGCGAACAGCATAGCGAGCAGATCGGGCCGGCATAGGCGGGGCAGGAGGTGGTATCCTCCGGCTCAAAACTGTGCTCGCAGATGCAGCACTGGATCGCCTCGATATTGGCCCAGCTCCGCTTCGGCTTGCGGGCGATGTAGAATTTTCCGTCCGTGAGCCAGGCGATGATCGGCGCGGTGACGAAAGCCACCGTCAGCGCAACGAACGCCGCGAGCGCCTTCATGGTCGGGCCGAATAGGCCGTAGAACGCCGCGATGGAAACGATGATCGCGAGAGTCATCGCGCCGACGCCGACCGGATTGATGTCGTAGAGATGCGCCCGCTTGAACTCCATCTGCGGCGGACGGAGGCCGAGCGGCTTGTTGACGACGAGATCGGACACCAGCGCGCCGACCCAGGCGATCGCGACGTTGGAATAGAGCGCGAGCGTCTGCTCCAGCGCCTTGTAGACGCCGATCTCCATCAACAGCAGCGCGACCATCACGTTGAACACCAGCCAGACCACGCGTCCGGGGTGGCTGTGCGTCAGGCGCGAGAAGAAGTTCGACCAGGCGATCGAGCCGGCATAGGCGTTGGTGACGTTGATCTTGATCTGCGACAACACCACGAAGAAGCCGGTCAGCGCCAGTGAAAGATCCGGATCCGACAGCACGTAGCGAAACGCCACCAGATACATGTGCGCGGGCTCGGCGGCTTCCTCGGGCGGCACGCCGTGGCTGAGCGCAAAAAAAGCGAGGAACGACCCCGCCAGCAGCTTCAGCGCACCGAGCACGATCCAGCCCGGCCCTGCGCTCATCAGCGCGATCCACCACGACGCCCTGGAGGTGCGACGGTCGCGCGGCAGGAATCGCAGGAAGTCGACCTGCTCGCCGATCTGCGCCACGAGCGAGAATACGACGGAGGATGCGACGCCGAACAGCAACAGATCGAAATGGCCGCCGAGATCGCCGTGCTCGCCGGCGAATTTGTGCCATTCCGTGAAAGAGTGCGGGTTGGCCCACGCGATCGCGGCAAAGGGCAGGATGTGCAGCACGACCCAGAGCGGCTGCGTCCAGAGCTGGAAGCGGCTGATCAGCGTGATGCCGTAGGTCACCAGCGGAATGATCGCGACCGCGCTGATGAGGTAGCCGATCGGGCGGGGAATCCCGAGGCACATCTCCAGTGCGGTTGCCAGGATCACCGCCTCAATCGCAAAAAAGATGAAGGTGAAGGAGGCGTAGATCAGCGAGGTGACGGTCGAGCCGATATAGCCGAAGCCGGCGCCACGGGTGAGGAGGTCAATGTCGATGCCGCATTTGGCGGCATAGTAGGCAATCGGAACCCCGCAGCAGAAGATGATGGCGGAGACGACGAGAATTGCGGATGCGGCGTTGGTCACGCCGTAGTTGAGGGTGATGGTGCCGCCGATCGCCTCCAGCACCAGGAAGGAGATCGCGCCGATCGCGGTGTTGGCGACGCGGGCGGCGGACCAGCGTCGCGCGCTCTTGGCGGTGAAGCGCAGCGCGTAGTCTTCCAGCGTCTGGTTGGCGACCCATTGGTTGTACTGGCGCCTGACGCGGTCTATTCGCTGCCGCCCTGCCACGCTTTACCCCACTCCCGATGCGGACCCGGAGCCCTCGCAAATCCCGTACCAAAAGCCTACGTCGGTATTTTGCGGTGCAGTATACGCGATCTTGCGTATGCTTGCGGTGCACAAATTCGAGCCATCCTCACGACACCAATCGCGTGTCCTCGAACAAACAGTGGGGTGCTCATGTCAGACGAAACCAACAAGGGCTTGTTGTCGCCGCTCCGGCGCAAACTATTGATGGGAATGGCGGCCGTCCCTGCCATCACGATGCTGCCGCGGACGTCGTTTGCGCAGACCCCGGCGACCTCGGCGGTGAACACCACCGGCCTCGCGGTCACCGACACCGAGGTGACGGTTGGCATCCTGCATTCGGCGACCGGCACCATGGCGATCTCCGAGACCGGTTCGATTGAGGCCGAAAAGCTCGCCATCGAGCAGATCAACGCCGCCGGCGGCGTGCTCGGACGCAAGATCAAGTTCATCCAGGAAGACGGCGCCAGCGACTGGCCGACCTTCGCCGAGAAGGCGAAGAAGCTGCTCGTGAACGACAAGGTTGCGGCGATCATGGGCTGCTGGACCTCGGCCTCGCGCAAGGCGGTGCTGCCGGTCGTCGAGCAGTACAACGGCATGCTCTACTACCCGACCTTCTATGAAGGCCTCGAGCAGTCCAAGAACGTGATCTACACCGGCCAGGAAGCGACCCAGCAGATCCTCGCCGGTCTCAACTGGATCGCCAAGGAAAAGGGCGCCAAAACCTTCTTCTTCATCGGCTCCGACTACATCTGGCCGCGCACCTCCAACAAGATCGCGCGCAAGCACGTCGAGAACGTGCTGAAGGGCAAGGTCGTCGGCGAGGAGTATTATCCGCTCGGCAACACCCAGTTCAACTCGGTCATCAACAAGATCAAGCTGACCAAGCCCGACGTGATCTTCACCGACGTCGTCGGCGGCTCCAATGTCGCCTTCTACAAGCAGCTCAAGGCTGCCGGCATCGATCTCGCCAAGCAGCCGCTGCTCACCATCTCGGTCACCGAGGACGAAATCGACGGCATCGGCGGCGAGAACATCGCGGGCGCCTATGCCTGCATGAAGTACTTCCAGTCGCTCGACAATCCCAACAACAAGGCCTTCGTGCCCGCGTTCAAGAAGATGTGGGGCGAAAAGACCGTGATCGGAGACGTCACCCAGGCTGCCTATCTCGGCCCGTGGCTGTGGAAGTTGACGGTCGAGAAGGCCGGCTCCTTCGACGTCGACAAGATCGCTGCGGCTTCGCCCGGCGTCGAGTTCAAGGGCGCGCCGGAAGGTTATGTGCGCATCCACGAAAACCATCACCTCTGGTCGAAGACCCGCGTGGGCCGCGCCAAGCTCGATGGCCAGTTCGAGCTGATCTACGAGACCGCCGACCTCGTCGAGCCGGATCCGTTCCCGAAGGGTTACCAGTAAGTCGCGGCCTCTCCGGCAACGTCCCTCAAGCTCAAGCCTCTCCCTGGCGTGGATTGCAAGTCCATGCCCAAGACCCCGCGTCGCGCATTTGCGCGCGACGCGGGACCCTATTCCCTGACGGAGGACATCGATGTTCGGCGACTACTCGCTTGGTGACCTTGGCTCCATCTTCGTCATGCAGGGCTTTGCAGGACTGATCCTGTTCTCGGTCTACGTGCTGATGGCGCTCGGGCTTGCGATCATCTTCGGCCAGATGGGCGTCATCAACATGGCCCATGGCGAGTTCATGATCCTGGGGGCCTACGTCACCTGGATGACCTCCAATCTGTTCCAGGCCTACATGCCTGGTCTGTTCGGCGGCTACTTCTTCCTCGCCATGATCCTCGCCTTCCTCGCCTCAGGCGCGCTGGGAATGCTCGTGGAATGGGTGCTGATACGTCACCTCTACAAGCGTCCGCTCGACACGCTGCTGGCGACCTGGGGCCTCAGCCTGATGTTGCAGCAGGCCTATCGTTCCGTGTTCGGCGCGCGCGAGGTCGGCGTCGAGCTGCCGCAATGGATGCTCGGCTCTCTGCAAGTGACCAGCAGCATCGAAGTCCCCATCAACGGCGTATTCGTGATGTGCCTGACGGTGCTGATCACCATCGTGGTCGCCTATGTCATGTTCAAATCGCGCTGGGGTCGCCAGGTCCGCGCGGTGGTGCAGAACCGCATCATGGCTGGCGCCGTCGGCATCAACACCGAGAAGGTCGATCGCTACACCTTCGGCCTCGGCTGCGGCATCGCGGGCGTCGCCGGCAGCGCCTTCACCATGATCGGATCGACCGGGCCGACCTCGGGGCAGCTCTACATCGTCGACACATTCCTTGTCGTCGTGTTCGGCGGCGCCGCCAGCCTGCTCGGCACCATCGCCTCGGCCTTCTCGATCTCGCAGACGCAATCCACCCTCGAGTTCTTCATGTCGGGCTCGATGGCCAAGGTGCTGACGCTACTCGCCGTTGTCGGAATCCTGATGCTGCGGCCGCAGGGGCTGTTCGCCCTCAAGGTTCGCAAGTGAGAATATGAGGCTGATGCAATGACCGACAACAGGTTCTTCAATCGATCAGAGTTGATCGGAATTCTGGTGCTCGCGGTGTTCCTGGTCGCGGTGTTGCCGCTCACGCTCGATGTCTTCAGGCTCAACCTGGTCGCAAAGTACCTGACCTACGCCTTCGTTGCGCTGGGCCTTGTCATCTGCTGGGGCTATGGCGGCATCTTGAGCCTCGGCCAGGGCGTGTTCTTCGGGCTCGGCGGCTACTGCATGGCGATGTTCCTCAAGCTCGAAGCCTCGAGCGTGGAGAACACCAAGATCCAGTCGACGCCGGGTATCCCTGATTTCATGGACTGGAATCAGCTGACCGCACTGCCGTTCTTCTGGAAGCCGTTCCACAGCCTCACCTTCACCATCGCGGCGATTGTCCTGGTGCCCGGCATCTTCGCATTGATCATCGGCACCGCGATGTTCAAGCGCCGCGTCGGCGGCACCTACTTCGCCATCATCACCCAGGCGGTCGCGGCCATCCTCACCATCCTGATCGTGGGCCAGCAGGGCTACACCGGCGGCATCAACGGCATGACCGATTTGCGCACCCTGAAAGGATGGGACATCCGGCCCGATCACGCCAAGATCGCGCTGTACTTCTTCGAGGTCGGCTGCCTGTTCGTCTGCATCATGATCGCGCAGTTCGTCCGGCACTCCAAGCTAGGGCGCATCCTGGTCGCGATGCGCGAGAAGGAGGACCGGGTCAGGTTCTCCGGCTACAGCGTCGCCAACTTCAAGATCTTCGCCTTCTGCATCGCCGCTGTGTTCGCCGCCGTCGGCGGCGCCATGTTCGCGCTCAATGTCGGCTTCATGTCGCCGTCCTTCGTCGGCATCGTGCCCTCGATCGAAATGGTGATCTATACCGCCGTCGGCGGCCGGCTGTCGATCCTCGGCGCCATCTACGGCACGCTGCTGGTGAACTTCGCCAAGACCAGCCTGTCGGAAACCTTCCCCGAATTGTGGCTGTTCGGTCTCGGCGGTCTGTTCATTGCCGTGGTGCTCGCATTCCCGAACGGTCTTGCCGGGATCTGGGGCGACTACGTGCAGCCACGCATCGAGCGCGTGATCGCCTCGCGCAAACCCAAGCCTGAAGGGTGGACCGACGGCTCGGTCGCCGACGGCGCCCCGGCGGAGTGAGGAGATCATCATGCTCATCGGTCATCACGATGCCGATGCCGCGTTAGCAATGAGGAAATAGATCATGCTCATCGGTCATCAGCCCAAGGAATTCCTGCTCGCGGTCGAGGCCCTGACGGTGTCGTTCGACGGCTTCAAGGCGGTCAACGATCTCTCCTTCTATGTCGACGAAAACGAGATCCGCGTCATCATCGGCCCCAACGGCGCCGGCAAGACCACCGTGCTCGACCTGATCTGCGGCAAGACCAAAGCGACCTCAGGCTCGATCCAGTTCCGCGGCAAGGAGCTGACGCGGATGAAGGAGAACGAGATCGTCAAGGCCGGTGTCGGGCGCAAATTCCAGAACCCGTCGATCTACGACGATCTCACGGTGTTCGAGAATCTGGAGATCTCCTATCCGCGCGGACGCTCGGTGTTCGGCGCGCTGACCTTCACCCGCGATGCCGCCGTGCGCGATCGCGTCCACGAGGTCGCCGAGATGATCTTCCTGAAGGACAAGCTGAACATGAGCGCCGACCTGCTCAGCCACGGCCAGAAGCAATGGCTCGAGATCGGCATGCTGCTGATCCAGGATCCGGACCTCTTGATGCTAGACGAGCCCGTCGCCGGCATGAGCGTGTCCGAGCGTGCCAAGACCGCCGAGCTGCTCAACCGCATCATCCAGAACCGTTCGGTGCTGGTGATCGAGCACGACATGAAGTTCGTCGAGAATATCGCGCACAAGGTCACCGTGCTGCACCAGGGCCAGATCCTCTCCGAGGGCACCATGGAGAAAGTGCAGAACGATCCCAAGGTCATCGAAGTGTATCTGGGGCACTGACGATGGCGAAGTTGGTCGAGTCTGTCGCGGCAACGACGGTCCACCTCTCCCTATGGGAGAGGTCGAATTGCGCCTTGCGATGCGAAGCGTCGTCAAGTGCAATTCGGGTGAGGGGTTCCGCTCTCTCGAGGGACCTGCACCCCCGCACCCGCGCCTTCGGCGCGACCTCTCCCCGGTGGGGAGAGGTGAAGGAACACCGAGCCTAGGAGTACGACGATGCTGGCAATTTCCGATCTTCACGTCGCCTACGGCCAAAGCGAGGTGCTGCACGGGCTCAACGTCAAGGTCGCGCCCAACGAGATCGTTGCGATCATGGGCCGCAACGGCATGGGCAAGACCACGCTGATGAAATCGCTGATGGGCATCCTGCCGGCTAGAAGCGGCTCAGTGACCATGGACGGCGCGGAGCTCGGCGGCCTGCCGAGTTATGAGCGCGTCGCCAAGGGCCTCGCTTATGTGCCGCAGGGCCGCATGATCTTCTCCACCATGACGGTGAAGGAAAACATCGAGACCGGCCTCGTCGTCTCCGGCGGATCGGAAGTACCAAGCGACATCTATGAGCTGTTTCCGGTGCTGCTGGAGATGAAGGGCCGCCGTGGCGGCAATCTTTCCGGCGGTCAGCAACAGCAGCTCGCGATTGCGCGGGCGCTCGCGACCAAGCCGAAGGTGCTGCTGCTCGACGAGCCGACCGAGGGCATCCAGCCGTCGATCATCAAGGACATGGCGCGGACGCTGAAACGCATCCGCGACGAAAAGGGGCTGTCGATCGTCGTCTCCGAGCAGGTCCTGAGCTTCGCGCTCGATATCGCCGACCGCGTGCTGGTGATCGAGAACGGCGAGATCGTGCGTGACGACCCGCGCGATGCTGTCGATGCCGCGCAGGTCTCGAAATATCTGTCCGTCTAACCAACCGTAGTAAAAGGGGAGCATCTCGATGCCAGAGACACTGATCAAGGTCGATCTCACCAAGTCGGCCTACGAAAATGACATGGTGCATAACCGCTGGCACCCAGACATCCCGATCGTGGCCTGGGTCAATCCCGGCGACGATTTCATCATCGAGACCTATGACTGGACCGGCGGCTTCATCAAGAACAACGACTCCGCCGACGACGTGCGCGACATCGACCTGTCGATCGTGCACTTCCTCTCCGGTCCGATCGGCGTCAAGGGCGCCGAGCCCGGCGATCTCCTCGTGGTCGACCTGCTCGACGTCGGCCCGCTCAAGGAGAGCCTGTGGGGCTTCAACGGATTCTTCTCCAAGCAGAATGGCGGCGGCTTCCTCACCGACCATTTTCCGCTGGCGCAGAAATCGATCTGGGACATCAAGGGCCTCTACACCTCGTCGCGCCATGTGCCCGGCGTCAACTTCGCCGGCCTGATCCATCCCGGCCTGATCGGCTGTCTGCCTGATCCGAAGATGCTGGAGACCTGGAACAAGCGCGAGGCCGAGCTGATCTCGACCAACCCGACCCGCGTGCCTGGTCTCGCCAATCCGCCGTTCGCGGCAACGGCGCATGGCGGCCGTGCCAAGGGCGACGTCAAGGCCAAGATCGGCGCCGAGGGCGCGCGCACCGTGCCGCCGCGCGAGCATGGCGGCAATTGCGACATCAAGGATCTCTCGCGCGGCTCGAAGATTTACTTCCCGGTCTATGTGCCCGGCGCGGGTCTCTCCATGGGCGATCTGCATTTCAGCCAGGGCGACGGCGAGATCACCTTCTGCGGGGCCATCGAGATGGCCGGCTGGCTGCATCTCAAGGTCGAGGTGATCAAGGACGGCATGTCGAAATACGGCATCAAGAATCCGATCTTCAAACCGTCGCCGATCACGCCGAACTACAAGGACTATCTGATCTTTGAAGGCATCTCGGTCGACGAGGCCGGCAAGCAGCATTATCTCGACGTCCACATCGCCTATCGCCAGGCCTGTCTCAATGCCATCGAGTATCTGAAGAAGTTCGGCTACTCCGGCGCCCAGGCCTATTCGATCCTCGGCACCGCGCCGTGCCAGGGCCACATCTCCGGCGTGGTCGACGTGCCCAACGCCTGCGCCACGCTGTGGCTGCCGACCGAGATCTTCGATTTCGACGTGATGCCTTCGGCGGCGGGCCCGATCAAGCACATCACCGGCGATATCAAGATGCCGATCTCGCCGGACAAATGATCGTGCGTTCTATCCCCGTCATCCTGAGGTGCTCGCCTTGCAAGGCAAGGCGAGCCCCGAAGGACGACGGCTCGGCTGCATCTCGGCCGTACATCCTTCGAGGCTCTCGATGAGGCGCAACGCGCCCCATCCAGAGCGACTCAGGATGACGGATCAAGGAACACGAAGGACAACACGATGCCGGTCTATGAATATCTCTGTGACGACTGCGGACCTTTCAAGGACCTCCGCCCGATGGCGGAATGCGACGATCCGCAAAACTGTCCGCACTGCGAGACGATGGCGCCGCGCGTGATCCTGACCGCACCGAACTTCTTCTGCATGCCGGCAGACAAGCGCAAGGCGCACGCCGTCAACGAGCGCAGTGCGCACGCGCCGCAGACGTTGGCACAATACAAGGCCTCGCACGGCCCCGGCTGCGGTTGTTGCTCATCGGGCAAGACCGTCAAGAACAAGAACGCGGCGGACAAGAAGAAGCCCGCGCGTTTGATCACCAAGAGCAAAAGTGGCGCCAAAGGCTTTCCCACCGCGCGGCCCTGGATGATCAGCCACTAACGCCACGCCAACATCAATCAAATAAAGTACAGGAGCGCTCAACATGCTTCACGGCGATATTTCCAGCAGCAACGACACCGTCGGCGTCGCAGTGGTCAACTACAAGATGCCCCGCCTGCACACCAAGGCCGAGGTGCTCGACAACGCCCGCAAGATCGCCGACATGATCGTGGGCATGAAGGTCGGCCTGCCCGGCATGGATCTCGTGATCTTCCCGGAATATTCCACGCAAGGCATCATGTACAACTCCAAGGAGATGTATGAGACGGCCTCCATGGTGCCGGGCGAGGAGACGGCGATCTTTGCCGAGGCCTGCCGCAAGGCGAAAGTGTGGGGCGTGTTCTCGCTGACCGGCGAGCGCCATGAGGAGCATCCGCACAAGGCGCCCTACAACACGCTGATCCTGATGAACGACAAGGGCGAGATCGTGCAGAAATATCGCAAGATCATGCCGTGGGTGCCGATCGAAGGCTGGTATCCCGGCAATTGCACCTATGTCTCCGAGGGCCCGAAAGGCCTCAAGGTCAGCCTGATCATTTGCGACGACGGTAATTATCCGGAGATCTGGCGCGACTGCGCGATGAAGGGCGCCGAGCTGATCGTGCGCTGCCAGGGCTACATGTACCCGGCCAAGGAGCAGCAGGTCATGATCTCCAAGGCGATGGCCTGGGCCAACAATGTCTATGTGGCGGTCGCCAACGCCGCCGGCTTCGACGGCGTGTATTCGTATTTCGGCCATTCCGCGATCATCGGCTTCGATGGCCGTACGCTCGGCGAGTGTGGCGAGGAGGATTACGGCATCCAGTACGCCCAGCTCTCGAAACACCTGATCCGCGATGCGCGCCGCAACGGCCAGTCGCAGAACCATCTCTACAAGCTGGTCCATCGCGGCTACACCGGCATGATCAATTCCGGCGACAGCCCGCGCGGCGTCGCGGCCTGCCCGTATGATTTCTACAAGAACTGGATCAAGGACCCCGAGGGTACCCGCGACATGGTCGAGGCCATGACGCGCGCCACGCCGGGCACCGCCGAATGCCCAATCGACGGCATCCCGAACGAGGCCGCGCCGAGCAACTATTAGGGGTAGATCCTATCGCTTCGGCTGCGCCGGCTTGCGCGGCGGACGCGGGGCCGCGGCGGGCGCAGGCAGCCCGCTCATCTTGTTGGCGGCTTCGCTGACGTCGAGCAGCGAGCGACGGGTCTCCTCGAGGAAGCTTGCCGATTTCTTCTTCATGGTGTCGGCGAGCTCGTGCAGCCCCTTCACCTTTTCGAACAGCTCGTCGGCCTTGCCGTCGACGAAACCCGGCACCGCACCCTCGATCTTCGAGACCGCCTTGTCGAATCCTGCAAAGGCGTTGTCGACCTTGAGCATCACGGCGTCGATCTCCTCGCCCTTGCCGCCGAGATCGGCTGTATAGTTTTCGAACGTGCGCAGACCGTCCTTGATCGCGGGCGCGTTGCTGACGATGGTGCGGTCGACGCTGTGCAAGGTGTCGACGATGGATTCGGCGTCGCTGAGATCGGCGGTCAGCACGGGGATGCCATCCGAGTCCAGCGGCACCGGTGGCGCCGACGGGGCACCACCGATCAGCGAGACCGCGGCAACGCCGGTGAGGCCCTGGAACTCGATGCCGGCCACCGTGTCCTTGCGGATCGGCGCGGTGTTGTCGAGCGACACCAGCGCCACGACCTTGCGCGGACTTTCCAGCTTGATCGACAGGATCTGGCCGGCGGGCACGCCGTCGAAATTGACCGGACCGCCGCGGCGCAGGCCGCTCGCGGAGCCGCCTTCGAAAACGACGCGCAGTTGGCTGCGGCTCTGGCTGGCGCGCCATTTCTGCACGCCGAGCAGGCCGCCGAACGCGACGGCGATCGCCGTCAGCGTCGCCGTTCCGATCACAAGATTGCTCGCGCGTGCCATGAAGTGGAGTCTACGGCCAATGCCGGGAAGTTGGAAGGAGGCAGTCATGGTACGTAGGGCGGGTTAGCGAAGCGTAACCCGCCGTTTTTGTCTCCAGTGGTGCAAAATTGGCGGATTACGCTGCGCTAATCCGCCCTACGGCCCTACGCGAACTCAATGCCCGGCGGCGCGCTTGGCGGCGGCATTGTTCAGCACGATCAGCGCGTCGACGGCCACGCCCGTCCTGGCATTGATCAGGAACGGATTGACGTCGATCGAGGCAATCCGGTTGCCGGCATCCGCAATCAGATTGGACAGGCCGACCAGCGCCTTGACGGCCGAGGCCTCGTGCAGCGCCGGCTTGCCGCGATAGCCGCGCATCTTGACGCCGGCCTTGGTCTGGCCGATCAAAAGCCGCGCCTCGGCCTGGTCGAGCGGTGCGCCTGATAGCGCCACGTCCTTCATCAGCTCGATATCGATGCCGCCGGTGCCGAACAGCACGACGGGGCCCATCTCGGCATCGAGCGAGGCGCCGACGACGAGCTCGAGATCGGCCTTGACCTGCTGTGCGATCAGGATGCCGTCGAGTTTCGGCCTGCCCTTTAGCTTGTTCACCCGCGCGGTGATGTCAGCGAACGCCTGCTTCACCTCGGCCGCGCTGTTGAGGTTCAGCACCACGCCGCCGATGTCGGATTTGTGCAGGATCTCGGCGCTGACGACCTTTGCCACGACCGGAAAGCCGATCTGCCTGGCGATGTCCGCGGCTTCTGCGGCGGTCTGCGCGATTCCCTCCTTCGAGACCGGGATGCCATAGGCCTTCAGCAGCTTCTTCGACGCGACTTCGTCGAGCGCGGCGCCGTGCGCCGACTTCAGCGTCTTCTCCAGCAAGGCGCGTGCCGCCGGCTTCGAGCTCGAGACGATGTCGGGCACTTCCTTGCGCAGTTTCGCATAGGCGAGCAGTGATTTGATCGCGGTCACCGCGCGGTCCATGCCCTGCATCACCGTCAGATGCGGCAGCGACTTGCGCAAGTCCTTGGTGAACTCGGTGAAGCCGATCGACATCGCGCTGATATAGATCACGGGCTTTCCGGCCCGGCCCGCCATCTCGTTGACGATGCGCAAGTTCCGCTCGCGTTGCTCGTGCGGCGCCTTTGGAAACTCGGCGTCGACGATGACGATGTCGATATCGGGATCGTCGATCATCAGCTTGATCGACTTCATGTAGACGGAGGGATCAACCACCGCGGCAAAGCCGGCGTCGAGCGGATTGCCCACGATCGAGCCCGGTCCGAGCATCTTGCTGAGCTCGCGGCTGACATGCGGGCTGAGCGGCGCGAAACTCAGCCCTTGTGCAAAGAAGGCATCGATCAGCATGCCGCGCTTGCCGCCTGACAGCGTCACCGCCGCGAGCCGGTCGCCCTTGGGCACGGTGGCGTGGACGAAGCATTCGGTGGTCTCGATCAGCTCGTCGAGGCCGGCGACGCGGATCACGCCTTCGCGCGTTGCAATCGCATCGAATGTCTCGATCGAGCCCGCGAGCGCGCCGGTGTGTGCCATCGCGGCGGCGCGGCCGCCCTCCGATGACCCGAGCTTGAGCGCGATGACCGGCTTGCTGGCGGCGCGCGCGGCCTTGCAGGCATCGCGAAACGCTCTGGTGTTGCGCACGCCCTCGAGATAGACCACGATCACCTTGATGCTCGGATCCTCGGCGAAATAGCGCATCAGGTCCGGTGTCTCGAGCCCGGTCTCGTTGCCTGTTGTCACCATGTAGCCGACACCGACGCCGCGATCTTCCAGCGCCTGCCTGATTGCCATGACGATGGCGCCCGACTGCCCGGCGATCGCCACCGCGCCTTGTTCCATGGTGACGGTTCGGTCGTCGATATTGGTGAAGAGCTTTTCGCCGGCGCTCAAATTGCCGAGGCAGTTCGGACCGGTGACGGCGAGCCCCGTCTCGCGCACCGCCTGTTGCAGCTCGGCGGCGAGCCTCTGGCTCTCCTCATCCTGCAATTCGCTGAAACCCGAGGTGACGATGGTCGCGGACCGCGCGCCGGCAGCGGCGGCGTCGCGGATCACCTGCACGGCAAAGCGCGCGGGCACCAGCACGAGAACATGGTCGGGCTTTTCCGGGAGGCTCGCAAAGTCCTTGTAGCAAGTGACGCCCCAGATGCTCTCGCGCCTGGCGTTGACAGGGTAGAGCCCGCCCTCGAAGCCGTATTTGACCAGATTGTTCCAGATGCGCTCGGCGTAATTGCCCGGCTTGTCGGTCGCACCCACCAGCACGATGTTGTGTGGATGCAGCATGGCGTGGATGCGCTTGACGATGTCGCCGGCATCGGGCGGTGGCGACCATGGACGGCCAGGAACCGACGCGACTGAGACCTGAGCTTCCATGGCGTGACCTCACCTGTTGTTCTTCTTGGCGGCGCGTCAGCTGATCGTAGGGTGAGTTGACAGGAGTGGCAACCGGCGGCGCTGCATGCCGCGTGGCGGAATGCGCGGCGGATCGCACGTAACCGCGCCGTTCTCAGTAGCGCAGCAGGCCCAATTTGTAGCTGTAGTGATAGGCCAGCTGCCGCAGCAGATAAGGCGCAATGGCGCGCCTTATCTGCATCTGCGTCGGATCGAATCCGAGGACGCGACGCCGCAGGATGCCCATCTCCTTGACACCGATTGCATAGGTTGCCGTCGTCTTCTGTGCGTCATGGATCCGGAAGCAGGAAAGAAACCGCGGCAGGCGTACGAACTTGAATCCGGCGGCCTGTGCCCGCAGGATGAAATCCCAGTCCATCGCGAAATGGAAACTTTCATCGATTGGACCGATCTTGTCCCACACGCGCTTGCGCCAGAACATCGTCTCCTGCGGAATGTAGTCGGCATATTGTAGCGTCTTGTCATCGTGGCGAGGCAGCACCGCGCGTCCAACCTCAAGCCCATCACGATTGATGAAGATGCGGTTGCCGTAGACAATGTCGACATCGGGATGCGACATGAAATAGTCGACGACATGAGCGAGCGTCCCAGGCAGCAGCATGTCGTCGCTGTTGAGATAGGCCATGATCTCGCATTCGACGCCGGCAAAACCGAGATTGATGGCGTTGGATTGGCCGTTGTCCGGCTCGCTCCTCCAGCTGATGCTGTTGCCGCGGCTCTTCAGGAGATCAACCGTGCCGTCGATCGAGGCGCCGTCCTGCACGTGATAATAGAGATTCGGGTAAGCCTGGCCGACGATGCTGTCGATCGTGGCGCCGATATAATCCGCATGGTTGTAGCTTGGCGTGACCATCGCGATCCGCGGTGCGTTCGCAGGGATCGCAGGTGGGGACTTGAACGCGTTGAGGTTGAGCAGGCGCGGCAGATGTTGCTCGAAGGTCCACATTGGGGGACGCCGCCAGAGACCGCGGAACGAGGCCCGTCTCTGGCCGGCCGCAACGAGACTCAGGTTGCGCTCCAACAGCGCGACGCGGTTTTCCAGCTGTTCCAATCGGTATTCGAGACCCTGCCTGAAGTCTTCGTCCATCTACCCCGTGTTCCCGCCCGGCTCCGCCACAAAGATCCGCAGGCCTTCTTATAGGTCTCCTGCCGGCAGCGCCAGTTCAGCGGCTGACGACGTCGCTGTTGCGGACGTCAGCCCTGCGAGCCCGAGATCAAACTTCGCAATTGCGAACGGCTATTCACGATCATCCACCAAGGTCGCACGCAGCAGGTAGCGCTCCGGGCCGGAGGTGAGAGCGTCGAACGGCCAGCAAGTCGCAAGGACAAGCTCTGAACCTTGAGTTTCGGGATCGATGTCAGACGCGTCGAAATAGACGATCGTCGAGGAATCCACCCGATAACGAAAACGGTTGCCGTCACTGCGTGTGACGTCGATCACATCACCGATGACGACGTTTCGCAGGAAGCGGAAATGTGTATCGCGATGTGCCGCGTAGACGGCAACCCCGCGCTCGCCGGCGTCAACCGTGCGGTCGACGTGGCCGGGCCCAAAGGCGAGCGCCTGGCCGCTCGTGCCTTCCAGCACGATCGCGCTGGCGCCGATCCGCTTGACCTCGATCCGCGCCACCGGCCAGGTGTCGGCCCAGGACCATGGCTTGACCGGCTGGCCGGTCGCAATGCTCCGTTCGAACGCATGCTCCAGCAGCACCTGGGCGAGCCACGCCTTGGCGTGGATGTAGGCGCCGTCACCGAACAGGATTGATCCGACCAGCGCCAGGACCAGCGCCAGGACCTGCGCCAAGTCCAGAGGCGAGATGAGGCGGGGCATGGCGTATCTCTCGTTCGTCATTCCAAGAAAAAGGCGCGCGCGGCCGTTGGTTTCGGGACGGGCAGCCGCGCGCGCCAAGCAAGAGGAGTTCGGGGGGCTCCTCTCTCAAGCGGCATCAGTGAGCAAGGTCTGACGCCGGTTGAACACGAGCAGGATCAGGGCGAGCACGATCAGGATCAGGCCTGCGATCATCTTCAGTTCTGCAGAGGTCGCAGTTTTGGGCAGGCGGATCGTATCCGAGGTGACAGGTGCTGGCCGTCTTGCCGCGGGCTGGCCCGCATCGGCGCGGCGCTCGCGCAGATGTGCCGGGGTCTGCTGCGGCCGTTCACCGAACACCTTCGTGAAATCCCAGCCCGCCGGCAGGTTGATCGGAAGCTCGCTGAGCTTGAGCGGCGCGCCTTCGGGACGGCTCGGCGTCTTGTCGACAGCGACGAGACTGGTCAGCCGCGTGACGATCTGATGGTCGAGTGCCAGCGCAAGGACCGTCTTGTCGGTGTCCTCCGGCGTCATCTCGCGGAGCGTTCGCGCCACTTCCGCATCGCCGATCTTGCGCCTGGCCCAAAGCTTCGACAGACCCTTGCCCTCAGCGGCATTTTTCAAGGACAGCGTCACCGACCACGGACGATCGCCGACATGACCCTTGAGCTCCAGCGAGCCCGCGAGCTTGTCGAGCTTCGCTGCAAGCAGCAAGGGCTCGTCGCGATAGACGTCCGGGATGATTGCCGGCGTGACGTCGGCCTTGGCATCGGAAAACTTCGCGGTGAGGCCGGTCACGGCAGGGTTCTCCAGCTTGGCAAACAGGCCGCGCATACGCTCCTCGACCTGATCGACGGACCCGATATGGGTGAAGGTCCCGCGGCCGAGCTCGGAAGCACGCGTCATCAGATAAGTGTTGGGCGCGGAGCCGATGCCGACCATGAAGATGCGCGAGCGGCCACGCATCGCCGTGATGGTCTCGAACAATTGCTGCTCGTTGCCGATCGCGCCTTCCGTCAGGAACACGATTTGGCGAACCATGCTGGTGTCGGCGACCCTGTCGGTCAGCGCGGCGCGCATCGCCGGCACCATCTCGGTGCCGCCGCGCGCCTGCAAGGCGCTGACGAAGGAGGTCGCTTCACCGACATGCGCGGCATCGGCGGCAACCGAGGCCGGAAACAGCACGTCCATGGTGTCGTCGAAGCGGATCACGTTGAAGCGATCGCTCGGCTGCAGGCGGCCGAGCGCATAAAGCAGACTCGCCTTGGCCTGCTCGATCGAGGTGCCGCCCATCGAACCGGAATTGTCGATCACGAACACCACTTCACGCGGCAGCGGCTTCTGCGCTGTCTGCTCGGCGGCCGGCGGCGTGACGAAAGCCAGGAGGTAGTCGGCATCGCCGACACGCTCACGGAACAGCCCGACTGACGGTGCTTTTTCAGCGGCCGGCTTCCAGGTCAGCTCGAAGTCGCGGTCAGCGGGCACGGAGCCGTCCGCGAGCGTCACGACACGCGTCGCGTCATCAGGACTTTCGATCTTGACGTTGTGGGAGTGACTCTTCACCTCGCCGAGCGCGAAGCCGGCTTTCAGGTGCACTGTGATGCTGGTCGGATTGACCGGTGCATTCCCGGCGGGATCGAGAACGGGTGACGAGATGCGCTCACGATCGGGCACCGGATCTGAGCGGGTCGCGCCCCAGCCGGAGCCGTCATTGCGGAAATCGACGCTCTGCACGATCGGCGCCGGATTGTAGCGCGGCCCGACCACGAGCGGCACGCGCAGCGAATATTCGTTGCCGGATTGACGCACGGGCTCCTGATATTCGATCTGCACCAGCACGGTTTCGCCGGGACCGATATTGGCCACCGAATTGGTGAAGATGTTGGGCCTCTGCTGCTCGGTGAGCGCGGCCTTCTGCCCGGTGCGGCGCGCTTCCTCGTAGATGACGCGGGCCTGCTGGCGTTCCCTGATATCGCCGACAATGACGCGGTCACCGACCACCATCTTCAGCGTGTCGACGGCGCCGTCGGCACCCAGCGGATAGACATAGGTCGCCTCGGCCCAGTCCTTGGTCGGGTTGCGGAAGACCTGGGTGACGCGCGTGCGCAGCGTCGGGCCTGAGACCGTGATGTCGACGTCGATCCCGAGCCGGATGGCTTCGGTCGTGGCGCCATTCTCCTTCAGGAGCAGGGTGCCGGATTTGGCATCGCCGGGCTGGAGCAGGCTGGCCTGCTCCGTCGTCGCCGACCAGGAGGTCTCGAAGCTCACCAGCAGGGCCACGAAACTGACCAGGAGCACGGCGATGCTTTGCGCCAGAAGGAACAGCCCGACCTTGATCAGCCTGCCGAGCCACGGATTTTCGTCAGGGTGTTCGTCGCTTTCGACCGTGTCGTAATTGTCCATTTGGCCTGCTCCCGAAGCATGTTTGATGCTGCCGAGCATCGGTCGGGAGGGCCTGATTTCGCGAGCAGAATGATCGGTAATGATCCGCCACGGCCGGTCGGAGCCATCAGCCGGTTTGGCGGCGATGTCCGGTTTTGTGCTGACTTGTCCGCCCTGCTAGACTGGACGCCGTGGAGCGGGGTTAACGATGCAGACGCAAGACAAGCTCTCCGACAAGCAGCTTTCGGACGAGCAAAGCCGCGAGGTCGCGGAGATGATCCGCGAGGAAATCGCCAGGCGCCGGATCTCGCGGCAGGCGCTGGCCGAGCAGGCCAAGCTCAGCCTGTCGACCCTGGAAAAGGCGCTCGGAGGCCGGCGCCCGTTCACGCTGGCGACCACGGTCCGGCTGGAGCAGGCCCTGGGCGTGTCCCTGCGAAAGAGCACTGCCACGCCGGCGCCCGCGGGGGGCAGCGACGTCGCACCCGACGGCCTCGGCTCCTATTCGCATCGTGCGGTGACCTGGATCGAGGGTGTCTACCTCACCCTGCGGCCATCCTTTGGCGACAGGGATGCGATCTTCGCCTATCGCACCGAAATCGCCTGGGAGCCGAAAGTGTCCTCGCTGGTCTTCCGCGAGGGCGAGCGAACCGATGCCGCCTATGAGCACACCGGCGAAGTTGCGGTGCCGCATCAATCCGGCTTCATCTATCTCGTCATCAACAAGCACGGGCAGCATCGCGTCATCACGGTGTCGCGGCCGACCGTAACAGGTGCGATGTACGGCATCATTTCGACGCTGCGTGCCGGCGCCGGCTCCCAGCTGATGCCGGTCGCGGCGCCAATCGCCTATGTTCCGATCAACAACGTCAAGGAGCCGGCGCTCGGACGGATCATGCCTGACCACGCCAACCATGCGCTGTATCTGAGCCACCTGCGCCGCACGGTGGAGGAGTCATTCGCGCTGTTATTGTCGGTATAGGACGTGGCTGTAACATCCGACGTCGCGTGCCCACTGTTCTCGGTCATCATCCCGCTCGAATTTCACCGCGGGCAGTGGGAGCAGTCCTGGCTTGGCTGGACGTCACAGACGGCGGACAGGTCTCTCTACGAGATCATTCTGGTCATTCCACCCGACTTCACGGCGCATGCGGAGCTGAACGCGCTTGCCGCAGGCCAGGCCCGCCTCGAATTCGCGGATTCCGTGCACGATATCGGGCTCTGCGCGGCCGGCGCCGCCAGGGCTGGCGGCCGCTATTTATTCTTCACGGAATCGCATTGCTGGCCCGAGCCCGACGTGATCGCGCTCTGCATCCGCGCAATCGAAGATCATCCCGACTGGGCCGGATTTTCCTGCCGCTCGGTCCCGATCTGCCACAACCGCCTGTCCGAGGCGGAGGCCGCGATGTACCAGGCCGACATCGAGTTCGGCATGAAGCAGCATCCCTGGCGCAAGGTGCTCGACCAGTGCTTCGTAACGCGGCGCGACGTCTATCGGGAGTGCGGGGGCCTGCGCGAAGAGCTCGGTCATTTCGCCGAATGGGTGCTCGCCGCCGCTTACCATGCGCGAGGCTACGCCATCGGCTATCTCGAGCAAGCGCGCTTCCACCACTATTATATCGGCCGGATCGGTGAGCTGAAGACGTTCACGCTCGATTTCGTCCAGGGCGAGAGCCGATTTCTCAGCGAGGATCGGCGCGATCCGGGCAGCGAGCTGATCGAAATTCCCTTTGAATGGAAAGACCGGGACGAGTTGGATCGTCCGCTTGCGTTCAATGCATTGAACGCGCTGCTGCGTTACAGCCTGCCGCGTCTCCGTCGGAAATGGCCCGACGAGGAACTGCGTGCACTGTGGCGCTGGAGCGGACCGGCGCTGTTCGGTGATCTCCGTGCGCGCGTCACGGCTTTCCTTGCCACCGCTCATGCGCGCCTGGTGCTGTCAGCGCTGGCTCCATTCGGCTCGCGCGATGCCATTGCGCGGTGGATGAAGCTCTACATCGCATCGCTGATCCACCTTCAGCGGCTCGCATCTATCCGTCGTGTTCGCGGGCACACCAGATCGGCGAAGAAGCTGCTTGGCGATCAGGTCCTCGCGCAGCTCGGCTTTCACGAGCTGGAATCGGCTGCCGGCCATGCTTTTCGCTGGAGCGAGCCGCAGGCAGCCGTTCGGATCAAGGGCGCGCCGGGACGCAGCACGATCTGCATCCGCAGTCCCGCCCTGCGTGAGCCGCTCGACCAGATCGGCGCGCAATTCTATCTCGACGGCGCAGCTCTCGATCGCGCCGCGATCGAGGTCGGCGTGGACCGTTACATGTTGAGCCTCGACCTGCCGCAATCAGGCATCGCCATCCTGGCCTGGGCCTGCCCCGAGTTCAGAGGTATCGGCGATGCGCGTCGTCTCGGCCTGCCTGTCGTTGGCATCGAGGTTAAACAGCCTTGAACCACGCATCTTCAGCTGCTCGATCGGCGCGGAATCGCGAGGAGCGCCTTGATCAGGCCTCGGCGACTTTCTTGTCGACCTCCGAAGCCACCGAGAATTCCTTGCGCAGGGTCGGCTTGTGGATCTTGCCGGTGGCGTTGCGCGGCAGGGCATCGACGAAGCGGACCTGGCGCGGGCATTTGAAGCGCGCCAGGTTGGCCGCGCAATGCGCGAAGACGTCGGCCTCTGTCAGCTGTTGGCCTTGCTTCACTGCAACGATCGCAAGGCCCACCTCGCCCCATTGCGCGTCAGGAATGCCGATCACCGCGGCTTCCGCAACCGCCGCGATCTGATGCAGAACGTTCTCGACCTCGGCCGGATAGACGTTCTCGCCGCCGGAGATGTACATGTCCTTCCAGCGATCGACGATGTAGTAGAAACCTTCCTCGTCGACGCGCGTGGCATCGCCGGTGTGCAGCCAGCCGTCGGTGAACGACGTCTTGTTGGCCTCGGGCCTGTTCCAGTAGCCCGGCGTGATGTTCGGTCCTTTGACCCAGAGCTCACCGAGCTCGCCGACATCGGCATCGCTGCCGTCGGGGCGCACGATGCGCACTTCGGTGTGCAGCACTGGCTTGCCGGCGGAGCCGGCCTTGCGCGCCGCGTCCTCGCGGTCCAGCACCAGCACGGCCGGTGAGGTCTCGGTCATGCCGTAGCCCTGCTGGAGCGCCACGCCGCGCGCCTCCCAGACCTTCAGCAGCGGCATCGGTACCGGTGAGCCGCCGACACCGCAAACGATCAGCCTGGAGAGATCGGTCGTCGCGAAGGCCGGATGCTGCGCCATGAACTGGTAGATCGCGGGCACGCCGAAGAACGCGTTGATGCCGTGTGCGGGATCGTTGATCAGGCCGAGCGCCGCGGCGGGATCGAAGGCGCGCATGATGATCACGGTGCCGCCGGCATGCAGCACGGGATTGGTGTAGCAATTCAGTCCGCCGGTGTGGAACATCGGCAGCACAGTAAGAGCCACCGAGGATGGTCCGATACAGGCGGGGCCGCCGAGATTGACGCAATTCCAGAACGTCATGCCATGCGTGATGGTCGCGCCCTTGGGGTGACCAGTGGTGCCCGACGTGTACATGATGGTCGAGACATCATCGAGCGTGACCTCCTCGGTGCGGTCGAGCGGCTTGGCCGCGGCGATGCCGGCTTCATAGGCTCCGCCGGAGCCGAGCGGCACGCTGGTCGCGACGTTGCAGAGCTTTGCGACGGCGAGCGCTGTCTCGGCCAGTTCGGTGTCGTAGATCATCACGTCAGGCGCGCAATCGCCGGTGATGAACTGAAGCTCGGGAACGGTGAGGCGGATGTTCAGCGGCACCAGGACGGCGCCGAGCCGTCCGCAGGCGAACTGCACGTCCAGCATATCGGTGGTGTTCGGCGCCAGCACGGCGACGCGGTCGCCGCGCGAGACCTTCAGCGAGTGACGCAAGAACGAAGCCAGGCGCGAGATGCGGGCGTTGAACTCCGAATAGGTGAAGCGGCGCCCGCTTGCGAGATCGATGGCCGCGACCTTGGAAGGCGCGCGGCGGGCGTGATGAGCGATCCAATCGTAATAACGAACGGCCAACACTCCCTCCCTCGGCGGTCCTGTGTCGTCTGGATTCTTATTGCTGTGCACCATGCCCGGCATGGCCCTGGGAGGCCAGCCGGAGTTTGTGCAGCAGTTTTTTTGATTTGGAGTTGGCCTGCGATGGGTGAAAATCGTCTTGCGTTGAGTTGCTAGATCACGGCTTGCCGCCAAGCGGCTCGGCGAATCCAGCCACTCCGCGCAAGTGAGCCGCCGGTGTTCCAGCCATGGTGGAACGGCAGGAGTGGTCGAAAGCAATATCGCAATGAAGAGCCCATTCTATACCGCCGAGCACGACGCCTTTCGCGAAATGATGCGCCGCTTCGTCGACAGGGAGATCGCCCCGTTCGCCCATGAATGGGACGAGGCCGGCGAATTCCCCCGCGCGCTCTATCGCAAGGCAGCTGAGATCGGGCTGTTGGGGCTCGGATTTCCCGAGGAATATGGCGGGATCGCCGCCGACCAGTTCATGAAGATCGTGGCGAGCCAGGAGCTGGCGCGCGCCGGCGCCGGCGGCGTCAGCGCCAGCCTGATGAGCCACACCATCGGCTCGCCGCCAATCGCCCGCGCGGCGCGGCCAGAGATCAAGGCACGCGTGCTGCCGCAGGTGCTGTCGGGCGAGAAGATCTCCGCGCTCGCGATTACCGAGCCGGGCGGCGGCTCGGATGTCGCGAACCTCCGCACCAGGGCGCGGCGCGACGGCGACCACTACGTCGTGAGCGGCGAAAAGACCTTCATCACCTCAGGCGTCCGCGCCGATTATCTGACCGTTGCGGTGCGTACCGGCGGTGAGGGCGCCGGCGGCGTCAGCCTGCTCCTGATCGAGGGCGATACGCCGGGCCTGTCCCGCACCAGGCTGAAGAAAATGGGCTGGTGGGCCTCCGACACTGCGACGCTGCATTTCGATGATTGCCGCGTGCCGGCGGAGAACCTGATCGGCGAGGAGGGGCACGGCTTCAAGATCATCATGCAGAATTTCAACAGCGAGCGGATGGGCATGGCGGCGAGTTGCACCGCCTTCGCGCGGGTCTGCCTCGATGAAGCCATCGCCTACGCCAAGGAGCGCAAGACCTTTGGCAAGCCGCTTGCCCAGCACCAGGTCATCAGGCACAAGATCGTCGACATGGCGCAGAAGGTCGCAGCCTCGCAAGCAATGCTCGAGATGTTGGCCTGGCGATTGGAGCAAGGCGAGAGCCCGGTCGCTGAAATCTGCATGATGAAGAACCTGGCGACGCAGACCATGGCGTTCTGCGCCTCGGAAGCCGTGCAGATCTTTGGCGGCGCCGGCTTCATGCGCGGCATCAAGGCCGAGCGCATCTACCGCGAAGTCAAGGTCAACGCCATCGGCGGCGGCACCGAGGAGATCATGAAGGATCTGGCGTCAAGGCAGATGGGATTGTGATGGACACCGTCATTCCGGGGCGGCGCGAAGCGTCGGGCTCGGCCAGACTCCGCAGAGGAATAGATTCCGGGCTCGCGTTTCGCGCGCTCCGGAATGACAGGGGGAAGAAGTAGAGGAAACGCCTGATGATCACGCTCTATCACTGCGAGGCCGCGCGCTCGTTCCGTCCGCTCTGGATGCTGGAGGAGATGGGGCTGCCTTATGAATTGAAGATGCTGCCGTTCCCGCCGCGCGTCTTCGCCAAAGAATATCTCGCGCTGAATCCGCTCGGCACCATTCCGTATCTGATCGACGGCGAGACGAAGATGACCGAGTCCTCGGGTATCTGCCATTATCTCGGCATCAAATATGGTCCGACGCCTCTCATGGTCGGGCCTGAGGACTCCGCCTACGGCGCGTTCCTGAATTGGATGTATTTCAGCGACGCCACGCTAACCTTCCCGCAGACGCTAGTGCTTCGCTACAGCCAGCACGAGCCGGAGCAGCGGGACAATAAGGTCGTGAGCGACTATTCGAAATGGTTCCTGGGACGGCTGCGCGCAGTTGAAGCAGCAACTGCAAGTGCCGATACATTGTGCGCCGGGCGCTTCACCGCTGCCGATATTGCGATCGGATTCGCGCTCCGGCTCGCCGAAACCACCGGCCTTGCTAAGGATTTCGGCCCGAATGTCGCAGCCTATTGGGCACGCCTGCAGCAGCGCGACGGTTTCAAGCGCGCGGTTGCTGCGGAGCAGAAGGCCAGCGTTGAACAGAATATTGCGCCAAGGGCGAAGGCGTAAGGGAAGCTGTCATTCCGGGCGGTGCGAAGCATCGAACCCGGAATCTCGGGGTTCCGGGCTCGGTCCTGCGGACCGCCCCGGAACGACGGATCAATCTCGATGACAGCGCTATCCCGTCGTGACAGCGCCCAGATTTCCGCTAAGGTGACCTCTGTTCCGCAGCGGCCTAAGAGCCGCGCGAGGAGGATACCCCAAATGGAAGACATGGGTCGCGAATCCGACCATTTGATGCTGATCACGCCGGAGCGGGTCTTCTATGCCGGCCTGCTCGGCCGCCCCCGCAAGCGAACCCCCGGTTGCTGTCACGTCTATGTCGCGGTGAAGGGCAGCCTGTATATGACCATCGACGACGTGCTCGCCACCGGCGAGCTGTTCGTCACCCTTCCGAACCAGCGGCACTCCATTGCCAGCGACTACCGTACTGCGATCAGCGTGACGCTGGAGCCGGAAAGCGTGCCGGATGGCGTGCTGGAAGGTCTGGCCCAGCGGCTGATGGGAGCCGACCGCGCGGCCTATGCCCGAAAGATCCTCGCCGCCTACGCGCTGCTGCGCCAGCGCCGCTACGGCGACATCACCACCGCCGAATTCGACGAGATGTGTTTTGGCGAAGCGCTGCCGCGCCGCGTGCTTGACCCCAGGGTGGTGCGTGCAGTCGCCCGCATCGGGCGCTTCTCGGGCGAGCCGGTGACAGCGGATACCTGCGCGGCCGAAGCAGGTCTGTCCGCCTCGCGCTTCCTGCATCTGTTCAAGGAAGAGACCGGCATCTCGTTCCGCTCCTTCCGCGCCTGGAAGCGCGCGCGGCATCTGCTGCACTTCGCCAACCAGAACCTCAACCTCGCCCATCTCGCGCAGGACATCGGCTATCCCGACTCAACGCATTTCAGCCACTCGATCCGCCGCTTCTATGGCTTGAAGCCGCGCGCGATCTTCGTCGGTTCGCGGGATCTTGCGATCTATCGCAGCACCGAGACGGTGAGGGAGCTCGCGGAGGCGGGCTAGGCTTGGTCTCGTAGGGTGGGCAAAGGCGCACTTGCGCCGTGCCCACCACCTCTCGGCAACGGGCAGGAATGGTGGGCACGCCAAGCTTTGCCCACCCTACGATAACTCGTCTTTAGCTAGCTTCTCCGCGCAAGAAGCCGCATGCCCAGCATCAGATGATCGCAGGCGTTGAATTCCCAGCGTTGCGAGACATCAGTGGTATGAGCGACAAGGCCGTCATCACCTGCGCCCTGAACGGCGTGCTCACCGACCCCAGGCAGCACAGCGTGCCTGTGACGCCAGAGCAGATGGCGCGCGAGGCCAAGGCTGCGTTCGATGCCGGCGCGTCCATCATGCACATCCATCTGCGCCAGCAGGCGCCGAACAAGGGGCATCTGCCGTCCTGGGATGTCAGCATCAGCAGGGAGATCCAGCAGGCGATCCGCGAAGCCTGCCCCGGCGTCATCATCAACCACACCTCGGGCGTTTCAGGGCCGAACTACTCGGGCGCACTCGACTGCATCCGCGAGACCAAACCGGAGATCGCCGCATGCAACGCCGGTTCGCTGAATTATCTGAAGGTGAAGGCCGACAATAGCTGGGCCTGGCCGCCCATGATGTTCGACAACGCGGTCGAGAAAGTGAAGGATTATCTCGACGTCATGAATGCGGTCGGCACCATCCCCGAGTTCGAATGTTTCGACGTCGGCATCGTCCGCTGCGTCGGCATGTATCACCAGGTTGGCATGTACAAGGGTCCGCTCGAATATAACTTTGTGATGGGCGTCGCGTCAGGAATGCCGTCGGATCCGGAACTGCTGCCGATCCTGCTCAAGCTGAAGCGCCCTGAGGCGCATTGGCAGGTCACGGCCATCGGCCGCGAAGAGATCTGGCCACTGCACCAGCGTTGCGCCGAACTCGGGGGCCACTTGCGCACCGGATTGGAGGATACGTTCTATCTTGCCGACGGCAGGAAGGTGACCTCGAACGGTCAGCTGATCGAAGCCATTGCGGCCTGCGCCCGCCGCGCCGGCCGCGACATCGCGTCTCCGGCCGAGGCGCGGAAGATCTTTGGGACGAATCGCTGAACATCCTCGTCGTTCCGGGGCGATGCGCAGCATCGAACCCGGAACCTCGAGATTCCGGGTTCACGCTTCGCGTGCCCCGGAATGACGATCAAGGTCTGTCATGTCCACCATCGAAAACACCATCTCCCCCGGCAGCGCCGCCTACCATGCCAACCGCGACGGCATGCTCGCGCTGATCGACCGCATGCGCGCGCTGGAAGAACGCACGCGTGCCGCGTCGGCCGCAGCAAAGGACCGCTTCCACAAGCGCGGCCAGCTCTTGCCGCGCGAACGCGTCGCGTTGGTGCTCGATCCCGGCGCGCCCTTCATCGAGCTGTCGACGCTCGCCGGCTACATGTTCGACGTGCCGGATGCTGCCAAGAGCGTGCCCGGCGGCGGCGTCATCGCCGGCATCGGCTTCGTCTCGGGCATCCGCTGCATGGTCAGCGCCAGCGATTCCGGGATCGATGCCGGTGCGCTTCAGCCCTTCGGCCTCGACAAGATGCTGCGCGTGCAGGAGCTCGCGCTGGAGAACAAACTGCCTTACGTCCAGCTCGTCGAAAGCGCCGGCGCAAATCTTCTACGCTACCGGGTCGAGGACTTTGTCCGCGGCGGCAACATCTTTCGCAATCTCGCGCGGCTCTCGGCAGCGGGGCTTCCGGTCGTCACCGTGACGCATGGCTCGTCCACCGCTGGCGGTGCCTATCAGACCGGCCTGTCCGATTACATCGTCATGGTCCGCGGCCGCACCCGCGCCTTTCTCGCCGGGCCGCCGCTGCTGAAGGCCGCGACCGGCGAGATCGCGACGGAAGAAGAGCTTGGCGGTGCCGAGATGCACACGCAGGTTTCTGGTCTTGGCGACTATCTCGCCGAGGACGACCGCGATGGCTTGCGCATCGCCCGCGAGATCATGGCGGCGCTGGAATGGGAGCGGCCGAGCCGAGTATCACCGGAATTCAAGCCGCCGCGCTACGACCAGGACGAGCTGCTCGGCATCATGCCGATGGACCACAAGCGCCCGGTCGACATGAAGCAGGTGATCGCCCGCATCATCGACGATTCCGATTTCACCGAGATGGCGCCGAATTATGGTCCGGCCACCGTCTGCGGCCATGCCCGCATCCAGGGCCAGGCGATCGGCATCATCACCAACAACGGTCCTCTCGATCCTGCCGGCGCCAACAAGGCGACGCATTTCATCCAGGCCTGCTGTCAGACCCGCACGCCGATCCTCTATCTCAACAACACCACCGGCTACATGGTCGGCAAGGCCTATGAAGAAGCCGGCATGATCAAGCACGGCTCCAAGATGATCCAGGCGGTGACCTCGGCGACCGTGCCGCAGATCACCATCTATTGCGGCGCCTCGTTCGGCGCCGGAAATTACGGCATGTGCGGGCGCGGCTTCCATCCGCGCTTCTGCTTCTCCTGGCCCAACGCCAAGACCGCGGTGATGGGCGGCGAGCAGGCCGCCGAGACCATGTCGATCGTGACCGAGGCGGCTGCCGCGCGCCGCGGCAAGCCGGTCGAGAAAGAGAAGCTCGATGCCATGAAGGCACAGATCGTCGGCGTGTTCGACGGCCAGATGGACGTGTTCGCAACCAGTGCCCGTGTGCTCGACGACGGCGTGATCGATCCGCGCGATACCCGCGCGGTCCTTTCCGAGGTGCTCGCGATCTGCCGCGAGGGCGATGCCCGCACGCCCCAGCGCATGCAATTCTCGGTGGCCCGCCCATGAGGAACGGATCAGTGCAGCACCGGCCGTTCGTCAAGGTCTTGATCGCGAACCGTGGCGAGATCGCACTGCGCATCATGCGCAGCGCGCGGCAGCTTGGCCTCGGCGTTGTCGCGGTCTATTCGGATGCAGATCGCGATGCGCTGCATGTGAGGCAGGCCGATCAAGCTGTGCGGATCGGCGAGGCCTTGCCGGCGCAATCCTATCTCAACATCCCCGCGATCATTGCTGCGGCCAGGGCCAGTGGCGCGGATGCCGTGCATCCCGGCTACGGCTTCCTCGCCGAGAACGAGGCGTTTGCGAGAGGCTGCAAGGATGCCGGTCTCGTCTTCATCGGCCCGTCGCCGCAGGCGATCGAGGCGATGGGCAACAAGGCCGGTGCCAAGGAGATCATGAAAAAGGCCGGCGTGCCCGTCGTGCCCGGCTATCAGGGCGCCGAGCAGGGTGACGAAGCGATGCTCGCGGAGGCCAAGAACATCGGCTTCCCCGTGATGATCAAGGCGGTCGCGGGCGGTGGCGGGCGTGGCATGCGGCTCGTCACCGACGCCGCATCGTTCCCCGATGCGCTGCGCAGCGCGCGGTCGGAAGCGAAGGCAGCGTTTGGCGATTCGACCGTCATCCTCGAACGCGCCATCCAGAATCCCCGCCACATCGAGATCCAGGTGTTCGGCGACATCAACGGCAACGCCATCCATCTCGGCGAGCGCGACTGCTCGGTGCAGCGCCGGCATCAGAAGCTGATCGAGGAGGCGCCGTCGCCTGCGGTGACACCCGAGCTGCGTGCGAAAATGGGCGAGGTGGCGGTCGCGGCGGTGAAGGCGCTGCGCTATGAGGGCGCCGGAACGCTGGAATTCCTGCTCGACGCCAGCGGCGAATTCTATTTCATGGAGATGAACACGCGCCTTCAGGTCGAGCATCCCGTCACGGAAGCGATCACCGGGCTCGATCTGGTCGAGCTGCAACTACGTGTTGCGCGCGGCGAAGCCTTGCCGGTGAAGCAGCAGGACATCAAATTCTCCGGCCACGCCATCGAGGTGCGGCTCTGCTCGGAAGATGCCGCCCAGGATTTCATGCCGCAATCCGGCCGCATCGCGCGCTGGCAGGTGCCTGATGACATCCGCGTCGAGCACGCGCTGCAATCGGGCACGGAAATCCCGCCGTTCTACGATTCCATGATCGCCAAGGTGGTCGGCCACGGCGCGACGCGCGAGGAGGCGAGGCGGCGGCTGATCGTCGGGCTGGAGCAGCTGACCGCGCTTGGCGTGACCACCAACCAGGCGTTCCTGATGTCGTGCCTGCGTCATCCCGGCTTTGCCAGGGGCGAGGCGACGACGGCCTTCATCGGTGCGCATCGTGACGAGCTGCTGGCGTCGTCGGCGAATGCTGCATTCAACACGGCACTGGCGGGCCTTCTGCTCTATGTCACCAATCCGCGCGCGCCGGCATGGCGACGCGGCCGCAGCCTGTCAGCGACGTTTCCTCTGCCCGCGAAGATCGAGATCGCCGGTCACGCCCATGAGCTCGAAGTCACGCGCGAGCGCGATGGCGGCTACATCGTTGTCTCCGATGGTCGCCAGGACAAGTTCGAGATCGAGCAGCTCGATGCGGACGCAATCCGCTTCCGCCACGATGGTGTAATGGACAGCGCAAAATTCCTGCGCGATGGCGACCGATTGTATCTCCAGCGCGGCGGCATCCCGGTTGCGGTCACCGATCTCACCCTCGCGGCCCCCAAGGCGGCGGCAACCAATGGCGGCGATGGCAAAGTCCGCGCCGCAATGAATGGCCGCGTCGTCGCCGTCCTGGTCAAGCCGGGTGACCGCGTCACATCAGGCCAGCCGGTGCTGACGCTGGAAGCGATGAAGATGGAGCACGTCCACAAGGCCGGTATCGATGGTGTTGTCGCGGCCATCGACGTGGTCGAGGGCGAGCAGGTGACGACAGGCAGGATCGTCGCGGAGATCGGTAGCGCGCCGAATCCAGTCTGGTAGGGTGGGCAAAGGCGCAAAGCGCCGTGCCCACATCTTCCCACGATTGCGGGATCGTGGGCACGCACCGCTTTGCCCACCCTACGGCACCGAAGCTGGCTTTCCCGTCCCCTCGTTCAACAAGCACGCCACCCGATGCCCGTCACCTGCATCCATCAGCACCGGCCGCTCCGTCCTGCATCGCTCCATCGCAAACCGGCAGCGGGTGTGAAACGCGCAGCCGGGCGGCGGATTGACCGGGCTCGGCACGTCGCCGTCGACCAGCGGCGCGAGCTTCTTGGCCAGCGGATTGGCAATCGGCACCGAGGCGAGCAGCGCCTGCGTGTAGGGATGGCGCGGATTGCTGAACAGCTCATCCTTGTCGGCGATCTCGACGATGCGGCCGAGATACATCACCGCCACGCGGTGGCTGATATGGGCGACCACGGCGAGGTCGTGGGCGATGAAGAGATAGGAAAAGCCGTGCCGCTTCTGCAGATCGATCAGCAGATTGATCACCTGTGCCTGGATCGAGACGTCGAGCGCGGACACCGGTTCGTCGCAGACGATCAGGCGCGGCTCCAGCGCGAGCGCGCGCGCGATGCAGATGCGCTGGCGCTGGCCGCCGGAGAATTGATGCGGGAAGTTGCGCATCTGGTCGGGGCGGAGGCCGACCTGCTCGAAAAGTTTGGCGATCCGCGTCTCCAGCTTTTTGCCGGTTGCGAGACCATGGACCGCGATCGGCTCGCCGACAATATCCCCGGCGGTCATGCGCGGATTGAGCGAGGCGAACGGATCCTGGAATACGATCTGCATGGCGCGGCGATGCGGTCGCAGCGCCGACTTGGACAGATGCGTGATGTCCTCACCGTCGAGGCGGATCCGGCCTGAGGTCGGCTCGACCAGCCGCAGCACGCTGCGCGCCACCGTCGACTTGCCGCAGCCGGACTCGCCGACAAGGCCGAGCGTCTCGCCGGCTCCAAGGGAGAACGAGACGCCGTCGACCGAATGCACGGTGCCGACTTGCCGGCGCAGCACGCCGGCACGCACCGGATAATATTTCTTGAGGTCGGTGACCTCGAGCAGAACCTTGCTCATGCCACCTCCGCCACGTCAGCCGCGCGCCAGCAGGCGGCAAGATGGCCGCCGCCCCAATCGATCAGCGGCGGATATTCGGCTTCGCAGCGCTTGATCGCGAGCTTGCATCGTGGGGCGAAAGCGCAGCCCGCGGGAAGCCGCACCAGCGAGGGGACGGTCCCCGGAATTTCGTTCAGCCGTTCCTGCGCGGCGACGCCGGGCGCAGGCACCGCCGGAATCGAGGCCATCAGCCCGCGCGTGTAGGGATGCTTTGGCGCAGCGAACAGCGCCTCGACACTGGCTTCCTCGACCTTCCGTCCCGCATACATCACGATCACGCGCTGCGCGGTCTGCGCGACCACGCCGAGATCGTGCGTGATCAGCACGAGGCCGGTCCCTAGCTCCTTCTGCAGATCGAGGATCAGCGCCAGGATCTGCGCCTGGATGGTGACATCGAGCGCGGTGGTCGGCTCGTCCGCGATCAGCAGCGCCGGCCGGCACGCCAGCGCCATTGCGATCATCGCGCGCTGGCGCATGCCGCCTGAGAGTTGATGCGGATATTCGCGCGCGCGCCGCGCCGGCTCCGGGATGCGCACCAGCCGCAGCATCTCGACGGCGATGTCGCGGGCCTGTTTCGATGACAGATTCCGATGCAGCCGCACCGCCTCGACGATCTGGTCGCCGATCCTGATAACAGGATTGAGCGATGTCATCGGCTCCTGGAAGATCATGGAGATGCGATTGCCCCTGACCTTGCGCATCTCGGCCTCGCTCAGGGCCAGGAGATCGGTGCCTTCAAGCGAGACCGAGCCACCGACGATCCGCCCGGGCGGATCAGGCACGAGCCGCATCAAGGACAACGCGGTGACGCTCTTGCCGCAGCCGGATTCGCCGACAATCGCGAGCGTCTCGCCGCGGCTCACGGTGAAGGAGACGTCGTCGACGGCCTTGAACAGGCCGGAATTGGTGAAGAACACCGTCTTCAGGTTCTTCACCTCGAGCACGAGATCGGAGGAATCAGTCATCAGCCGCGCTGCCGGGGATCGAGGATGTCGCGCAGGGCGTCACCAAAAAGATTGGCGCCGAACACGGCGAGGCTGATGGCGATGCCCGGGAAGATCACCAGCCACGGTGCGGTGCGGACATATTCGGCGGCGGATTCGGAGAGCATGCGGCCCCATGACGGGTACGGCTCGGGGATACCGAGGCCGAGGAAAGAGAGCGAAGCCTCGGTCAAAATGGTTGAGCCGAGCTGCGCGGTCGCCAGCACGATCAGCGGCGCCAGCGTGTTCGGCAGCACATGACGCAGCGCGATCCGGATCTCGCTCATGCCGATCGATTTCGCCGCCTCGACGAACGGCTGCTCGCGCAGCGCCAGCGTGTTGGCGCGGGTGACGCGCGAGACGGTGGGGATCAGCGGAATGGCGATGGCCAGGATGACGTTCGGCAGCGACGGGCCGAGCGCAGCCGTCATGATCAGGGCCAGCACCAGCAGCGGCAGCGCCTGCAGGATGTCGGAGACGCGCTGGAACATGAGATCGACCCAGCCCGAGAGATAGCCGGACGTCAGCCCGACGATCACGCCGATGGTGCCGCCGAGCGCGGTCGAGCCGATTCCGACCGCGAGCGAGATTCGCGCGCCGTGGATGATGCGGCTGAACACGTCGCGGCCAAAGGAATCCGTGCCCATCCAGTGTGCCAAGCTCGGGCGCGCCAGCGCATGCGCGGCATCGACGCTTAAGGGGTCATAGCGCGCGATGAAATCGGCGAAGATCGCGGTCAGCACGAACACCGTCATGATGGTCAGCCCGGCCGCGCCCAGCACATGCCGCTGCGCCAGGAACAGCACGCGCCGCCAGCCGCCGGTCGCATGCGCGCCCGCCCGCCTCAGCTCAACATCAAAGTCGATCGCAGCCATAGGGGGCTCCGCAGGCAGATGCACCTCTCCCCACCGGGGAGAGGTCGGCGCGCAGCGCCGGGTGAGGGGGCGCTGTCCTCAGGCGGCAGCGTAACCCCTCACCCGGACCGCATCTTGCGATGCGTTCCGACCTCTCCCTACGGGAGAGGTAGAGCACCGCCGTCGCGTTAGATTGTTCCAATCTCATGTCGCTAATCCGTGTACCGGATGCGCGGGTCGAACACCGCGTAGAGCATGTCGACGGTGAAATTCGCGAACACCACCACGACCGCGATGAACATCACGAGGTTCTGCACGATCGGATAATCGCGCCAGCGGATCGCCTCGACCAGGAAGCGGGCGACGCCGGGGATGTTGAACACGGTCTCGGTGACGATGAGGCCGCCGATCAGGAACGCCGCCTCGATGCCGATCACGGTGATCACGGGCAGGATCGCGTTCTTCAGCGCATGGTGATAGTTCACGGCCGCGTCAGATGCGCCCTTGGCACGGGCGGTGCGGATATAATCCTGCCGCAGCACTTCCAGCATGGACGATCGCGTGATGCGCATCGTCAGCGCTGAACTGCGGAAGCCGACCACCATCGCGGGGATGCAATAGGTTGCGAAGGCCTCGGCAAAATTCTGCGGATTGGGATTGAAGATCGGCATCTGCCCGAACATGGCGACGGACGCGGTCAGAACCAGCAGACCGAGCCAGAACGAGGGCAGCGACAATCCGCTCAGGCTCAGCACGCGCAGCGCGTAGTCGATCCGCGACCCCTGCTTCACCGCGCTGATGACGCCGAGCGGAATGCCGATCGACGCCGAAAACAGCAGCGCGAGCCCGGCGAGCCGGGCGGTGATCGGGATCCGCGGCAGGATCTCCTGCAGCGCCGGCTTCTCCGAGACGTAGGAGTAGCCGAGATCGCCGCGCAGCAAGCCGCCGATCCAGTGCAGATATTGCACCACCAGCGGCTGGTCGATGCCGAGCTGCTTCTCGAGATCGACCTTGTCGGCGGGATCGACGTAGCCGGCCGCGGCGAACAGGATGTCGACGATGTTGCCGGGCACGATACGCAGCAGGAAGAAGATGACGACCGAGATCCCGAACAGGGTCACGAGCATCAGGAACAGGCGCCGCACCAGATAGGCAAACATTCGCGCCCTCCGCCGAAACTGCTAATCTTCAGCCTGCCGCTTTATTTGTCGAGCCACACATCCTCGTAGCGAAATCCGTTATAGGAGCTGTTCGACATGATCGTGATCCCCTTGACATAAGGCTGCCAGCAGGTGCCGGCCCGCGCATGGAAGATGATCGGACGGGCGACGTCCTCCTGCAGCTTCTGGTCGATGTCCCAGACCAGTTGCTTGCGCTTGCCAATATCGATCTCCTGCGACTGCAGGTCGAACAGCTTCTCGATCTCCTTGTTGCAGTAATTGGTGTAGTTCCGCTCCGAACCGCAGGAATAGTTCTCGTAGAAGGATTGGTCGGGATCGTCGACGGAATTGCCGGTCAAATTGAGGCCGAGCATGTAGTCCTTGCGCGCAACCTTCGGGAACCAGTTCGCGGTCTCCACCACATCGAGTTCACCGTCGATATAGATGCTCTTTAGCTGGTCGATCAGGATCACCGCGGGATCGCGATATTCCGCCAGATTGCGCGTCGAAACCTTCACAGCCAGATGCTTGTCGGGGCCGTAACCCGCCTTCTGCATCAGCTTCTTCGCTTCTTCGCGGTTCGCGTTCACGTCCGGACCGTAACCCGGAATGGTCTGGAGCTTGTCCTTGGGCATGCCCCAGATGCCTTGCGGCGGCGGCAGCATGGTGCCGCCGATGTCGGCCTGACCTTCGAACAGGATATCGACGAACGCCTTCCGATCGAGCGCCAGCGACATCGCGCGGCGGATATCGATGTTGTCGAACGGGGCCGAGGTCGAATTGACAATGATGTTGGTCGAGACGTTGGTCGGTTCGACGACGCAGACGGCGTTCGGCGCCTGCGACTTGATGTCCTTCAGCAACGGGATGGTGATATGCGTCGGGAACGTCATGTCGAACTTGCCGGCGACGAAGGCGAGGATCGCGGTCGAGCGGTTCGTGATGATGGTGTATTCGATGCCATCGAGATGGGGCAGGCCCTTCCTCCAATAGTCCGGATTCCGCGTCAGCTTGATCGATTCATTGGCCTTGAACTCGACGAATTTGTAGGGGCCGGTCCCGATCGGGTGGGTGCGCATGTCCGCCGGCGAGACATGGCAGGGATAGATCGGCGTATAGCCGGAGGCGAGCATCGCCAGCAGCGAGGGCTGCGGCCGCTTCAGGTTGAAGGAGACCTCGAAGTCGCCGTTTGGTGTGACGTCGTCGACCTCGCTGTACCAGGCCTTGCGCGGATTCTGCCGCAGCTTCTGCTGCGACTTGCCCATGAGGAGGTCGAATGTGCACTTGACGTCGGCCGACGTGAACGGCTTGCCGTCATGCCATTTGACGCCCTGGCGCAGCTTGAACGTCAGTCTCTTGTTGTCACTGCCCCAGGACCAGCTCTCGGCCAGCTCAGGCCTGAGTGTATCAGGACTGTTCTGCGCGATGTGCTGATCATAGATGACGAGATTGTTGAACACCCCCATGAAGGGCACGTTGACCGAATAGGTCGCGCCCTCGAGGATCGACGCATTCGCCGGGCTGTCGCGGTGATACATCCGCAGGATTCCGCCCTGCTTGGGCTCGCCGGCGAAAGTCGTGGTCGAAAACGCCAACAAAGACAACGCCGCCGCCGCGGCGAATGCCCGCACGCTCCGCATCCTCGGTCCTCCCTGGACTTTAGTCTTCTGGGCCTTTTCTGGCCTGTTTGTCAGGACGATAGCGAGGCAGGTGCAGCGAGGCAACGGGCAAGGGCGGCCGCGCTCTCGGCAATTCGGATGACGGAAGGTCGCAGGTTTCACTCTCTCACAATGTTAGAGTGCAGGTGCGAACGGTTCCTAAGCGCGTGTTGCGCGCAGCCGCCTTCACAAACTCCGCCGTGGTCCCGGCGCAGGCCGGGACCCATAACCACAGGCAGGAGTTTGACGAAGAAAGTCGCTCGGTATTGCTTCCGACTACAATCGAAAAATCACGCGGTATGGGTCCCGGCCTGCGCCGGGACGACATCGATTTTGTGGCGCCGTGCGTGCCAAAGACCCGCACACCAAACGCTTCACACAATCCTTGACGTCTTGTTGCCCCAATACCGGTCCCGCAGCAGCCGCTTGTACAGCTTGCCCGTCGGCAGCCGCGGCAATTCCTTCTCGAAATCCACCGAGCGCGGCACCTTCTGCCGCGACAGCGATTTTGCGCAGAAGGCGATCAGCTCGTCCGCAAGCGCCTCGCCAGGCATTACGCCCGGCATCGGCTGCACCACCGCCTTCACCTCCTCGCCGAGATCGGCATTGGGCACGCCGAACACGGCGGCATCCGCAACCTTGGGATGGGTGATCAGCAAATTCTCGCATTCCTGCGGATAGATGTTCACGCCGCCGGAGATGATCATGAAGGTGGCGCGATCGGTGAGATAGAGGAAGCGGTCCTCGTCGACATAGCCGACATCGCCGACCGTGCTCATGCTGCCGTCGGCCGAGCGCGCCTCCTTCGTCTTCTCGGGGTCGTTGAAATATTCAAACGGCGACGCCGTCTTGAACCAGACTTGGCCCGGCGTGCCGGTCGGGCACTCCCGCATATTCTCGTCGAGAATGTGGAGGTCGCCCAGCAGCACCTTGCCGACGGTGCCGCGATGCGCCAGCCATTCCTCGCTGTTGCAGGCGGTGAAGCCGAGGCCTTCGGTCGCGCCGTAATATTCGTGGATGATCGGGCCCCACCATTTGATGATGTCATCCTTGACCAGCGCCGGGCAGGGTGCCGCGGCGTGGATCGCGATCTCCAGCGAAGAAAGGTCGTAGCGCTTGCGCACCTCTTCCGGCAGCTTCAACATCCGTGAGAACATCGTCGGCACCAGCTGGGTGTGGGTGATGCCCCATTGCTGGACGAGTTGAAGGTAACGCTCGGGATCGAACGTCTCCATGATGATCACGGTGCCGCCCATCCGGATCGTGAGATTGACGGCAGCCTGCGGTGCGGAGTGGTAGAGCGGCGCCGGCGACAGATAGACCATGCCCTCGCGATAGTGCCAAAGCCTTGTCAGGAAATCGAACAGCGGCAGATTGTGTTTTGGCGGCTCTTCCGGCAACGGCCGCAAGATGCCTTTCGGCCTCCCCGTCGTGCCGGATGAATAGAGCATGGCCGTGCCGAGCCATTCATCCGCGATCGGCGTCTTCGGCAGGTCGGCGGTGACGTCGGCAAGGCTCACAATGCGATCGCTCTCCCCCGGGCCGTCGGCGACGATGCAGAGCTTGACATCGGGGCAGGCCTGGATCGCCTCGCGTGCGATGCCGAGCTTTGCCACCGACGTGATCAGGATCTTGGACCGGCTGTTGACGAGGAGATAGGCGAGCTCCCCCGGCGTCAGGAACGAGTTGATGCAGGTATAGTACAGTCCGGACCGCTCGCCCGCGCCGCAGGCTTCGAGATATCGGGAGTTGTTCTCCATGAAGATCGAGTAGTGATCGAGCCGTTTCAATCCGTGCTTGCGAAACAGATGCGCCAGCCGATTGCTTCGCGCGTCCAGCTCGCGATAGGTGACGGCCTCGCCGGTCGCCGCCATGATGAAGGCGGGCTGCAGCGGGCGCAGGCGGGCATGCAGACCAGGGTACATCAGTCCTCCTGCCTTAATATCATGCAGCGAGATCCAGGATTTCGCGTATCTGCGGCGGGCTCTCGATCTTGCGCGGATTATGCGGAATCCAGTTCGTGCGCATCGCCTGCTCGGCGATGGAGTCGAAATGCTCGGGCGAGACACTCACCTCAGCGAGGCTGCGCGGCATGCCCAGCGAGCGGATGAAGGCGTCGAGCACGTCGGCGGCGTTGTGACCGGGAAAGCCCATCGCGGCGGCGACGATCATCTGGCGCTCGGCATTGGCGCTCGCGTTCCAGCGCATCACCGCCGGCAGCATGATGCAGGAGGTGTGGCCATGCGGCACGCCGAAGGCGGCGCCCAGCACGTAGCCGATGCCGTGGCTCGCGCCCATCGGCACCCCGGCCGCGAGCGCGCCCATCGACAGCCAGGTGCCGATCTGCGCGTCCATCCGAGCGTCGAGATCTCTGGGGTCGGCCTTCACCCGCGGCAACGCGTCGGCGAGCATGGCGAGGCCCTTCACCGATTGCGCGTCGGCGTAAGGGTGGGTCTCGTGCGAGCAGATCGCCTCGACGCAATGGTCGATGGCGCGGATGCCGGTGGAGAGAAACAGCCATTCCGGCGTGTGCACGGTGATCGCAGGGTCGAGAATGGTCGCGCGCGGCACGGTGAGCGGATGCCGCAGCATCTGCTTCACATGCGTGCTACTGTCGGTCACGCCGGCGATCGACGAGAACTCGCCGCCGGCAATCGTGGTCGGCACGCTGATCTGGCGCACGGTCGGCGCGGTCATCTCGGGCGCGACGCCCTTGCGCACGCGGATGCGGTCGATGCCTGCGATATCGTCGATTCCATTGGCAAGGCAGAGCTGCACCGCTTTGGCGCCGTCGGTGATCGAGCCGCCGCCGACAGTGACGATGAGATCTGCGCCGGCCTCGCGTGCTGCGTTGGTGGCCGCGATCACCGCCTCGCGCGGCGTGTGCGCGGGCATCGCATCGAACAGCCCGACACAGCGCGAGCCCAGCGCCTGCACGATCCTCGCGATCTCGTCGGTCTGGCGGTTCAGCGTCCCTGACACCATCAGGAAGGCGCGGCGGGTTCCCAGCCGGTCCATCTGCGCGACGACGGCCTCGGCCGCCGGATGGCCGAACACGACCTCCTCGATCGCGCCGTAAACGACACGTCCCTGGTGCACGCCTGCCCTCCCCGGACAATTCGTCTTGATTTGTTGGGGGTAGTCTAGCCAAGCCGGCCGCCTCCGTCATGTGCGAAGACGCTGATCTCTCGTCTCCCTCGCCCCGCGAGCGGGGGAGAGGCGAAGGCAATGTCAACCCGTCATCAGGCTAGGACATCCGGCGGAGCATTGCGCGTGACGTAGTCTTGAAGATTTCATCATCGCCACCCATCTTGTGGCGCCCGCGGGTAGAGGACTACGCTGCATTTTCCGCGGCTTTCATGCGAGGACCTGGGATGAGTGGATCGGACGGAAGCGAGCAATTTGTCAAAACGCACGATTTCGTTCGGCCCAAGCCTTATGACAAGCCTTATGACAAGCCTCATGCCAAGCCCTACGCCATAGCCGGCCTTCTCGTCGCCGCCTTCGCACTCAGTGGCTGTGGCCAGCCGACCTCGCAAGCGGCTGCGCCGCCGCCGCCGGCGGTGACCGTCGCCCAGCCGGTCAAGCGCACCGTCACTGATTGGGATGAGTTCACCGGTCGCTTCGAGGCGGTCGAGGAGGTCCAGGTGCGTCCGCGTGTCGGCGGCTTCGTCAACTCGGTCGAATTCCAGGACGGTGCCATCGTGCACCAGGGTGATCTGCTTTACGTCATCGACCCCCGGCCATTCGAGGCAGTGGCGGCGCAGGCCGAGGGCCAGCTCTCCGACGCCCGCGCCAAGGTGGAGCTGGCCAAGCGCGAGCTCGATCGTGGCCTGAACCTGGTGCAGACCAGCGCGGTCTCCGAGCAGGTCGTCGACCAGCGGCGCCAGGCCTTGCAGGCCGCGCACGCGGCGGAAACCCAGGCCGAAGGCGCACTGCAGGCCGCCCGGCTCAACATCGAGTTCACCCATGTCACGGCGCCGCTGACCGGCCGCGTCAGCCGGCACCTCGTCAGCCCCGGCAACCTTGTGCAGGGCAGCGACACCGGCACCTCGACGCTGCTGACCTCGATCGTCTCGCTCGATCCGATCTACATCTATTTCGACATGGATGAGACGACCTTCATCAAATACAGCAAGCTGTGGTTCGAGGGTAAGCGCCCGAGCTCGCGCGATACTGCGAACCCCGTGCAGGTGACGCTCGCAGGCGAGACCAAGCCGTCGCATGACGGCGCCATCAACTTCCTCGACAACCGCCTCGATGTTTCCACCGGGACATTGCGCAGCCGCGCGGTGGTCAAGAACACCGATCTCTCGATCCTGCCCGGCCAATTCGGCCGCGTTCGCCTGATCGGCAGCGCGCCCTACGAGGCGCTGCTGATTCCGGATGCGGCAGTCGCGACCGACCAGTCGCGCAAGATCGTGTTCGTGGTGAAGCCCGACGATACTGTCGAAGCGCGCCCAGTGGTGCTCGGGCCCCTCGATGACGGCCTGCGCGTAATCCGCGAAGGGCTGAAGGCCGAGGACCGCGTCATCGTCAATGGCATCCAGCGCGCCCGTGTTGGCGCCAAGGTCAGCCCGCAGACCGCTCAAGCCCCGGCCGGTGGCAAGGCTGGTGACAAGTCATGAATCTTGGCCGTCTGTCCATCAACCAGCCCATCCTAGCGATGGTGCTGTCGATCGTGCTCCTGATCGTCGGTGCGCTCGCTTATTCGACGCTGCCAATCTCCGAATATCCGCAAGTGGTGCCGCCGACCGTCGTCGTCACCACGCAATATCCCGGCGCCTCGGCGCAGACCGTGTCCGACACCGTCGCCGCTCCGATCGAGCAGCAGATCAACGGCGTCGAGGACATGCTGTATCTCTACAGCCAGGCGACCTCGAACGGCCAGCTCACCATCACCGTCACCTTCAAGCTCGGCACCGATCTCGACAAGGCCCAGGTGCTGGTGCAGAACCGCGTCGCGATCGCGCAGCCGCAACTGCCGGACGAGGTGCAGCGCAACGGCGTCGTCACCCGCAAGAACTCGCCCGACATCCTGATGGTCGTGTTCATGCTGTCGCCCGACGACACGTTCGACCAGCTCTATATCTCCAACTATGCGCTGCTCCAGGTCCGCGACCAGCTGCTGCGCATCGACGGCGTCGGCGACATCCAGATCTTTGGTGCGCGCGACTATTCGATGCGGCTCTGGCTCGACCCGGATCGCATCGCCAATCTTGGCCTGACCTCGGCGGAGGTGCTGGCCGCGATCCGCGCCCAGAACGTTCAGATCGCCGGCGGCCAGATCGCCGAGCCGCCGATCGCCGACCGCGCCTTCCAGCCGAACCTCGTGTTCACCGGGCGTCTGAAAGACCAGAAGCAGTTCGAGGACATCCTGATCAAGGCCGGCTCCGACGGCCGCACGGTGCGCCTGCGCGACGTCGCCCGCATCGAGCTCGGTGCTTTGGCCTATTCAACCAACAGCTTCCTGCTGCGCAAATCCGCGGTCGCCATGCTGGTGACGCAGCGGCCGGGCTCGAACGCGCTCGCGACGGCCAAGAACATCTCCGACACCATGGCGAGGCTCAAGCAGAGCTTTCCGAAGGGCCTCGACTTCAACATCGGCTACAACCCGACCGAGTTCATCGCGCAGTCGGTCCACGAGCTGATCAAGACCATCTACGAGGCCATGCTGCTCGTGGTCGTCGTCGTGCTGGTGTTTTTGCAGGGGTGGCGGCCGGCGATCATCCCGATCATCGCGATTCCGGTGTCGCTGGTCGGCACTTTCGCGGTGATGGCGGCGCTTGGCTTCTCCATCAACAATCTCACGCTGTTCGGGCTCGTGCTCGCCGTCGGCATCGTGGTCGACGATGCCATCGTCGTGGTCGAGAATGTCGAGCGGCATCTCGAGCACGGCCTCAGCCGGCGCGACGCGGCGCTGAAGACCATGGAAGAGGTCGGCGGCGCGCTGGTCTCGATTGCGCTCGTGCTCTGCGCGGTGTTCGTGCCGACGGCGTTCCTGGGCGGCATCTCCGGGCAATTCTTCCAGCAATTCGCGGTGACCATCGCGGTTGCGACCGCGATCTCCTGCTTCTGCTCGCTGACGCTGTCGCCCGCACTGGCCTCGCAGATCCTCACCCCACATGAGGAGAAGCGGCCGCCCGCCGCCTGGAATCTGCTTGCGCGGGGTTGGAACGCCTTCACCGGCGCCTTCAATCGTGTGTTCGACCGGCTTTCGCATGGCTATGCCGGCCTCGCCAATTTCGTCATCCGGCACTCGGTGGTGATGCTGCTGATCTATGTCGTGCTGATCGGCAGCGCAGGCTGGTTGATCGGGACGACCTCGCAGGGCTTCATCCCGGCCCAGGACCGCGGCTACGTCATCATCTCGGTGCAATTGCCGGGGGCGGCCTCGCTGGCGCGCACCACCGAGATCGTGCGGGAGATCGAGCGGATCTCGCTGGACACGCCAGGCATCATCCGTGTTGCGGCCTTCGCCGGCTTCTCGGGCGCGACACGGACCCAGGCCGGCAATGCGGCGGCGCTCTTCCCTGTGTTCGATGAGCCCGAGGTGCGGCTGAAGAAGGGCCTGACGGCGAACGCGATCACGGCCGAGCTGCGCAAGCGCCTCGCCGCGATCCAGGGCGCCTTCATCATCGTGATTCCGCCACCGGCCGTGCCCGGCATCGGCACCGGCGGCGGCTTCGCCATCCGCATCCAGGACCGGCAGGGCCGTGGACCGCAGCTGCTGGCGTCCGCAACCGACGAACTTGTCGCCGCCGCGCGCAAATCGCCCGCGCTCCTTGCCCCCTCGGTGTTCTCGCCGTTCTCGGCCAATACGCCGCAGCTGTTCGTCGACATCGACCGCACCAAGGCGCAGAAGCTTGGCGTGCCGATCTCGAACATCAACGACACGATCCAGACCTATTTCGGATCGACCTATGTTAACGACTTCAACCTGTTCGGTCGCACCTATCACGTCACCGCGCAGGCTGATTTCCCGTTCCGCAAGGAGCCTGCTGATCTTGCGCGGCTGCGCACGCGCAACGCCTCCGGCGACATGGTGATGCTCGGCAGCGTGGTCGACTTCAGGGACGTCTCGGGTCCCGATCGCGTGGCGCGCTACAATCTCTACGCGGCGTCCGAATTGCAGGGCGAGCCGGCGCCGGGGACGAGCTCGACCACCGCGCTCAACGCCATCAAGAAGCTCGCCGACGACACCTTGCCGAGCGGCTTCACCTTCGAATGGACCGACCTGTCCTATCAGCAGATCACCGGCGGCAATGCCGGCCTCTACGTGTTCCCGATCTGCGTGCTGTTCGTCTATCTCGTGCTCGCCGCGCAATATGGCAGCTGGACGCTGCCGTTCGCGGTGATCCTGATCGTGCCGATGTGCCTGCTCGCTGCCACCATCGGCGTGCGCATCATGGGCCAGGACGTCAACATCCTGACCCAGATCGGCTTCGTCGTGCTGGTGGGGCTCGCGGCCAAAAACGCGATCCTCATCGTCGAGTTCGCGCGCGACATCGAGAAGGAAGGCAAGCCGCGGCTGGAGGCCGTGATCGAGGCCTGCCGCCTGCGCCTGCGGCCGATCCTGATGACGTCCTTCGCCTTCATCCTCGGCGTGCTGCCGCTGGTGATCTCGTCCGGTTCAGGTTCCGAGATGCGCCAGGCCGTCGGCGTCGCCGTGTTCTTCGGCATGCTCGGCGTCACGCTGTTCGGCCTGCTGTTCACGCCGATCTTCTATGTGGTGGTGCGGAACCTGGCCGAGGGGCGCAACGAGAAGGGCGTGGTCTCGTCATCTTGACCATCAGCCTATCCACAATCTCGATGTCGTCCCGGCCTAGTGCGCAATTGCGCACGGGGGGCCACGACGACACCGATTGTTGGGCGTGCAGAAGCCATACTAACGATCAACACAAACCCCATGGGCACGCCCGTTGTTCTTCACTACTATCCGCGCGATTTCAAAACAGAACACTGCTGGGAGATAACGAATGAAATCAGGACTTTTGGCCGCTGTCGCAATTTCGGCTTTGTTGCTGGCCGCGCCGGCCTTCGCGCAAGGCGTCAAGATCGGCATTCTCAACGATCAGTCCGGCGTCTACGCCGACTATGGCGGCAAATGGTCGGTCGAAGCGGCCAAGATGGCGATCGAGGATTTTGGCGGCGAGGTGCTCGGGCAGAAGATCGAGCTCGTCACGGCCGATCACCAGAACAAGCCTGACCTCGCCACCTCCATCGCGCGGCGCTGGTACGACGTCGAGAACGTCGACATGATCACGGAGCTGACCACCTCCTCGGTCGCGCTCGCAATCCACGAGCTCTCCAAGGAAAAGAAGAAGATCGACATCGTGGTGGGCGCCGCCACATCGCGCCTTACCGGCGATGCCTGTCAGCCCTATGGCTTCCACTGGGCATTCGATACGCGCGCGCTTGCGGTCGGCACCGGCGGCGCCCTGGTGAAGGCAGGCGGCGACAGCTGGTTCTTCCTCACCGCCGATTACGCCTTCGGCTATGCGCTGGAGAAGGACACCAGCGAGATCGTCACCGCCAATGGCGGCAAGGTGCTGGGCTCGGTCCGCGTGCCCCTGAACTCGTCAGACTTCTCCTCCTTCCTGCTGCAGGCGCAGAGCTCGAAAGCCAAGATCGTCGGGCTCGCCAATGCCGGCCTCGATACGACCAACTCGATCAAGCAGGCTGCGGAGTTCGGCATCGTCTCTGGTGGCCAGAAGCTCGCTGGTTTGCTGATGGTTCTCTCGGACGTTCATGGTCTCGGGCTTCAGGTTGCGCAGGGCCTCGTGCTCACCGAAGGCTATTACTGGGATCTCAACGACAAGACGCGCGACCTCGGCGAACGCTTCTTCAAGCGCACCGGGCGGATGCCCAACATGATCCAGGCCGGGACTTATTCGGCTACGCTGAGCTACCTGAAGGCAGTCAAGGCCGCCGGCAGCAAGGACACCGAGGCCATCGCCAAGAAGCTCAAGGAGCTGCCGGTCGACGACGCTTTCGCCAAGGGCAAGGTGCTCGATAACGGCCGCATGGTCCACGACATGTATCTGTTCGAGGTCAAGAAGCCCTCGGAATCGAAGAAGCCGTGGGACTATTACAAGCAGCTCGCCGTAGTCCCCGGCGACCAGGCGTTCTTCACCGCCAAGGACAGCGGCTGCCCGCTGACGAAGTGACGCGAAGCATCGAACCCGGAATCTCGAGATTCCGGGTTCGGCGCTGGCGCGCCGCCCCGGAATGACAGCTTACGATCATCCCTCACACCAACCTCATCACCACCGCCCCGAGCGCTCCCACCCACAGCGCAATCGCCGCAATCCCCTGGATCGCAAACCCCGGGCCGCGCTTGGCGGCGGCCTGCGAATAGCCGGTGAAATAGGCGATGCGGCCGATGATCCAGATCGCGCCGATCGCGGCCGCAATGGCATCGCTGACATAGATCGCGAACAGCCATAGCGACGGCAGGAAGATCGGCATCCATTCCAGCGTGTTCATCTGGATACGAAAGGCGCGCTCGAAGTCCGGATGGCCCGACGTGGCCGGCACCTTCACGCCGGTCTTGGTCCGCGACCGCGAGACATTGATGCAGGTGAAGAAATAGAATGCAAGCGACAGCAGCGTGACGAGGGCGGTGAGACGGTACATTGCGGGATTCCCCTAAACAGACCGCGCCTCAATAGCCGGTCAGCTCGAGATAGCCAACGCCATCATGCGTGCCGGTAAAGCTGATCGGTCCTTCCCAATAAGAGAAGCCGGTGCCCATCCACGCCTTCGGATTCAGCGGCTTGCAGGAAATCGAGAACGAGCGCGACGGGATTGCGATCTGCCATTCCACCGGCAGCTTGCGGCCCGCCACGTCCGCATTTGCCTTTGGCGTCATCCGGATATCGCCTGCCGCGATCATCTGCGTCTCGCCGGTGGCGCTGATCCAGTTGCCGAACGGATGATCCTTGCCGTCCTTCTGGCGCAGCCGGTACAGCATCAGCTTGGCGCCGGAGGACAGATGCAGCGACAGCCAATCCCAGCCGGTCTGATCGGTGTCGAGCGGCTGGCTGCTCCATTCGCGGTCCATCCAGGCCTGGCCCGAGACCTCGACCTGGATGTCGTCGATGATGAGCGTGCCGCGCGCGCGGTAGAACGGCTGGCTGCAATAGTACGACGCCTGCCCCCGCTCCGACTTGCGGCTGTAACCGCCATCGCCCTGCAACACGACCGGGCGATCGGCCTCCAGCGTCAGCGCGTAGCTGAAATCGCTGCCCGATGCCTTCAGCGTCACCGGCGACAGCGTGCGATCGTCGGTGCGATCAGATCCCTTCATCTCCCAATCGTCGATCCACGCCGCGAACGGCTTTGCCGCGACGCCCGCCTGCCCGATGCCGCCGCGCGCAAACGCCTCGCTGAACCGATGGGTGTCGGCGCGCGTCACGGCGGCATGCGCCATCCAGATCTGCTGATTGGCCCAGCCTTCTCCTTGCGGCCCCGGCTTTGCGGCCTGGCGGAACAGCGTCCATTGCAGCCCGCAGGCCGCGCCGCCGCTGTCGACGAGGTTCGCCGTCAGATACCACCACTCGATGCGAAAATCCGGATGCGGCCCGTGATCTCCGGGGAAGGTGAACAGCTTTCCAGGCGTGACCTTCGCAAAGCCATCGGCGGTCTCGCCCAATCCGGCATAGCCTTGCGCCTTGGCGCGATGCGCGATAGCGAGCGTGGCGATGCCGCCGGCGAAAGCTCGTCGAGAAATCCGATCACCGCTCATTGGCAAATACCTTGACGAGGTGTGCGGCCTGCATCCGCGCCAGCCGCAACACCGGCAGCAGCGCGGCCAGCAGCGAGGCGACCAGCGCCACCGCGACCAGCTCGACCAGTTGCAACGGAAACACATGGAACGGCAGCCGCCAGCCGAACGCCTTCACATTCACGATCGCAATCAGGCACCACGCCACCAAAAGCCCAAGCGGCACCGCGAGCAGCGAGGTGAACAGCGCCACCGCCAGCGTCTTGGTCAGCTCGATGGCAGCGAGGCGCGGCCGCGTGATGCCGAGCGCCCAGAGCGGCGCGAGCTGCGGCAACCGCGAGTTCGCCAGCGTCAAGAGGCTGGTCAGGAGCGCAATGCCGGCGACCCCCAGCGTGAAGGCATTGAGCGCCGACGTCACCGCAAAGGTGCGGTTGAAGATGCGGATCGATTCCGCCTTCACCGTCGCCTGGTCGGCCACCGCGCGGTCGTCGAGCGCAAACTGCTTCTGCAGCGCCGCGATCAAGCCGGGAATGTTGTCCCGTGAAACGATAAGTCCGATCCGCGTCTGCGGCGTTTGCGGAAACTGCCGGATCAGCGCGGCGACGTTGACCGCCAGCTGGCCCTTGGGATTGCCGTAATCGGCATAGATGCCGACGATGTCGAGCTCCCAGGTCCCGCCCGGCGCCGGCACCTCGATGACATCGCCGACGCGGATATTGAGGCGGCGGCTGAGCTGCTCGCTGATGAAGGCGGCATTGCCGGGCACGAGCTGCGTCCAGGCGCGCGGCGCGGTCTCCAGCAGCGGCCAGCGCTCGCGGTAGAGCGGGTGATCGGGCAGGCCGAGCAACTCCACCGGCTGGCCCTGAACCTGCGTCTCCGCGCGTCCGCCGGACAGGATCGCCTGCACCTCGCTGCGGTCCTTCAGCCAATTGCGGATCGCCGCGCCTTGCGCGTTGTCGGCGGCGCTGATGTAGACATCGGCCGCGAGCCGTCCGTCGAGCCAGCCGACAAAGGTGCGGCTGAACGTTTCCACCATGGTCGAGACGCCGACATTGACTGATAGCGCGAGCAGCAGCGCCATCAGCGCCAGCGATAGTCCCGAGAGCTGCTGCCGGCTGTCCGCCCAGAACCACAGCGCCAGCGGCCCGCGCGCGAGACGCTGGCCCGCGAGCAGGAGCATCTCCAGGAAGGCCGGCAGGATCAGGGCCGCGCCGAGCATCAAGGCCGCCAGCACGCCGAAGCCGGTGACCAGCGATTGCCCGTAATGAAGCAGCAGCAGCGCGACCGCGAGCACGGCGCAGGCCGCACAGCTTTGCAGGACCAGCCAGCGGCGCTGCCGCTGCTGCCAGGCCCGCGGCTGCGCCGTCGCCAGCACCGGCATCCTGATCGCCTTGATCAGGCTGGTCGCGGCCGCCACGATCGCACCTAGAACGCTGATGCCGACACCTGCGAGCCACCACTCGGGCCGCAAGCTGAGCTGCCCCGGAATCTGCGTGCCATAGAGCCCGCGCAGCGACGCCGCGACATCGGGCAGCAGCGCCGCCGCGATGACATAGCCGCAGACCAGCCCGATCAAGCCGGCGACCAGCGCCAGCGCCACCAGCTCGACCACCAGCACGGTATTGACCAGCCGCGCCGAGGCGCCGCAGGCGCGCAAGGTGCGCAGCATCGGCAGGCGCTGCTCGAAGGCGAGGCCAACGGCCGAGTTGACGATGAAGAGGCCGACGAAGAACGACAGCAGGCCGAAAGCGGTGAGGTTGAGATGGAAACTGTCGGTGAGCCGCTCCAGCTCGGTCTCCGCGGTCGGCTCTATCAACTGCAACTGATCGCCGACGATGCTTTGCAGCGCCGCTGGCTTGCCCCTGGCCTTGCCGATCAGCAGCCGCGAGACCTGGTTCGGCTTGTTGAGAAGCCGTTGCGCCACGCCAATGTCGACCACCAGCACATCAGGCACCAGCTGCGGCTGCACATGCAGCGGCGGCAGTCTTGCGCCGCTGCTGATCGACGGCGCCGCGCCTTCGCCTTCGTGCAAATCGGCCAGCGTCTCCCGCGCCACCAGCGTCTGCCCGGGCGCGGCCACGAAACTGCCGAGATCAGCCGCCCCAAGCCGCGGCGCATTGCCGACGTCAACCGGCAGCGTCACCGGCTCGATGCCGAGCAGCCGGATCGAACGCCCATTGATCTGAACCCGGCCTTCCAGCACCGGCGAGACCGGCCAGCCGGCGCGGCGAAGCTTGATGAAAAGGTGTTGCGGGAACGTCGCCGTATCAGGCGCGACCAATGTCGCCGTGCGTACGCCGCCAAAGGTCGCCGCCGCGCGGTCATAGGCGCTGCGGGCCTGCTGGTTGATCGCCTGCACGCCGCTCCACAGCGCGGTCGCCGCGATCAGCCCGATCAGCAGCGTGGCGAATTGCATCCTGTGCCGGCGCCAATGGCTCAGCAGCACGGCCAGCACCCACAGCGCGCGCTTCATGCGATCCGCCCCGCATGGAGCACGATGTGACGGTCGAGCGTGCCGGCCAGATGCAGACTGTGCGTCACCATCAGGAAGCCGCAGCCGGTGCGCGCGACGAGATCGCGCGTCAGCGCCAGCACCTCGTCGGCGGTGGCTTCATCCAGATTGCCGGTCGGCTCGTCGGCAAGCAGCAGCGACGGTCTTGTCGCCAGCGCCCTGCCGATTGCGACCCGCTGCTGCTGGCCGCCTGACAATTGCTCGGGATAGCGTTTGAGCAAGCCGCCGAGGCCAAGCCGCTCGACCAGCTCTTTGGTCCAGGCCGCATCATGCCGACCGGCGATGCGCGCCTGGAAGGCGAGGTTGTCGGCAACCGACAGGCTCGGAATCAAATTGAACTGCTGAAACACCAGGCCAATCCGGTCGCGGCGCAACTCGGCGCGGCCGGCGTCCGCAAGCCTGGTGACCTCGGTGTCCTCGAGCCGGATCGTGCCGCCATCGGCGGCATCCAGCCCTGCGATCAGATGCAGCAGCGTGCTCTTGCCGCTGCCGGATTCGCCCGTCAGCGCGACGCGCTCGCCGGCGGCGAGGTCCAGGTCGACGCCGCGCAGCACATGCACGGGCTCGTCGGCCGAGGTGAAGGTTTTGGAGAGGTTGCGGATGCTGAGCACGGGCCTGCCACTTTTTCTTCCACCTCTCCCATAGGGAGAGGTCGCGCCGAAGCGCGGGTGAGGGGTTGCGGTCTCTCAAGGGATTTAAGACCCCTCACCCGATTTGCTGCGCAAATCGACCTCTCCCCAATGGGAAGAGGTGAAGAAGCTGCGTAGCACACTTGGCACCGCGCTTGGCACGGAAATGCCGGGGTTGCGTTGCCGTTCAAGCCGTTGTTAGCTCTCAAGACGGCCAAATCAAACGTGCCGACGATAAAGACATACGGGGAGAATGATGAGCGCTCAGGCAACGCCGTCCGCGGCAGCCAAGACGGTAGGGACCTCCAAGCAAGCGTCCAAGGGAGCATCCAAGGCAACGCCGAAGGGCGCCTGGACCATCGTTTTTCTCCTCTTTCTCTTGATGGTGGTGAACTTCGCGGACAAGATCGTCGTCGGCCTCGCCGGCGTGCCGATCGTGACCGACATGAAGCTCGAGCCCGCGCAGTTCGGCCTGCTCGGCTCCGCGTTCTTCTTCCTGTTCTCGATCTCGGCCATCGTGGTGGGCTTCCTCGTCAACAAGGTGCCGACGCGCTGGGTGCTGCTGACGCTCGCTGTGATCTGGGCGCTGGCACAGTTTCCGATGGTCGGCACCGTCAGCTTCACGACGCTGTTGATCTGCCGCATCGTGCTCGGCGCGGGCGAAGGTCCGGCGGCTTCTGTCGCGATGCACGCGATCTACAAATGGTTCCCGGACGAGAAGCGCGCGTTGCCGACCGCGGTGCTGACGCAAGGCTCGGCCTTCGGTGTCATCCTGGCCGTGCCGGCGCTGAACTGGATCATCGTCAATCACTCCTGGCACTATGCCTTCGGGGCGCTCGGCGTGATCGGCCTGATCTGGGTCTGCGCCTGGCTGGCGCTGGGCAAGGAAGGCCCGCTCGAGGACACGCAGACGCTTGCCGTCAGTGAACCGAAAATTCCCTACATCCGGCTTCTGACCTCGCGCACCTTCCTCGGCTGCGTGATCGCGACCTTCGGCGCCTATTGGGCGCTGTCGCTCGGACTGACGTGGTTCACGTCCTTCATCGTCAAGGGGCTCGGCTTCTCGCAGAGCGACGCCGGCTGGATCTCGATCCTGCCCTGGGTGTTCGGCGCCACCATCGTGATTCTGACCGGCTGGATCTCGCAGGTGATGATGGTGCGCGGCTACACCACGCGCGTCTCGCGCGGCGTGCTGGGCTCGGTGCCGCTGATCATCGGCGGCCTGATCCTGGCATCGATGCCGCAAGTCGCGGGCTCGGGTCTGCAGATCGCCCTGCTCGTGGTCGGCGCGGGCCTCTGCGGCGCGATCTACGTCGTCTGCCCGCCGATGCTCGGCGAGTTCACCCCGGCCTCGCAGCGCGGCGCCATCCTCGCGATCTACGGCGCGCTCTACACGCTCTCGGGCATCATCGCGCCCTACGTAATGGGCAAGGTGATCGAGCGCGCTGGCAGCACGATCGACGGCTACCTGACCGGATTTACCATCAACGCGGTGATCATGATCGGCTCCGGTGTGGTCGGCCTGCTGCTGCTCTGGCCGAACACGGAAAAGGCGAGGCTGACGCGGGGTGCCGCGGCGCAGCCGGCGCCGCTGAAGCGGGCGATCTCGCCGACGTAAAGGGTGGCTGTCGGCCTCAATCTCACCTGTCGTCCCGGCGAAAGCCGGGACCCATAACCACAGGGAGTGGTTTGGGGCGAAGCTGGTAACTCCGAGTCTTCACAAAACTGCTGCTGCGGCGTATGGGTCCCGGCCTCCGCCAGGACGACAGTTGAGCTTGCAGCTACGCCCTGGCTTGCGCCTTCCGTTCCGTCAACGGCGACAGCACCACCGTCGCCAGCATGAAGATCACCGATGCCCCGAACACCCAGTGCGGCGCGCTTTGATCCATGATCCAGCCGAACAGCAGCGGTGAGACGATGCCGCCGAGATTGAAGCCGGTGGACACGATGCCGAAGGCACGTCCCGCGGCACCGGGAGGCGCGGCATTGCGCACCAGCATGTCCCGCGACGGTGCGATCACGCCGGAGAGGAAGCCCGCCGTCGCCATTGTGGCGGTGAGGGCCCAGCCCGGCAGCGTCACCAGCGCGATCAGCAGCACGATGGCGGCATTCGCGGCAAAGCAGGCGGCGGCGACATAGCCGTGGCGCTCGGTGTGGTCGGCGAGGAAACCGCCCGCGAGCACGCCCGCGGCGCTGGAGCCGAGAAACGCCGTGAGCGCGACATTGGCGACGGAATAGCTTGCGCCGTAGCCGCTCATCAGCGCCACCACGCCGAAATTGTTGATGCCGGCCACCGACAGGCTCAGCAGCATGAACAGCGCGGTCAGCGTCATCAGCGCCGGCGTAATGATCGCCTGCTTCGGCGCATCGGCGTTTTCCGGCTTCGCCTTGTGCGCACCGGCATCGGGAATGCTCATCGCGACCAGGAGCAGCGCCACCAGCACGCCGATCGCGCCGGAAGCCAGCAGCGCACCGACGCCGCCGGACAGCGTGATCAGAGCGGCGACAATCGCCGGCGCGACGGCGCCACCAAAATAGCCAGCAAAGGTGTGGACCGAGAACGCGCGACCCATCCGCGCCTCGTCCATGTGCTCGGCGAGGATGGCGTAGTCGGCGGGATGATAGACGCTGTTGGCGAGCCCGAGCAGCACGGCGCAGGCGATCAGCGCGGCGTAGCTCAGGTGCAGCCCGAGCATGATGAGCGCGAGGCCGCCGAGTGTCAGTCCTGCGAGCAGGATCTTGCGCGCGCCAAAATGGTCGACGAGATAGCCGGTCGGTGCCTGCGTCAGCCCGGAGACCACGGCCGACACGGTCAGCGCGAAGCCGAGCTCGACATAACCGACGCCGAGCTGGCTCTTCAGGAATGGAAACAGCATCGGCAGGACCAGCAGATGGAAATGGCTGACCCAATGCGCGATCGAAATCCCGGTCAGCGTGCGCAGCGCGCTGTCCGCCTTGCTCTGTTGCGGTGCGGCGAGAACGTCGACCATTGCAGTTCCGTTTTGCGTCCGAAGGGAGGCGCAAAGTATCGGCGAGGCGGGTTATTTGTCCATGAACGCAGGCGCATGGCAGGTAGTGCGGGTGGGGGCGAAGGACCCCGAAATGCCTCCACATCGTCGTCCTGGCGAAAGCCAGGACCCATACCGCGTGATCTCTCGATTGTGCTCGATGGCAATACCGAGGCGGGCGTCTTCGCCAAACTGCTCCCTGGGGTAATGGGTCCTGGCTTTCGCCAGGACGACGGAAAGCCTCACAACGGCTCGTCATCATTCCCATAGCGATCGCGCTTTGGCGTGGCGATGTCGCCGTCTTCGTAATCGTCGTCGGTGTCGCGCGGCGGCTGCGGCTCCCGGACCTTGTCGGCCACGGTCTTCGTCTTTGGCGGTTCGCTCGGCTTGGCTGATTTGGCCATGGCTGATCTCGGATGGTAGTGTGTCATCCGCTTCTAACCGAAAAATCTAAGCGGCTCCTGACCTATCGCAAGGCTGCGACGATACCGTCAGTGCACCACCGGCCCGCCCGCCTTTTTCCAGGCATCGATGCCGCCGGCGATATGCGCGGTGTTGGAGAGGCCGGCGGCCTTGGCCGCCGCAACCGCCATCGCCGAGCGCTCGCCGAAGGCGCAGAAGAACACGACGCGGCGGCCGGTCGCGGCTGCAACCTCGCGCAGCATGCCGCCGGGCTTGAGGCTTTCCTCGATGCCAGGATACGGCGTGTGCAGCGCGCCTTCGAGCATGCCGTGCTTGATCCGCTCGTTGGTCTCGCGCAGATCGACCAAGAGGATGTCGGGCCGGTGCAGGATGCGGATCGCCTCGACGGCACTGAGCGCACGGCCCTCTTTCTCCAGCTCTTCCTGATGCAGGCCGACGTGCATGTTGGCGGGCACCGCCACGTCCATCATCTTCGGATTGGGCAGCTTCAGATTGGCCATCAGCTCGATATATTCGTCGACCGAGCGCACCTGGAGCCTGGGATTGTAGCGCCTCTCCTCGCCGATGGTGGAGACGGTGTCGCCCTTGTAGTCATGGGCAGGAAACACCATCGTCTCGTCGGGCAACTTGAGCAGACGGTTGAATATCGAATCATATTGCGCCCGCGACGAGCCGTTCTGGAAATCGGTGCGGCCGGTGCCGCGGATCAAAAGCGTATCGCCGGTGAAGACACGGTCGCCCATCAGATAGGAATAGGAATCGTCGGTGTGGCCGGGCGTGTACATCACGTCGAGCGAGAGACCCTCGATGGTCACCTTGTCGCCGTCGGCAACCCGCATCGCCACCACGTCGGCCTTGGTCTGGTCGCCCATCACGGTCATGCAATGGGTGCGGTCGCGCAGCTCGCCGAGGCCGGTGACATGGTCGGCGTGCAGATGGGTGTCGACCGCCTTGACCAGCTTGAGATCGAGCTCGCGCAGCAGCTGGCAGTAGCGATCGACTTTCTCCAGCACAGGATCGAGGATCAGCGCCTCGCCGCCGAGGCGGCTGGCGAGGAGATAGCTGTAGGTTCCCGAAACACTGTCGAAGAGCTGGCGGAAGATCATGGCAGGACCCGGCGTTAAGAGGTTTCGACGATTCTACTACGCCCGGGGGTAAGAGGAGAAGTAATGTACTGTTTAAATCAGAAAATTTAGAAGATTCTTATTGCGGCGCGATGGTCGCCTCAACCTCCGCTGTCATCGCCCGCGAAGGCGGGCGATCCAGTATTCCGTGACAGCAGTCATAGAGTCGATGGGCCGCGGCGTGCTGGATTCCCCGCCTCCGCGGGGAATTGGCGCGGCGACGTGCCACGAGGCGGCCTGCAGCCATCCCTACCCTGCAATGCCCGGGTTGCCTTCGACGCCCTTCAGCGTGATACCTCCGCCGAGCCGCTCCTGAAACATCCGGCCCGAGCGCAGGTATTTGGCCAGCACGTCCCACACCGCCGCGCCCTGCTGGCCGTTAACCGAGGCCCAGCCCGCAACCTTGTAGCGATGGCTGGCGCTGATCCCCCTGCCATTATCGAGCTTCAACTCGGAGATGCGGCTGCCGATCGTGTTGGTCGGGCTGCAGGCGTAGCTGAGCCCGCCGGCGCGCACCATGTCGCCACCCTGCTGATGATAGGGATCGGCGTTGAAGAGATTGTCGCAGATGTCTTCCAGCACGTCCTTGATCTCGGCGCCCGTCATCTCCTGCACATAGGTTTCGGGATAGGTGATCGCGGTCTCCGCGAGCACGTCTTCCATCGTGATCGGCTGGCCGGGCAACGCGGTGGTGCCCCAGCGGAAGCCCGGCGACAGTGCGATCTCGGCATCGAGCTCGGTGCGCAGCGCAGTACAGATCAGCTCGTCGACGGAGCCGGCGAAATTGTCGCGGCGATAGAGCAGCCGGTCCGGCGTTGCGATCTTCTCCGACCAGTCGGTGACGTGAGGCGCGCGCAGCTTGCCGATCAGCTCGGCCATGGCAGGATCGGGCTTCAATAGCTCGGAATAAACCGGCAGCAGATGATATCTGACGTCGCTGACCTTGCCCTTGTCGAGCGCGAGATCGAGCACGGCAAGAAACTTTCCGTTGGAGCCGGCATTGGTGACGAGCGTCGTGCCGCTGGCGTTCTTCACCGGGATCGGCTGCGGCACCGCGTCATGGGTGTGGCCGCCGAGAATGACATCGATGCCGGTGACGCGGCTTGCGAGCTTGAGGTCGACATCCATGCCGTTGTGCGAGAGCAGGATCACCGCATCGACCTTGTCGGCGCCCCGCAAGGCATCGACATGCTTCTGCAGCTCTTCCTCGCGGATGCCAAAGGTCCAGTCCGGCGTGAACCGCTTGGGATGCGCGATCGGCACATAAGGAAAGGCCTGGCCGATGATGGCGAGGCGATAGCCGCCGAGCTCCTTGATGATGGACGGCTTGAACACGCGCCCTGTCGCCTTGTCGAAGGCCGGGGCGTCGTTGAACGCGGCTTCCTCGGTCAGGAAAACGTTCTGCGCCAGAAACTCGCCCTTGAAGTGCTCGAGATTGTCGCGCAGCGCCTGCTCGCCATAGGTGAACTCCCAATGCCCGGTCATCGCCTCGATGCCGAGCAGATTGGCGACCTCGACCATGTCACGGCCCTGCATGATGTTGGCGAGGCCCGTGCCCTGCCAGAGATCGCCGCCGTCGACCAGCATGGCGCGCTTGTCGCCGACATCGTTGCGCAAGCGGTCGATCAGCGTCTTCAGATGAGCGAAGCCGCCGAGCTTGCCGAACCGGCCGGCAGACTTCTCGAACTCGACGGAGGTGAAGGCATAGGCATCCGCGCTGTCGGGCCGGATTCCGAAATGCTCCAGGAACGCGCGGCCGACCAGATGCGGCGGTCGCCCGGCCATCTCGCCAATGCCGATATTGACGCTGGGCTCGCGGAAAAAGACCGGATTGAGCTGCGCATGCGTGTCGGTGGTGTGCAGGATCCGCGCATTGCCGAAGCGCTCGATGTCGTAAATGCTGGCGGCTTCAGCGCCACGCGCGAGCCGCGGCAGGCTGAGCGATACGGCAGCGATTGCCGAGCTCTTCAGGAATTCACGGCGGCGGATCGCCATCACACATTCTCCGCGCCGGTTCTCGGCAGTTCCGCGAGCATGATCCGGACCCGAAGGGCCGCGCCAGCGAAAAGTGTGTCGCGGTTTTCCAACAAGATCATGCTCAAACAATAGTCAGTTTAGCGGATTTGCATCGCTTTCCAGGCTTCCTTTTCCGAGGCTGCCTGGAAGATTGACGCTTTCGCCAGCGCCTCAGCCTCCTTGGCTGCAGCCACGGCGCCGTCGAAATCGCGGCTGTCGCCCGCCTTCTTGGCGGCGGCCAGCGTCGCGACGGTCGTGGTCCACTGGTTGCGCATGCCGGCGGCCTCCTTGGACGCAGCCTCCGCGGCAGCATAGGCGGCCATGTAGTCTGCTTCATTTGCCGCGCGCGCCGATGGCGCGAGGCTCAACGCCAGCAACATGGCGAGGGGAAGTGTCCGCTTCATGGCCGCGCTCATGGTCGTGCCCCTGGACCCGATATCGGCAGACCGTTGGCGACGTAGGAGAGGAAATATTCGACGTCGCGATATTCATCTGCCTGTGGCTCGAGCGGAACCGCGCGGGTCTGGCTGTTGCAGGTGATGAAGCGGCGGCTGGTCGTGCCCATGCCGCCCCATTCGGAGCGGTAGATCGGCAGCGCATTCAGGATGCCGAGCGCCGGCGCCAGAACCTCGGCGCGAATGCGTTCGCCTGGGCTCTGCACGTGGCAGCTCGCGCAGGAGAAGTTCAGCTGGCCGCGGCGGGTGTAGAAATAGCGCTTCCCGTTCTCGAACGCCTCCAGCGCGCGCGGATCATCGGGGATCTTGATGTCCATCGGCTTGCCGCGCGAGGTGAAGGCCATGTACGCCGTCAGCGAGGCCATCTCGTCCTTGACGTAGGAGTAAGGTTGCTCGCCATTGGCCTCGCGGCAGCGGTTGAGCGCCAGCTCCAGCGTAACGACCTTGCCTTCCCCGGTGTCGAAATAAGGATAGTTCTGGCGGATGCCGATGCCGCCGTTCGGGAAGCAGTCGGCATAGGTCTTGCCGTTCTTGAACGGCGTTGCAAACATCTCCTTGCCGGCGTCGAGCGCGAACTCGTAAGGAGGGAATTCCTCCTTCTCCCGCCACTGCCGCTTCATGTCCTCGTTCATGGAATAAGGACCGTTGGCGAAATCCTCGTGCTTCACGTCAGGAAACTTCTGGAAGAAGTAGTTCTGGAACGCCCTGGCGTCGGCGACAGGGTCGACCTTGTCGGCTGCGATCACGCGCGGAGAGGTGAGCGCCAACGCGACGAGCGCGGCGCTCAACGAGGACAGCAGGAGGGCGGCGCCTGCCTTCATCACGCGATCTTCGCGGTGGTCTGGTCCGAGCCGCCCTTGTTGTCGGTCCAGGAGATCGTGAGGTCATCGCCCTTCTTGGCGCCCTTGAAGCTGAACTTTACATAGGGATCCTTGGAGATCGCGGTGCCCCAATTGGCGACGAAGACGTCCTTGCCGTTACAAGCGAACTTCAGTTCCTGGATGTAATGCGCCGGGATCAGCTCGCCCTTGGAATCCCTCACGAGGCCGGTGTCCATGGGGTGCTGGATCAGCGTCTGCACCTCGGTGATATCGCCATTGGATGTTGCGCGGACGCGAATGCTGGATGCCATCTCCGATCTCCCTTAGCCGCCGCAGCCGCCCACGGTGACCTTCACTTCCTTGGTCGCGCTGTAGAGCTTGCCGTCGGCTTCCACGATCGCGGTCACGTTGCTGGTCTTCGCCATCTTCAGCCGGTTGGCGACAGCGGGGATCGTGCCCTCAGGGAATTTGTAGCTTGCCGCCAGCGCGTTCGGATTCTCGGCGACGAAGAACGAGATCGAGGTGACCTTGTCGAGCGTCGTCGTCACCGCCATCGGCACCACGCCGCCGTTCTCGGCGATCTCGGGCGCGTCCAGCTTGACCTTGTCGGATGGCTCGGCGGTCCTGCCGTAGAGCGCCTTGATCGCCTCCGCCTCGTTCTTCAGCTTGAACGCCTCTTCCGGATATTTGTCGTTGGCTGCGGCCTGCGCGGGGGCAAACGGCAGATTGCCGAGGCCGATCAGCGCGACCGTAACAGCGCCCTGCAGGATCAGGCGTCGCGTCGGATGAGGGCCGGTATGCGTTGTCATCTCAAGTCTCCTTGGGCCGGCCGTTACAGCGTCTGCAGGAAATCAACGATCGCGTTGATCTCCTGCTCTGTCAGGATGCGGTTGCGGCCGAACGGCGGCATCATGGTCTGCGGATTGCGTTTGGTCTCGTCGAACAGGATCGCGACCAGCTCGTTGCGATCAGGGTATTTTGCCTTGAGATCCCTCAGCTCGGGGCCGATCGTGCCGGGCAGATCGCCGCCCTTGATGACGTGGCAGGTCAGGCAATTCCCCTTGCCGCGGTCAAAGGCGAGCTTCCGGCCCTCTGATATCGCGGACTGCGCCCACGCCGCCGGCGCGCCGAGGCCTGTGAGGACGGCCAGCGCGAGAAGCAGGGCGGGCTTGCGGGGAAAAGCGGTCAAAGCATCGTTCCGAGGCTTATCATGTCTGCAAAAGATAGTGTTCAAAAGCACAAAGGACATGCCCTGACAATCAAGACTATGCAGGCCGCAAAATGGCGTTAATATCTTCCGCATTGCAACTGATGAGATAGATCGTTCATCAAGCCGGCCTTATCAGGCAAATTGTTCGGGGCGTTTTGCCGTTGCTCGCGTTTTCGACCGCATTCTCATTTTCCGGGGACATGAATTGGCTGAATATGTCGTTGAATTTGGCAGGGACGGCGGGCGGGTTGAGCCCGATGGCCGTCTCGATGCACCGGCCTTCCATCGCAACCACGAACCGCTCTGGGCGGCGCTCGAAAAGCACCTCGCCGGGCGGTCCGGCGACGTCGTCGAGGTCGGCAGTGGAACCGGCCAGCACGTGGTCCATTTCGCCCGCCACACGCCTGATCTGGTCTGGTGGCCGAGCGACCTCAACCAGCGCCACGTGAAGAGCATCGAGGCCTGGCGCGTGCATTCGGGCCTGACAAACGTCCGCAGCCCCCTGCGCATCGATCTGTCCGATCCCGATTGGTGTCCGGAAATGCGAAGCGGGCAGGGGCCGCACGATCTCGCGGCGGTGTTCTGCGCCAATGTCATTCACATTGCGCCCTGGACCGTGGCCGAGGGCCTGTTCGCCGGCGCCGGCCGTTATCTACGCGCCGACGGCGAGCTGTTCCTCTACGGCCCGTTCAAGCGCGACGGCAAGCATACGGCGCTGAGCAACGCCGTGTTCGACACCTCCTTGCGCGAAGGCAATCCCGAATGGGGCGTCCGCGACGTCGCCGACGTCGAGACGCTGGCGAAGGCGGTGGGCCTTCGTCTCATCGATACGATCGAAATGCCGGCGAACAATCTGACCCTGGTGTTCGGGCGGGGATAAAGCGAGGCCGTTAGGCCTCGCCATCCCTCCATCCGATCTTCTCCTTCAGGAATTGAAACCCCAGCACCTGGAAGCCGGCGCGCTCCTTGTTGTCCTTGCCGTAGCCGTGGCCGCCGGCGGCGGGCTCGTAGAACCAGGCCTCATAGCCCATGGCCTGGAGCTTGGCCGCCATCTTGCGCGCGTGGCCGGGATGGACGCGGTCGTCGCGCCGCGTCGTGGCGATCAGGATCGGCGGATAGGGCCGGTCTGGCTTTGCGTTATGATAGGCCGAGTAGGTCTTCAGCCATTCCCACTCCTCCACCTTGTCGGGGTCGCCATATTCCGCGATCCAGCTCGCGCCCGCCAGCAGCTTGGTGTAGCGGCGCATGTCGATCAGGGGGATGGTGCAGAACAGCGCCCCGAACCGCTCGGGGTAGCGCACCAGCATGTTGGTGATGAGGATGCCGCCGTTCGATCCACCCTGGGCCGCGATGCGCTTCGGCTGCGTCACGCCGCGGCGGACGAGATCGGCGGCCACGGCTGCGAAATCATCATGCGACAGCTTCTTGCCGGCGTGGCGGCCGGCATCATGCCACCGCGTGCCGAACTCGCCGCCGCCGCGCAAATTCGCCTGCACCGTGGTGCCGCCGCGCTCCAGCCACAGCTTGCCGAGCGATGAATTGTATTCCGGCTTCACCGCGAGGCCGAAGCCGCCATAGGCGCTCATATGAACCGGCGCATCGCCGCTTTCGCCAGCCGGGCCGGTCTGCACATAGGGAATGCGCTCGCCGTCGACCGAGATCGCCTCGTGCTGGGTCACGACGAGGCCGTCCGCGTTGAAAATCTTCGGGGCCTGTTTCAGGACCTCGGGACTTTCGACGCCGCGCTCGATCAGCATCAGCGACGGCGGCGTCAGCGGATCCTGCACATTGGCGAGCAGATCGCCGTTGCTTTGGGATTCGTGGCGGTCGGGACTCCAGACATCGACGACGCCGATATCGGGCAACCCTTGCAGCCGCTGTTTGCTCCAGCCCGATGTCGATGGCGTGCAGATCTCGAACACCGGCCGTAGCTCGTCGAGGATCGAGAGCACGAGCTTGCCGCCGGTCCAGAAGAAACCCTGCAACGCTCGCCGCGGCCCCGGCTCGAACAAGACCGTGAAATGGCGGCCTCCTGCAAGGAACGCCGAGAGCGGCATGCCGAGCATCGCGTCGGCAACGTAAGTGTGTCCCGCGATCGACCAGGTCTGGCGTGGCTTGACCGCGAGCCAGTCGCCATGGACCTGCATCCAGATGTCGCTGGGCAGGTCGAGCTTCGTCGTTGCGCCGGATGCGGTACCGAGCGAGGAGCTGAAATTGAAGAAGTCCGACTGGTCGATGAACCAGACGCGCAGTGTTGCCGAGGTGTCGTCGACATAGCTGTACACGCGCATATGGTCGGCGGTCGTCTCGAAGATCACTGCGGCCTGATCGACGCTGGTCCCCCGTCGCCACAGCCGCACGGTTCTCGCGTAACCGGAACTTGTCGCCATACCCTCGCCAAGCGCGCTCGACAGCAGCAGCGTGTCGGCATCGACCCAATCGACGCCGCTCTTGGCCTCCGGCAGGACGAAACCGTCGGCGACGAACTCCTTCGTCGCGATATCGAACTCACGCAAGGTGACGGCATCGCTGCCGCCGCGCGACAGGCTCAGGATGACGCGCGTGCTTCCGGCTCGCGTGGATGCGCCGCCGAAAAGCCAGTCTGCGCCTTCGGTCGCGGCAAGCCGATCGATATCGAGCAAGGTCTCCCAGGCCGGTTCGGCCTTGCGAAATTCCGCCAGCGTGGTGCGCCGCCACAGGCCGCGCGGGTTCGCGGCGTCCTTCCAAAGATTGTAGAGAAAACCGTCGCGGCGGCTGACATAAGGGATGTTGTCCGATCGGTCGTAGATCGCGGCAAGGATGGCGGTGTCGCGTTCGAACACCGCGCCGCCGAATTGCTGCAGCGTCGCCCGGTTCTGACGCTCGACGAATTCGAGCGCGCGGGCGCCCTCGATCTCCTCCAGCCAGAGCCAGGGATCGTCGTCGGGAGCTTGAAGCGTGGGCCTGTCATTGGCGGACATGAACGAAACTCCGAAAAATCGCGGCGGATAGGATTTGATCGAGCGCAAGCCGTCAAGAGCGCGGGCCGGATATCATCGGTCCGATTGCGTCAGAGGCATGGCCTGCGCCCGTTTGCGCCGGTTGCCCGGCCCTTTCGACCCCTCCATAGTGCCCGGGAATCAACGAGCTTTTTCGGCGGAATGCCAATGCTGGACGTGACCACTGCCAACGAGATCGCCGACGATGCCCGCGTGCGTGCCAATGTGGTGCGCCTTGCCGCGGCGCAGGCGCTGACCGGCGCCAATTCGGCCGTGATCTTCGCCACTGGTGCGATCGTTGGCGCTACGCTCGCTCCCGACATGTCGTTCGCGACGGTGCCGATCTCGATGTATGTGGTGGGGCTCGCCGCCGGCACGCTGCCGACAGGCGCGATCTCGCGCCGCTTCGGCCGCCGCGCAGCCTTCATCATCGGCACCGGCCTCGGCACGCTCACCGGTCTCACCGGCTCGTTCGCGATCCTGCACGGCTCGTTCGCGCTGTTTTGTCTCGCAACCTTTCTCGGCGGCCTCTACGGCTCGGTGGCGCAATCCTATCGCTTCGCCGCGGCCGACGGCGCCAGCGCGGCCTATCGGCCCAAGGCGGTGTCGTGGGTGATGGCGGGCGGCGTGTTCGCCGGCGTGCTCGGTCCGCAGCTGGTGCAATGGACCATGGACGTCTGGTCGCCCTATCTGTTTGCCTTCAGCTTCCTGGTGCAGGCCGCGGTCGCATTGATCGCGATGGGCATCGTCGCCGGCGTCGATATGCCCAAGCCCGCGCCGGCCGATCTGCATGGCGGACGGCCGCTGCTCGCCATCGTGAGCCAGCCGCGCTTCATCGCCGCCGCGCTGTGCGGCGTCATCGCCTATCCCATGATGAATCTGGTCATGACCTCGGCGCCCTTGGCCATGAAGATGTGCGGGCTCTCCGTGTCGGATTCCAATTTCGGCATCCAATGGCACATCGTCGCCATGTACGGGCCGAGCTTCTTCACCGGCGCGCTGATTGCCCGCTTCGGCGCGCCCAGGATGGTTGCTGCCGGCCTGCTGCTGGAAGCCGGCGCCGCTACCATCGGGCTATCAGGCATCACCGCGATGCATTTCTGGGCCACGCTGTTCGTGCTCGGCGTCGGCTGGAATTTCTCCTTCATCGGTGCCTCCGCCTTGGTGCTGGAAACGCACCGCCCGCAAGAGCGCAACAAGGTGCAGGCCTTCAACGATTTCCTGGTGTTCGGCATGATGGCGGTCGGCTCGTTCTCCTCGGGCCAGCTGCTCGCGAATTTCGGCTGGTCCGCGGTGAACATGGTGGTGTTCCCGCCTGTCGCGCTCGGCCTCGTCGCGCTCTCGCTGGCGTCCTGGGCCCGCCGTCGCAAGGCGCGGCTCGAAGCGGCCATGGGCGAGTTCCCGGACGCGATCTAACTGGCAGGAGCTTGTCAGCAGTCTCGATACTTCGATCCAGCTCGAAGTGATTTCTGGAGACGATTTACTAGATGATGCGTCATGGCCGGGCTTGTCCCGGCCATCCACGTCTTGGACGCGCGGATCGAAGAACGTGGATGCCCGGGACAAGCCCGGGCATGACGGAGTAAGCAGCATGCTAGATAATCCCCAGCACACAGCTCCCTACGATGAAACCTCGTTCCGCTACGAAGGCTGGCGCATCGTCGCGGTCTGCTTCCTGCTCGCGACCTTCGGCTGGGGCCTCGGCTTCTACGGCCAGAGCGTCTACGTCGCCGAGCTTCAGCGCGCGCGGGGCTGGCCGGCCTCGCTGATCTCGTCAGGCACGACGTTCTTCTATCTGTTCAGCGCGCTGCTGGTCGTTTTTGTCGGCGAAGCCGTCCGAAAATATGGTCCGCGTCCCTCTCTGATCGCTGGCACGCTGGCGATGGCGGCAGCTGGCGTGGCGATCGGCGCGGTGCGCGAGCCCTGGCAGCTTTGGCTTGCCGATGCCGTGCTCGCCTTCGGCTGGGCCGGCACGAGTCTGGCCATGATCACCAACACGATCAGCCTCTGGTTCGAGCACAAGCGCGGCATGGCGATCAGCCTCGCGTTGAACGGCGCCAGTTTTGGCGGCATCGTCGGCGTGCCGCTGCTGGTGGTGATGATCAGCCATATCGGGTTTGCGAACGCCATGTTCGCGACATCAGGCGCCATGCTGGTGCTGCTGGTGCCGCTCATCCTGCTGATCGTCGGTCGGCCGCCGGATCTCCACGGCTGGCGGGCGGCAGCAGAGACAAAATCATCGACAGAGATCCGCAAGCATGCGCTGCGCGATGTCGGCTTCCTCACGGTGACCATTGCCTTCTCGCTGGTGCTGTTCGCGCAAGTCGGCTTCATCGTGCACCTGATCTCGTTTCTCGATCCCGTGATCGGACGCGAGCGCGCCGCCGTGGCGGTCGCGGTGCTGACCGCGATGGCGGTGGTCGGCCGTGTGCTGTTCTCGATGGTGATCGACCGGCTTAACCAGCGCCTTGCCTCGGCGCTGTCGTTCCTGAGCCAGGCGGCGGCGCTCGGCGTCGTCATCGCCATGCACAACGACTATGTGCTGATCGCGGCCTGCGCGGTGTTCGGCTTCTCGGTCGGCAATCTCATCACGCTGCCGTCGCTGATCGTGCAGCAGGAGTTCGATAGCGCCGCGTTCGGCGTGCTGATCAGCCTCAACACCGCGATCAACCAGGTGACCTATGCCTTTGGCCCCGGCGTCGTCGGCTTCTTGCGCGATTGGTCCGGCGGGTACGCGCTGCCGTTCTATCTCTGCATCGCGCTGGAGGTGGTGGCCGCGGCGTTAATCTTGGTGCGCGGGAAGCCAAGAGCGAAGGTCTCGTAGGGTGGGTTAGCGAAGCGTAACCCACCCTACGAAATCACCGCGGCATCACCCCTCCCGCTGCCTCAACAACCCCTCCACATCCAGCCGCTTGGTAAACATCGCGAGCTTGCCATCCGGCCCGAACGGCCATTGCTCCCGCGGCTTGTCCCAATACAGCTCCACGCCGTTCTGGTCAGGATCGCGCAAATACAGCGCCTCGCTCACGCCATGGTCGCTGGCGCCATCCAGCGCAATGCCTGCTGTCAGCACCCGATGCAGCGCATCCGCCAGCGCCGGGCGCGTCGGATAGAGGATCGCGGTGTGAAACAGCCCGGTGGTGCCCGGCGGCGGCGGCGAGCCGCCCTTGCTTTCCCAGGTGTTGAGCCCGATGTGGTGATGATAGCCGCCGGCCGAGATGAAGGCCGCACCCGAGCCCATGCGCTGCATCAGCTCGAAGCCGAGCACGCCGCAATAGAAACCGAGCGCACGATCGAGATCGGCAACCTTGAGATGGACGTGGCCGATGCGCGTGCCGGCGGGGACGGGTGATGTTTGCGACATGTGGCTGCTCCGTGTCTAAACCTCACTTAAGCCGGGGTTCGGCACACCGCCACTGGCTGATCCCGAAACCCAGCGTTTCCAGATGCGAGCTTAAGTCAGCTCCGGCACCTCACCCTCCGGCAGCTCGAACTCGAACGTGTTCAGCGTCATCGACACCATCGTGTAATAGCCGCACAGCCCGATTACCTCGACGACGCCGCGTTCGCTGAGCAGCTTGACGGCCTCGTCATAGAGCCCCTTCTCGACACCGTGCCCCTCATGCAGCGACTTCGCGAGATCGTAGATCATCTTTCCCTTGGGGTCGTCGAACTCGGGCGTGCGGCGATCGCGGATCGCGTCGATGATGTCCACCTTCATGCCGCCAGCAAGCGCAAGGCGCTTGTGCGCATACCATTCGTACTGTGCGGTCCAGTGCCGCGCCGTCACCAGGATCGCGATCTCCGAAAGTTTTGCCGGGAAGATGGTGTCGTAGCGCAGCACCTCGCCGAGCCGCGTGGCGTGACGGGCCATGTCCGGGCTGTTCAGCCAGGCCATCATCGGCGCCGGCGGCTTGCCGCGTTTGCCGGCAATCGACTCGTCATAGGTCTGCCGCTGGCTCTCGTTCATTTCGCCAGGCGAAAGAAGCTTTAGGCGCATCCTCGTTTCCTCTTTGTTTTCAAGCACCATCGCGTCGCGACTATAGCCGACAACGCCTTGCGGAAGTGGTTGAATTCCGCGAGGGCTTGGCCCAGAGTCGCGCTCAACAAGGGTTGCATTGATGGAAACGACCAATGACTGACGCCAAAACCAGCGAAATTGAAAGCGCCGATCTCGAAAAATTCCGTAGCGAGACGCGCGCCTGGCTCGAGGCCAATTGCCCGCCGGAAATGCGCAAGCCCGCAACCTCCGACGCCGACGTGTTCTGGGGTGGACGCAATGCAAAATTCTCCTCCGAGCCGCAGCGCGTCTGGTTCGAGCGCATGCGCGACAAGGGCTGGACCGTGCCGGATTGGCCCAGGGAGTATGGCGGTGGGGGCTTGAGCGCGGCCGAGCACAAGGTGCTGCGTTCCGAGATGGCCAGGATCGGCGCGCGCCCGCCGCTGTCGAGCTTCGGCATCTGGATGCTCGGACCGGCGCTGCTGAAATACGGCAACGAGGCGCAGAAGAAAGAGCACCTGCCGAAGATCGCCGCGGGCCTGATCCGCTGGTGCCAGGGCTATTCCGAGCCGAACGCCGGCTCCGACCTCGCCTCGCTGCAGACCCGCGCCGAGAGCGATGGCGACGACTTCATCATCAACGGCCAGAAGATCTGGACGTCGTACGCGAACTACGCGGACTGGATCTTCTGCCTCGTGCGCACCGATCCCGCGGCGAAGAAGCACGACGGCATCAGCTTCATCCTGTTCGACATGGCCTCGAAGGGCGTCACCACCAAGCCGATCCTGCTGATCTCGGGCTATTCGCCGTTCTGCGAGACCTTCTTCGACAATGTCCGCGTGCCGAAATCGCATGTGGTGGGCCAGATCAACCGCGGCTGGGACGTCGCCAAATATCTGCTGCAGCACGAGCGCGCGATGATCTCGGGGATGGGCGAGCGCGGCGTCGGTCGTCCGCTCGGCCAGATCGCGGCCGATTCCGTCGGCACCGATGCGCTGGGGCGGCTCGACGATGCGATGCTGCGCGGCCAGATTGCGACCTTCGACGTCGACGAAGCCGCGCTCGCCGCCTGCGCCGAGCGCGCGGTCGATCTCGCCAAGGCCGGCCAGGCGCATCCGGCGTTCTCGTCGGCGATGAAATATTACGGCACCGAGCTCAACAAGCGCCGCTACGAGATCCTGATGTCGGCCGGCGGCATCGACGCGCTGGAATGGGAGAGCGAACGCTCCAAGCATGGCGCCCGCCCGCGCGCCTGGCTGCGCACCAAGGCCAACTCGATCGAGGGCGGCACGTCCGAGGTCATGCTCGGCATCGTCGCCAAGCGCATCCTGGATCTGCCGGGGGCGTGAGCCGCGCACTCACCATGCGTCATTCCGGGGCGCGCGTAGCGCGAGCCCGGAATCCATCTCACCGCGGAAATGCCGCTCGATGGATTCCGGGCCTGCGCCTCCGGCGCATCCCGGAATGACGAACCAAAACAGATTTCGAATCGGAAACACACCCATGGCCCTCGTCCTCACCGAAGAACAATCAATGCTCCGCGACTCCGCGCGCGGGCTGATCAGCGACAAGGCGCCGGTGTCGCATCTGCGGCACCTGCGCGACAGCAAGGATCCCACCGGCTTCTCCAAGGAGCTCTGGCAATCCTTCGCCGAGATGGGCTTTGCCGGCCTGCTGGTTCCGGAAGAGTTCGGCGGCAGCGGCCTCGGCTTCATGGAGGCCGGCGTGGTCATGGAGGAAATCGGCCGCACCTTGATGCCGTCGCCTTTCCTCGCCACGTCCGTGGTCGCAGCATCCGCGTTGAACCGCGGCGGCAATGCCGCGCAGAAGGCGGAGTTCTTGCCCAGGATTTCCAACGGCTCGCTGCTGGCGACGCTCGCAATCGACGAAGGCGCAAAGCACCGCCCGCTCCACACCGCCTTGCAGGCCGTGCGCGCCGGCAACGGCTTTAAATTGTCCGGCGCCAAGGCGCTGGTGGTCGACGGCCACGTCGCCGATCTCTTCATCGTCGCCGCGCGCACTGCGGGCTCGGCCGGCGAGCGCGACGGGCTGACGCTGTTCCTGGTCAATCCCAAAGCCAAGGGCGTGTCGATCGAGCGCACCATCATGGTCGACGCACACAATGCGGCGCGGGTCGAGTTCGCCAATGTCGACGTCAACGCCGACAGCGTGCTCGGCGAGGTCGACCAGGCGGCTGGCCTGCTCGACGGCGTGCTCGATATCGGCCGCGGCGCGGTCGCCGCCGAAATGGTGGGCCTCAGCGACGAGGTCTTTGGCCGTACCGTCGAGTATCTCAAGAGCCGAAAACAGTTCGGCAAGCTGATCGGCGAATTCCAGGCGCTGCAGCACCGCGCCGCCGAGCTCTATGTCGACATCGAGATCACCCGCGCGGCCACCATGAAGGCGCTGCAGGCGCTGGACGCCGATGTGGCCAAGGCTGCATCAAGCGTTGCGGTGGCCAAGGCCCGCGCCGGCACCACCGCCACCCGCGCGGTGCAGGAGGGCGTGCAGATGCACGGCGGCATGGGCATGACCGACCAGTTCGACATCGGCTTCTTCATGAAGCGCGCACGTGTGTGCGAGGAATTGTTCGGGGATGCGAATTACCACTCCGAGCAGCTGGCGCGCGCGCGGGGGTATTGAGGCGGGCCGTCACGTCATACTCGATGTCATCGCCCGATTTAGGCGGGCGATCCAGTACGCCGCGGCCTATCCGCATACGACCGTCGTCTCGGAGTACTGGATCGCCCGGTCAAGCCGGGCGATGACAGTTGAGAGTGTGGAGAGCGCTTGCCCCAACCTCGTCATTGCGAGCGCCGCGAAGCAATCCAGAATCTTTCCGTGGAGACAGTCTGGATGCTTCGTCGCTTCAGCTCTCGTAGGGTGGGTTAGCGCTGCAGAAGCGCAAAGCGCATCTGCGGCGCGTAACCCACCAACTTCGTTCGGCGAACGCGGAATCATGGTGGGTTACGCCCTGCAATTGCGCCTCGCGCAATTGCAGGGCTAACCCACCCTACGAAGTGTCGCCGGAGAGCCCTCACCGCATCGGCGGCGCATACTGCACGCCGCCGGCATTCCACAGCTGGTTCATGCCGCGCGGGATCTTCAGCTGAGACTTCTCGCCGATGTTGCGCTCGTACATTTCGCCGTAATTGCCGACATGGCGGATGATGCGCACGGCCCAGTCCTTGGTCAGGCCAAGCTGCTCGCCATAATTGCCTTCGGTGCCGACGAGGCGCATCACCTCAGGCTTCTTCGACTTCAGCGCTTCGTCGATGTTCTGCGAGGTGACGCCGAGCTCCTCGGCGTTGATCATCGCGTAGAGCGTCCACTTCACGATCATCATCCAGTCGTCGTCGCGCTGGCGCACGACGGGGGCGAGCGGCTCCTTGGAGATCATGTCGGGCAGGATCATGTGATCGCCGGGCTTGGACAGGTTCAGCCGGAGCGCATAGAGCTGGGAGACGTCGGCGGTGAGCGTGTCGCACTTGCCGGTATCGTAGGCCTTCACCACATCTTCCAGCTTGTCGAACTTCACCAGCTCATACTTCATGTTGTTGGCTTTGAAGTAGTCGGCGAGGTTGAGCAGCGTGGTGGTGCCGGATTGCACGCAGACCTTGCTGTCGGCGAGGTCGAGCGAGGTCTCCTTGTTGCGGGAGCGCGGCACCATGAAGCCTTCGCCGTCGTAATAGGCGACGGCCGGGAAATACAGATCATATTCGAGCTCGCGCGACATGCTCCAGGTCGAGTTGCGCGAGAGGATGTCGACCTTGCGGCTCTGCAATTCCTTGAAGCGCTCGCTGGCATCGAGCGGGATGAACTTCGCCTTGCTCGGATCGTTGAAGATCGCCGCCGCGACGGCACGGCAGAAATCGACGTCAAAACCGGTCCAGTTGCCCTTGTCGTCGGGAATCGAGAAGCCCGGCAGGCCCTTGTTGACGCCGCACTGCACCTCGCCGCGGCGCACGGTGCGCTTCAGGGTGCGGGTGTCGTAGAATTCGTAGGTGATGGCCAAGGCGGCGACCAGCACGGCGACCGCGAGCCCGATCAGCAGGCCGCCTCGAAATGTGCGCATCATGTTGCTCTCTCGAAAAAATCGGGACAAGGAAATTTGGAAGAGGCGGGAAGCATGATTCCAAGGAAACTCCAAGGGATCATGCTTGAAGGACGGGCTTAGAGTTCGGGCTTCTGCCGGATGACCACCTTGGTCCCGACAGGAACGCGATCATAGAGATCGGCGACGTCGTTGTTGACCAGGCGGAAGCAGCCCGAGGACACCTTGGTGCCGATCGTGTCAGGCCGGTTGGTGCCGTGGATGCGGTAGACCGTGGTGCCCAGATACATGGCGCGGGCCCCCAGCGGATTGCCGGGGCCGCCGGCCATGAAGCGCGGCAGATAAGGCTGGCGCTGGATCATCTCCGGCGGCGGCGTCCAGTCCGGCCACTCCTTCTTGTTGGTGATCTGCACCAGGCCCTGCCACTGGAAGCCGTCACGACCGACGCCGATGCCGTAGCGGATCGCGCGCCCGCCCGGCTGGATCAGATAAAGGTGCCGCTCGGCGGTCGAGATGATGATGGTGCCCGGCGCTTCGGTGGTGCGATAGTACACGACCTGCTTCTGCCATTCCGGATCGAGCTCGTAGCTGTCGTCGGCGATCAGGCCGGGCTCGTCGCCGCGATCAGGCTGCTGGGCGAAAGCCTGCGGTGCGGACAGGATCAGGCCCATCGCAGCCAGCAATGTCCCGGTCAGGCGACGAAAATCCGTCATTTCAAGCTCTCCCCGCTGCCACAGCGCAAATCGTCAGGTTGCATCTGAACTCAGGGGCAGCTTCGTGGCAAGTTCAAGGCGCGCCCGATTCGTATGTCACGAGAATGCTTTGGTTTTTTGACGTGGATCAACACCATGAACAGGGTGGGTTGGCGCGAAAAGCAGTGGCAGAGGTTGCCTCTTTGGGCGGGGAGGCCGAATTTGCATCCACAGTTGCCGTCATGCCCGGGCTTGTCCCGGGCATCCACGTTCTTGGTGCCGCGGGTCAAGACGTGGATGGCCGGGACGAGCCCGGCCATGACGATGCGGCAACAGCGCCCTAAATCCGATTAGCCTCCGCCCCGATCCCGAGCCGCCGCACGATCTCCGCGCCCACGGCGCGCGCCTCGTTGCGCGAGCCGATGCGGGGGCTGCGAAAGCGTCGCCCGGAGTGCAGGCGGATCACCACGATGCAGTGCTCGTCCTCGGACCGGCCGCGGCGTTCGACCGTGATCGCCTTGACGTCGTGCCCTTCGATATGGTCCGCGCGCGGCTCGCCGTTGCCCCAGAGGCGTTCGACGCGGATGTCGCCCTCGCGGACAATCCAGAAGGCGCCCGTGACGAGATTGGCAAATCTGGTGACCGCGAACGCCGCGACCACGCCAAGCGGCAGCAGCATGAAGTCGATCCAATTTGGCGGCAAACCCCGCCAGAGCTTGTAGGCGTAGGGCGCGGCACTCACCGCGACGGCGATCACGGCCGCGATTCGGATGTCTCTTTGGGAAAACGGCTCGACGGGTTCGCCAAGCCGCATTTCGGGATTGCTGGCATCGAGCGGGTTGAGGGGCGCCTCGACATCGGGGACGTCGAACTGCGCCGCAATGCGCGCCACGGTGTCATGAACATGGGTGACGTCGGACAGCGGCGGGGAGGTCAGGCGCTCGCCCGAGGCCAGCGTGAAGGCCAGTTGAAATCGGGCCTTGGCGGTCTTGCTGCCGGGAACCTGAAGCCCAGTGATCTCGTCTTTCGCGACGACCCTGGTCTGGAGCTTCCCGAACGGACGCTGCCGTCCGATCAGGATCTCGTCAGGGGTGATGATCCACACCACCGCCGGCGTCAGCATGACGACACCGACAAACGCGGTGCCCGCCAGCAGCGCGACCACGGAGATGATCACCTCAAAGGCGTCATGGGTGAACAGGCCCGGCGTGAAGCACAGCGCAACAGCCGCGGCCGAGCCGGCCACGACCAGCCGCTGCGCGATCGAGGCGCCTTCGCGAAGGCGGATGTCGTTGCTGGTGGTCGCGTCGTTCATTGCGGCGGCTGATTGCGTCGCGCGCGAAACTCCACGGACGGGTCCGTGGAGTCAAGCAGCAACGCAAGGCCGCCCTATCCGACTCAGCTGCTGGCGTTCAGCAGCTTTGCCACGGTTCGGTCGATCTCGTCGTAGCGTCCTTCGCCTTCATGCTGGAACACGATCTTGCCGCTCTGGTCGATGATGTATTGCGCCGGCCAATATTGGTTGCTGTAGGCGTTCCAGGTCTTGGAGTCATTGTCCTGCGCCACCGGATAGGTGATGCCGTGACGCTTCAGCGCCGCCTGCAGGTTGGAGGCCGATCGCTCGAACGGGAATTCCGGCGTATGCACGCCGACCACGACGAGACCCTGGTCCTTGTACTTGGCATAGAGCTCGGTGACGTGCGGCAGCGTGTTGACGCAGTTGACGCAGCCATAGGTCCAGAAGTCGACCAGAACGACCTTGCCGCGGAGATCGGCGACATGAAGCGGCTTGGAATTGAACCAGTTGCTGATGCCGGTGAAATCAGGCGCGCTCACCGCCTGGCTTGCGGCGGCGACCTTGACCGGCGCTGCTTGTATGGCCTCGTCGCAAATGCCGGGGATGACGGCGCCGGTCACGGTGAAGCCGATCAGGGCGGCGGAGACGGCGAGCAGCTTGAAAGTCATGGTCATGTTCTCCGTTAAGAGGTGAGGGATCACAGGCCGATCTGGCCGGTGGGATAGAAGCCGGTGAGCCACGCCACGATCAGCGTGTCGTATTGGAAGTAGGCGGCGAGCGCGAAGGCGATCACGATCACGCCAAATCCCTGCTGCATCAGCGGCGAGATGCGCGACAGGCTGCGCACGCGCGTGGTCGCGGCCTGTCCGCCATAGGCGATCGCCAGCATCGGGATCGCAGCGCCGATCGCATAGGCAACCAGCAGCGTCCCGGCCCAGGCCAGATTCCTTGACGTCGCAACCAGCGTCAGGATCGAGCCGAGCACCGGGCCGGCGCAGGGCGTCCAGACCAGTCCGAGCGTGGTGCCGAGCAGGAGCCCGCCAAGCGCACCCTCGCGCGGCGCGCCGCCGGCGGCGCTAAGATTGAGCCAGCCATTGAGCCGGATCGACAGCCATTCGAACGGCGCCGGCCACAGCATCAAGAGGCCAAAGCCGAGCAGCAGGAACGCCGCCGCCTCGCGCAGCAGATTCGGATCGAAATCGAACAATCTTGTCAGCGCGCCGAGCAGCAGCGCGACCGCGGAGAACGAGACGACGAAGCCAAGCGCGATCATCGCGGGCCGTGCACGCGACGAATGCCCGATCGAGGCGCCAAGCAGGATCGGCAGCATCGGCAGCGTGCAGGGAGCGGCGATGGTGAGGATGCCGGCGACGACAGCGAACAGAAGCTCAAGCATGGGGCACTCGTGAAGGAGGTCACGAGGGCAGTTCGCGATGGAGATGCCGGTCGTTACGCGCCGTCACGCGGTCGTGACGGGGCGGCCGCTCCCCACCCACCCCAAAATATAAAACGACCCGGAGGGGGGCATCCCGTCCGGGTCGTTTTAGGTCTTGGGAGGGTTTAACGAAACCGTATGGGAGCTTTATAGGGACGAAGTTTTTCCGCCTGATGTTGTGCTTTGTTTCATTTGTTTCGTCGGCGGTAACGCTTTCGTGTCCTGGGACGGGGCCGGAAATCCGCCCCTATCCCATTGAAATCGCTTGGCTTAGGCCGCGAAACGGTCGACGCCGCAAGTCTTAAGCAAATCGGCCAGTTGCTTGCGGGCGTAGAACATCCGCGTCTTCACCGTGCTCTGTGGGATGCCGATGATCTGTCCGACCTCCTCCACCGACTTCTCATGGTAGTAGACGAGGTTGATGATCTCGCGATGCGCCGGCGACAGCTTCTGGACGCAGGCGCGCAGGATCGCGCTGGTGTCGCTGCGGTCGAGCGAGGTCTCGGGCGTGTCGCAATCGTCGGGGATCTGGCGCACGTCCTCCTGGTCGATGTCCTCGAAGCGGCGCTGGCGCATCGCGGTCAGCGCCTTGAAGCGGGCGATCGAGAGCAGCCAGGTCGAGACCTGCGAGCGGCCCTGGAATTGGCCGGCGGTCCGCCACACGTCCAGGAACACCTGGCTGACCAGATCTTCGGCCGTGGTCGCGTCACGCACCATGCGCAGGATGAAGCGGTACACCCGCACGTTGTGACGGCAATAGAGGATGTGCATGGACGTCCGGTTGCCGTCGGCAATGCTTTCGAGAAGCATGTCGTCCGAGGTCGCCTGGGCAGCGATGATGCTCTGGCTGGCTTGGGCGTTGATGGCGATGACGTTCGGCATTGACTTGGCTCCCCGGTGCGCCGCAACCGAGCGGCGTTTCCTTGAGCCAAAGTGTTAATCAGCCATCGTTTCGGGACGTCTGCACGAAAAGGGGAAAATGGTTTCGTGCGCCGCTAAATTGTTTCGTCGTTCAAGTCGCGACGAAACATCGGGACCAAAAAAGCGTGGAATTTCAAGGCTTGGAAAATACGGTGCTGCGGAATTGGACTGGGAGGAACGAATTTTCGGGGCTTGCGTTACGTCGCGCCGCACCCATTGCCACCGTCACGACGCAGGTCCGGCTCCAGACACAGTGCCGTAGGGTGGGCAACGGCGCCCTTCGCGCCGTGCCCACGTTCTTTCCAAGATTCGTGAGAGATGGTTGGGCACGGCACGCTCCGCTTTGCCCACCCTACGGCAGCTCGTGGTGTGCCTAGGCCTTCTCGCCCTGCGGCGAGAACAAATAGCCGCCGCCGCGGATGGTGCGGATCACGGCGGGCTTGGTCGGGTCGGGCTCGATCTTGCGGCGGATGCGCATGATGCGCAGGTCCACGGCGCGGTCGAAGGCTTCGGCATCGCGCGCGTTGGCAAGCTCCAGCAGCCGCTCGCGCGATAGCACGCGCTTCGGATTGGCCGCGAACACTTTCAAAAGCCCGAACTCGGACGCGGTCAGCGGATGCTCATTGCCCTCGTCGTCGCGCAGCGCCTGGGCTTCGAGGTCGAGCCATTTTGTCCCAAAGCGTACCAGCTGATCCTTGTCGGATTTCGCCGGCGCCGCATCGCTGCCGGCTGATTTCGCCGGCGTGCTCCGCCGCAGCACCGAGCGGATCCGCGCCATCAGCTCGCGCAGCTCGCAGGGCTTTGCGACGTAATCGTCGGCGCCGAGCTCGAGGCCGACGACGCGGTCGATCGGGCTCGCGGTCGCCGTGAGCATGATGACGGGCACGTTGCTGCGGCTCTTGAGGTCGCGGATGATCGAGAGGCCGTCCTCCTCGGGCATGTTGAGGTCGAGCACGACGAGGTCGGGCATGCTGCCGTCGATCGCGGCGCGCAAGCTCTTGCCGCCGTCGCACAGCGTCACGGTGAAGCCGTGCATCTTGAGGTAATCGCCGACCATCTCGCGGGCCGGGGCCTCGTCGTCGACGATCATGATGTGCGGGCTTTGTGTCATGTCACGCTCGAATCACGGCATCTCGGTCGCGGGTAGGGTGATGGTGAAGGTCGAGCCCTTGCCCGGGCCGTCGCTGTCGGCGGTTACCTCGCCGCCATGCATGTCGATAATACGCTTGACGATGGACAACCCAAGCCCCGTCGAGCTCTCACCTGCCGTCGGTTTTGCGGAGAGCCGCTGGAACCGGCCGAACAGCCGGCCGAGGTCCTCCGGCGACAGGCCGGCGCCCTCGTCGCTGACGCGGATGATGGTGTCGTTGCCCTCATGGCTGACCGCGACGGTGATCTTGCCCGCAAACGGCGAGTATTTGATGGCGTTGCTGATCAGATTGTCGATCGCCTCGCGGATGCGGTCGGTGTCGCACATGGTGACGATGTTGGTGGGCGCGCTGACGCTGATCGACTGCTGCTTGTTGACGGCGAGGGGCTGGTTGGCCTCGGCGACCTCCTTCACCAGCGCGGCGACGTCGACCGGCTCGCGGCGGATGGTGATGTCGAAGGCATCCGCCATCGCATCCGAGATCAGATGGTCGACCATCGTGGTCAGGCGCTTGGTGGCGTCTCTGATATGGTCGACCTGGGAGACCACGCCTGATGCCGAGGCGCCGGTCGAGATCAGCTCCTTCAGCATCTCGGTGCGGCCGAGGATGACGCCGAGCGGGTTCTTCAGATCGTGCGCGACAGTGCCCAGGATCTCGTTCTTGAAGCCGTTGGCGCGCTGCAGCCGCAGCCATTGCGCCGACAGCCGGCGGTTGGCCTGCATCAAGGCGCGGGTGCGCTGGGCGACGCGGTCCTCCAGCTGGGTGTTGGCGTCCTGGAGCTGCTGATAGAGGATGACGTTGTCGAACGCGATCGAGAGCCGGCTCGAGAAGATCTCGACCAGCGAGCGGTCGGTCTCGGACAGATCGCGCTCGGACTGCAGCAGCACCACGACCTCGCGGCCGCTTCCGGTGCGCAAATAGATCACGCTGCGATGGTCGGCGAATTCGTTCTTGCGGCGCTGGAACGCGTCCTCCACCAGCTGGCGCAAATCAGGGTCGAGCGCCTTCGACGAGGTCGTGCCGATGAAGCGGCTGTAGCAGCCGCTGCCGGCCAGCACCGAGAGCTCGGCATCGACGCCGCCATTGTCGCGCAGCACCAATATGCCGGCGCAGTCGACATTGAGCAGCGAGGCGAGCTGGGTCAGCACGCCCTCGGCGAGCCGCTGCATCGACTTGAAGTCGTACAGGGTCGAGGCCGCATCGATGATGATCTCGAGCCCGCGCCGCGTCTGCACCATGCGCTCGAGCTGCTGGTAGGAGCGCAGCGCCGCGGTCAGCGAGGTGAACAGCTTGTCGGCAGTGAGCTCGGTCTTGGCCTTGTAGTCGTTGATGTCGTACTGCACGATCACGCGCCGCTCCGGCGCCTGGCCCGGCTGTCCGGTGCGCAGGATGATGCGCACGGTCTCGTTCTTGAGCACGTTGCGGATGTATTCGACCAGCTCGAGGCCGGCGACGTCGGTCTCCATGATGACGTCGAGCAGCACCGCGGCGATGTCGCTGTGCGCGGCCATCAGCTTGCGGCCTTCCGCCGCGGAATGGGCGGAGAGGATCTCCAGTCCCTGGCCGTTCAGGCTGTAATCCGAGAGCGCAAAACGGGTGCCGTCATGCACGGCCGGATCGTCGTCGATGACGGCGATCTTCCATTTCCGGGCGTCCGTGTCCTCCGACGCGGTACCGGTATCGTCGATCAGGTGGAGGACATCGTCCTGTTCGGCCATTGAGAAGTCCCGTCACTTTCTGTGCTTTGCGCCCCGCCCTTGGCGATGCGCGGCATGATAATCCGAAAAGTAGTGCCTTGTCCCAGCTTGGATTCCAGCATCATCCGCCCGCCGAGCTGCTGGGTGACAAGGTTATAGACGATATGCAAGCCCAGGCCCGTGCCACCTTCGTTGCGTCTTGTGGTAAAGAATGGGTCAAAGGCCTGGCGCTGCACGTCCGGGGTCATGCCGGCCCCGTCATCGGCGAAGATGATCTCGATATCCTCGGTGCCGCGCGGCCGGGCCGAGATCGCGATGGTGCCGGCGCGGCCGTCGGCAAAGGCGTGGTTGGCGGCGTTGAGGAACAGGTTGGTCAGGATCTGGCCATAGGAGCCGGGATAGCCGTCGAGCAAGAGCCCCTCGGGCACGTCGACCTGCAGCGTGATCGGCGAGCGCTTCAGCACGGGCCGCAGGCTCGCGATGATCTGGTCGGTGGCTTCGCTCAGCGAGAACTGCCGCCGCTCGGCATGGGAGCGGTCGACCGCGACCTGCTTGAACGACTGGATCAGCTCGCCGGCGCGGGCGAGGTTGGCGACCAGCTGCTGGGATGCATCGCGAGAGGACTGCACGAATTCATCCAGCTGCGAGCGGCGCAGGCCGCCGTCGCCCTTCAGCTGGGCCTCGAAAATCTCGGTGCGCCGCGCAAAGCTCGAGGCCACCGTCAGGCTGATGCCGATCGGGTTGTTGACCTCGTGCGCGACGCCGGCGACGAGGCCGCCGAGGGCCGCGAGCCGTTCGGCGTCGATCAAGTTCTGCTGCGCGGCGTTGAGCTCGAGCAGCGCGCTTTCGGCCTTTTCCTTGGACGCGCGCAGCTCGTCCTCGGTCTGGCGCTTGGCGATCGCGTTCTCGCGGAACACCTCCACCGCGCGCGCCATGGCGCCGACCTCGTCGCGGGCCTTGGTGCCCTGCACCTCGCGGCCGAGATCGCCGAGCGTGATCGCGCGCATCGCGGTCATGATCTGCTGCAGCGGCAGCCGGATCGACAGCGCGATCAGCACGCCGGCGGAGAGGATGATGCCGAGGAAGATCACCGCGATGGAGAGCACGCGACGTGAAATGTCCGCCAGCGTGCGGTCGAACGTCTCCTGCGCCCTCTGCTCGCGCTGGCGCATCTTGGTCGAGAGATTGTCGATGGCGCCGATCGCCTCGGCCTGGCTGGCGTCGATGGTGTTGCGCAAGAGCTCGTTGCGGCTCGTCAATTGCTCCGAGAGTTTTGCAAAGCCCTCGCGCAGCGCCATGGTGCGGGTCGCGAGCTTTTGCAGCGCCATCTTCTGCAAATCATTGTCGGCGAGATCGATCATGACGGGAATCGTCTTCTCGATCGTCTCGGTGTGGCGGCGCGCGTCGTCGGCGGCCGCGACCGACTGCGACAGATAGTAGGAATTGGCCGCGACCAGCATCGCGGTGAAGGCCTCGCGCGACTTGCCCAGCGAGGGCCAGATCAGCGCGTCGCGATGGCCGGTAGCGCCCTCGATGATGGAGTAGAGGCCCGCCATGTCCTTGGCGGGGCCCTGCACCTGTTCCTCATAGGTCCTGGCGATGGTCGCCTGCACGCTGCGCAGCTCGCCGAAGCCGTTGAGGAAGCGGTCGGTGGTGCGCTCCAGCTCCTCGACCGAGCCTGACAGCATCGGGTCCTTGGCGGCGCGGTCGGTCAGCGTGCCCAGCACGGCCTCGCGCAGCAGCAGGATCTCGGCGAACAGGTCCGGGCTCGGCTGGTTGATGTAGCGGTGGATCAGGTTCTGCAGCCGCCCGGTCTCGCTCTCGAGCAGGGCCAGGATGCGGTCGGATTCCCGCACCTGCCGCACGTCGTCCCAGGCCGAGCTCAGCACCTGCGCGCCGTTCCAGATCATCGCCACCAGCACGATCACCACGGCGGAGTTCAGCGCCGCGATCGACAGGATGCGCCAGCGGATCGGCACTGCCCGCAGCACGCCGACGAGGCGCGCGCGCAGCCGCCCGATCGGGCCGGGCGGCCGCTCTGCACTCTCGCTGGTGCCGGGCACGATCAAACAGCGTCACTCCACCTGGCGAATGCGTTCGATCAGCGCCGCCGCCGCGGGATCCTGCGCGGCCTTGGCGTAGATCGGCGCCATCGCATCCTCGAACGGCTTGCGGTCGATGGTCTTGATCACGGTGATGCCGGCGGCGTCCGCCTTGCGCTGCGACTGCTCCTCGAGGTCGCGCCATTTCTCGCGCATGTACAGGCTCGAACGGGCGGCGGCTTCCCTGAAGATGGTCTGGTCCTCAGCCGACAGGCTCTGCCAGGCCTTGAGCGAGATCACCAGCACCTCCGGGCTCATCGTGTGCTCGGTGAGGGTGTAGTAGGCGGCATGCTTGTAATGGTCTGTGGTCACGAAGGAGGGCCAGTTGTTTTCGGCGCCGTCGATCAGATGGGTCGAGAGCCCCGTGAGCACCTGCCCGTAGGGCAGCTCGACCGGCTCGGCGCCGAGCGCGCGGATCATCTGGCTCATCAACTCCGATTGCTGCACCCGGATCCGCAATCCCTTGAGGTCGGCAAGGCTCCTGACCGGACGGACGTTGTTGTAGATCGAGCGGGCCCCGGAATCGTAGAAGGCGAGCCCGACAAAGCCGTAGGGCTCGAAGCTGCCGAGGATCTCCTTGCCGATCGGCCCGTCCAGCACCTTCTGCATGTGCTCGATGGACCGGAACAGGAACGGCATGGCCAGCACGTTCATCGCCGGGACGAAATTGCCGATCAGGGCCACATTGGTCCGGTTGAGGTCGATCGCGCCGGCGCGGGTCTGCGCGATCGTCTCCTTCTCCTCGCCGAGCTGGCGGGAGTGAAACACCTTGATCTGGTGCCGGCCGCCGGTGCGCTCAGAGATCAGCGCGCCCATGTAGCGCAGCGCCTGGACGGTCGGATAATCCTCGGTCTGGGTGTCGGCGGCGCGGAATTCACGCGCAGCGGCGCTCGTCGCGCAAATGGCGAGCAGCAGCGCGACGAAAATCACCCCGGCCCGTGAGCGTTCGGCACGGTTTAACACTGGCACACTCAACCCCTCGGTGATGGAGTCTATGGCGGGACCAAAAGGTTCAACGCAATCTAGCAGATGGTAAAGGGAAGGCCATCCCGGCCGCCGGGGCAGGCAATCGCACAGGTCTTTTGCGCGACCCGAGCGCACGCCTCGTCCTTAGACGAGCGCTTCCAGCGGTCTCCTCAGGAGGAAGCTAGACGGCTTCCGCGCCCGGTGCTCCTGCTGCCACACACTCCGCCCTCATCCTGAGGGCCCGCCAGCGGCGGGCGTCTCGAAGGATGCGCCGCAGGGAAGCTACTCTCATCTGCGACTGCCCTGGCTCTCCGGGGGGAGGGCCGATTGTGCGCCGCCGTACGTCGTCATTCCGGGTTGAAACCGCTTCTCGCGCGCCTTAAGCAGGGTGTGGCCGCCTTTTGCCGCGTCATACGGGAAGAGCCATCGTGACTTCAGCATTGCGCCTTTTGCAGGTCGCCGCCGCCACCTTGGCCCTCGCCTTGAGCTGCGAGGCGCGTGCCGCCACCGACATCGCGTTGTGGCACGCCATGTCGGGCGAGCTCGGCAAGCAGCTCGAGAAGCTCACCTCCGACTTCAACGCCTCGCAGTCGGATTACCGCGTCGTGCCTGCGTACAAGGGCAATTACACCGAGACGGTGACGGCCGCGATCTTCGCCTTCCGCTCGCGCAGCCAGCCTGCGATCGTCCAGGTCAACGAGGTCGCCACCGCGACCATGACCGCCGCCAAGGGCGCGATCTATCCGGTCTACAGCATGATGCGCGACATGGGCGAGCCGTTCTCGCTGAACGACTACCTTCCGGCGGTCTCCGGCTATTACACCGATGCGTCAGGCAATCTGCTGTCCTTCCCGTTCAACTCGTCGACGCCGATCCTCTACTACAACAAGACCATGTTTCGCGACGCCGGCCTCGACCCGGAGACGCCGCCGAAGACCTGGCCCGAGCTTGGTCAGGCGGCCAGGCGCCTGCGCGAGCGCGGCGCCGTGTGCGGCTTCACCACGTCGTGGCCGTCCTGGATCCACATCGAGAATTTTTCGGCGTTTCACAATCTGCCGGTGGCCACGCGCGCGAACGGCTTTGCTGGTCTTGATGCGGAATTGACCATCAACAATCCGGCCGTGATCAAGCACGTCGCCCAGCTCGCCGAATGGCAGAAGACAAAACTGTTCGACTATAGCGGCCGCGGGCAGGCTGCCGAGCCGCGTTTCCAGAACGGCGAATGCGGCATCTTTATCGGCTCGTCGGCGACGCGCGCCGACATCAAGGCCTTCTCGAAATTCGAGATCGGCTACGGCATGATGCCGTATTGGCCCGATGTTGCGGGCGCGCCGCAGAATTCCATCATCGGCGGCGCCACGCTGTGGGTGCTGCGCGACCGGCCGCGCCAGGAATACAAGGGCGTGGCGCGGTTCTTCGCCTATCTGTCGCAGCCCGGCGTGCAGGCCGCCTGGCACCAGAACACCGGCTACCTGCCGATCACCCGCGCCGCCTATGAGCTGACGCGCGCGCAGGGCTTCTATGAGCGCAATCCGGGCTCGGCAATCTCGTTCGAGCAGATCACCCTGCATCCGCCGACGGAGAATTCCAAGGGCATCAGGCTCGGCTCCTTCAACCTGATCCGCGGCACCATCGAGGAAGAGCTCGAGCAGGCCTTTGCCGGCCAGAAGAGCGCGCAAGCCGCGCTCGATGTCGCCGTCGAGCGCGGCAACAAGCTGCTGCGCCAGTTCGAGCGTGCGAGCCCGGAGCAGTAATGGATCTTGCGATCAGCACTCGCAAGCCGCCACAACGGCGCTGCGCTCCCTCCCCCGCTTGCGGGGGAGGGTCGGGGAGAGGGTGTCTCCGCAACGGGGTAATCCCCAACAGGAAAGAACCCTCACCCGACGCTTCGCGTCGACCTCTCCCGCAAGCGGGAGAGGTGCACCGTCTGCCGGGTTTGCGGCGATGACCACCGTGTCACTGCCTCACTTCACTGACGCGCAGTCCTTCCGCGCCTTTCGCTCCGATCCGCCGCAATGGCTGCCGATCGCGCTCGACATCGCGCGGAGCCACGGCGTCGACGTCGCCTCGCCGCATGTGTTCTCGACCGGCACCAATCTCGTCGTCGGCATCGGTGACAGGCTGATCCTGAAAATCTTCCCGCCGCTGCTGCGCGCGCAATTCATCTCCGAGCGCGGTTCGTTGATGCAGCTTGCCGGCCGCCTTCATCTGCCGATCCCCGCGATCGTCGCGGAGGGGGTGCGCGACGGCTGGCCCTATCTGATCATCACGCGGCTATCAGGCACGCTCGGCTCGGAGATCTGGCCGCAGCTGCCGGAAGCGCAAAAGGAGCGCGTGCTGCGCCAGGTCGGCGAGACCATCGCCGCCGTGCAGCGCGCGCCGCTCGGCCCGCTCGCTGAGCTCGAGCCGCGCTGGGATGCGTTCATGCGCGCGCAGATGCAGGGCTGTCGTACGAGGCACACGCGGCTCGGCCTCGCGCCGAAATTCCTTGAAGGTCTCGACGATCTCCTGCGCGATGCGGCGACGCTGATCCCGATGGACGCGCCGCCGGTGATCCTGATCGGCGAATACATTCCGGAAAACGTCCTGCTCGCCTGCCGCGACGATCAATGGTCACTCGCCGGCCTGTTCGATTTCGGCGACGTGCGCGCCGGCTTTCGCGATTACGACCTGCTCGGCCCCAGCGCTTTCATGGCGGCGGGCGGGCCGGGCAGGGTGCGCAGCCTGCTCGAAGGCTTCGGTTACGCGAAGCCTGATTTCGCGCTCAAGCGCCGCCTGATGGCCTTGATGCTGCTGCACCACGCCAGCGACCTCAACAGCCACATCTGCATTGAGGGTTGGCAGGACAAGGCGAGCGATCTGATCGAACTGCAGGAGCTGATCTGGGCGGAGTGATCGCTTCCACTGAACGCCTCGCCCGTGATTTCCGGGGCGCCGCAGCCTGTCCGCCGAAGCTCGAAGAGCGAAGGCGGAAGCGGCGAGCTCCCGCGTGTTCTGCGGCCCGATGGATTCCGGGCTCGATGCTGCGCATCGCCCCGGAGTGACAGGGGTTGCCTATTCGGTGCGCTGTCTCCGAACTTGGCCTATTAGATAGGCAAATATCTTTCTTTGCATGCAATTCTTGGAACCTAGGCTTCGAAGTTTGGTTCGCCACCACCGATAATCATAATCGATATCAATGCCTTAGCCTTGATTTAACCTGCCGCTAACCCTTGGCACGAACCTTGCGAATCCAGTTCCAACCAGAAAACTTCTGCGTTGGAGCACCCGCCATGAAGCGCCGCGATTTCCTCAAATCCGTTTCCGGATTGGCCGCTGGCGCGGCGCTTCCGGCCGTGCCGCAGGTCATCTCATCGGCCTATGCCGATGCCCGCTCCGAGACACTGCTGATCGTGTCGGAAGGCGGTCCCAACAATCTCGACATTCACGGCGTCGGCACCAACGTGCCCGGCTACGAAGTGTCGTGGAATTGCTACGACCGCCTGATCAGCCATGAGATGAAAGCCGGCCCCGGCGGGGTGCCCTATTACGACCGCGACAAGTTCAAGGGCGAGCTCGCCGAAGAGTTCAAGATCGACGACATGTCGGTCACCTTCAAGCTGAAGAAGAACGCCAAATTCCATGACGGCACGCCGGTGACGGCGAAAGACGTGAAATGGTCGCTCGACCGCGCCGTCAGCGTCGGCGGCTTCCCGACCTTCCAGATGAGCGCGGGCTCTCTCACCAAGCCGGAGCAGTTCGTCGTGATCGACGACTACACCGTGCGGGTCGACTTCCTGAAGAAGGACAGGCTGACCGTTCCCGATCTCGCCGTCATCGTGCCCTGCATCGTCAACTCCGAGCTGGTGAAGAAGAACGCCAGCGAGAAGGACCCCTGGGGGCTCGAGTTCACCAAGCAGCAGACCGCGGGCTCCGGCGCCTACAAGGTGACGAAATGGACCGCCGGCACCGAAGTGATCATGGAGCGCAACGAGGATTGGGTCGGCGGTCCCTTGCCGAAGATCAAGCGCGTGATCTGGCGCATGGTGCCGCAGGCCGGCAACCGCCGCGCGCTCCTGGAGCGCGGTGACGCCGACATCTCCTACGAGCTGCCGTTCAAGGACTTCCAGGAGATGAAGGCGAACGGCAAGCTCAACGTGGTGTCGCTGCCGTTCTCCAACGGCATCCAGTATATCGGAATGAACGTCACCAAGCCGCCGTTCGATAACGTCAAGGTGCGGCAGGCCATCGCCTATGCGCTGCCATATCAGAAGATCATGGACGCCGTGCTGTTCGGCCTCGGCAATCCCATGTTCGGCGCGCCCGCGGACAAGGCCACCGAGGTCGCATGGCCGCAGCCGCACAAGTACAATACCGACATGGAGAAGGCGAAGGCGCTGCTGGCTGAAGCCGGCTATGCCAACGGTTTCGAGACCACGATCTCGTTCGACCTAAACTTCGCCGGCGTCAACGAGCCGCTCTGCGTGCTGGTGCAGGAGAGCCTCGCCCAGCTCGGCATCAAGACCATCATCAACAAGGTGCCCGGCGCCAACTGGCGCACCGAGTTGAACAAGAAGGAGATGCCGCTCTTCACCAACGTGTTCTCGGGCTGGCTCGATTACCCCGAATACTTCTTCTACTGGTGCTATCACGGCAACAATTCCGTCTTCAACACCATGAGCTACAAGTCGGCGGAGATGGACAAGCTGATCGACGGGGCGCGCACGTCGGCTGCGACCGGGGACAAGGCGGCCTACGACGCCGACGTGAAGGGCTTTGTCGATCTGGCCTTCGCCGACGTCCCGCGCATCCCGCTGTACCAGCCCTTCGTCAACGTCGCGATGCAGAAGAACATCTCGGGCTATCAGTACTGGTTCCACCGCAGGCTGGATTACCGCGCGCTGGCGAAGGGGTGAGGGGACATGCTGATCGTCGGTGACCCATCGGCATCGGCGCTGGGCTCCCTCTCCCGCTTGCGGGAGAGGGTTGGGGAGAGGGTATCTCCGCGTCGGGATTGTCGGGAAGTGCGGAGGATGTCCCTCCGTGACGAGAGCCCTCACCCGCCGCGCGCGGGACGATGCTCCGCATCGCCCGGGCGCGCGTCGGCCTCTCCCGCAAGCGGGAGAGGCAAGGCAAGCACGAGGAGCACCGCATGCTCACCATGATCGGCAAGCGCCTGATGTTTGCGATTCCCTCGCTTATCGGCGTCGTCATCGTCACTTTCCTGCTGACGCGCGCGCTGCCCGGTGATCCCGCCGCGTATTTCGCCGGCCCCGCCGCCACCAAGGAAGCCGTCGAGCAGATCCGCAAGAAGCTCGGTCTCGACAGGCCGCTGATCGAGCAGTTCCTCCGCTACACCAACGATCTCGCCCATGGCGATTTCGGCAATTCGCTGACGACAGGCCAGCCGGTCGCGACCGAGATCCGCAACCGCCTGCCGGCCTCGGCCGAGCTGACATTGCTCGGCCTGATCGTCTCCATCGTCATCGCCATCCCGCTCGGCGTGCTGGCGGCAACGCGGCCGGGCTCCTGGATCGACCATCTCTGTCGCATCACGACGACGGCAGGCGTTTCGCTCCCCGTGTTCTTCACGGGCTTGGTGCTGGTCTATCTCTTCTACTTTCAGCTCGGCTGGTCGCCCGCGCCGCTCGGCCGGCTCGACGTGTTCTACAGCGCGCCGCCCACGGTCACCGGCTTCTATCTCATCGACACCCTCATCGCGCGCGACTTCGAAGCATTCCGCTCGGCGCTGAGCCAGCTCGTCCTGCCCGCGACGACGCTCGCGATCTTCTCGCTGGCGCCGATCGCGCGCATGACGCGCGCCTCGATGCTGGCGGTGCTCGCCTCTGAGTTTGTCCGCACCGCGCGCGCCAGCGGCCTGTCGCCGACGACCGTGATCGTCACTTACGCCTTCCGCAACGCCATGCTGCCCGTCATCACCACGCTCAGCATGGTGTTCTCGTTCCTGCTGGGCGCCAACGTGCTGGTGGAAAAAGTCTTCGCCTGGCCCGGCATCGGCTCCTATGCGGTGGAAGCCTTGATCTCGTCGGACTTCGCGCCGGTGCAGGGTTTTGTCCTCACCATGGCGGTGATGTACGTGCTGCTCAATCTCGTGATCGACATCTTGTACGGCGTGATCGATCCGCGCGTGCGGTTGGAGGGCTAGCCATGATCGCATTCGATGCGGGTCACGCGAACGGTGCGCTCCCTCCCCCGCTTGCGGGGGAGGGTTGGGGAGAGGGTTTCTCCTCTGTCGAGAACCCCCAAGAGGAGAGAGCCCTCACCCGCGCCTTCGGCGCGACCTCTCCCGCAAGCGGGAGAGGTGAAGCCAATTTCCAGCTCGCTACCCAAGCACCAGGAGTGAAACAATGAGCTCCGTTGCGCCTGCCGTTGAACCGGTCGGCCCTGCCCGCACCTCCGGGCTTACCGCCATCCTCGAACAGACCCGCTATGTGCTGAGCGAGAACAAGGTCACGGGCTTTGCTTTCGCGCTGCTGATCCTGATCCTCGCCGCCGCGATCTTCGGCCCCTATGTGGTGCCGTATGATCCGCTCGCTTCCGACACCGCCGCGGCCTTGAAACCGCCTTCAGCCGCGCACTGGTTCGGCACCGATCAACTCGGCCGCGACATCTTCAGCCGCGTCGTGGTGGCGACGCGGCTCGATACCTTCATCGCGGTCGCCTCCGTCGTGCTGGTGTTTTTGATGGGCGGCCTCGCCGGTATCGCCGCGGGTTATTTCGGCGGCTGGACCGACCGCATCGTCGGCCGCATCGCTGACACCATCATGGCCTTTCCGCTGTTCGTGCTGGCGATGGGCATCGTCGCCGCGCTCGGCAACACCGTGCAGAACATCATCCTCGCCACCGCCATCGTGAACTTCCCGCTCTATGCACGCGTCGCGCGCGCCGAAGCCAATGTCCGCCGCAATGCCGGCTTCGTGCAGGCGGCGCGGCTGTCCGGCAACGGCGAATTCCGCATCCTGCTGGTGCACATCCTGCCCAACATCATGCCGATCATGATCGTGCAGATGTCGCTGACCATGGGCTACGCCATTCTGAATGCCGCGGGCCTCTCCTTCATCGGCCTCGGCGTCCGCCCGCCGACGGCGGAATGGGGCATCATGGTCGCCGAGGGCGCGGGCTTCATGGTGTCGGGCGAATGGTGGATCGCGCTGTTCCCCGGCCTCGCTTTGATGATCGCCGTGTTCTGCTTCAACCTCCTTGGCGACGGCCTGCGCGACATCGTCGACCCCCAGCGGAGGACGTGATGGTCTGGCAGAAATTCTCCAACGATTTCAGTGGAGCTTCTACTGTGCATGGGGTTGTTTTCGCGCGTCTGAGCGACCGGAGGCGTTCGTGACCGCTCAGCCGCTGCTCGACGTTCAGGACCTCACCGTCGAATTCACCACCCGGCGCGGCATCGTCAAGGCCGTGCAGCATGTCAACATCTCCGTCGCCAAGGGCGAGACGCTCGCCATCGTCGGCGAATCAGGCTCCGGCAAGTCGGTGACGTCCTATGCGGTGATGCGCATCCTCGACCGCGCCGGCAAGATCGCCGAGGGCTCGGTGATGTTCTCCGGCATCGACGTCAAGGCCGCCAGCGAAGACCAGATGCGCGACCTGCGCGGCCGCGAAGTCTCGATGATCTTCCAGAACCCGCGCGCGGCGCTGAACCCGATCAGGAAAGTCGGCGACCAGATCGAGGACGTGCTGCGCACCCATGTGCAGCAGGCCCAGGTTGCCGATCACGGCGAGAAAGCGATCGAGGCGCTGGAGCAGGTCAAGATCGCCCGCCCGCGCGAGCGCTATCATGCCTATCCGTTCGAGCTGTCCGGCGGCATGTGCCAGCGCGTCGTCATCGCGCTCGCGCTCGCCTGCAATCCGCAGCTCCTGATCGCGGACGAGCCGACCACCGGTCTCGACGTCACCACGCAAAAGGCGGTGATGGACCTGATCGTCGAGCTGACCAAACGCAAGGCGATGTCGACCATCCTGATCACCCACGACCTGGGCCTTGCCGCCGCCTATTGCGACCGCGTCGTGGTGATGGAGAAGGGGCGCGTGGTCGAGACCGCCAACGCCGCCGACATCTTCGCGAGCCCGCAGCACCCCTACACCAAGAAGCTGATGCGCGCGACGCCACGGCTCGGCGTGTCACTGCGGGATCTGTTGCCGGAGGAAGAGGGCGCGACGCCCGCCGCACCCGCGGAGCCTGCTGCGCCAGCCGCGGCAAGCGCCGAGAGTCAGAAGCCGCTCCTCCTCATCGAAAAGCTCGTGAAAGAATATCCGCGCCAGGGCGCCACCGCCACGCTCGGAAAACTGTTCGGCCGCAAGCCGCCGGTCGAGCTGGACGTGTTCCGTGCCGTCGATGGCATCAGCTTCACGATCGGCCATGGCGAGAGCGTCGGCCTCGTCGGCGAATCCGGCTGCGGCAAATCGACCACCTCGATGATGGTGATGCGCCTGCTCGACCACACCTCCGGCCTGATCCAGTTCGACGGCGAGGACATCGGCGCCATCGCGCCAGCAGCCTTTGCCCGGCTGCCGCAGCGCAGCCGCATCCAGATGGTGTTCCAGGATCCGACCGACAGCCTCAACCCGCGCTTCACCGCCGCGCGCGCCATCGCCGATCCGATCATGCAATTGGGCGATATCAAGGGCCGTGACGCGCTCCGCGCCCGCTGCGAGGAGCTGGCCACCATGGTCGGCCTGCCGCACAATCTGCTGGACCGCTTCCCGCACCAGCTCTCAGGCGGCCAGAAGGCCCGCGTCGGCATCGCCCGCGCCATCGCGCTGCATCCGAAGCTGGTGATCCTGGACGAGCCGACCGCGGCGCTCGACGTCTCGGTGCAGGCGGTGGTCCTGAACCTGCTCCAGGACCTCAAGGCGCGGCTAGGTATGAGTTATCTGTTCGTCTCGCATGATTTGAATGTAGTGCGCTTGCTGTGCGATCGTGTCATTGTGATGCGGACGGGGCGGATCGTCGAGGAAGGCTCTTCCGAAAAGGTCCTCAGCGATCCGCAGGATGACTACACCAAGGAGCTGCTGACGGCGATCCCGCATCCGCCGTTGCAGGTCCACTAAGACTGCACTGAGCTTGAGAGAGTGATGGCCGAGCCGCTGGACGACTATATCGACGCCGTATCGAAAGCGCTGGGGCTGCCGGTCGAGGAGGCCTGGCGGCCCGCGATCCGCGCCAATCTCGAGGTCTCGCTGCGGCTTGGCCGCCTGGTCGACGATTTCGCGCTGCCGGACGACACCGAGCCAGCGCCGATCTTCACGGCCTGATGCTGCCATGACCACCAAGCCAGAGATGAGTGCTGCGGACATCGCAAAGGCGGTGGCCGGCGGCCAATTGTCCGCGCTCGATGCGACTGAAGCCGCGCTCGCACGCATCAAGCAGCACGACGCCATCCTCAACGCCTTCACCGACGTCACCGCCGATCGCGCCCGCGCCAAGGCGCGCGCCATCGATGCCGACATCGCCGCCGGCAAGGCCGTCGGCCCGCTCGCCGGCGTGCCGTTCGCGGTCAAGAACCTGTTCGACGTCGCCGGGCTTCCAACCCGCGCCGGCTCGAAGATCAACCGCGACCTCGCACCCGCCAAGCGCGACGCGACGCTGATCGAGCGCATGGAGGCCGCCGGCGCCGTTCTCGTCGGCGCGCTCAACATGGGCGAATACGCCTACGATTTTACTGGCGAGAACGTCCACGACGGTCCCTCGCGCAATCCGCACGACGCCACGCGGATGAGCGGCGGCTCCTCCGGCGGTTCGGGCAGCGCCGTTGGCGGCGCACTGGTGCCGCTTGCGCTCGGCTCGGACACCAATGGTTCGATCCGCGTGCCGTCGTCATTCTGCGGCATCTTCGGCCTGAAGCCGACCTATGGCCGGCTGTCCCGCGCGCGCTCGTTCCCGTTCGTGGCGAGCCTGGATCATCTCGGCCCGTTCGCACGCTCCGTCACCGACCTCGCGCTCGCCTACGACGCAATGCAGGGCCCGGATGCCGATGACGGCGCTTGCACGACGCGAGGATTGGAGCCGACGCTGCCGCTGCTCGCCAATCCGGTCTCGGATCTGCGCATCGCGATCGCCGGCGGCCACTTCCAGAAGAATGTGTTCCCGGAAGCGGTCGAAGCCGTCGGCCGCGTCGCCAAGGCACTGGGCGCGACGAAAGTCATCGACGTGCCCGAAGCCTCGCGCGCCCGCGCGGCGGCTTACGTCATCACCACCACCGAAGGTGCCTCGCTGCATCTCGATCGTCTGCGCAGGCGTCCGAACGATTTCGATCCCGCCGTGCGTGACCGGTTGATCGCCGGCGCGATGGTGCCGGCGGCGCTGGTCGACCGCGCGCAAAAATTCCGCCGCTGGTATCGCGCGCAGCTCGCCGAGCTATTCAAGTCCGTCGACGTGCTGCTGGCGCCGGCAACGCCCTGCACGGCGCCAAAGCTCGGCCAGGTCAACTTCAATCTCGACGGTGTCGAGCTGCCAGTGCGCGCCAATATCGGCATCCACACCCAGCCGATCTCGTTCATCGGTCTGCCCGTGGTTGCGGTGCCCGTGCCGCTCGAGCCGCTGCCGATCGGGGTGCAAATCATCGCGGCGCCCTGGCGCGAGGACGTCGCGCTGCGCGTCGCATATGCATTGGAACAGATGGGCGTGGTCGCCGCGCCAGCCCCAAGGGGACTTTAAGAGGATTTTGAGATGGAGATCGATCTCCCCGACGTGATCGCCGAAGTCAAAGCCGCGTTTGAGCGTTATGAGCAAGCCCTCGTGAGCAACGACGTCGCCGTGCTCGGCGAGCTGTTCCGCAACGATCCCCGTACGCTGCGCTACGGCATCGGCGAGAATCTCTACGGCTATGAGGCGATCGCCGGCTTCCGCGCCGGCCGCTCGCCTGTTGGCCTCAACCGCCGCAGGGCGAAGACTGTCATCTCCAGCTATGGCCGCGACACGGCGGTGGCGTCCACCCTGTTCTATCGCGACACGGCTCCCGGCAAGGTCGGCCGGCAGATGCAGACCTGGATTCGCTTCCCGGAGGGCTGGCGCGTCGTCGCTGCCCATGTCAGCATCATCGACGAGTCGAAAGAGACCTGACCGTATGACGCTTGACGATTTTCCGCCCGGGACACTGCCGGCCGAACCGGTGGTGCCCCGCGTCGACCGCGCCTCACCGTCGGTACAAAAGGTCACGCGCGCGGAGGAGCTGCGTCTCCAGCTTGCCGACGAGATCGTGCGGGGAACTCTGGCCCCTGGCACGCCACTGGACGAGACCGACATCGCACGGCGCTTCAGTGTCTCGCGCACGCCGGTGCGCGAAGCGCTGCGTCAATTGGTCACGAGCGGCCTGGTCGAGGCGCGTCCCCATCGCGGCGCGGTGGTCGCTCAGCCCTCGATCGAGCGTCTCAAGAGCATGTTCGAGGCGATGGCGGAGCTGGAAGCATTGTGTGCCGGACTTGCGGCGGAGCGCATGTCGGCCGCCGAGCGTCACGGCCTGGAGGCGATCCACGAAGAACTGCGCGTGCTGAGTTACGCCGGTAACCCCGATCGCTTCCATGAGGTCAACGAGCGCTTCCACAACGCGATCTATGCGGGATCGCAGAACGGCTACATCGCCGAGATCACGCTGGCGACGCGCGTGCGGGTGCAGCCGTTCCGTCGCGCCCAGTTCCGCAATCTCGGCCGTCTCGCCAAGTCGCAAGCCGAGCACGACCGCGTCGTCGTCGCCATCATGCGCGGTGACAAGCAGGGCGCCGCCGCCGCGATGCGCGCCCATATCGAGCTGGTGCGCGGGGAGTATGAGATTTATGCGGTGTCGGTGTAGGGCGGCGCAATCGGTGCTGTAGGGTGGGCAAAGGCGCGAAGCGCCGTGCCCACGTTCTTTCCGATTGATGGTGATGGTGGGCACGCTTCGCTTTGCCCACCCTACGAGACCTACGCCGTGGCGGCTTCCGCCATGAACTTCCGCCAGCCGCCATACGCGGTGATATCGCGCGCCTCGCCCAGCACTTCCGGTTCGACGAGAAATCCCTTCACGCTTCTGCCGTCGGCCAGCCGCACCGTCCCGATCGCCATCGGCGCCGGAATCGCATTCACGAACTTGCCGAACGCAGACGGCGACAACGTCCAGATTTCGAGCTCGATCGATGCGCCCTTGCCGGCCGCGACGCGCAACATGCCGGGCTTCGGCGGCGTGGTCGGAAGCGCATAGAGCTCGTAGTCCGGTGCAGTGCTGGTTACCTCGATCAGCTTCGCATTCAGGGCCTTCAACTCCCCGTTCAGCGCCATGCCGGAGAGATGCGCGCCGACGACGGCAATCGGAATCTCGTCGCTGCTGTTTGTGGGAAGGGCCGCAAGCGGTGACTGCGCCACGCCCTTCGCGCCAACGGTCAGCTTTGTATCCGCATGGAAGATGCGGCCGATGCTTGCGAGCATTCCATCGCGTCCCGCCGGCGCCAGCAGCGTGATGCCGAACGGAACGCCGTCCGCGCGCATCGATGCCGGCACGGCGAGACCGCAGAGATCGAGCAGGTTGACGAAATTGGTGTAGGTGCCGAGCCGGCTGTTGAGCTCGATCGGATTGGCCAGCACCTGCGCGGTCGTGTAGGCGGTCGGCGCCGTCGGCAGCACCAGCGCGTCGATGTTGGCGAACGTGCGCTCGGCGATCTTGCGCAGCCCCTGGAGGCGATAAAGCGCGGAGAACGTCTCGGCCGCCGTCAGCCGCGCCCCGGCCGCGGTGATCTCGCGGGTCACGGGATGAATTGAATCGGGCGCAGAGGCCAGCAGATTCTTGATCACGAGATAGCGTTCGGCGACCCACGGCCCCTCATAGAGCAGTCGCGCCGTCTCGTAGAACGGCTCGAGGTCGAACTCGACCAGGGTCGCACCGAGCGCGGTCCAGCGCTTCAGCGCATCCGCGTAAGCGGCTTCCGATTTCTTGTCGCCAAAGAAGATCAGCTGCCCGTTGCGCGGGACACCGAGGCGCAGCTTTGTCGGGAAGGGGGTGATCGGCTCTAACGGCCGGTCGCGCGAGAACGGATCGGCCTGGTCGGGGCCGGCCATCACCGAGAGCGCGAGCGCGGCATCGTCGACCGTCAGCGCAAACACCGAGATACAGTCGAGCGTGCGGCAAGCCGGCACCAGGCCCGCAGTCGAGATCATGCCGAGGCTCGGCTTCAGCCCGACGATGTTGTTGAGCATCGCCGGCACGCGGCCGCTGCCGGCGGTGTCGGTGCCGAGCGACAGCGGCACCAGCCCGGCGCCGACGGCCGTCGCCGAGCCCGAGCTCGAGCCGCCGGGAATGAGATCCTCGCGGATGGAATTCTTGGGAATGCCGTAGGGCGAGCGCACGCCGACGAGGCCGGTTGCGAACTGGTCGAGATTGGTCTTGCCGATGATGATCGCGCCGGCGGCGCGCAGCCGCTCCACCGCGGTGGAGTCATGCGTCGGCATGTAGGAGAAGGCCGGACACGCCGCCGTGGTCGGAAATCCCAGCGCGTCGATATTGTCCTTCACAGCGACGGGAATGCCATAGAGCGGCAAGCCGGCGGCATCCGCGCGCGCCGCGAGCTTTTCGGCCTCGGCAACCGCGTCCTTCTCGTCGCGCAGGCTGATGAAGACGGCGGGATCGTTGTGCTCGCGGATGCGCTGATAGGTCCGGGCCACGGTTTGCGCCGGCGTGAGCGTGCCCGCGCGATGTGCGGCCACAATCGCGGCGATCGTTTCAGGCTGCTCAGCCCCCAGTTCTGCCCCCATGGCGTCAAAACTCCGGCAACATGTCTTCACCCGGAATGAAGCAAGCGATGTGCCATTGTGTACAGAATCCGGGCAGGCTGGATGCGCCCGATACTATCGCGAGATCAGTGGGTTGTGCGATGTTTTGCCGATCGATGGGGTCGCGGTCCCGACGCCCCGGAACGGGCATCTGCTCAAATCATGAGCAGGGTTGTTGACGACAACAATTGCCGTGCGAAACATTATGGTCAAAGCGTCCGGAACCAGGCCGCAACCGATCCCGGCTACGGGCGAGGAGGAAAATCATGACGTCAGCCCCATGCGGTGGCGCTTCGAGCCTGTTCGCAGTGCCAAAGACCGTCGCCGAGCATCGCGCCGACGGCAGCATCGTGCTGCGTTCGCCCGAGCCCTTGCGCGACAGCGCGCGCTGCGTCGGCCACTGGCTGGAGCAATGGGCGCGGCAAGCGCCAGACAGGATCTTCCTTGCCGAGCGTGATGGCGCCGATACGCCCTGGGCCACCATGACTTACGCGGGTGCCCTGCGGCGGGTGCGTGCGGCAGCGTCGTGGATTCTGGCGCAGGGGCTCAGCGCGGAGCGCCCAATTGTCATTCTCTCCGACAACAGCGTTGACCATGCGCTGCTCGCGCTTGCCGCGCAGCATGTCGGCGTGCCCTCGGCTGCGATCTCGCCGGCCTATTCGCTGATGTCGAAGGATTTCGACAAGCTGAAAAGCATGATCGCGCTGCTCGAGCCCGGCGCGATCTATGTTTCCGGAACCAAGCCGTTCGCGGCGGCGCTCGCTGCGATCAAGCCACTGCACACCGCGCAGATCATTAGTGGCAATGCTGGCGACGCTGATGCGCTTGCGTTCCGCGTCCTCACGGCAACGCCCGAGTCTGCCGATGTCGCGAAGGCCTTTGCCGCGGTGACGCCCGATACGGTTGCAAAATTCCTGTTCACCTCGGGTTCGACAGGCGCGCCGAAGGCCGTCATCAACACCCAGCGCATGCTGACCTCGAGCCAGCAGGCCAAGGCGCAGATCTGGACCTTCCTTGAGCGAGGCGGAGGCGACCTCGTTATTCTCGACTGGCTGCCCTGGAGTCACACGTTCGGCGCCAACCACAATCTCAATCTCGTGCTGCGCAATGGTGGCTCGCTCTATATCGACGGCGGCAAGCCCGTGCCCGGCCTTTTTTCAATGTCGCTCGCCAATCTGAAAAGCGTGATGCCGACGGTCTATTTCAACGTCCCGCGCGGCTTCGACATGCTGATCGCGGCGCTGCGTGGCGACGAGGAGCTGCGCCGGCGTTTCTTCGGCGAGGTGAAGTTCGCCTTCTATGCCGGTGCTGCGTTGCCGCAAAATCTCTGGGACGCGCTCGCGCAGCTCTCCGTCGAGACCGTTGGCCGTGCGCTGCCGATGGTCTCCGCCTGGGGCTCGACGGAGACCTCGCCGTTGGCGACCGATTGTCATTTCCTCGCGGAGCGCTCCGGCAATATTGGCGTGCCGATTCCCGGCACGGAGCTCAAGCTCGTCAAATCAGGCGACAAGCTGGAGGTACGGGTGCGCGGTCCCAACGTCACGCCTGGTTATTGGAAAGCGCCGGAGCTGACGAAGCAGGCATTTGACGAAGAGGGCTTTTATCTCATCGGCGATGCCGTGAAGTTTGCGGACCCGGAGCGTCCCGAGCGTGGCCTGTTCTTCGACGGCCGCGTCGCGGAGGATTTCAAGCTCAACTCCGGCACCTGGGTCAGCGTCGGCACGTTGCGCCTTGCCGGCATCGCCGCCCTGGCGCCGCTTGCGCAGGACATCGTGGTGTCAGGCGATGGCGGCGACGAGGTCCGCTTCCTGGTATTTCCGAATATCGCCGCGTGCCGGGCGCATGCTGGCCTGCTCGACACTGCTGATGTGAGCGACGTGCTGGCGCATGACAAGGTCCGGTCTGCGATCGCGCAGGGCCTGGCCAAACTGAAGCAGCAGAGCGCCAATTCGTCCGGACACGCGACGCGCGCGCTGCTGCTTGCCGAGCCGGCCTCGGTCGATGGCGGTGAGATCACCGACAAGGGCTACATCAATCAGCGTGCCGTGCTGACGCGGCGCGCAGACGCCGTGGCGCGGCTGAACGACGATGCGTCGGCGGAGTGGATCGGCTGCGCGCTCACCGGCTAGAGTCGCTGGCGTGCCCCGGACGCCAGGCCCAAATATGCCAGCCGTTCTGTCGCAATAGGCTGCACGAATATTTTGTTGCCTTAGCAACTAATTTGTGCGAACCATTCCGAACCAGGAATGACGGCGGGCGAACCGTCGCGTCTGATCTCGGAGGGAACAATGCGCGGCAGCAATGGTGTCGTCGGCAAACGTAGGCGCATGCCAGGAGATGACGCCGGATCGCGCCCGGTGCGCGAGCTGTCAGGTCTCCGTGCTGCCGGTCACGGCGCCGAGATTCTCGTGCAGGCGGCGCAGCAGGTCGATCAGCACCTCGCGTTCGTCCTTGCTAAGGCAGGACAACAGCCGCCGCTCACGCTCGAATGCGGCCACGATCACCTTGTCATGGGTCGCGCGCCCCTTCGCCGTCAGCGCGATCGAGTGGGTTCGGCCATCGTCCGGATCGGTGCGGATCGAGACCAACCCCCGCTTCTCCAGGCCCGCCAGCGTTCGGCTCACCGGGCCCTTGTCGAAACCAATGACGTGGCAGATGCGCGAGGCCGGAATTCCGGGTTCGATCGCCAGCAGCGACATGATCCGCCATTCCGTGACGTTGACGCCGAACTCCCGCTGGTAGAGCGCGGTCGCGCTGTTCGAGAGCTTGTTGGCGATGAAGGTGATGAAGGCCGGGACGTAACGGTCGAGATCGAGCGTCGGTCCCGCATCTCTGGGCGAGGGCTTGTGGCGGGCTTTGGTCGAAGACGGTGGCATATCGGCCTTGTGACTCGCGGGGGGCCCGCAGACCTAATGGCAAGCGCCGCCCTTTCACAAGATCAAAATGAGGGAGGCGTTCAATGAGCACATCCGGCTCCGCCGTACCAGGCGTCCCGCATCTCGACGTCGATCCCTTCGCGATGGACTTTTTCGCCGATCCCTATCCGACGCACGAGGTGCTGAGGGAGGCGGGGCCGGTGGTCTATCTCGACAAATGGAATGCCTATGGCGTCGCGCGCTATGCCGAAGTCCATGCCGTTCTGAACGATCCCGCGACCTTCTGCTCCAGCCGCGGCGTCGGCCTGTCGGATTTCAAGAAGGAGACGCCGTGGCGGCCGCCGAGCTTGATCCTGGAGGCCGATCCGCCCGCGCACACCCGCACCCGCGCCGTGCTGTCGAAAGTGCTGTCGCCGACCGCAATGAAGCAGGTGCGCGACCGCTTTGCCGCGGCGGCGGAGGAGCGCGTCGATGTCCTGCTGGAGAAGCGCAGCTTCGACGCGATCGCCGATCTTGCGGAAGCCTATCCGCTCTCGATCTTCCCCGATGCGCTCGGCCTGAAGCCCGAAGGCCGCGAGCACCTCATCCCCTATGCGAGCGTCGTGTTCAACGCCTTCGGCCCCCCGAACCGGTTGCGCCAGGAGGCGATCGAACGATCGGCGCCGCATCAGGCCTATGTTGCCGAGCAGTGCCAGCGCGAGAACCTGGCACCCGGCGGCTTTGGGGCCTGCATTCACGCACAGGTCGACGAGGGTGCTATCACGCCCACCGAAGCGCCGCTGCTGGTCCGCTCGCTGCTGTCGGCCGGACTCGACACGACCGTCAACGGCATCGGCGCCGCCGTCTATTGTCTCGCGCGCTTCCCCGAGCAATGGCAGCGCCTGCGCGAGGATCTTTCGCTGGCGCGCGGCGCCTTCGAGGAGGCGGTGCGTTTCGAGAGCCCGGTCCAGACCTTCTTCCGCACCACCACGCGCGAGGTCGAGCTGTCGGGCGCGCGCATCGGCGAAGGCGAGAAGGTGCTGATGTTCCTCGCCGCTGCAAATCGCGATCCCCGCCGCTGGGACGACCCCGACAGCTATGAGATCACCCGCCGCACCTCCGGCCATGTCGGCTTCGGCTCGGGCATCCACATGTGCGTCGGCCAGCTCGTGGCGCGCCTCGAGGGCGAGGTGATGCTGACGGCGCTGGCGCGGCGCATCGCGAAAATCGAGATTACGGGCGAACCGAAGCGCCGCTTCAACAACACGCTGCGCGGGCTCGACAGCCTGCCCGTTGCCATCATCCCGGCCTGACAAGGAGCCTCGATGCCCACGATCAGCTTTGTCCATCCCGACGGCAAGTCCGACCGCGTCGAGACCTCGGACGGCGAGAGCGCTATGCAGGTGGCCACCCGCCACGGCTTCGACGGCATCCTGGCCGAATGCGGCGGCAACGCGATGTGCGCGACCTGTCACGTCTATGTCGACGAGAACTGGATCGCCCGCCTGCCCGCGATGGCCGACGACGAGGACGCGCTGCTCGACGGCACCGCGGCCGCGCGGCTCCCGAACAGCCGGCTGTCCTGCCAGATCAGGATCACACCAGACCTCGACGGGCTCGTGCTGAAGCTGCCGGAGCGGCAGGTCTGACGTTTCAAGCGCGGCGGCAACGACCAACGCGGCACATCAGGGGAGGGAATGATGAAGCGACTGAAGTGGACACTCGCTCTGGTGGCGAGCCTGGTCAGTGGCGCGGCCAGCGCCGAGATCTCGGAGAATGTCGTGCGCGTCGGCGTGCTCAACGACATCTCCGGCATCTTCCAGGACACCAACGGCATGGGTTCCGTCGAGGCCGCGCGTATGGCGGCCGAGGATTTCAACGGCGGCGGCAAAGGCATCAAGGTCGAGATCGTCTATGCCGATCACCAGAACAAAGCTGATGTCGGCAATGCCATCGCGCGCAAATGGCTCGATGTCGAGGGCGTCGACGCGATCGTCGACGTGCCGAATTCGGCCGTCGGCCTCTCCATCAACACGCTCCTGCGCGACAGCCGCATGACCTTCCTGGCGTCATCGACGGCGAGCTCCGATCTGACCGGCAAGGCGTGCTCGCCCAATACCATCCAATGGGTCAACGATGCCTGGGCGACCGGCAACACCACCGCTGCGGCGATGATGTCGCGCGGCGGCAAGGACTGGTATTTCCTCACGGTCGATTACGCGCTCGGCAAGGGCATCGAGGCGGAGGCGCAGAAGTACATCGAGGGACACGGTGGCAAGGTGCTGGGCGCCTCCAAGCATCCGCTCGGCACCTCCGATTTCGCCTCCTTCCTGCTGCAGGCGCAAAGCTCGAAAGCGCAGGTGATCGGGCTCGCCAATGCAGGCGGCGACACGATCAACGCGGTGAAGCAGGCCGCCGAATTCGGCATCCAGCAGAGCGGCCAGAAGCTCGTCGCCTTCCTGCTCTTCATCAACGACGTTCACGGCATGGGCATCAAGGTGGCGCAGGGCCTCCAGCTCATGGAAGCGTTCTACTGGGACATGAACGACGACACCCGCGCGTTCGCCAAACGCTTTGCCGCCCGGCCCGGCATGAACGGCAAGATGCCGAGCGGCAACCAGGCCGGGGTCTATGCTTCAACGCTCGCCTATCTCAACGCCGTCGCCGCCGCCGGCAGCGACAATGCCAAGCAGGTCGTGCCCGAGATGAAGAAGTTCAAGGGCAAGGACAAGCTGTTCGGCGACACCACGATTCGCCAGGACGGCCGCGTCGTGCATCCGATGTATCTGTTCGAGGTGAAGAAGCCGGAAGAGTCGAAATATCCGTACGACTATTACAAGCTGGTCTCGACGATTCCAGCCGACCAGGCGTTCCGCCCGTTGGCGGAAGGCGGATGCGAACTGGCCAGGTAAACGGTCTTGTGCCTCCAATGCGGTGCGGCGGCACTTGCCAAAATAAGAAATGGAGGTAATGATTATAATATATAACTAAATAGGGAGGTCCGCCATGAGGACTGGCTTGATATCAGCCGCTGCGCTGGTCGTGCTTCTGGGGTCGACCGCGCTGGCTCGCGCCGACGGCGAGCCCTGCTCGTCGGTCACCACCGCTTCGCTCGGTATCTCAAGCGTCGAGATAACCGGGTCCAAAACGCAGGACGCGGCCAACGGTCTCCCCAAGCATTGCATCTTGACGGGGCTTGCCAACCGGCGGACCGGAGCCGACGGGAAGTCCTATGCCATCGGGTTCGAATTGCGCTTGCCGGCCGAGTGGAACGGCCGCTTCCTGCATCAGGTCAATGGCGGTAACGACGGCGTCGTCGTGCCCGCTCTTGGCAGCTTGCCCGAGGGCTTAGCCTCCGGTGGCACGGTGCCACTGGCGCGCGGCTTTGCCGTGCTGTCGTCGGACAGTGGCCATTCCGGCTCGGACCCCGCGAACAAGTCGCTGGGCCTGACTGCGGGCGCGGCGTTCGGCCTCGATCCGCAGGCGCGGCGCGACTATGGCTATGCCGCCGACATGACGCTGTCACCGGTCGCAAAGCAGGTCATCGCCCTGCATTACGGGCGCAAGCCGGAACGCTCCTATATGGCGGGATGCTCGAACGGCGGGCGTCACGCCATGGTCGCGGCGTCGCGCATGCCGGAAAATTACGACGGTTTCCTCGTCGGCAATCCTGGCTTCGACCTGCCGCGCGCTGCGATCCAGCACGCCTGGGACGTGCAGGCCTTACTGAAAGTTGATCCCGATCTGCGCAAGTCCATCACCAAGGAGGACGCCCAGCTCGTTTCGTCCCGCATCACGGAGGCCTGCGACGCGCTCGATGGCGTCAAGGATGGTCTGACCGCCAACCTCGCCGCCTGTCAGAAGGCGTTCGATCTCAAGAGCCTGGTCTGCGCGCCGGGGCAGAACAGCGCCTGTTTGTCCGAAGCCAAGGTCGACGCCCTGAAGATGAGCCTCGCCGGGCCGAAGAATTCGAAAGGTGAGGCGCTCTATTCCGACTGGCCCCTCGACGGCGGCATCGGCACCGGCAATTGGCGCACCTGGAAGGTCGAGAGCCCCATCGCGCCCTGGAACAATTACCCGATCATCGCCACCATGGGCGCAGCGTCGCTGAACTACATCTTCTCGACACCCCCGGTCGTGGTCGAGGGCAGCAACGAGAAGCTGGTCGAGGCACTGAAGGCCTATGATTTCGACAAGGACGCGCCGAAGATTTTCACCAAGGACGCGACCTTCACAGAGTCAGCCATGGACTTCATGACGCCGCCTGACATCGATGATCCCAAACTCGCCGCGCTCCAGAAGTCCGGCGGCAAGATGCTGATCTATCACGGTCAGGCCGATCCGGTGTTCTCGGTGAACGACAGCATCCGCTGGTACGACCGGCTGAACAAGAACCTGCAGGGGCGCGCCGACGGCGTCGCGCGCCTGTTCACGATTCCCGGTGAAACGCATTGCGGCGGCGGCGTTACCCTCGACAAGTTCGACGCATTGTCCGCGCTGATCGATTGGGTCGAGAAGGGCAAGGCACCCGAGCGCGTCATTGCGTCCGCCAATCCCGCCAACAAGGAAGTCCCCGCGTCCTGGAGCCCGGGCCGGACGCGGCCGCTGTGCCCGTATCCGAGCTACGCCGCGTATTCCGGGCAGGGCGACAGCGAGGACGCCGCGAATTTCGTTTGCAAGACGCCGTAGCCCGTCGCGCGTCGGCAGGCGCTTGCCCGAACCCAGTGCGGCGTATAGCGCTGCGCTACAGAGCCGTGCCACGGTTCCGGGTCCCGGCTCTGCGTCGCGTCATTTCATGCCGCGCCGGGTCCGGGACACGAGAAGGTTCCCTACACCACCTTGCTGCTGCCCTGCGTGATCAGCCGCGCCGCGCGCTGGTCTCGCGCGTAGATCCACAGCCAGCTCAGCGCGACGCTGAGGCGGTGGCGGAGGCCGATCAGGAAATAGATGTGGGCGATGCCCCAGATCCACCACGCGATGGTGCCGCGCAATTTGACCTTGCCGAAGTCGATCACCGCGAGCCGCTTGCCGATCTGTGCAAGGCTGCCGGCGTGCTTGTAGCGGAACGGGCCGGTCGGCGCGCCCTGCAGCCGCGCCTTGATGGTCGCGGCGACATGCTTGCCCTGCTGCTTCGCCGCCGGTGCGATGCCCGGCACGGGCTTGCCGTTCCAGGCGTTGATGTTGACGGTGTCGCCGATCGCGAAGATTTCGGGATGGCCGGGAATGGTGAGGTCGTCGGCGACCTGTACGCGTCCGGCGCGATCGCTTGGTGCGCCCAGCCACTCGGCGGCTGGCGATGCGCGCACGCCGGCGGCCCAGATTCGCGTCTTGGCCTCCAGCAGCTTGCCGCCGAAGACCACGCCATCGCGGTTGATCTCGGTGACGGCCTGTCCGAGCACAACCTCGACTCCGATCTTTTCCAGCGAGGCCTGCGCGTAAGCCGAGAGATCGTCGGGAAAGCCCGCCAGCACGCGCGGGCCCGCTTCGATCAGCACCACGCGCGCCTTGTGGGTATCGATGTTGCGGAAATCTGCCGGCAGGGTGTGATGCGCCATCTCGGCGATGGTGCCGGCGAGCTCGACGCCGGTCGGGCCGGCGCCGACGATGACAAAGGTCAGCCGCGCCGCGCGCTTCGCGGGATCAGTCTCCCGCTCGGCGCGCTCGAACGCCACCAGGATGTGACGGCGCAGCGTGGTCGCGTCTTCCAGCGTCTTCAGTCCCGGCGCCCATGTCTCCCACTCGTCATGGCCGAAATAGGCGTGACGCGCGCCGGTGGCGAGCACCAGCGTGTCGTAGGGCACCTCGCTGCCATCGTCGATCAGCACGCACCGGCGCGCGCTATCGACGCCGCTCACCGTCGCGAACAGCGTCGTCACCTCGCGCCGGTCGCGCATGAGATGACGGATCGGCCAGGCGATCTCGCTGGTCGCAAGCGAGGCGGTTGCGACCTGGTAAAGCAGCGGCTGAAACAGATGATGGTTGCGGCGATCGATCAGCGTGATCTCCACCGGCGCGCCGGCAAGCCGGTAGGTCGTCTCCAGCCCGCCGAAGCCGGCGCCGACGATGACGACGCGATGGGGATTTGCGGCCATGATGCACCCTCGAATCTTGCCTCTTCACGCCCTTATTTAAGTGCGGATTGGGTGCCGTGGTCCAATAGCCGTCATCAATGATGGAATAGGCTTGGCGTATCGATATTCCCCGCGAAAAAGCGCCGCAGGCTCGGGCAAGGCTAGTAGAATTATATTTCTTGCCATCTCCATTTAGGGCGAAATATGGTGCAGGAGCGGCGGCTGAGCCATTGGCGGCGCGACAGATTTTGCGTTGAATAGAGACAGGCTCCGGGGGGGGCGATCACCCCGTTTTCCGGGGATCAATAATAAGGAGGGGAGTGGTTATGAGGACGGCATTCTGGCTGGCGGGCGCAGCGACGCTGGTGCTGGCAAATCCGGCATTCGCCGGCGACACCATCAAGATCGGTTTCGTCTCGACCTTCAGCGGCCCGACCGCCGTGATCGGCAACGACATGCGCAACTCGTTCGAGCTCGCGCTCGATCATCTCGGGCGCAAGATGGGCGGCAAGCCGGTCGAGGTGATCTATGAGGACGATGGCCAGAAGCCTGATGTCGGCAAGCAGAAGACCGAGAAGCTGGTTCAGTCCGACAAGGTCGATTTCCTGGTCGGCTACATCTGGTCGAACGTGCTGCTCGCCTCGCTCAAGACCGCGGTGGACTCGAAGACCTTCCTGATCTCGGCCAATGCGGGTCCATCGCAGCTCGCGGGCGAGCTGTGTAGCCCTTACGTGTTCTCGACCTCCTGGCAGAACGACCAGACGCCGGCCGCCATGGGCCTTTACATGAATGCGAACGGGGTCAAGAGCGTGTTTCTGATCGGCCCGAACTACGCCGCCGGCAAGGATATGCTCGCCGGCCTGAAGAGCACGTTCAAGGGCGAGATCAAGGGCGAGGAATACACGGTCTGGCCGAGCCAGCTCGACTTCTCGGCGGAGCTGGCGAAAGCCCGCGCCTCCGGCGCCGAATCGATCTTCGTGTTCTATCCCGGTGCGGCCGGCGCGCAGTTCCTCAATCAATACGTCCAGGCCGGCATGAAGAGCACCATGCCGCTCTACACCGCCTTCACCGTCGACGAGACGACGCTGCCGTTGCAGAAGGAGAACGCATTCGGTGTGCCCGGCGCGCAGGAATGGGTGAACGATCTGCCGAACGAACAGAACAAGAAGTTCGTTGCCGACTACCGCGCGAAATATCCGAATGCCCGGCCGAGCTATTACGGCGCGCAGGCCTATGACGCGGCGCAGCTCATCAACAGCGCGGTGGTCGCCGTCAGCGGCGACACGACCAAGAAGGACGCGATGAAGGGCGAGATGGAGAAGGCCAACTTCAAGTCGCTGCGCGGTTCTTTCAAATATGGCAACAACCACATCCCGATCCAGAACTTCTATCTGCAGGACGTGGTGAAGGGCGCCGGCGGCGAGCTCACGCTGAAGACCGTCGCCACCATCGTCACCAACGATCAGGACCGCTTCCACGACAAGTGCCCGATGAAGTGAGGGCTCTCCCCTCTCCCCGCACTTGTCTCGCCGAAGCGCTTGGCGAAGGCGGATGCGGGGAGATGACTCTCTCCGCCGTCATTGCGAGTGCAGCGAAGCAATCCAGAGTCTTTCCGCGGAGGGATTCTGGATTGCTTCGCTGCGCTCGCAATGACGCGTGGATAGAGCCTACACCCTCGGCATGCTCGCGGGCCGCACCTCGCGAGCCTGCGCGGCGAGCCTGATGCCGGCATTGGGCGCACCAAAGCCCTGATAGCTCCTGCGCTCCACGATCTCGAAGAAGAAGCGCTCGTCGAAAATGTGGGTGTAGACCTGGAAGAATTCGCCGTTGCCCTCGCGGTCGTAGAGGATGTGGTTGGCGCGGAGCTTGGCCATGACTTCGGGGTCGAGGTCGTATTTGGCTTCGATGTCGTCGTAGTAATTGTCAGGGATATCCAGGAAGCCGGCGCCGCGTGCGCGCATCGCCGCGACGGTGGCGAAGATATCCTCGCACGCAAAGGCGACGTGCTGCACGCCCGAGCCGAAAAACTCCGAGATGAAGCGGGCCGGCAGCGTGCGGTTGGCGGAGGAGCCGTTGACGACGAAGCGCAGGCTCTGGTCGCCATTGATGAGGGCCTGGCTCTGCACGAGGCCTCTGGGGTCGGCGATCTCCATCTGCGGCAGCCGCTTGAGGTCGAGAATGCCGGTGTAGAACAGCAGCCAGGACAGCATCTCATCATAGGGCATCGACTGCGCGATGTGGTCGACCGCGATCAGCGCATCGGCGCTTGGGTTGCTCGCGACGGGCTCGAAATCCGTGTCCCAGTTCTTGCCAGCCTGGTCGAGGAAATAGAGCAGGCTGCCGCCGACGCCGTGGATCGCGGGGATCTCCAGCTCGCCCGGCCCGACCGGCTGGTAGAAGGTGCGCGCCTTCAGCGTTTCGGCCCGCTGCATGGCAAGGCCGGCATTGTCGACGTCGAGCGCGATGGCGCAGACGCCGGGGCCGTGCGTGACATAGTGCGAATGCGCAAAGCCGGCGGTCTCGGAATTGATCACGAGCTCGACCTTGCCTTGCGACCAGCGTTCCACCGCTTTGCTGCGATGCTTGCCGGTCTTGCGGAAGCCGAGCTGCGAAAACAATCGCGCGAGCTCTCCGGCCTTGGTCTCGTTGACGGCGAATTCGAGGAAGCCGGTGCCGCTGCTCTTGGGCTTCGGCGCCAGAGGCTCGCCGACCAGCTTTGGCCAGTCCGGTGCGAGCTGGTCCTGCAGCAGGATCAGCGAGCGCAGGCCGTCGACCGCGGTCTGTGCCGCGGAGCCGGCGCGGAACTGGTCGTTGAAGATCTCCAGCGACCAAGGCCCGGAGTAACCGGTTGCGGCGATCGCCTGCATGAATTCGCCGACCGGCAAATCCCCCTGGCCAGGGAAGGAGCGGAAGTGCCGGCTCCATGACAGGATGTCGAGCTCGAGCTTCGGCGCGTCGGCGAGCTGGACCAGAAAGATCTTGTCGCCGGGGATCGAAGCCATGGCGCGAACCGGGAAGCCCGGTGCCAGCGCGTGAAAAGAGTCGAGGATGACGCCGATCGCGGGATGATCGGCACGCCGCACGATCTCCCACGCATCGCGATAGTCGTTGACGTGCCGGCCCCAGGCCAGCGCCTCATAGCCGACGCGCAGGCCCCGCTTGGCAGCGCGGTCGCCGAGCTCGCGAAAATCGTCGGCTGCGCGGTCGATGCCGCCGAGCGAGTGAGGGGACACGTTGGAGCAAATCAGCAGGAGATCGGTGCCGAGCTCCTGCATCAGGTCAAACTTGCGCTCGGCGCGGGCAAAGTTGCGCCCGCGCTGCGGCTCCGGCATACCCTCGAAATCACGGAACGGCTGGTACGCGCAGATCTCGAGATTGAGGTCCTTGCAAAGCTTTGCGATGTCGCGCGGCTTCGAACCGAACGACAAGAGGTCGTTCTCAAAAATCTCGACCGCCTCGTAGCCTGCCGATGCGATGGCACGCAGCTTTTCGTCGAGGGCGCCCGAGAGGGAAACGGTGGCGATCGAGCGTTTGTTCATGCTGTAATTTCCTCCATGGCGCCCCCGAGAAAGAGCTGGCCGATGCGTGGGTCGTTCAGGATGCGCTCCGCCTTGTCGACCATGCGGGTCTGGCCGAGCTCGAGCACGATGCCGATATCAGAAATTTCCAGCGCCGAGCGCGCGTTCTGCTCGATCATCAGGATGGTGACGCCGCGGTCGCGCAAATTCTTCAGGATATCGAAGGTCTGCTGCACCATCAGCGGCGACAGCCCGATCGAGGGCTCGTCGATCAGCACCAGCTTCGGCTCGAGCAGCAGCGAGCGAGCGATTTCGAGCTGTTTCTGCTCACCGCCGGACAAGGTCGAGGCCTGCTGGGCCGATTTGCGGCGCAGCGCCGGAAACAGGTCGAGGGCGGCCTCGATCCGCGTCGGCAGATCGATGCCCTTGCCGGCGGCGACGCCGCCGAGCTCGATATTGTGGCGGACCGAGAGCTCGGGAAAGATATTGCGGCCCTGCGGCACGTAGCAGATGCCGGCATTGAGCAGCGCGCGCTGATTCAAGTTTGTGACGTCGCGGCCTGCGAAGCTGATCTTGCCTTCGCGGAGCTTCAGGAGACCGAAGATCGCCTTGAACACAGTGGACTTGCCGGCGCCGTTGGGGCCGATGATCGTGGTGATGGTCGCGGACGGCACCGAGAATGTGGTGCCGTTCAAGATCGTCATCTTGCCGTAGCCGCCGACGAGGTTGTGAACCGAGAGGATCGGGTCGCTCATGGTCAGTGTCCCAAATAGGCTTCGATCACGGCCGGGTTCTTCCGGACCTCGTCCGGCCGTCCCATCGCCAGCACCTTGCCTTCCGCCATCACTATCACGCGCGAGCACAGCGACATCACGAATTCCATGTTGTGCTCGATCACGACGAACGTGGCGTTTTTGTCGCGGTTGATGGCGACCAGCCGCTCTTTCAGATCGGCCAGCATCGACGGGTTGACACCGCCGGCGGGCTCATCGAGCAGCACCAGGCGCGGGCCGCCCATGAACGCCATGGCGGCATCGAGCAATTTCTGCTGGCCGTAGGAGAGGCCACCGGCAGGCTCAGCCGCGAGATGATCGAGCTTGAAGAAGCCGATCATCCGGTTGGCGGCATCCGTCAGCCCGGCATCGGAGCGGCCGACGAGGCGCGAGGCCATGTTACCCTGATGCTCCTGACCCGCCAGGATCAGGTTCTCGCGCACCGAGAGTTTTGGAAAGACCTGCAAGAGCTGGAAGGTGCGGCTCACGCCGAGCTTGTTGAGCTCGGAGGGGCGGAGGCCCGTGACCACCTTACCGTCGAGCTTGACCTCGCCCCCCGATGGCGTGAGCTGGCCGAGGATGCAGTTGAACAAGGTCGACTTGCCGCAGCCGTTCGGGCCGATCAGGCCGAGGATCTCGCCTTCGCGGACATCGAAGCTGACGCCGTCGACCGCGTGGATGCCGCCAAAGCTTTTCTTGATATTGTTGACTTCGAGCACCGCACTCATTGCGCCGTCTCCAGGCGGGATTTGGCGACGGCGCGCTGCGCGGACGCCGCCTTGGTGCGCCGTGCGGCCATGTAGCGGTCGAGGATTCCCAGGATTCCCGTCGGCGACCAGATCAGCAGCCCCATCACAGCCAGCGCGTAGAGCATCAGATAATAGCCCTCGGTGAAGCGCAGCCACTCCGGCAGCAGCACCGCGATCATCGCCCCCAGGAACGGACCGAAATAGAAGCCGGCGCCGCCGACGATCACCATCATCAAGAGGTCGAGCGAGAGCGACAGGTTGAACGGAACAGGATCGATATATTGCGTCAGCGGCGCATAGAGCGCGCCGGCGACGCCGCCGAGCGCCGAGCCGATCGCGAACGCCATCAGTGTGTAGCGGCGGGTGTCGATGCCCAGTGACTGGGCTCGCAACGGATTCTCGCGCAGTGCCATGAAGGCGCGGCCCCAGGGCGAGCGGATCAGCCACCACACCGCCAGCGAGACGATCGCAAGCGAGCCGAGGCAGACATAATAGAACGGCAGTGGCTTGTTGGTCGCGGTGCCGAAGATGTGTGGTCGCGGAATGTTGGAGATGCCGTAGATGCCGCCGGTGAGCCAGCTCTCGTTGCGAAACACCAGGAAGGCCAGGGTCGAGAAGGCGAGGGTGACGAAGGCAAGGTAATGGTGCTGCACGCGCAGCGCCGGATAGCCGAGCACCCAACCGACGCCGAAGCTCAGCACGATCGCAACCAGGATCGCGGCCGGCAGCGGCCAGCCATGCGTGGTCATGATCGCGGCGGCATAGGCGCCGATACCGACGAAGGCGCCCTGCGCCAGCGAGACCTGGCCGGCATAGCCCAGCGTGAGGTTGAGGCCCATGGCGGCGATCGTCATCACCGCCCATTGGCTGAGGATGAACAGGCCGTAGCGGTTGAAATTCATGGGGATGACGATCAGGCCGGCAATGACGACGAGGCCGAGCGCGATCTTCAGGGGCTTTGCAAAGCCGCTCATACCGTGCGCTCCTCGGCGCGGCCGAGCAGTCCTTGCGGCCGGAACAGGATGACGGCGATCAGGAAGATCATTGGCACGGCGGCGCGGTACTGCGTCGAGACATAGGCGGCCGCGAGATTGTCGAGCACGCCGATCAGGAGGCCGCCGATGATTGCGCCGCGCACCTGGTTGAAGCCGCCGACGATCGCCGCGATGAAGGCGGCCTGGCCGAGGACTTCACCGCTGGAAAATTTCGCCAGATAGATCGGCGTGATCAGCAGCGAGGCCAGCGCGACCAGGAAGGCGTTGATCAGGAAGGTCAGCAGGATCATGCGCTCGACCGGCACGCCGATGATGCGCGCGACGGTCGGGTTCTGCGCTGCGGCCTGCATCTGATGGCCAAGCGACGTGCGGTTGAGCAGCGTGGTCAGGCAGAGCACCGCCAGAATGGCGACGACGAGCACGCCGAGGCTTTGCAGCGACACGGCATGGCCGAGGACGGAGATATCGCCGGTCGGCACGATTGACGGAAACGGCGAGGCCTCGGCGCTGAAGAACTGCTTCACGGCTTCCTTGATGCCGATGGCGAGCGCCATGGTCGCGATTGCCAGCGGCAGCACGCCATGGCGCATCATAGGGTCGACCAGCAGCATCTTGAAGGCGAGGCCCAGCAGGATCATCGAGAGCAGGATGCCGAGGATGCTCGCGAGCCAGAACGGCGCGCCGACATGCATTGCCGCCAGCATCAGGAATGCCGGCAGCATCACGAACTCGCCTTGCGCGAAATTGATGGTCTGCGAGGTCTGCCACAGCAGCGTGAAGCCAACCGCAACCAGCGCATAGATCGCGCCAGTGGCGAGGCCCGCGACCAGGAGATCGAACAGGTTGGACATCTTCCTCTCTCGTGCCGCTCGCTCGCCCCGCTCTATCGTCTCCCTCTCCCCGTAAGAGCGGGGCGAGGGAGAAGAGAGGCGAAGATCACTTCAGCTTCGGCAGCACCTGCTTCACCACCTGCTTGCCTTCAACCACCTCAACCAGGAAGCTCTGCCGATCGATGTCGCCATTCTGGTCGAAGCTGACGTCCATCAGAATGCCCGGCTCCTCGGAGGCCTTGATGGTCAAGCCGTGCAGCGTATCGGCGAAGGCCTTGGGATCGACCTTGCCCATCTTCTCGGTGGTGGCCTTCACCATGTAGACGGCGAGGTAGCCCTTCAGGCCGTTGTGATCAGGCACATAGTTGTACTTCTTCGAGAAGCGATCGCGGAAACCCTTGATCAGGTCGACCGGCGCATCCGTGGTGAGGCCGACATGGCCGCGCGCGCCGTTGGCGGCGTCCCCGGCGAGCTCGATCACCTTCTGGCCGATCAGCGTTGTCTCGCCCATCAACGGCGCGGCGACGCTCTGGCGCTTCAGCTCCTTCAGGATGCGCGCACTCTCTTCTTCGTTGAGGTAGACGAAGACGGCGTCGGGATTGGCGGCCTTGATCTTGCCGACGTCGGCGGCGAAATCGGCTTGGCCCGCTTCAGTGGAGAGATCGGCGACCACCTTTGAGCCGAGACGCTCCAGCTCCTTGATCACGACGTCACGTCCGCCGCGGCCGAAATCATTGTTGACCCAGACCACTGCGACCGACTTCGCCTTCATGTCGTCGTGGATGTACTTTGCGACCTTCGGCATCGAGGATTGCTGGCCGAACGAGGTGCGGAACAGGAACTTGTTGCCCGCTTGCGTCAACTCGGCGGCTTCGCCCCCCATGATCTGGGTGATGCCGGCTTCGGCGGCGAGCGGGGCGGTGACCTTCACCGAGCCGGAATAGCCGGGGCCGAGCAGCACGTAGGGCTCTGCGTCGAGCGCCTTCTGCACCTGCGCGCGCGCCACGCCGGGGTTGGACTGCGAGTCGGCATGAGTGACTTCGAGCTTGCGGCCGAGAATGCCGCCCTTGGCATTAATCTCCTCGACCGCGAGGTCGATGCCGTTTTTCCAGTTGGTGCCGACGGTTGCGCCGCCACCCGACAACTCGGCGACGTCGGCGAGCTTGATCGTCTGCGCCAAGGCGCCCGTGGTCGTGATGGCAGCGAGCAGCGCGCCCACCAATAGCGTTGATTTCATCGTCCTCTCCTCCCGTTTCATCTTTGCTAGCGGCCTTGTGTCCGGCCGCTTCGCCTCAAGCTACCTGATAGGCGGCGCTGCGCGCGGCCATCACGGCGTCAAAAGCCTCTCCCATGACTTCAGTCGATGGGGCAAGGCCCGTGAACAATTCGAAGGCGTCGGCAGCCTGGTAGATCGCAAGCTCCCGCCCGGTCATGATCCGCGCACCCTTGTCGCGCGCTGCGGCAAGCAGCGGCGTGATCAGCGGCGAATAGACAGCGTCGGCGACCCACAGGTTTTCGCGCAGCAGCGCCGGGGGGACCGGTGTGTCCCGGTTCGGCAGCATGCCGACGGGGGTGCCGTTGACGAGGCCGGTTGCGCCATCAAGCGCGTCCTCGACGCTTCGAGCGACCCGTGCGCCACCGTGACTGGCCAGCAGCGCGGCAAGCCTCTCGGCCCGCGACGGCTCGCTGTCGAAGATGCGCAGGTCAGTCACCTTGAGGCTCGCCAGCGCAAACGCGATGGCCTTGCCGACGCCGCCGGTGCCGATCACGGCCACTGCATTTCCGGAAGGCGCCAGCAGCGGCTTGACCGCGCGTGCAAAGCCTGTGGTGTCGGTGTTGTGGCCGATCAGCCTGTTATTCTTGACCACGATGGTGTTGACCGCGGCCATCGTGGCTGCCGTCGATGCCAGCTCGTCGAGCAGCGGCACCACGGCTTCCTTGTAGGGGAAGGTGACGTTGACGCCGGCAAAGCCGAGCCGCCGCACGCCCTCGAGCATCATGCTCAGCCCGGTCGCATCCGCGCCGGCGACCTCGATGAGCTGGTAGTGGCCCCGCAGGCCCAGCGCCTCGGCGGCGCGCTCATGCATGGCGGGGGAGGCGGAATGAGCGATCGGCGCACCGATCAAGCCGGTCAGGAGTTTTTTGGAGGCAACGGAGCCGCGGCTGGACATGATTCAGTATCGTCTCTCGATGGTCCTTGATCGTCCCTCGATTGTTCCTTGATCGTTTCTTGATCATTTCTTGGGGCGCGCGTCGATGTCAGGCCATTAGCCGGGAAAACCGCGCAATTCCAAGAGGGACGATAGTCAATCCCCTGCCTAGCACAATTACCCTTTCGTCCCGCAAACCTAACATAATGTTAGGTCTTCCGCACGCGCCCGAGCGCGGCCTTGCCGTTGCTGCGTGCTGGCTCGACTGCGCGCATCTCGGCGCGCAGTGATTCGATGAAATATTCGACATGGAGCGACAGCGGCGCGCCGCGCTTCACGGCGATATAGGTGTCGAATTGCGTCGGCTCGGCGATCTTGATGAGCTCGACGCCGGGATAGCCGCCATGAGCGACCGTGAACTGGTCGATGATGGCGATGCCGAGCCCCGCCTTCACCAGCGCGCAGACCGTGGTACCGAAGCGCGCACGGATAGTGATGTTATAGTCGAGCCGGTGGCGCGCAAAGATCTCGGCCATGATCCGGCCATAGGGATCGTTGGGATCGATGCCGATCAGCGGATAGCGGGTGATCTCGGCGGCCGACACCTGCTTGCGGCGGGCGAGCTCGTGGCCGGGCGGCACGACGCAATAGAGCTCGCCCGAGGCGAGCGGCAGGAAGTCGAGCCCGGAATGCTCCAATCGGTAGCTCATCGCCACGCATTCGCCGCGGCCGAGCAGCAGATAGTCGATGGCTTCTTCGATCTTGAGGATGTTGATGTCGATGCCGAGATCCGGATACCGGCGCCGGACGCGCTCGATGGCGCGCGGCACCATCACCTGCGAGATGCTCGGCACCGAGCCGATCCGCAGTTCCGACAAGCCGCCGCGGCCGATCTTGGAGATGATCTCGGAGAGGTCGTCGACCTTCTTGTAGACACCGTTGATCTGCTCGAAAATGTTCTCGGCTTCCGGCGTCGGGAAATAGCGGCCGTTCTGACGCTGGAAGAAGCGGATGCCGAGCGAGCGCTCGGTGTATTTGACCAGCCGGCTGATCCCCGGCGCGGACACGTTCAGCAGCTTTGCCGCGCCGCCAATGGTGCCCGTCACCATCACGGCACGGATCACTTCAACCTGGCGCAGCGTCATCATGGTCTTGGCATCCGAAAGACGATCGTGGCGGCGATCATCTCACGAGAGCCATGGCGTCATCCAGCGGCAAGTGTCCGACGGTGTGGATTGAGGAAGCCGCTTGTGTCCCGGTCGCGCTGCAACGCGTCTAGCGTTGCGGCGCAGAGCCGGGACCCGGAAAGCCGGAGGGGGCATTGCGAATGGATGGGCCCCGGCTCTGCAGCGCATCGTCGAAGAGACGCTGCGCCGCGTCCGGGGCACGGGCCTCGACCAGGTTCATCGACCTTCTCCACAGGGAAAAAAGGGAAACCAATTTCCCGGCTAGATTGTTCTGGCTCAAATCAACGCGCTCAAATCGAAGGGCGTCGTCGCGCAATCCGTTGCCGCCGAGGTCGCTTGCTGCGGCTGCGTCCTAGCTGGCCGGTTGCTCCGGCGACACGCTGCCGGCGCGCTCTGCGCGTTCGCTTTGCAGCACGGCTCGCGCGAACTCGATGATCTTCTGCTTGTTCGCCGTGTCGCGCACGGCGAAAAACACGCGGTTCAATTCGAGGCCGAGCACGCTGTTGAGGGCGATGTTCTCGTCTTCCATCGTGGCTTTCCCGCTCTAGGCACCTTAGGTGTAACTATACGTCACTTCCTCCACAAGTAGATTAAATCTTCGATGGCAAGGCCACACCGGGGAATTACGGACGCGGGCGAATTGAGGCTGCCCCCAAAGACGTGTTATACGGAGACGCGAGGGGCAGGGAACGCATCGATGTCCGCCGTTGACTATGGCCGCGAGGCGCTGGACTTCATCGAAGGGCTGGGAGCCTATGGCAGGGTTCCGGATGCCATGAATGCGCTGGAAACGGCGTTCGGTCGCTTCGGCTTCGAGACCATTATCGTGACCGGATTGCCGAATCCCGATCAGCGGTTCGCGCAGATGGTGCTCGCCAAGCGCTGGCCCGCAGGCTGGTTCAGTCTTTACACGCAACACAATTACGACCGCGTCGATCCCGTGGTGCGCCTGTGCCGGCAATCGCTCAACCCGTTCGAGTGGTCGGAAGCGCCGTATGATGCCGAACTCGAACCGAACGCGGCAGAGGTGATGAACCGCGCTACCGATTTCCGGATGTCACGCGGCTTCATCGTGCCCATCCACGGGCTCACCGGCTATGAGGCCGCGGTGTCGCTCGGCGGCGTTCATCTCGATCTGAATTCGCGCAGCAAGCCGGCTCTGCATCTGATGGCGATGTACGGCTTCGACCACATTCGCCGTCTGCTCGATCCTGTGCCGAGTCGATCGGCGCGCCTGACCCCGCGTGAGCGCGAGGTGATCGCCTGGGCGTCGCAGGGCAAGTCGGCGTGGGAGATCGGTGAGATTCTCAACATCACGCAGCGCACCGCCGAGGAGCATCTTGCAACCGCTGCGCGCAAGCTGGGGGCGGTCAACCGTACGCATGCGGTTGCGCTCGCTATTCGCCACAAAATCATCAATCCCTAAACGACGTACTGGGAAATTTCCCAATATCGACTCTGCGCCTTTTCGCGGAGGCTACCTCCATTGGGGCTGGATGGGGGTTTTCATGATTCACGCAATTTCCGCGATCAATCGCCACCTCTACGAAGACGTACTCGAGCAGCATTTCCGGCTGCGCCACGACATATTCGTCGAGGAACGACACTGGGAGACGCTGCGCAGGCCTGATGGCCGCGAGATCGATTCCTATGACAACGAGGACACCGTCTATTTGCTCGCGCTGGAGGGGCGCCGCGTCGTCGGCGGCCATCGGCTCTATCCGACCACCAAGCCTTCGATGATGAGCGAGGTGTTTCCGCATCTGGCGGCCGTGCGCGGCTGGCCCGAGGATCCGCTGGTCTGGGAGTGGTCGCGCTATTTCGTCGTTCGTGATCGCCGCGATGGCGCGCTCAATCTGCAACTGATGGCGGCGGTGCAGGAGTTCTGTCTCGATCAGGGAATCGCGCGTGTCAGCGCGATCATGGAGACCTGGTGGCTGCCGCGTTTCCACGAGGCCGGCTTCGTCGTGACGCCGCTCGGCCTGCCGGCGCTGGTGGAGAATGCCTGGACCATGGCGGCGACCATCGAGATTCGCCAGGAGACGGTCGATGCCTTGCATGATCGCATCGGCATGGCCTCGGTCGTCCGTCACGACGGACCGCGTCTCGATTGCATCGCCCATGCCAACATTTGCGGCCGCACCGCCGCGCAACGAAAGAGCGCCTGAGATGTCTAACATGATGCGAGAAAGCCAAACCATGGCGCAAACCAAGGACGAGAATCTCAGCTACATGTCCGACATGGCGCTCGAGCTCGCGCACATGGCTGAAGATTCGGGGTTGGCGACGCTGGCCTATTTGTTCCGGATGGCGGCGCTGGAGGCCTCGACGGCCAATAGCGAACTGAACGTGCCGGACGATCTCCCCCGCCAGGTCACGTCGCACTAGAGCATGATCCGGATCCGAAGGGCCGCGTTAGCGTAAAGTGTGAAGCGGTTTTCCCTCGCGACATCAGCGGAACGCGTTTGCGCGGAGATCATGCTCAAACAAAGACCTAAAGCGCGATGACGATTCAACCCAATCTCATCGCGCTTTAGACCGTCACCCCTCGTTCCGACCTCCCCTCATGCCCTCTCCACGGAAACCGGGGGAGGGTTATCGTTTGGGTGCGGCAGGCTGCCCTATCCTGCGTGGCAAGCCTTATTGCCGGGCCGATCGGGGTCGCATGCACCGGCATGCAACAAAGTGCATGTCCGGCGCGGAATCGCTCTTGCCTCGGAACGATACTGCCATTACCCCTTTTTCGGCCTTGTAGAGGCGGGGGAGCTCTTTCACTGATGGCGACTGTGTTCGAACATCGGCGCGCGTCTGCATGCGCCTGAAAGAGTCTTGATGCTGCTCGTCGTCGAACAGTTCCTGAACGGATTGCAGTTCGGCCTGCTGCTCTTCCTGCTCGCCGCCGGCCTGACGCTGGTGTTCGGGATCATGGATCTCGTCAACCTCGCGCACGGCTCGCTCTACATGATGGGTGCCTATTTCACCGCGACCTTCGCGGCCTGGACCGGCAGCTTCCTGCTCGGCGCGCTGCTGGCGCTCGGTGCCACGCTGGTGCTCGGCATTGTGCTCGAAATGAGCGCGCTGCGGCATCTCTACGGGCGCGACCATCTCGACCATGTGCTCGCGACCTTCGGCCTGATCCTGTTCTTCAACGAGGCCGTGCGCTTGATCTGGGGACCGGCTGGCCTGGCGCTACCACTGCCGGCCTGGCTCACCGTGCCGGTGCCGATCCTGCCCGGCATTCACTATCCGGCTTACCGCCTCGCCATCATCATTGTCGCGCTGCTGGTGGCTCTGCTGCTCTATCTCGGCGTGATGCGCACCCGCATCGGCATGCTGATACGCGCCGGCGCCTCCAACCGCGAGATGATCGGCGCGCTCGGCATCAACATCAAGTTGCTCTACACGCTGGTGTTCGGTCTCGGCGCCGCGCTCGCCGGCCTCGCCGGCCTGATGCAGGCGCCGATCCTCACCGTGCAGATCGGCATGGGCGAGAACATCCTGATCCTCGCCTTCGTCATCATCGTGATCGGCGGCATCGGCTCGATCCGCGGCGCGTTCCTCGCTGCGATCTTCGTCGGCATGATCGACACGCTCGGCCGTGCCTTCTTGCCCAATCTGCTGCGGCAGGTGTTGAGCGGCGCCGCCGCCTCCACCGCCGCGCCTGCGCTGTCCTCCATGCTGATCTATCTCCTGATGGCGATCGTGCTGGTGGTGCGGCCGGAGGGGCTGTTTCCGGCCAACCGTCGATGAAGGGTTTGAGCGTGAGCAAGGCCGTCACGGCCCTGATGCTGGCAGGCCTCGCGCTGCTGCCACTCTATTCCTACCTGTCCGGCAACATCTTCATCCTGACGCTGTTCACGCGCATCGTCATCCTGGCGCTGGCGGCCGCGAGCCTCAACCTGATCATGGGCTTTGGCGGCATGATGAGCTTCGGTCACGCCGCCTATCTCGGCATCGGCGGCTATGCCGTCGGCATGCTTGCGCAGGAAGGTGTTGGAAGCGGCTTCATCCAGTTTCCGGTCGCGCTAGCGGCCTCCGCGATCTACGCCCTGGTGATCGGTGCGCTCTCGCTTCGCACCCGCGGCGTCTATTTCATCATGATCACGCTGGCCTTCGCGCAGATGGCCTATTACGTCGCCTCGGGGCTGGCGCGCTACGGCGGCGACGATGGCCTCACCGTCTACAAGCGCAGCGATTTCTCCGGCCTGATCAACCTGTCGAACCGCACGCAGTTCTATTACCTCTGTCTCGCCTGCCTGTTCGGCGTGATCTTTCTGATCTGGCGCATCGTCAATTCGCGCTTCGGTCTCGTCGTGCAGGGCCTGCGCTCCAACGAGCAGCGCATGCAGGCGATCGGCTTTCCGGCCAAACGTTACCAGCTGGTCTGCTTCGTCATATCAGGGACGATGTGCGGCCTCGCCGGCGCGCTGCTCGCCAACAACACCGATTTCGTCAGCCCGGCTGTGATGTACTGGACCCGGTCCGGCGATCTCATGGTGATGGTGATCCTTGGCGGCATGGGCACGCTGTTCGGCCCCGTCATGGGCGCGGTGGTCTATCTGCTGCTGGAGGAGTTCCTGTCGCAGATCACTGAATATTGGGCGCTGATCATGGGTCCGCTGCTGCTATTGATCGTGCTGTTCGGCCGCGGCGGCATCATGGGCCTGCTCGGGAGGATCGGCCGTGGCTGAACCGCTGCTCCGCGTCGAAAAGCTGGTGCGCCGCTTCGGCGGCATTATTGCGACCGATCACGTCTCGCTCGATGTCGCGGCGGGCGAGCTGCACGCCATCATCGGCCCGAACGGTGCCGGCAAGACCACGCTGATCAGCCAGCTCACCGGGCATCTCGCACCGCATGCCGGCAGCGTTTCGCTTGCGGGTCGCGACATCACCTATCTGCCGGCCTATCGTCGCTGCGCGCTGGGACTCGCACGCTCGTTCCAGATCACCTCGCTGCTGCTCGACTTCACCGCTGCCGACAATGTCGCGCTCGCCGCGCAGGCGCATGCCGGCACCTCGTTCCGTTTCTTCGCCAATGCGCGGAAGGAGAAAGGCCTGCGCGATGCCGCGCATGCTGCGCTCGACCGCGTCGGCCTCGCCCACCGCGCCGATGTCCTGGTGTCGAAGCTCAGCCATGGCGAGCGGCGCCAGATCGAGCTTGCGGTTGCGCTCGCCAGCAAGCCGAAATTGCTGCTGCTCGACGAGCCGATGGCCGGACTTGGCGTCACCGAATCCCAGGGCATGGTGAGGCTGCTCCAGGAGCTGCGCAAAGAAGTCTCGATCGTGCTGGTCGAGCACGACATGCCGGCGGTGTTCGCGCTCGCCGACCGCATTTCGGTGCTGGTCTATGGCCGCGTCATCGCCTCCGGCGATCCCGACGCGATCCGCGCCAATGAAGACGTCAAGCGCGCCTACCTTGGCGAGGCGCATGTGGTGACGCGCCATGGCTGAAGAAACGATGGCTGACACACTTCTTGACGTCGACGGCATCGAGACCTGTTACGGCCTCAGCCAGGTGCTGTTCGGCCTGTCGCTCTCGATCAAGTCAGGCGAGATGGTCTCGCTGATGGGCCGCAACGGCATGGGCAAGACCACCACCATTCGCTCCATCATGGGGTTAACGCCGGCGCGATCAGGCGCGATCCGCTTTGCGGGTACTGACGTGCGGACTCAGCCGTCCTATCGGATCGCCAAGCTCGGCGTCGGGCTGGTCCCCGAGGGACGCCAGATCTTCCCGAACCTTACCGTCCGCGAAAATCTGGTCGCGGCCGCGGCTGATCGCTTTGGCAGCGCCAACCCCTGGACGCTCGCCGCGATCTACGTCCTGTTCCCGCGCCTTGCCGAGCGCGCCAGCAATATGGGCAACCAGCTCTCCGGCGGTGAGCAGCAGATGCTGGCCATCGGCCGTGCGCTGATGACCAACCCAAAGCTCCTGATCCTGGACGAAGCGACCGAAGGACTCGCGCCCCTGATCCGTGACGAGATCTGGAATTGCCTGTCGATGCTGAAGAGCCGGGGCCAGTCGATCCTGGTCGTCGACAAGAACGTCGACCACCTCGCCCGCATCTGCGACCGCCATTACATCATCGAACGCGGCAAGACGGTGTGGAGCGGCACGTCGGACCAGCTGATGGCCGAGCCGGATTTGCAGCACAAGTATTTGGGAATTTGAGGTGAGGGGCGCGACGCTGGAGCGCCTCCTTCGGCGTCGTCCTGGCGAAAGCCAGGACCCATACCGCGTGATCTATCAATTGCCCGCGGTATCAGTCTCGAACGACCAGTCTTCGTCAAAGCTCGTCTTGGGGTAATGGGTCCTGGCTTTCGCCAGGACGATATTGGCTCTCACCAATAAATCCCATGCCGGTGCAACTCGCGGATCACGCGCGCTTCAGTGGACGGCTCTCGGTGCTTCGGCTTGGTTTCGGCAATCGGCTGTGTGGCGGCCGGCGTAGTCGCGGCTTGCGAGGGTGCGGCTGGCGGAACTGATGCGGGCGTAGTCGTCGCCGTCTGTACAGTTGCGGGCGGCGTCGCCGTCGGAGCCTGTGTCGCCTGCGGCGGAGCGGTCGTTGCCAGCTGTTCGGTCACCGGGCTCGCATTGGTCGCTGCCAGGCTCAGGCTCCGCGAACCGCCGGCATAAGCCTCGCTCGTCAACAGCGACAGTGTCGCGATCAGGATCAGCTTGCGCATGGAAATCCCCTTCATTTGGTCAACCCCTCTGACCTGGTTTCAGCGCCGTCAGCGGGCCAGGCGGTGCGTGCCGATCTCGATCAGGGTGGTCCGGCAGGACAGGCGATAGATCAGACTGATCAATTGACCCAACATGATCGAACTCCTTCGTTGATCATGGGAGTCGAGGATAGACCTCGCACTTTTCCAGGGATTTTCGCGGCGCCTGGAAAACGGCTTCGTTGGCGCGCGGAGTGATGTCGTCGGAACGACCGGGATGAAGTCGCCTCACAGAGCCGTGAGGCGATTCTGCCTCAAAACATCTCGAAATATTCGCGGTGCTCCCAGTCGGTCACCTCGGCCAGGAAGCGGTCGATCTCGGCGTTCTTGATGTGGGTGTAATAGTCGACGAACTCGGCGCCGAGCGTCTCGCGGAAGAAGGGGTCGTCCTTCAGCGCCGAGACCGCATCGCGCAAGGACTTCGGCAGCAGCGGCGCCTTGGTCTCGTAGGGCGTGTCGGCGGACGGGCCGGGATCGAGCTTGCGGTCGACCCCGTCGAGGCCTGCGAGGATCTGCGCCGCCATATAGAGATAGGGATTGGCGGCGGGCTCACCGACGCGGTTTTCCAGCCGCGTGGCGGCATCGCCAGGGCCGCCGAGCACGCGGATCATCACCCCGCGATTGTCGCGACCCCAGATCGCGCGGTCCGGCGCCAGCGAATAAGAGCGATAACGCTTGTAGCCGTTGATCGTCGGCGTCGTGAACACGGTCGCGGCGCGGGCGTGATCGAGCAGCCCGCCGAGATAGTAGCGGCCGAACTCGCTGAGCGGCTGGCCGGCTTGCTTGGCCATGAACAGATTGTCGCCGCTCGCGCGCGAGACGATCGATTGATGCAGGTGCCAGCCGCTGGCGAACAGGTTCGGCAGTTTTGGCCGGCACATGAAGGTGGCGTGATAACCATGGCGGCGCGCGATCTGCTTCACGGCAGAGCGAAACAGCACCATGTTGTCGGCGGGTTCGAGCCCCTTCCTGGGTGCGAAGGTGAACTCGCACTGGCTCGGCCCGAATTCGACCTCGACGGAGCGCAAGGGCAGTCCGAGCGCGACGATGTCGCGTCGTAAAATCTCCAGTACCGGCTCCATCTGATCGAAACGCTGCTCGGTGAGGTACTGATACCCGTGGGAGAGCAGGCTGACGGACGGCGGCGTACCCGGCTGGCCCGCGTCTTCCGCACGCATATGCGGATCATCGAGCTTGAAGATGTGGAATTCGACCTCGAGGCCCGCGACGAAATCGTGGCCGCCTCTGCCGAGCTCGTCCAGCACCCGCTTGTAGAGCCCGCGGGTTGCGAACGGCACCGGACGGCCGTCGTTGAAATAGAGGTCGCAGAGAACCCAGCCGGTGGTCGGAGCCCACGGCAAGACGCGAAACGTGGTGGGATCGGCGACCATCAGCACGTCGGCCGCTCCTTCCATCTCCTTCATGCCGAAGCCACCGCCTGACGTGAACACCGGAAACACCGTGCGGTGGGACGTGTCCTTGGCGAGCATGGTGGTGGTGATCGAACAGCCGCTTTCCAGCGATACGATCGCTTCAGTGGCGATGATGGTCTTGCCTCGCAAGATGCCGTGCTGGTCCGGGAAGGCGAGGCGGATGACTTCGAGATTTCTCTCCTCGACGATGCGACGCATCCGCGCCGCGGCGTCCTTCTGCTCATCCGACCACAGAGCGTGACGCGCGATGAAAGTCACTTGGCCACTCCATCACTGCCGTAGGGTGGGCAAAGCGGAGCGTGCCCACGATCTCTATCCATCACGGAAAAATGGTGGGCACGGCGCTTTGCGCCTTTGCCCACCCTACGGCAGCGGTGCCCGAACATCACTCCGCCGCCGTCAGCCGATGCACCTTGCTTTCGATCTCCTTCGGCACCGGCGCGGCCCACGGCGCGCCGCGGCGGCGCTTGACGTCGACCTCCATCCAATAGGTCTCCCAGCCCCGCGTCGGGCCGATGCCGTCCATGGTCGCCGGGCCCTGGATGCTGCGCGCATTGGCATCGTCCAGAAACAGCATTGGCTTCTCGCCGCCCGCAACCTTCTCGATCTCCTGCCGCAGCAGGCGGCGATACTGCACGATCGCCTTGTCGCTCGAGCCGAGATGCTCCTTGGTGCGGTCCTGGATCGCACCCATCGACTCCACGGCCCATTGGTCGTGGACGTTGATGTCGCTGCCCATGCCGGTATAGGTCGCGGTCTGCTGCTCGTGCGGATCGAAACCGTAGTCGTTGCTGCGGTTCTTGCGCGAGACGTAGTCGGGCAGCTCGTAGAGCTGGAGACGCTGCTCGCGCATCTTCTGCTTGTCGATCGGGTTCGCATAGCTGGTGAAGATCGCGTACCAATAGCAGTTCTCGTCATCGACAGGCACGTGCCACTGCGTGATCGTCATCTCCGTGCTCATGGGAATGACGAAGCCGTGCGGAAAGAGCTGGTTGGTGACGCGCACATGGGTGCGCTCCTCGTCGATCTCGCGCAACGCGATCAGCCGCAATCCGTATTCGGTGTGCTCGACATTGATGATCGGGCGGTCGTATTCGCGCAGGATTTTTGTCATCGGCAGGTCGCTTCCCGCAGAAGCGCCGCGGAACTGCTTGCCGTAGGCCGTGGACGTGTCCTCGTCCTCGAAGAAGCGATGCAGATAGGAGGCGTGCGCGGGATCGATGCCGACCTCCAGCGCCTGCAGCCAGTTGCAGGCCATGTGGCCCTTGAATGCGAAGGTGTGCGTGCCGGGCGCGACGAAGCAGTCGATCTCCGGAAAAGCCGGCGGGGTGCCTTCGCCGAGATAGGCCCAGAGGATGCCGCTCTTCTCCACCACGGGATAGGAGCGCTGGCGGATGTTCTGGCAGAGCTTTGAATCTTTCGGCTCCGCTGGCGTCTCGATGCACTGGCCGGATGCGTCGAACAGCCAGCCATGGAAGGCGCAGCGCAGGCCGCCATGCTCGAGTCGTCCGAAGGCGAGGTCGGCGCCGCGATGGGCGCAGTGGCGATCGATCAGGCCGTAGCGTCCGGTCTCGTCGCGAAACAGCACCAGGTTCTCGCCGAGCAGTCGCACGGGGCGGATCGGCCGCGCACCGTCGAGCTCATCGACCAGCGCCGCCGGCTGCCAGTAGCTCCGCATCAGCTTGCCGCAAGGGTCCTTCGGACCGGTGCGGGTGATCAGGTCGTTCTGCTCCTGGCTCATCATGGCGGTCGCGTCCTTTTTCCGGAGGTGCGTTGTGTTCGCCTATTGAACGAATGGGCGAATTATGACATGCCTTGGATTGGCAGCAAGCACTATTTTGCAGATGAGCGCCAACCGATGCCCAAGCTGAAGCGGAGCGAGACTGACGAGCGTCCGACGGATTTCGTCGAAGCCCTCGATCGCGGCCTGCGCCTGCTGCAATGTTTCGGCGCCAATGCGGGTCCGATGACGCTGAGTGATCTCGCCCGTGCCGCCGAGCTGCCGCGCGCCACTGCGCGGCGCATGCTGTTCACGCTCCAGCGCGGCGGCTTTGTCAGCGGCGACGGAAAGCTGTTCTCGCTGACGCCGCATGTGTTGACCCTGGCGGCGTCGTACTTGCGCTCCAACCAGCTGGTCGCGGTGCTGCAACCGGTGCTCGACCGCGTCGCGACCGCGGCCAACGAAATCTCCTCGCTCGCGGTGCTTGATGGCGATGACGTCGTGTTCATCGCGCGCAGCAGTCCGGCGCGGATGTTTTCGGGTGGGCTGGAAATCGGCTACCGCCTGCCGGCGTTCTGCACCTCGGTCGGCCGCGCCATGCTCGGCCAGCACGACGATGCAGTGCTGCTGGTGCGCCTCAAGGCGATGAAGCGCGAAGCGCTGACGCCGCAGACACAGACCGATCCCAAGGCGCTGCTCGCACGCATCGCCGCGGATCGAGCCCAAGGCTATTCGCTGGTCGACCGCGAGGCCGAACCACATTTCCGCTCGATCTCGGTGCCGGTGCGCCGCTACGACGACGTCATCGTCGCCGCCATCAACATGGGCGCCCATGTCGATCGCGTGCCGGTGCAGGAATTGATCGACCGCTTCCTGCCGCTGCTGCGCGAGGGCGCGGAGTCGGTGCGCACGCAATTGCTATAGTTGACGCCAATCCCACCGCCCCCCGGCATCCGTGCTATAATGCGCTCCATCCAAGACCAGGGAGCATGCCATGCAACACACCATGGTTCCCAGTGATCGCGTGCAGCACGTCGCCGTCTATGGTTGTGACGGCACCAAGCTCGGCACGATCGAGCGGTTGATGCTCGACAAGGTGAGCGGAACGGTCGCCTATGCCGTGATCAAGACCGGCGGCCTGCTCGGCACGCATCACCATTATCCCTTGCAGTGGAGCGCACTGAAATATGATCCGGGCCGTCAGGCCTTCCAGGTCGATCTGACGCCGGAGCAATTGAGCAGCGGCCCCTGCGAGTTTGATGGCGAGGAGTTCGATTGGGGCGACCGCTCGCGGCCCTACCAGCACCCGAACTACTGGTCGATCTAAGTCGTGCTAGTCCGGGCTACGGCGTCGCTACCTGTTGCGCATCCAGTCGGCGAGGCCTGATATCGCCTTGTCGAGGTCCTGCCGCGCGGCGCTGTCCGTCACCGTCTCCTCCATCGCGCCGCGCATGCACAGCAGCCACGCATCGCGCTCGGCATCGCCGATGGCAAAGCCGATGTGCCGCTGCCGCAGCCGCGGATGGCCTTTCTCGGGGGAATAGAGCTTCGGGCCGCCGGTCCATTCTGTCAGATAGCGCTTCAGCACGTCCCGGATCAGGCCGAGATCGTCCGCATGCATCGCCCGGATGATCTTCGCCTGCGGCAGCGTGTCCATGCGGTCGTAGAAGCGGTCGACGAGCGCGTCGATCGTGGCACGGCCGCCGATCCGCTCGAACATGTTGGTGGTGACGTCGGTGGAGGTCATTTCTACAGCGCCACGCTCCGCAGCCCAAAGCTCCGGGCCTCGTTCTGCAGCACCGGCCGTACCGCATCGATCAGCCGCGCAGCAGCGGCATCGACGGAAAGGCCTGCGGTATCGACCACCGCCGTCGCGCGCGCATAGAGCGGCTCGCGGCTGAGCAGGATGTTGCGCAGCTCGGCCATGGCGGAGCGATCGTCCGCCATCGGGCGCAGATCGCCCTGCCGGCGTACGCGCGCCATGTGCTCTTCGGGCTCGGCCTTCAGCCAGATGGTGTAGAACGAGGTCAGGATCTGGTCGAAGGTCAAAGGCTCGGAGACGATGCCGCCGCCGGTCGCCAGCACCATCAGCTCGTTGCGCGCGAGCAGCTGCTGCAACGCCGCCTGCTCCATGCGTCTAAAACCTTCCTGGCCATAGAGCGCGATGATCTCGGCAACCGAGAGGCCGTTCTGCTGCTCGACCTCCTTGTTGAGCTCGACAAAGCTCCAGCCGATCTTCTTCGCCAGCATGCGTCCGAGCGTCGATTTTCCGGCGCCGCGCAGGCCAATCAGCGCGATACCGCAGAACGGCGCGCGGCGCGGCGCTGACGCGCTGCCCCCGGTGAGCAGATCCTTGGCTTGCGCAATCTGGCTAGGCGTCGCCTTGCGCAAGAGGTCGCGAAACATCTGCCAGTCCGGCGTCGGATCGGCACTGGGAAGCAGATCTTCGAGATGAGCGCCCATCGCGTCGGAGACGCGGCGGAGCAGCACGATCGAGACATTGCCCTTGCCGCTCTCCAGCTGCGCGATGTAGCGCTCCGAAATTCCTGATACCTTGGCGAGCACTTTTCGCGACATGCCGCGCAGCGCGCGCATGGTGCGCACGCGCTGGCCGAGCTGTTCGAGAAAGCGGGATTCGGCGTCGGGACTGTCGGTCATGAGCCTTCTTTACAGGTGTCCTGCGGCGCGTTTTAATGAAACATAGTGCCTGCTGGCATTGACAGCAAGCCAGCACAGTGTCTTTCTATGAATTATAATTCAAAATTCGGGGGAGGCGACCGTGAGCGAGGGACCCTACAACGCGGTGACCTGGCTGCTCGACCGTAACGTCGAGGAAGGCCGAGGTAACAAGCTCGCCTTCGACGACACCGTTTCGCAGCTCACCTACGGCGAGCTCCAGCAGCAGACCCGACGCGCCGCCAACATGCTGCGCCGGCTCGGCGTCCGCCGCGAGGAGCGCGTGGCGATGATCATGCTGGATACGGTCGATTTCCCGATCGTGTTCCTGGGCGCGATCCGCGCCGGCATCGTGCCGGTGCCGCTGAATACGCTGCTGACCGCGGATCAATATGCCTACATCCTCGCCGATTGCCGCGCCCGCGTGCTGTTCGTCTCGGAGGCGCTCTACCCCGTCATCAAGGACGTGGTCGGCCGCATGCCTGATCTTGAGCATGTCGTCGTCTCCGGCGCCAAGCAGAACGGCCACAAGCAACTCGCGGAAGAGATCGCAGGTGAGAGCGATCAGTTCACCACCGCTGCGACGCATCCGGATGAGCCCGCGTTCTGGCTCTATTCGTCCGGCTCGACCGGCATGCCCAAGGGCGTGCGCCACATCCATTCCAATCTGCAGGCGACCGCGGATACCTACGCCAAGCAGGTGCTTGGCATCCGCGAGAGCGACGTTTGCCTGTCCGCGGCAAAACTGTTCTTCGCCTATGGCCTCGGCAATGCGCTGACCTTCCCGATGTCGGTCGGCGCGAGCGTGATCCTCAACAGCGAGCGTCCGACGCCGGCGCGCATGTTCGACCTGATGAACCGCTACAACCCATCGATCTTCTACGGCGTGCCGACGCTGTTTGCTGCGATGTTGAACGACGAGGCGATGAAGAGCGAGCGGGGCGGCAAGTCCTTGCGCATCTGCACCTCCGCCGGCGAGGCGCTGCCGGAATCCGTCGGCAACAGTTGGAAGTCTCGTTTCGGCGTCGACATTCTCGACGGTGTCGGCTCGACCGAGCTCTTGCACATCTTCCTCTCGAACGCGCCCGGCGACATCAAGTACGGCTCTTCAGGCAAGCCGGTGCCGGGTTATGCAGTGCGGCTCGTCAACGAGGCCGGCCAGGATGTCGCTGACGGAGAAGTCGGCGAACTCCTGGTCGATGCGCCCTCGGCGGGCGAGGGTTATTGGAATCAGCGCCACAAGAGTCGGCGCACATTTGAAGGCCCGTGGACACGTACCGGCGACAAATATGTTCGCGACGCCGAGGGCCGCTACACTTTCTGCGGCCGCGCCGACGACATGTTCAAGGTCTCCGGCATCTGGGTCTCGCCTTTCGAGGTCGAGAGCGCCCTGATCACGCATCCGGCCGTGCTGGAGGCCGCCGTCGTGCCCGAGGCCGATCCGGAAGGCCTGTTGAAGCCGAAGGCCTTCGTCGTGCTGCGCCCGGGTGCGAAGACGAGCGACTTGCAGGAGATGCTGAAGGAGCACGTCAAGCAGAAGATCGGCCCGTGGAAATATCCGCGCTGGATCGACGTGGTGGACTCGCTGCCGAAGACCGCGACGGGGAAGATCCAGCGATTCAAGCTGCGGGAAGGGGCGAATTGATTGGCTCCGTCATTCCGGGGGGCGCGAAGCGCGAACCCGGAATCTCGAGCCACAGGCTACAATCTCGGGATTCCGGATCAACTCGCTCTGCGAGTTGTCCGGAATGACGGAATGAATGGAAACGTGCATGACCAATCTCACACCCACCGGCTTCCTCAGCATCGGCAGCGCCAGCCTCGAATACGTCTGGCTGGCGCCGAAGGCCTCCGACGCGCCGACGATCGTCATGCTGCACGAAGGGCTCGGTTCCGTCGGCCTTTGGGGTGACTTCCCCCAGAAGCTCCAGCAAGCCACCGGCGCGGGCATCTTCGCCTATTCGCGCGCGGGCTATGGCCAGTCGTCTCCGGTCGCGCTGCCACGTCCGCTCGACTACATGCATCGCGAGGCGCTGGACGTGCTGCCGAAGCTGCTCGACATGATCGGCTTCAGGCGCGGCCTCCTGCTCGGCCATTCCGATGGTGCCTCGATCGCCACCATCTATGCCGGTTCACATCAGGATCATCGCCTGCAAGGCATCGCACTGATTGCGCCGCACTTCATCGTCGAAGACATCTCGATCAAATCCATCGCCGCGATCAAGACGACGTTCGAGACAACGGACCTCAGGTCGAAGCTCGCGCGCTGGCACAAGGACGTCGACAACGCCTTCTACGGCTGGAACGGCGCCTGGCTCGACCCGAAATTCCGCGACTGGGACATCTCGGAATATCTGGCCTACATCCGCGTGCCGGTCATGGTGGTGCAAGGCGCCGATGACCAATACGGAACGTTGCGCCAGGTCGAGATCGCGCAGGAGGAGTGTTACTGCCCGGTCGACCTGAAAATCATTCCGGGTGCCGGGCATTCGCCGCATCGTGAAGCGCCGGGGGTGACGCTGGAGGCGATCGAGCAATTCGCAAAGGCCACCCTGCGCGATGATCCCGGGCTTCAAGCGGCATGATCCCCGGGGGCCTTTGCGAGTTGTCATCAGGATGAAGCAAAGTGCATACACGGCCCAGATTCGGGCTGGACGTATGAAAGAAGATGCATTATTGTGCATCTAACGCTAAAACCAGGACGAGCTCAAGGGTGGCCCATGGCCGGGGAAGAACGGCGCCTCGCAGGCGGCGCGACATTCATCGATTTCCAGACCGAACCGTCCCGCTACAAGCATTGGAAGCTGGCGGTCGACGGTGACGTGGCGACGCTCACCATGGATGTCGACGAGAACGGCGGCCTGTTCGAGGGCTATTTGCTCAAGCTCAATTCCTACGATCTCGGCGTCGACATCGAGCTCGCCGACGCCGTGCAGCGGCTGCGCTTCGAGCATCCCGAGGTGAAGGTCGTGGTGATGCGCTCGGCCAAGAACCGCGTGTTCTGCGCCGGCGCCAACATTCGCATGCTCGCGGGCTCGACCCATGCCCACAAGGTGAACTTCTGCAAGTTCACCAACGAAACCCGCAACGGCATGGAAGATTCCTCGGAGAACTCCGGCCAGCGCTTCATCACCGTGGTGAACGGCTCGGCCGCCGGCGGCGGCTATGAGCTGGCGCTCGCGACCGACCACATCATCCTCGCCGACGACGGCGCCTCGGCCGTGGCGCTGCCCGAGGTGCCGCTGCTCGCGGTGTTGCCGGGCACCGGCGGCCTCACCCGCGTCGTCGACAAGCGCAAGGTGCGCCGCGACCACGCCGATTTCTTCTGCACCATCGAGGAAGGCGTGAAGGGCAAGCGCGCCGTGCAATGGCGCCTCGTCGACGAGATCGCGCCGAACTCCAAGCTCGAGGCCAGGATCGCCGAGCGTGCCAAGGAGTTTGCGGCGGCCTCGAAGCGCGCCGGCAGCGGCAAGGGCATCGTGCTGACGCCGCTCAAGCGCGTGATCGACGAGACCAGCATTCGCTATGGTTTTGTCACGGTCGACATCGACCGCGCCGCGCGCATCGCCACCATCTCGATCAAGGCGCCGGAGGCCGCGCCGCCTGCTGACATCGACGGCATGATGGTGCAGGGCGCCTCGTTCTGGCCGCTGCAAGTCGCACGCGAGCTCGACGATGCCATCCTGCACCTGCGCATCAACGAGCTCGAGACCGCCATGCTCGTGTTCAAGAGCCACGGCGACCGTGCCCATGTGCTCGCGTCCGACGCCTTCCTCGAAGCCAACAAGGCGCACTGGCTGGTCAACGAGATCAGGCACTACTGGAAGCGCGTGCTCAAGCGCGTCGACGTCACCTCGCGCACGCTGGTGACGCTGGTCGAGCCGGGGTCCTGCTTTGCCGGCACGCTCGCCGAGCTCGTCTTCGCCGCCGACCGCTCCTACATGCTGATCGGCACGCGCCAGGGCGACAATCAGCCGCCGCCGTCGATCGAATTGTCGGCGATGAATTTCGGTCCTTATCCGATGAGCCACGGCCTGACGCGGCTGGAGTCGCGCTTCCAGGCTGATCCGGCTGACGTCGAGCGCGCCGAAGCCACCCTCGGCACTGCGCTTGACGCCGAGCAGGCCGAAGAGCTCGGTCTCGTCACCTTCGCGCTCGACGACATCGACTGGGACGACGAGGTCCGCGTGTTCCTGGAGGAGCGCGCCAGCTTCTCGCCCGACAGCCTCACCGGCATGGAAGCCAGCCTGCGCTTCGTCGGTCCCGAGACCATGGAATCAAAGATCTTCGCCCGCCTCACCGCCTGGCAGAACTGGATCTTCCAGCGCCCCAACGCCGTCGGCGAGGAAGGCGCGCTGCGCCGCTACGGCAGCGGCCAGAAGCCGAAATTCGATATGACGCGGGTTTAAGGAGAGCACGGCCATGAACATGAACATCATGAACGTCGACTACTCGACCAAGATTCCGAACAACGTCAATCTCGCCGAAGACCGCCAGGTGCTGAAGGCGCTGGAAGGCTGGCATCCCGGCTACATGGATTGGTGGAGCGACATGGGGCCGGAAGGCTTCCAGGAGTCGCTGGTCTATTTGCGCACCGCCTATTCGGTCGATCCGCGCGGCTGGGCCAAGTTCGATTACGTCCGCATGCCCGAATATCGCTGGGGCATTCTCCTTGCTCCCCAGGAAGAAAATCGCGTCGTCCCGTTCGGCGAGCATTATGGTGAGCCGGCCTGGCAGGAAGTCCCGGGCGAGCATCGCGCCATGCTGCGCCGCCTGATCGTGATCCAGGGCGACACCGAGCCGGCCTCGGTCGAGCAGCAGCGCCATCTCGGCAAGACCGCGCCCTCGCTCTACGACATGCGCAATCTGTTCCAGGTCAACGTCGAGGAAGGCCGCCATCTCTGGGCGATGGTCTATCTGCTGCAGAAATATTTTGGCCGCGACGGACGTGAAGAAGCCGACGATTTGCTCCGCCGTCGTTCCGGCGATGCCGATGCGCCGCGCATGCTCGGTGCCTTCAACGAGGCGACGCCGGACTGGCTGTCCTTCTTCATGTTCACCTATTTCACCGACCGCGACGGCAAGATGCAGCTGCATTCGCTGGCGCAATCGGGCTTCGATCCCTTGTCGCGCACCTGCCGCTTCATGCTCACGGAGGAAGCGCACCACATGTTTGTCGGCGAGACCGGCATCACCCGCGTCGTGCAGCGCACCTGCGATGCGATGAAGGCGGCCGGCATCACCGACCCGACCGACATCGCGAAGGTCCGCGCGCTGGGCGTCATTGATCTTCCGACCATCCAGAAGAAGCTGAACCTGCACTACACGCTGTCGCTCGACCTGTTCGGTTCGGAAGTCTCGACCAACGCGGCCAATGCCTTCAACGCCGGCATCAAGGGCCGCTACCACGAGACCCAGATCGACGACGATCATCAGCTGAAGAATTCGACCTATCCGGTGCTGAAGCTCATCAACGGCGAGATCAAGCTGGTCGACGAGCCGGCGCTGACCGCGCTCAACATGCGCCTGCGCGACGATTACAGCCAGGATTGCGTCAAGGGCATGCTGCGCTGGAACAAGGTGATCTCGACCGCTGGCTACGATTTCAAGCTGACGCTGCCGAACGTGGCCTTCCACCGCCATATCGGCGAGTTCAAGGACGTGCACGCGACGCCCGACGGCATCCTGATCGACGATGCCACCTGGGCCAAGCGCAAGGACGATTGGCTGCCCTCGACCAGCGACGGCGACTTCATCACCTCCCTGATGCAGCCTGTCACCGAAACCGGCAAGTTCGCCTCCTGGATCTCGCCGCCGAAGGTCGGCATCGACAACAAGCCGGGCGATTTCGAGTACGTGAAGATCGAGTCGTAGGGGCTGCCAGCGAGACGCGACGGCCGCGCCACACCCTCACTGACATCGCCCGCGAAGGCGGGCGATCCGGTATTCCAGAGACGGTTGTAATAGATCCGGGAAGCCGCGGCGTACTGGATGCCCCGGTCGAGCCGGGGCATGACAGCGAGTGTGTGGTGAGGCCCAGGCGCTAGCCGCCTCCTATCCCGCGATCTCCAGCCCCGCATTCGCGTACACCACGCCGCCATCGACCGCGATGGTGTTGCCGACCACGTAATCCCCCGCACGCGAAGCCAGATAGATCGCAACGCCCGCCATGTCCTCGTCGGTGCCGATGCGCCGCGATGGAATGCGCTTGGCCACTTCGTCCGAATGATCGCGCGCGGCGCGGTTCATGTCGGACTTGAACGCGCCCGGCGCGATCGCGGTGACGTTGATGTAGTCCTTGATCAGCTTCGTTGCCATGCGCCGCGTCAGGTGGATCACGGCGGCCTTGCTCGCGGCATAGGAATAGGTCTCGCTGGGATTGACGAAGATGCCGTCGACCGAGGCGATGTTGATCACCTTCGCCGGGCGCTCGCGCGAGGCCGCCGCCCGCAACGGCTTGGCCAGAGCCTTGGTCAGGAAGAACAGGGACTTGACGTTGAGATCCATCACCTTGTCCCAGCCGCTCTCGGGGAATTCGTCGAATTCCGCGCCCCAGGCCGCGCCGGCATTGTTGACGAGGATGTCGAGCTTCGGCTCCAGCTTGATGATTTCGCCGGCGAGCTTGTTGCAGCCTTCGACGGTCGAGATGTCGATCGGCAGCGCGATGCAATCGCCATCATATTGCGCCGAGAGCTCTTTCGCGGTGGCTTCGCAGGGCCCGGCCTTGCGCGCGGTGATGTAGACCTTCGCAGCGCCGGCACCGAGGAGTCCCGCCGCGATCATCTTGCCGATGCCGCGTGAGCCGCCGGTGACCAGTGCGATACGGCCTTTGAGCGAAAACAGATCGTTGGACATGACACCTCCCTTGAGTTGGCGACGTTTTGAGCGTCGCGGCGAGGGGAGTCAAGGAACGGTGGAGTGTAGTGCGTCAGCCGTTCAGCCAACTCAGTGTCCTCCCGGCGGAGGCCGGGACCCGTAGCCACAGGGAGGTGTTTGGCGAAGGCTGGTCGTTCGGGACTAATATCAACCGCAATCGAAAAATCACGCGGTATGGGTCCCGGCTTTCGCCGGGACGACGGTCAGGCCGCCGCAAACCGGCGAAAACCGTTCCACATCGCGGTCGCGGCGCCAGAGGTCAGCACCGGCAGGATGCGCGCGTCCTGGTAATTTCCGTTGAGCGAAACGCGCGGCAATGCGGTCATGTGATCGGCGTTCTCGGCGAACAGCATGCCGGGCCGTGTTGTCACCGCGGTCTTGAAGCCGGCCGATGCGGCCAACGCGAATTCGCGCGTCCCCGCCGCTTCGCGGTCACCATAGGGGTAGGCGAGGTGCCGCACCTCGCGCTCCAGCGCATGCTCGATCCGCGCGCGGCTCACCGCCATCTCCTGCGTGGCGGCCTCCTCGCTTTGCTTGGCGAGATTGCAATGGCTGATGGTGTGCGCACCGATCGTGACAAGCGGATCGGCCGCGAGCCGCTTCACCTCGCCCCAGGACAGGCAGAGGTCTCGGCACAGCGCTTCCATGTCGATACCGTGCGCGATGCAGAGGGCCTCGATCTCGCGCTTCAGATCGTATTCGCCCGGCAGCGCGCGCAGCCAGTCGTGCAGGCGATCGAACGTCGCCTGCTTGGCGGCCGGCGAGCTTGCATCGAGCCGCAGCGCGGATTGACCGATTGTGACGTCGACCTGCTCGGCCTTGGCGATGACGGCTTCCAGCGCGGTCCACCACAGCCGTCCCATGCCTTCGGCGAAGTCGCTGGCGACATAGACGGTCGCGGGCGCGTCAAATTCGCGTAGCACCGGCAGGGCATGATCGCGGTTGTCGCGATAGCCGTCGTCGAAGGTGAAGGCGGCGAAGCGGCGCTCGAACCGGCCCTGAACCAGCCGTTCGTGCAGCTCGTCCATGCTGACGATGTCGATCTCGCGCGAGCGCAAATGGCACAGGGTCGCGCGCAGGAAGTCGGGGGTCACCTCGAGATGCCGGTTCGGCTGAAACGCGCGCTCACGGGCCGGCCGAACATGGTGCAGCATGAAAATGGCGCCGACGCCCGACAGCAGCGGACGCAGCAGGTGATGCGCGCCGCTGAAATAGAGTGCTCCCAGCCCGGCGCGAATGACGTTGTTACGCAGTTGTTTCATGACCGGCTGGCCGACCCCTGGGCATTCCGCCCCCAATGTAGGGAACGACCCTTGAAGAAAAAGTTATTCCAATTGTTTCACGGGTGACCCCGGAAACGGCCCCATTTCCGGTTTGACAGCCTGCCAAGGGTTTGTTTTGTCTCCGGTTCCAGAGTTCGGGTCGTCGAATGCATATGCTTTTCAGGTGGGCCAGCAAGTGGTGGCCGGGGCTGATTCCCCTGGCCGTCATGTGGGGATTTGCGGCCTGGAATAACACCTTGCCTGTCGAGGCCGACCTGTCGGCCCGCAGCTCGGCCGCGCTCAAGGATACCGTCCTGGACAAGACCCGAATCGCGGTGGACGGCCGGGACGTCCGCTTGGCCGCGGACGCTTTCTCCGAGGAGGGGCGCCGCGATGCCGTGACCACGGTCGAGACGGTTCCCGGCGTTCGGCTGGTCGACGACCAGACCCGCCTTGTTCCCGAAGCAAAACCCTTCGTCTGGACCGCCGAGCGCGACGTCGTGCGGGTGACCCTGTCGGGCTCCGCGCCGCTGCCGTCGATGAAGGCGCGCCTCACCGAGGCCGCGCGAAAGGAGGTCAATGGCGGCGAGGTCGCCGATCAGATGGGTCTCGCCCGCGGCGCGCCTGCGCGTTTCGAGGCGGCGGCGATGTTGCTGATCGACCAGATCGGCAAGCTGAAGGACGGCAAGATCACGATCTCCGACACCAAGATCAATCTGTCGGGCATGGCGCGTGACCTCGGCGGACGCGAGGCGATCGCCGCCGCGCTGAAGAACCTGCCTGAGGGCTTTTCGATCGCGTCCAACGAGATCAAGGCGCCGCCTTATATCTTCCAGGCCTACAAGGATCCGGTCGCCGCCACCGTGACGCTGACCGGCTACGTGCCCGACAACGCCGTGCACGCCGCGATCGCGAATAGCGCCTCGCGGAAATTCTTCACCGAGAAGGTGGTCGACAATCTCAAGGCCAGCATCGGCGCGCCTGCTTCGTTCAACACCGCGGTGGTCGCAGCACTCGGTGCGCTGTCGCGGCTGTCGACCGGCACCCTCGTGGTCTCGGATCGCGAGGTGAAGCTGTCGGGTGATGCGCTGTACGAAGGCGCGGCCAACGACATCCGCGCCGGCCTCGGCAAGGATTTTCCAAAGGCCTGGCAATACAAGCCCGAAATCACGGTGAAGCCCGCGGCAGGGCCGGTCGACGGCACCGTCTGCCAGCAATTGTTCTCGGAGCTGCTGGCCAAGGGCAAGATCCGGTTCGAGCCCAAGCGTGCCGATATCGATCCTGACTCCGCGGGCGTCCTCGATCATCTGATCGAAACGGCATTGCGCTGCCCCACCACCAATATTGAGGTCGCCGGCCACACCGATGCCGATGGCGAGGACTCGTTCAACCAGGCGCTCTCCGAGAAGCGCGCGCAGGCGGTGATCGACTATCTGGTCAAGGCCGGGCTGCCCCCGGACCGTTTCACCGCGGTCGGCTATGGCAGCACGCAGCCTGTCGCCGGCAACGACACCGACGACGGCAAGGCGCAGAACCGCCGCATCGAATTTCTGGTGAGGTGATCATGCCCTATCTCGTCTCGTTCCATATGGGCTGGCTGATCGGCTCGGTGCTGCTGGGCTTCTGCATGGGCTGGATCTCGGTGGTCCAGCGCGGCAACGGCACCTCGAAGGTGACGGCGCGCTGGCTCGCTGTGCTCGTTGCGGGCCTGGTCGCGGCCTCGTTCGCGCATGCGGTGCCGGGCCGCTTCGGCTATTGGCTCGACCTCGGCCTCGTCATGTTCGCCTGCTATCTCGGTGGCTGCACCGTCGGCGCCTGGCTGCGCTATTGGGTGGTCTCGCGCAGCCAGCCTGCGGCCTGATCCGTGCTCCAAAAATGCAGTAACTGACTGACCGGCAGGGGGATTGCCGCAGCAACAGGTTAGTGCTTGACATTAATACGTACGTACGTATTATTTCACGCATGCCTAAGCCATCGCTCAAAGACGCCATCCTCGACGCCGGCCTCAAGGTCATGTTCCGGACCGGCTATCACGGCACCAGCGTGCGCGACGTCACCGCTGCGGCGGGCGCGCCGCAGGGATCCTTCACCAATCATTTCCGCTCCAAGGAGGCCTTCGCTTCCGAAGTGCTCGACCGCTATTTCGATGTCACCCGCGGCCTGGTCGCCGAAGCGCTCGAGGACACTTCGCTGACGCCGCGCGCGCGCCTGCGGCGCTATCTCGACATCATCACCGGAAGGCTCGAGGCCGACGGCTATGGTCGCGGCTGCCTGATCGGCGATCTCAGCCTTGAGGCGTCGGGCAGCAGCGAACTGCTGCGCGCGCGTCTCTCAGCGATCTTTGCCGAATGGCGCACCCCGTTCGCCGCCTGCATCAGGGATGCGCAAGAGCGCGGCGAGATCGCCTCCGATTTCGAGCCCGATGAGCTTGCCGACTTCCTGCTCGCGTCCTGGCAGGGCGCAATCCTGCGCATGAAAGTCGACCGCAATCCCAAGGCGCTCGAACGCTTCAAGACCATCGCATTCCAAACCGTGTTCAAGGAGCCGACATGACCAAGCCGATCGACATCGAGATTCGCAAAGCGTCCGTCCTCGGAAGCCACATGGCCTATCGCGAGACCGGCGCGGACAGCGCGCCCGTCGCGCTGTTCCTCCACGGCAATCCGACCTCCTCGCATATCTGGCGCAATATCCTGCCGCTGGTGTCCCCGGTCGCGCATTGCATCGCCCCCGACAACATTGGCTTCGGTCAGTCCGGCAAGCCCGATATCGCCTACCGCTTCTTCGATCTTGTCCGCTATCTCGATGCCTTCATCGAAGCGCGCGGTATCAAATCGGCCTATCTCGTCGCGCAGGACTGGGGCACGGCGCTCGCATTTCATCTCGCCGCGCGCCGGCCGGATTTCGTGCGCGGCCTCGCCTTCATGGAATTCATCCGTCCAATGCCGACCTGGCAGGATTTCCACCACACCGAGGTCGCGGAAGAGCAGGACCATGCCGAGGCGGCACGCGCGGTCTTCCGCAAATTCAGGACGCCAGGTGAGGGCGAAGCGATGATCCTCGAGGCAAATGCGTTCGTCGAGCGCGTCCTGCCCGGCGGCGTCGTGCGCAAGCTGAGCGACGCGGAGATGGCACCCTATCGTGCGCCATTCCCGACGCCGGAGAGTCGCCGTCCCGTGCTTGCGCTTCCACGCGAATTGCCGATCGCGGGCGAGCCAGCCGACGTCTATGCGGCGCTTGAATCCGCGCACGCGGCGCTGGCCGCGTCGTCCTATCCCAAGCTTCTGTTCACGGGTGAGCCCGGAGCTCTGGTCGCACCGGAATTTGCCGCGCGGTTTGCGGCCTCGTTGAAGAACTGCGCGCTGGTTCGCCTCGGCGGCGGGCTGCACTTCCTTCAGGAGGATCACCCCGAGGCGATTGGCCGCTCTGTCGCCGGCTGGATCGCCGGCATCGAAGCGATGCGCCCGCAACTTGCAGCCTGAGGGCAACGCTACTTCTGCGCAACATGCTCGTCGCGGCTGCCTTGGCGGGGCGGCCGCGATGACGTCTGTGATGTCGCAGTGCAACGCGATGACCAGGAGCGAGGCGTCGGCCACATCATCGTGTGCCGCGCAGCCCTGCCGACGCAGCGGCCCCTCTTTTAACGGGCGCACGCGGTCCATAGATTGATTTCGACTTAAAGCGCGACGGAACATTGTCCGGTCGAAATCATCAAAACTTCACGGCGACTGCGCAGATTGCCATGGAGATTCGCCTCAAGCCTTGCCGCCGAAAGCGCCAAACCGTGCATCATCAGCTCGCAAGCCTGCCTAAAATATTGAAGGCACGTGATTTTGTTCACATTGGCGAATTCCACTCCGCCCCGAAACGCGCTAGTGGAGGGACGGGGGGCATGCGCGAGGCCAAAGCCGGCGGCGAGGGTTCGTTGAGTGCTCGTTCGTTGAGTGCCTGTGCGTCGTCCGCCTGTTCGCCGGCCACCCTGGCCGCTGAAGTGTTGTTCGAGGTCTAGATGCTGGAAGCCATACGCAGGACGATGACGTTGCTGCGCCAGAAGCAAATCCTGCATAAGCTTGGAGTTGTGATCAGCGTCGCGGTCATCGGCATCGCTTGCTATGTGCTCTACCACATGCTGCGCGGCATCGACGCGAACGAGGTGATCGAGGCGATCAAGAGCACCGAGCCGCGCCAGATTGCGATGGCCGCGCTGTTCGTCGCCGCGGGCTATTTCACCCTGACCTTCTACGATCTGTTTGCCGTGCGCGCGATCGGCCAATCCCACGTACCCTATCGCATCAACGCGCTCGCGGCCTTCACCAGCTATTCGATCGGCCACAATGTCGGCGCCAGCGTCTTCACCGGCGGCGCCGTGCGCTATCGCATCTATTCGGCCTATGGCCTCAACGCGATCGACGTCGCGAAAATCTGCTTCCTGGCCGGCCTCACTTTCTGGCTCGGCAATGCCGCCGTGCTCGGCCTCGGCATCTCCTATCATCCGGAGGCGGCGGCCTCGATCGACCAGCTGCCGCCCTGGTTGAACCGCACCGTCGCGATGATGATCATCGTGGCGCTGGTCGCTTACGTGGTCTGGGTCTGGACCCAGCCGCGGGTGGTCGGGCGCGGCCCCTGGACCGTGGTGCTGCCGGGCGGCCCGCTGACGCTGCTGCAGATCGCCATCGGCATCATCGATCTCGGCTTCTGTGCGCTTGCCATGTACGTGCTGGTGCCCGACGAGCCCAATCTCGGCTTCGTCGTGGTCGCCGTCATCTTCGTCTCGGCGACGCTGCTTGGCTTCGCCAGCCATTCTCCCGGCGGCTTAGGGGTCTTCGACGCCGCCATGCTTGTCGGCCTCTGGCAGATGGACCGTGAGGAGCTGCTCGGCGGCATGCTGCTGTTCCGGGTCCTCTATTATCTGTCCCCTTTCGTCATCTCTGTAATCTTGCTGACGTTTCGGGAGGTTATCATCGGCGCCCGATCGAAACGCCTGCAGCAGGCGGCGCTCAAGCTCGATCCAGGTCCACCGCCTGAAGCCGCTTATGTGAGAAAGCGTAGCGATAGCGGTGGCGTCTGACCGGCGCAGAGCGAACCCAAGGAGAAGCCCGGCCCGATGGCGATCGACGCTCCCTCGTCTCCCACGGTGCAGCCTTGGTCCGACCGGCTGCGACACTCGACCATCGTCCTGATCGCTGCGGCACTGGCGCTGTCGGTCGTAGTCTCGCTCGGCGAGGTGTCGGTGGTGCATGCCGTCGCCGTGTTTGTCTGTATCGCGGCTGCGGCACTGATCCCTTGGCGGCTGCATGATACCGCCGCCTCGCGCGAGGACGTCAGGCGCGTCAATCCGGTGGAAAGCGCCGCGGTGGCTGCGGTCGTCGCCGGCATGCCGGATCCGGCGGTGCTGCTCGACCGCGCCGGCCGGGTCATCCATCTCAATGCGGCCGCCGCGCAGCTCGCGCCGGCGCTGCGCAAGAACGAACTCGCCCAGTTCGCGCTGCGCTCGCCCGAGATCATCACGGCGCTGCGCGAGTCCATTGCCACCACCGAGCCGCGGCGCGCGACCTATCTCGACCATGTGCCTGTCGATCGCTGGATGGAGCTGATCATCACCCCGGTGCCGGTGCCGACCAATTTCGGCGGCGCCGACAAATGCATGCTGATGACCTTCCACGACCAGACCCCGCTGCGCCGGGTCGAGGAGATGCGCGCCGACTTCGTCGCCAATGCCAGCCATGAGTTGCGAACGCCACTGGCCGCGCTGTCCGGCTTCATCGACACGCTCCAGGGCCAGGCCAAGGACGATCCGAAGGCGCGCGAGCGCTTCCTCGGTATCATGCACAACCAGGCGACGCGCATGGCGCGCCTGATCGACGACCTTTTGTCGCTGTCGCGGGTCGAGCTGTCGGCCCATGTGCGGCCCGACACTCTGGTCGATCTCTTGCCGATCATCCTCCAGGTCGCCGACGGGCTCGAGCCGCTGGCGCGCGAGCGTCAGGTCGAGGTCGAGACCCATTTGCCTGACGGCCCGGTCATGATCGCCGGTGACCGCGAGGAGCTGCTCCGCCTGTTCGAAAACCTGATCGAAAACGCGCTCAAATATGGCGCCTCCGGTGGACGCGTCATCGTCTCGCTGACGCTGCCGGCGCCCGCCGATGCAACTCAGGAAATCCGGGTCATGGTGCGGGATTTCGGCCCCGGCATCGCGCCGGAGCACCTGCCGCGCCTGACCGAGCGGTTCTACCGGGTTGACGTCGGCGACAGCCGCTCGCAGGGCGGCACGGGGCTCGGATTATCGCTGGTGAAACATATTCTTAACCGTCACCGGGGCCGTCTTTTGATCGAAAGCGTGCCCAAGCAGGGTGCGACTTTCACCGCCTGTTTTCCCCAGGCCAGGACTTTGGTTTAGGCAATAAAGCCACGTGGTTTCAATCGTTTAGCGCTGTCATCCGACTGTCACGAAACCTTCGTAAAAGCTCAGCCGACCGCTCCTAAAGGGGCGGCGCGGGAGCGCGATCGGGCGCGGATGGCGCTTCGCTCCCCTGTATGGAGACCAGCATGAATTTCCTCAAAACGATCGTCGCTGCCGGCTTGGTCGCCGCAACGACGACGGCGGCGTTCGCTGCCGACATCACCGGCGCAGGTGCGACGTTCCCGTTCCCGATCTATTCGAAGTGGGCTGATGCCTACAAGAAGGAGACCGGCAACGGTCTGAACTACCAGTCGATCGGTTCCGGCGGCGGCATCAAGCAGATTCAGGCCAAGACCGTGACCTTCGGTGCCACCGACATGCCGCTCAAGGCCGAGCAGCTCGAGAAGGACGGCCTTGCCCAGTGGCCGATGGTGATGGGCGCCATCGTTCCGGTCGTCAACCTCGAAGGCGTCAAGCCTGGCGAGATGGTGTTCGACGGCGAGACGCTCGCCAACATCTATCTCGGCAAGATCACCAAGTGGGACGACGGCGCGATCAAGAAGCTCAATCCGAACGTGAAGCTGCCGTCGGAGGCGATCACCGTGGTTCGCCGCTCGGACGGTTCGGGCACCACCTTCAATTTCACCAACTATCTCTCCAAGGTCAGCGCGGACTGGAAGAGCAAGGTCGGTGAGGGCACCGCGGTCGAATGGCCGGTTGGCGTCGGCGCCAAGGGCAACGAAGGCGTTTCGGGCAACATCGGCCAGACCAAGAATTCGATCGGCTATGTCGAGTACGCCTACGCCAAGCAAAACAAGCTGACCTACACCAAGATGGTCAATAAGGGTGGCAAGACCGTTGAGCCCGCCACCGAGGCCTTCCAGGCGGCCGCCGCCAATGCCGACTGGTCCAAGGCGCCCGGCTACTACGTCATTCTGACCGACCAGCCCGGCGACAAGTCCTGGCCGATCACGGCGGCGACCTTCATCCTCATGCACAAGGATGCCACCGACAAGGCGGCCTCGCAGGAAGCCATCAAGTTCTTCCGCTGGGCCTTCAAGAACGGCGCCAAGGCAGCCGAGGAGCTCGATTACATCCCTATGCCGGACAGCGTCGTCCAGCAGATCGAGAAGACCTGGTCTGCCGAGATCAAGAGCTAAAGCTCTGAAGTCCGACGCTCGTGCCCCGTCATTCCGGGGCGCGAGCGTGGCGAGCGAACCCGGAATCTCGAAATTCCGGGTCTGGTCCTTCGGACCATCCCGGAATGACGCGGGACAAATCGTCGACAAGACCGCTCCTTATCGGCGGCATGCAGATAGCGTAATACAGGGGATCGGCGTGGCAGAAATGGCTGTTCAGAGCGATGTAATCGACGACGCTGGCCCTTATGATCGCGCCAAGGCCTTGAGCGCGTTCAAGCTCGGCGATGTCACCTTTTACTGGATCACGCGGCTTTCCGCGATCTCGGTGCTCCTCATCCTTGGCGGCATCATCCTGTCGCTGATCGTCGGTGCCTTCCCGGCGATGAAGGAATACGGCTTTGCGTTCCTGTGGACGCAGCGCTGGGCGCCGTCGGCCGATCCGCCCGTGCTCGGCGCGCTGGGACCGATGTACGGCACGCTTGTCACCTCCTTCATCGCGATGCTGATCGCCATTCCCGTCGGTCTCGGCATCGCGATCTTCCTGACCGAGCTCTGCCCGCAATGGCTGCGCCGCCCGATCGGCATGGCGGTGGAGCTGCTCGCCGGCATTCCCTCGATCATCTACGGAATGTGGGGCTTCTTCGTGCTGGGGCCGTTCCTGGCCAACACCTTCCAGCCCTTCATGATCAAGATCTTCGACGGCGTCCCGGTGCTGGGCGCGGTCTTCGCAGGTCCCCCGTCCTATCTCAGCCTGTTCAATGCCGCGCTGATCCTGGCGATCATGGTGCTGCCTTTCATCACCTCGATCTCGGTCGACGTGTTCAAGACCGTGCCGCCGGTGCTGAAAGAGGCCGCCTACGGCGTCGGCTGCACCACCTGGGAAGTGGTGCGCAGCGTCGTGATCCCCTACACCCGTGTCGGCGTCATCGGCGGTGTCATGCTGGCCTTGGGCCGTGCGCTCGGCGAGACCATGGCGGTGACCTTCATCATCGGCAACTCGTTCCGCATCTCGTCATCGATCTTCGCGCCTGGCACCACGATCTCGGCGGCGATCGCATCGGAGTTCGCCGAGAGCGACGGCCTGCACCAGTCCGGCCTGATCCTGCTCGGCCTGTTGCTGTTCGTGCTGACGTTCTTCGTGCTCGCCGCCGCCCGGCTGATGCTGCTGCGTCTGGAAACGAAGGCGGGGAAGTAACATGAACCCGATCTATGTACGCCGCCGCCGCAAGGACATCATCGTCCGAGGGCTCTGCGTTGGCGCCGCCGCCGTCGGCGTCACCTGGCTCGCGCTGATCCTGCTCACGCTGCTCTACAACGGCATTGCCGGCCTCAACCTCGACCTGTTCGTCGCCGATACCCCGCCGCCGGGCTCGACCGAAGGCGGCCTGCGCAACGCCATCGTCGGCTCACTGATCATGACCGTGATCGGCGTCGGCATCGGCGCGCCGCTCGGCCTGTTCGCCGGCACCTATCTCGCCGAGTACGGCCGTAACGACAAGCTGACCTCGGTGATCCGCTTCATCAACGACATCCTGCTGTCGGCGCCCTCGATCATCATCGGCCTGTTCATCTACGGCGCGGTGGTGGTGCCGATGCGCGGCTTCTCGGCGATCGCAGGCTCGCTCGCGCTCGCCGTCATCGTGATCCCGGTGGTGCTGCGCACGACCGAGGACATGCTGCTGCTGGTGCCGAACGCGCTGCGCGAGGCCGCCTCCGCGCTCGGCCTGCCGCGCTCGCTGGTGATCAAGCGGATCGCCTATCGTGCGGCCCGCTCCGGCCTCATCACCGGCGTGCTGCTCGCCACCGCCCGCGTCGCCGGCGAAACCGCGCCGCTGCTCTTCACCGCGCTGTCGAACCAGTTCTTCAGCCTCGGCCTGAACAAGACCATGGCGAACCTGCCCGTCACCATCAACAATTTCGTCCAGAGCCCTTACGCCTATTGGAAGCAGCTCGCCTGGAGCGGTGCGCTGTTGATCACGCTCACCGTGCTTGCCCTGAACATTGGCGCCCGCATCCTCGGTGCCGAGAGGACCGCAAAATGACCGACTTGTCCGTATCCGTGAGCTCCAACGCGCACCTCGCCTCGCAGCAGCCGCTGCCGGAAGCTCCGGCCAAGGTGACGGTGCGCAACCTCAACTTCTATTACGGCGAGCACCAGGCGTTGAAGAACATCAATCTGACGCTCGGCACCAACCGCGTCACCGCCTTCATCGGCCCGTCCGGTTGCGGCAAGTCGACCCTGTTGCGCATCTTCAACCGGATGTATGACCTCTATCCGGGCCAACGCGTCACCGGTCAGCTGATGCTGGACCAGACCAACATCCTCGACCCCAAGCTGGATCTCAACCTGCTGCGCGCCCGCGTCGGCATGGTGTTCCAGAAGCCGACGCCGTTCCCGATGACGATCTACGAGAACATCGCCTTCGGCATCCGCCTCTATGAGAAGATCTCGAAGTCCGAGATGGACGACCGCGTCGAGAAGGCGCTGCGCGGCGGCGCGCTGTGGAACGAGGTCAAGGACAAGCTCAACGCCTCCGGCCTGTCGCTCTCGGGCGGCCAGCAGCAGCGCCTCTGCATCGCCCGCACCGTCGCGGTGCGGCCTGAAGTGATCCTGTTCGACGAACCCTGCTCGGCGCTCGATCCGATCTCGACCGCCAAGGTCGAGGAGCTGATCCAGGAACTGTCCGAGAACTACACCATCGCGATCGTCACCCACAACATGCAGCAGGCGGCCCGCGTCTCCGACAAGACCGCCTTCATGTATCTCGGCGAGCTGATCGAGTTCGACGACACCAGCAAGATCTTCACGTCGCCGTCGGACCGGCGCACGCAGGATTACATCACCGGCCGGTTCGGCTGAGGAGACAGGACATGGCTTCCGAACATACCGCAAAAGCCTTCGACACCGACCTTCAGGAGCTCACCCGCCTGGTCGCCGAGATGGGCGGCATCGCCGAGCGCATGATCGTCGATTCCGTCGATGCGCTGATCCGCCGCGACGTCGCGCTGGGCCAGCGCGTCGTCACCATCGATGCCGAGCTCGACGCGCTGCAGAAGAAGATCGAGGAGCGCGCCGTGCTGACCATCGCGCGCCGCCAGCCGATGGCGGTGGACTTGCGCGAAATCGTCGGCGCCATGCGGGTTGCGACCGACCTCGAGCGCATCGGCGACCTCGCCAAGAACATGGGCAAGCGCGTCGCGGCGCTGGAGACGGATTTCCATCCGCTCAAGCTGTTCCGCGGCCTCGAGCACATGACCGACCTCGTGCAGCAGCAGGTCAAGTCGGTGCTGGACGCCTATGCCGCGCACGATCTGCCGGCAGCGATGGCGGTGTGGAAGGGCGACGAGGAAGTCGATGCCATCTGCACCTCGCTGTTCCGCGAGCTCCTAACCTACATGATGGAGGATCCGCGCAACATCTCGTTCTGCATCCATCTGATGTTCTGCGCCAAGAACATCGAGCGGATCGGCGACCACGCCACCAACATCGCCGAGACCGTGTTCTACATGATCGAAGGCCAGGCCATCACCGACAAGCGGCCGAAGGGCGACATGACGACGTTCGCCACGACGGTCCCGAACACCTGATTACGCAAGGAGCGACGAGCCCATGGGCGCACGCATTATGGTGGTTGAGGACGAGGAAGCTCTGACCGAGCTTCTCCGCTACAACCTCGAAGGCGACGGCTATGACGTGGAGACGGTGATGCGCGGCGACGACGCCGACACCCGCCTCAAGGAGCACATCCCCGATCTGATCGTGCTCGACTGGATGTTGCCGGGCCTGTCCGGGATCGAGCTGTGCCGCCGGTTGCGGACGCGATCCGACACCAAGCAGCTGCCGATCATCATGCTCACCGCGCGCGGCGAGGAGAGCGAGCGTGTCAGGGGCCTTGCCACAGGCGCCGACGATTACATCGTCAAGCCGTTCTCGGTGCCCGAGCTGCTCGCGCGGGTGAAGGGCCTGCTGCGGCGCGCCAGCCCCGAGCGGCTCGCGACCGTGCTCGCCTTCGGCGACATCGAGCTCGATCGCGAGAAGCGCCGCGTGGCGCGCTCGGGCCGGCCGATCGATCTCGGACCGACCGAATATCGCCTGCTGGAGTTCTTCCTGGAGCATCCCGGCCGGGTGTTCTCGCGCGAGCAGTTGCTCGACAGCGTCTGGGGCCGCGACATCTATATCGACGAACGCACCGTCGATGTGCATATCGGCCGCCTGCGCAAGCTGCTCAATCTCGGCCGCGAGCAGGACCCGATCCGCACCGTCCGCGGCGCGGGCTACGCGCTCGACGATCGCTTCGCGAAGGCTGAGCAGACCTCAAGCTAAGCTGCCCGCCAGCAAACAAAAAAAAGCGCGCCAGGTGGCGCGCTTTTTTTCGTCCCGGCCTGTACCGCGACGATGTCGTCTGAACCAAGTACTCAGCGCGTGCCCGGCTTCGCCGGCGCCCGCCGGCGATCCGCCGCCGGCTGATACGCCACGCGCGAGTGCTGGGCGCAGTAGGGCAGGCCGGAGAGCGCCTTGCCGCCGCAGAAGAAGAAATCCGGGCTTGAGGGATCGCCGACCGGCCAGTGGCAGGTAGCCTCGTTCAATTCGAGCAACGAGAGCCGCTGGCTCATCGGCACAACGTTGTCGTAGGTAACAGGTTCAGCCTCGACCTCGATCTCGAAAGCCTGCGCCAGCGCGGTGTTGCCGCGCGCGATGGGGCGGCTCACCCGCATCATGTGCTGTGCGGGACGCGCCTTGCGCGGCCGCGGAGCTGCTGATGAGGGGCTCTTGGCGCGGCCGGACAGGCCGAGCCTGTGCACCTTGCCGATTACGGCGTTGCGGGTCACGTTTCCAAGCTCAGCGGCGATCTGGCTGGCCGAAAGTCCGGCCTCCCAGAGCTTTTTCAGCTGCTCGACGCGATCATCTGACCAGGTCAAAACCGTCATTGCATCCTTTCCTTCGCCGGCGCCAGCCATCTGTGGGGCCTCACGACGAATGCCTAAGCTTCGAAAAACCCGTGCCGCCAGAATCCCTTAAGGCTCGCCGGGCGCGCCAGATGCGCCCGAACGTTTACGCCGGTACATGAGGACTTTTGGGATCAGAACCGCTGCACGAGATGTCGTATCTGACAAGCCAAACGCTACAATATGCCGTGACTCACGCGCAAGAGTCCGCCGACTCGCTTCCACATGTTCCGTGGCGAAAATCCCGCAAAATCGCCACCGCAAGACTACGGATTCAGCGTTTCGCGAGGCTTTCCGGGCGGCATTGACACCCGTATTGCCAAGCATAAGATAGTCGCACGTGCCGCCCTTAAAAGGCGGCACGTTTCGTTTTCCGGGCCAAATGACGCGCTGCGCCATGCGTGTTCAGGCCGTCCGAAACATCCGAAGTGACCACCAAAGAGATCGTCATGACCAACAGCGCAGCGCCGCATTTGCTCCCCGTTTTCGCCAGGGCCGATATCGGTTTTGAGCGCGGTGAAGGCGTCTGGTTGATCGCAACCAATGGCGATCGCTATCTCGATTTCACCTCGGGCGTCGCGGTCAACGCACTCGGCCATGCCCATCCGGCGCTGGTCAAGGCGCTGCAGGAGCAGGCCACGAAACTCTGGCACATGTCGAACCTGTTCCAGAGCCCTGACGGCGAGAAGCTCGCTGCGCGTCTTTGCAATGAGAGCTTTGCCGACTTCGTGTTCTTCTGTAATTCCGGCGCCGAGGCGCTGGAGGGCGTGATCAAGCTGGTCCGCCATCATCACTTCTCCAAGGGCCATCCGGAGCGCTATCGCATCATCACCTTCGAGGGCGCCTTCCACGGCCGCACGCTCGCGACGCTGGCCGCGACGGGATCGGCAAAATATCTCGAAGGCTTCGGTCCGCCGATGGACGGCTTCGACCAGATCCCGCATGGCGACATCGAGGCCGTGAAGAAGGCGATCGGCCCGCATACCGCCGGCATCCTGATCGAGCCGATCCAGGGCGAGGGCGGTGTGCGTCCGGCGACATCAGCCTTCCTCAAGGCGCTCCGCCAGCTCTGCGACGAGAAAGGCTTGCTGCTGGCCTTCGACGAGGTGCAGACCGGCATGGGCCGCACCGGCGATCTCTTCGCCCATCGCCGCACCGGCGTCACACCCGACGCGATGTCGCTGGCGAAAGCGCTCGGCGGCGGTTTTCCGATCGGTGCGATCCTGGCGACTGCAGATGCGGCCGCCGGCATGGGCCCCGGCTCGCACGGCTCGACCTTCGGCGGCAATCCGCTGGCGATCGCGGCCGCGAACGCCGTGCTCGACGTCATGCTCAAGCCCGGCTTCTTCGACCACGTGCAGAAGATGTCGCTGCTGCTCAAGCAGAAGCTCGCCTCCGTGATCGACCGTCATCCCGATATCGTCAGCGAAATCCGCGGTGAGGGGCTTTTGATCGGCATCAAGGCCGTGGTGCCATCAGGCGATCTGGTCGCAGCCTTGCGCAACGAGAAGCTGCTTACCGTCGGCGCCGGCGACAATGTCGTGCGCTTCCTGCCGCCCTTGATCGTCACCGAGGCGGAAATCGAGGAGAGCATCGTCAGGCTCGAGCGCGCCTGCACGGCGCTGTCAGGCAACAAGCGGGCGGCAAGCTGATGAGCAAGGCACCCAAGCACTTCCTCGATATCAACGAGCTGCCGCTGTCGGAGCTCAAGAGCATGCTCGCGGCCTCCTCCGCCATGAAGGCGAAGCAGAAGGCGCATCAGCCGGTGCGGCCGCTCGAAGGCAAGACGCTGGCGATGATCTTCGAGCGTCCGTCGACCCGCACGCGCGTCTCGTTCGACGTCGCCATGCGCCAGCTCGGCGGCGAGCCCATCATGCTCACCGGTGCCGAGATGCAGCTCGGCCGCGGCGAGACCATTGCCGACACCGCGCGCGTGCTGTCGCGCTATGTCGACGCCATCATGATCCGCATCCTCAATCACGAGGCGCTGCTGGAGCTCGCGGCGAACGCGACCGTGCCCGTCATCAACGGCCTGACGCGGCGCTCACATCCGTGCCAGGTGATGGCCGACCTCATGACCTATGAGGAGCATCGCGGCCCGATCGAGGGCCGCACCGTGGCCTGGACCGGCGACGACAACAACGTGCTGGCGTCCTGGGCCCATGCCGCCGAACGCTTCAAGTTCAAGCTCAATGTCGCAACGCCGCCGGAGCTTGCTCCGAAGAAGGTGATGCGCGACTTCATCAAGGCGACGGGCGCGTCGATCGTGCTCGGCACCGATCCCGAGGCCGCCGTGAAGGGCGCAGATTGCGTCGTCACCGACACCTGGGTGTCGATGGGCGACAAGGAAGGTGAGCACCGTCACAACGTGCTCAAGCCCTACCAGGTCAATGCCAAGCTGATGTCGCTGGCCAAGCCCGATGCGCTGTTCATGCACTGCCTGCCCGCCCATCGCGGCGAGGAGGTCACCGACGAGGTGATCGACGGTCCGCAGTCAGTGGTGTTCGACGAGGCCGAAAACCGCCTGCACGCGCAGAAGGGCATTTTGGCCTGGTGTTTTGACGCGGTGAAGTAGGCTCACTTGTAGCCCGGATGGAGCGCAGCGAAATCCGGGCTTCTCAACGCGGAAAGACTTCCCCGGATTGCGCTGCGCTCCATCCGGGCTACGCGCCCCGCCATTCTGAGCACCGAATGCGGGGGCCCTTCCATTTCCGCCCTCCGACCCCAGATAAAGCGCCATGGTTTCCCAATCCCCCGACATGAAAACCAGGCCCGAAAGCCCGGTTCGCGCGCCTTCCGCAGTTCCCGTCGATGACGCCGTGCTGCCCTACGAGGTCGATGCGCTCGATGTGCGCGGCCGTCTGGTGCGGCTTGGCCCGGCGCTCGACGACATCCTGACCAAGCATGATTATCCCGCACCGGTCGGCAAGTTGCTCGGCGAAGCCATCGTGCTGACGACGCTGCTCGGCTCGGCGCTCAAATTCGAGGGCCGCTTCATCCTGCAGGCCCAGACCGACGGGCCGGTGTCATTCCTGGTGGTCGACTATCAGGCGCCCGATCGCCTGCGCGCCTATGCGCGCTTCGATGCCGAGCGCCTCGGTGATGCCAAGGAACCTGGAATGAATTCCGGCACGCTGCTCGGCCGCGGTCATCTCGCCATGACCATCGACCAGGGGCCCGATATGAGCCGTTACCAGGGCCTTGTCGCGCTCGACGGCGGCAGCCTGGAAGACGCCGCCCACGAATATTTCCTGCGCTCCGAGCAGATCCCGACGCGCGTGCGCCTTGCGGTCGGCGAGGAGTGGCGCTCGAGCGACGGCGGCAAGCACCGCTGGCGCGCCGGCGGCATGCTGATGCAGTTTTTGCCAAAGGCGCCGGAGCGCGCGCGGCAGGCCGATCTGCATCCCGGCGATGCGCCCGAGGGCCTTGAGGCTCACAGCGTCGCCGAAGACGATGCCTGGGTCGAGGCGCGCTCGCTGATCGAGACCGTCGAGGACGTCGAGTTGATCGATCCCGATCTCTCCGGTGAACGGCTGCTCTACCGCCTGTTCCACGAGCGCGGCGTGCGCGTGTTCAATCCGCTGGTCCTGAAAGCGCAATGCTCCTGCTCGCGCAACGCGGTCGCGTCCATGCTGAAGAGCTTCTCGCCTGACGATCGCAGCGCCATGGTCAAGGACGACAAGGTCGTCGTGACCTGCGAGTTCTGTAGCTCGGTGTACGAGTTCACGCCGGATGAAGCGGGCGTGGAAGACGCGTAACGAGCTCTTGTAGGGTGGGCAAAGGCGCTCTTGCGCCGTGCCCACGGATCTCCCGATGACAACGAAAGACGTGGGCACGGTGCTTTGCGCCTTTGCCCACCCTACGGCACTGTCACCCGCCTCTAGTTCAACACCCGCTTGTTGTCGGGGCTGTCCAGCGAGAACGTCGGCACGTCGATCTCGAAGCGCTCGCCGGTTTCGCTCACCATCAGGTAGCGGCCGGTCATGAAGCCGGAGGCGGTGGAGAGTGGCACGCCCGAGGTGTATTCGAAGCGTTCGCCGGGGGCGAGCACGGGCTGCTCGCCGATCACGCCCTCGCCCTTGACCTCCTGCTGCCGCCCGGTGGCATCGGTGATGATCCAGTGCCGCGTCTTGAGCTGCACGGTTTCGTCGCCCGAATTGGTGATCACGATGGTGTAGGACCAAAAATACCGCGAGCGGTCGGCCGAGGACTGTTCCGGAACAAAGTTCGGCTCGACGGTCACTTCGATCTGGCGGGTCACGGCGCGGTACATGGCTGCCATCATAACGAAAACCCGGCCAGGAACCAAACGCCGCACGCGGCCTTGGCGACATCGTCCCGCCCGAATTCACGAAGAAGTACACCCCAGATGTGATCCGGCCGCTTTGCGAGGCGGCGACCGGCCCGGTACACTCCTGAAACGTCGCGATTTGCGGAAGGGTTTTTGGGCCCCCATGACCATTGCCGATCAAGTGACGGGATCGACGATCGCGGGAACCGCAGGCGCCAAGCCCGCGGAGGCCAAACCGGTCGACGCGAAGCCGCGCGTCGCCGCGCCGGCCATCACGCTGCCTGCCATCGGCGAGCGCGAGCTCAGGCTCGATCTGTTCCGCGGCCTCGCGCTGTGGCTGATCTTCATCGACCATCTGCCGCCCAATCTGCTGACCTGGTTCACGATCCGCAATTACGGCTTCAGCGACGCCACCGAGATCTTCATCTTCATCTCGGGCTACACCGCAGCCTTCGTCTACGGCCGCGCGATGCTGGAGAGCGGTGTCGTCATCGCCACGGCGCGCGTCCTGCGGCGGGTCTGGCAAATCTATGTCGCCCACGTCTTCCTGTTCACGATCTTCCTCGCCGAAATCTCCTACGTCGCGACCAGCTTCGAGAACCCGCTCTACACCGAAGAGATGGGCATCATGGATTTTCTCAAGCAGCCCGACATCACCATCGTGCAGGCGCTTCTCTTGCGCTTCCGTCCCGTCAACATGGACGTGCTGCCGCTCTATATCGTCCTGATGCTCGCGCTGCCGCTGATCCTGTGGTCGATGAAATGGCGGCCCGATGTCACGCTCGCGCTCTCGGCGCTGCTTTACGCGGCGACCTGGCAGTTCGATCTGTACTTCTCCGCCTATCCGAACGGTTTCTGGGCGTTCAATCCCTTTGCCTGGCAGTTGCTGTTCGTGTTCGGCGCATGGTGCGCGCTCGGAGGTGCGCGACGCATGTCGCGCATTCTGGCATCGCCCGTGACGATGTGGATCTCGATCGCCTATCTCGTTGCGGCGTTCTATGTGACGCTGACCTGGTACGTCCCGCAGCTTTCGCACTTCATGCCGAAGCGGATCGAGCAGTGGATGTATCCGATCGACAAGACCGATCTCGACGTGCTGCGCTTCACGCATTTCCTGGCGCTGGCCGCGCTCACCGTGCGCTTCCTGCCGCGGGAATGGCCGGGCCTGAAATCGCAATGGTTGCGGCCGCTGATCGTGTGCGGCCAGCACTCGCTGGAGATCTTCTGTCTCGGCGTCTTCCTGGCCTTTGCCGGCCATTTCATCCTGGCCGAGGTCTCCGGTGGACCCGCCATGCATGCGCTGATTAGTCTTTCAGGAATTCTGATCATGTGGGCGATGGCCTGGGTGATTTCGTGGTACAAGCGCGTAGCTGACAAGAGCGGTGCGAAAACCAAAAACGCCGTCGGCAACGCCGATCTGGCGGGAGGGGGCTGATGACGGCGAAGGTTATCCTGAGCCTGATCCTGCTATGCGGGTACCTCACCGCGCCTTCGGCGCGCGCAGACGAGGCCGCGCCTGCGACGCCCCCGATCCCTGCAGCCTGTGAAGTGCCGCCTTATCTGCTCGCCACCGAGAGCCAGCTCCCCAAGGTCGCCGACGCCGTCAAGGCGGGCAAACCGCTTGAGATCCTCGTGATCGGAAGCCGGTCGACGACGATCCCATTTTCGGAAAGCAGCTCCTATCCGGCACGGATGGAGGCGATCTTGAAAGAGAAACTGCCCCCTTCGGAGACCGTGCACGTATCCGTAGAACTACAGAGCAAGAAGACGGCGGAGGAGGCCGCCGGAACCTTCGTTAAGCTGATGGAAGCAAAAACACCTACTTTGGTCATCTGGCAGACCGGGACGGTGGATGCTATCCGATCGATCGATCCCGATGACTTTCGCGGCGCCGTGACCGATGGGGTCGCTGCGCTGCAACATGCAGGGGCTGACGTCGTCTTGATGAATTTGCAATACAGCCCGCGTACCGAATCCATGATCTCGGCACCGCCTTATCTCGACAATATGCGGGTGGTGGCACAGGAGCATGATATCCCGCTGTTCGATCGTTTCGCGATCATGCGGCAGTGGAATGATCAGGGGCAGTTCGACTTGTTCAGCGCCTCGCGCGGCCCTGAGCTGGCGAAGCAGGTCCATGATTGCCTTGGCCGGGCGTTGGCGCAGTTCGTGATCGATGCTGCCCATCTGGGGCCGACCGAGCAGCAGAATTGAGGTCTAGCGTTAATGAGTTCTTTCCGCCCTTTTGGCCTGTCGACATGGTTGTCCGCGCCCGCAGTGGCGACGCTGCTGATGCTGATGCCTGTGCTGCAGGCGCCTGCCCGAGCTCAGGCCGCCCAGGCGACTGCCGCGCCGCAGCAGGCCGCTAACCCAGCGCCCACCTCGCCGTCGCAGACCACGGTTGCGGCGACGGCCCAGCAGCCCACCGATCAGCGCGGCCTCACCTCGCGCGCCATCGACAAGGTGAAGCAGGTCGCAAAATCCGCCGGCGATATTTTCAGCCGCGTCCCCTGCCTGCCGCCGAAGGGCGGCGCCAAGACGATGGGCTCGCTGCCGCATGTCGCGGGCAAGCTCGTCGCGGGCCAACCCGTCGTCATCGTCGCGTTCGGCTCGTCGTCGACGGCGGGCTATGGCGCGAGCTCGCCCGACTTCAATTATCCGAACCGTCTCGCTGCGCAGCTGCGCCGGCAATACCCGACCGCTGACATCACCGTCATCAATGCCGGCGTCGGCGGCGAGGACGCGCCCGAGATGATGAAGCGCCTCCAGAAGGAGGTGATCGACGTGCATCCGGATCTCGTGATCTGGCAGGTCGGCACCAACGCCGTGCTGCGCAATCTCGATCCCGGCGACACCGCCAAGATGGTCGAGGACGGCATCACTCGCATCCAGGCTGCGGGCAATTCCGATATCGTGCTGGTCGACCCGCAATATTCGCCCAGGGTCACCGAGCGTCCCGAGAGCGCAAGCAAGATGGTGAAGCTGCTCGGCAAGGTCGCCGAGCTTCGTCACGTCGGCATCTTCCCGCGCTTCGAGGTGATGCGCGACTGGCACGAGAAGCAGGCGCTTCCGGTCGAGAGTTTCGTCATCGCCGACGGCCTGCACATGAACGATTGGGGCTATGCCTGCTTCGCCCAGCTGCTCGGCGACGATATCATCCACTCGGTCGGCCAGATCAAGATCGGGGTGAACGTGCCCGCGGACGTGCGGACCTACCGGCCGATGTAGGCAACTGCGCCGTAGGGTGGGCAAAGGCGCAACGCGCCGTGCCCACCACCGCTAAGTGATACGAAGGAAGAAGACGTGGGCACGCTTACGCTTTGCCCATCCTACGAGACCTTTGTTGTGGCTACGCCTTCTCCAGCGCCGCGGTCAGATCCTCGATCAGATCATCCGCATGCTCGAGCCCGGCCGAGAAGCGGATGAATCCCTCGCTGATGCCGAGTGCGGCACGATCTTCCGGCTTCAGCCGCTGATGCGTCGTCGTCGCCGGATGCGTGACCAGGCTCTTGGCATCACCAAGATTGTTCGAGATCTTTGCGAGCTTGAGCTCGTTGAGCACGCGGAATGCAGCCGCCTTGCCGCCTTTGACCTCGAAGCCGACCAGCGTCGAGCCGCCGCGCATCTGCTTCTTCACCAGAGCCGCCTGCGGATGATCCTCGCGGCCGGGATAGACCAGCCGCGCGATCTTGGGATGGCTCGCCAGCACATCGGCGATGCGCGCTGCCGTGTCGGTCTGCGCGCGCACGCGCACACCTAGCGTCTCCAGGCCCTTGAGCAGCACCCAGGCGTTGAACGGCGAGATCGACGGGCCGGTCTGGCGCATGAAATTGTGGATGTGCTCGGCGATGAAGGCTTCCGAGGACAGGATGATGCCGCCCAGGCACCGGCCCTGGCCGTCGATGTGTTTGGTCGCGGAGTAGACGACGACGTCGGCGCCTAACGCGAGCGGGCTCTGCCAGATCGGCGTCGCGAAAACGTTGTCGACCACGAGCCGCGCGCCGCCCTTGTGGGCGATCTCGGCAATCGAGGGAATGTCGAGCACGTCGAGCGTCGGATTGGTCGGGCTCTCCAGGAAGAACGTCTTGGTGTTCGGCTTCACCGCGCGTTGCCATTGGTCGAGATTGGCGCCATCGACCAGCGTGGTCTCGATGCCGTAGCGAGGAAGCAGATCCTGAATGACGTAGAGGCACGAGCCGAACAGCGCGCGCGAGGCCACGACATGGTCGCCGGCCTTGAGCGGCGCGAGGATCGCCGTCGTCACCGCGGCCATGCCTGTCGCCGCCGAGCGGGCCGCTTCGGCGCCTTCGAGCTCGATCATGCGGCGCTCGAACATCGCGATCGTCGGATTCGAGTAACGCGAATAGATGAAGCCGGGGTCTTCGCCCTTGAACCGCGCCTCGCACTCCTCGGCGCTGTTGTAGACATAGCCCTGGGTCAAAAACAGCGCCTCCGACGTCTCGCCATATTGCGAGCGCAGGGTGCCGGAATGGACCAGGCGGGTTTCGGGGCGGTAAGAGGCAGGCGACTTCGACATAGGACCCTCCGATATGACCGTCTTGTCGAGATGGTCATAAAAAAACCGGCCTGGATATCTCCACGGGCCGGGATCACAGAGGTCCCCGGCCTGTTTAGCGACTTATTTAACGTGGCTGCAAGCCGGCCGGCTCAAATCACCACGGGATAAGTGATGCTCATATTCCGCAATGCCCTTTCCGTCAAGGCGTCCATCGGATAGCCGTAAAAGGCTCGTATGTCCCGCAAGTCCGGATGTACGCGACCCCTGACGAGGACCCCCGGTTGACGTTCACGGTTGCCGCCGACGCCAATGGTATCCTGCCCGACCGCATGATCGCGGCGATGGCGGAAGCGGGCCTCATCCTGCCCGCCTATGATTTCGTCGAAAGCCAGATTCAGCCGGCGAGCCTCGATTTGCGTCTCGGCGATATCGCCTATCGCGTCCGCGCCAGTTTCCTGCCCGGTCCCGGCGCCACCGTCGCCGAGCGCATCGACCAGTTGAAGCTGCACGAGTTCAGCCTCTCCGACGGTGCGGTGCTGGAAACCAACTGCGTCTATATCGTGCCGCTGCTGGAGAGCCTGGCGCTACCGCCGGAGATCGTCGCGGCGGCCAATCCGAAAAGCTCGACCGGCCGGCTCGACGTCTTCACCCGCGTGATCGCCGACGGCACGCGCCGCTTCGATATGATCGGCGCCGGCTATCACGGCCCGCTCTATGCCGAGATCAGCCCGAAGACGTTTCCGGTGCTGGTCCGCGAAGGCTCGCGCCTAAGCCAAGTGCGCTTCCGCACTGGTGACGCCATCCTCAATGCCGATGCGCTCGATGCGCTCCATGCCACTGAACGCCTCGTCGACATCGACGATGCCGACCTCACCGGCGGCGTCGCCGTCTCGGTCGATCTCTCCGGGGAGAAGGGCAATGGCTTCGTCGGCTATCGCGCCAAGCGCCACACCGGCGTGGTGGATGTCGATCGCCGCTCCGGCTATGCGGTGGAAGATTTCTGGGAGCCGATCTCGGCCCGTCCCGACGGCAGCCTGATCCTCGACCCCGGCGAGTTCTACATCCTCGCCTCCAAGGAAGCCGTGCAGGTGCCGCCCGATTACGCGGCGGAGATGGTGCCGTTCGATCCGCTGGTCGGCGAATTCCGCGTGCACTATGCCGGCTTCTTCGATCCGGGCTTCGGCTATGCCGGTGCCGGCGGGCTAGGATCGCGCGCCGTGCTGGAAGTGCGCTCGCGCGAGGTGCCGTTCATCCTCGAGCACGGCCAGATCGTCGGCCGTCTCGTCTACGAGAAGATGCTGTCCCGCCCCGACGCCATGTACGGCCAGCGCATCGGCTCCAACTACCAGGCGCAGGGCCTCAAGCTGAGCAAGCATTTTCGGGTGTAGCTGTACCCCCGTCCTCAGCTGTCATTCCCCGCGAAGGCGGGGAATCCAGTACGCCCCGGCCTCTCGATTCAAGCACTGACACCTCTGGAATACTGGATCGCCCGGTCTTCGCCGGGCGATGACACCGGGCTAGTGTTGGTTGCTCAGCCCCATCCGCGATGACACACTCCCGCAAAACAACAAGCCGGGAGCAAACCATGACCGCCGCAGACGCCGCGCAAGCAGCGCAATGGAAGCGCTGGCGTGCGGTCGCCGATCTCTACCACGCCTATTTCACCGGCCTGATCCTCACTGTGGTGACGCGTCGCGGCACGGCCGACGCCGCCGAATTCGTCTTCCGCGTGTTCCGTCGCCAGCAGCAGGAGCGCTTCCTGCCGGGGCTCAGGAAGCTCGGGATCGATCATCTGCCGCCGGCGGTGGCGGCGGCGCAATATCACTATCTCTCCAACTGGATCGGCGGCGTGCATGTCGAATACATGTATGAGAGCGACATCAAGGCCTGGATCCGCTATCCGCCGCCGCGCTGGATCTGGAAAGGCGCGGCAATCTGCGGCGTGCCGGGCGAGGTCAGCCGCGCGATGCTGCGCGGCTGGCACGCCAACAACGGCGTCGCACTCGGTGATCTCCGGTTGGGCTTCGTCTGCACCAAGCAGAGCGTCGACGGCCAGGACGGGCTCGAAGGCTACTACCATCAATACGACCATCCGCTCGAACCGGATCAACGCCTCGTCTACGCGCGGCATCTGGAGGCGCCGCTGTTCGATCCGAAGACCGCGCCGGCGCTTCCCCTCGCTAGCTGGCCAAGGCCGCGGCTCGAAAAGGCCTATCGCAACTACGCCATGGAATATGTGCGCACCGCCGCGCCGGTGATGGTGCAACTATTCGGGCCGGAAGATGCCGGCTATCTCCTGCGCATCACCGGTAATCTGATCGGCATGCAGTTTTTCGATGAGATCGCGGCGCCGCTGGCGATGCGCCGCGGCGGCGCGAGCGCGTTTGCGCCCTTCCTCCGCGCGCTGTTCGCCGCGCAGGACGATGCGGCCGAGAGCACGCAATCCGAAGGCAGCTTCGAAATCCGCCAGCAGAGCTGGAAGCTGATGGACGGTGTCACTGACTATCACGGCGCCTGCGCCAAGGTGCTGGAGGGATTGCTCGAGGGACTCGCCGCAGGATGCGGCCGGCACATCGGCGTACACCTGCGCCCAACGGCAGGCGGCCGCCCACCGCTGGTCTGGACGATCGGTTAATTCCACCTATCGAAATGCGCTGCCGCAGGGCACGCCTGCACCTGACGCAGGAGGAATCGGCAACCAGCGTGCTAACAAGTGCGCAGCCGCGCCTTTCGCGCGAGCGAATGATTGATGCACCTAAGCATTGCCACGCCGCGAATGGCGGATTTGTCCGGGAGAGGAAATGACTGAGGTCGCCGAGATCCCGGTCGATGAGCAGGAACGTCCGCGACCGTCGCCCGCGCGCCCGGTACGGAGCGCGCTGACCGACGGGCCGATCCTGCGCACGCTGCTCTCCCTCGCCTGGCCGAACGTTGTCGCCCTGTCCGCCGGCACCTGCACGGTGATCGCCGAGACCTCCTATATCGGCCGGCTCGGCGTCGAGGCGCTGGCCGCGATGGCGCTGGTGTTTCCGACAGTGATCCTGACCATGACGATGTCGGGCGGCGCCATGGGCGGCGCCGTGGCCTCGGCCATCGCACGCGCGCTCGGCGCCGGCGATCGCGAGCGTGCCGGGACGCTGGCTGCGCATGCGCTGCTGATCGGCATCACCTTCGGCCTCGTCTTCATGCTCGGCATGTTGGTCTTCGGCCCTCAGGTGCTGACGATGCTCGGCGGCCGCGGCAATGTGCTGACGCATGCGATCGCCTACACCCAGGTGTTCTTCGGCGGTGCCGTGCTGCCCTGGCTGCTCAACACCATGGCGGGCGTGCTGCGCGGCACCGGCAACATGCGTCTGCCGTCGTTTCTCATCCTCAACTCTGCGATCTGGCAGATCGTGCTCGGCGGCACGCTGGGCCTCGGGCTCGGCCCGTTTCCGCAACTCGGCATGCGCGGCGTCGCCGCCGGCGCGCTGATCGCCTACTCCATGAATATCTGCGTGATGGGCTGGTACCTGTTCTCCGGCCGCGCCCGCGTCGTTCCAAAACTCCGCGGCTTGCGCATCCAATGGGTGATGTTCTTCGACATCCTCAAGGTCGGAGCCATCGCCTGCTTCTCGCCGCTGCAATCGGTGCTGACGATCTCGATCTTCACCCACATGCTGGCCAAATTCGGCACCGCGATCCTCGCCGGCTACGGCATCGGCGCGCGGCTCGAATTCCTGCTGACCTCGATCGCGTTCTCGTTCGGTATCGCCTGCGTGCCCATGGTCGGAATGGCGATCGGGGCGGGCCGCATCGCGCGGGCGCGCCGCATCGCCTGGACCGCCGGTGCCGCCGCCTTCGTGGCCGTCGGCGCGCCAGCATGCCTCGTTGCGATCTTCCCGGATCTCTGGGTCAACATCTTCACCGACAGCGCGGCCGTGCGCGCGGCGAGCCATCAATATCTCTCGACGGTCGGGCCGTTCTACGCGTTCTTCGGCCTTGCAACGACGATGTATTTCTCCTCGCAAGGTGCAGCCAAGGTGATCGGTCCTGTGCTGGCGCAGACCGCCCGGCTGATCTACATCGCGGGCATCGGCTGGTGGCTGTCGACGCATGACGCGAGCGCGCAAAGCTTCTTCTGGCTCGCCGCGAGCTCGATGGTCGTGCTCGGCGTGCTCTCGTGCTCCAGCGTGGTGCTGACGCGCTGGGGGCCACGAGACCCGAAACTCGCCGTCGGGCCTGTGCTGTCGGTTGCCGACTAACGATGCCTGTGGCGGCGATGGCCGCCGCCGACATTGGCGAGCCGCATCAGTTGCGGGATCATCGCCATCATGTCGCCGCTGCCGGCGCCGCCGAGCATGCCCATGATATCGCCGCCGCCCATGCCGCCCATCGGTGCATAGCCGGCGCCGTAATTGGGTGCGCCGAATCCGCCGCCGAGATTGCCGCCGGCGAGGCCGCCCATGCTGCCGCCCATCATTCCGCCAAGGCCACCGCCGCCGTTCTCCATCATGCGGCTCATCATCGGGCCCATGGTCTGCATCAGCATGGCGAAGCGGCGCTTGCCCATCTTCGCCTTCATCATCTCCAGCATCGGCGCCATCTGGGTCATCATGTCCCCGCCTCCGGCACCTCCGAGGCCTGCGAATTGCGCCTTCGCCGGCGCGCTCGAAATCGAAAACAGCAGCAGCACGGCAGCTGCCTGGCAGATCACCTTGTCCGCACCTCTCATGGCATGCTCCTCGCGTGCGTGGCGCCGCCGGGAGAGCGAGGCCGTCAGGACGCACGCGGCCATGGTTACGGCCGATGAGGGGCGGGCTCTGTGAGAAGGATCACGCTGCACGCGCATGATCCGGAAAAGTGTGCAGCGGTTTTCCCTCGCGACAAACGCGGAACGCGTTTGCGCGGAGATCATGCGCAAATTAAAAACTACGGGAAGGCCTTGTGCATGGCGGCGACAGCTAGCTTGGTCTGCTCCTGCACGTAAGCTGCAAGCTCGTTCGGCAGCATGTCGATGGTCCAGATCAGGCGGCAGCTTGCCTCGCCGTCGGCGATCACCTGCACCGAAGCGCTGTAATGTTTCAGCCGCTCGCTGCTGATCGCGTACACCAGCCGCTGTCTGATATCGTCGCAATCGACCAGCACTTCGCGCGCAACCGAGCCGTTGGCGAAGGTGACATCACGCGTATCGCCGTCGAGCTGGCATGCGGTGACGAAGCCCGGCACCAGCCGCTGAGGCAGCGCGCCGAAATCGCGCACCGCGTCCCAGACGTCGCGGGCCGGGGCGGGGAGGGAGACGTCGTTGTGGATGGAGGCCATGTTGTTTCCTCAAATGCGGAATCAGTAGGGTGGGCAAAGGTGCGCTCTTCGCGCGCCGTGCCCACCGTCTGCATCGTTGCGCGCATTGGTGGGCACGCTACGCTTTGCCCACCCTACGAGATCACGCGCGTGGCGATCGCTCACGTACAAACCGCCTCGACATTATTGCCATCGGGATCGATCAAGAACGCCGCGTAATAGGTCGGGCTGTAATCCTTGCGCGCGCCCGCGCCGCCATTGTCATGGCCGCCGCTGTTCAGGCCCTCGCGGTGAAACGCCTTCACGGCGTCATGGTCCTTGGCACGAAACGCGATATGCGCGCCGTCGGCCTTGCGGCCCTTGTTCAGATGCAGCCACAATGCCGGCTCGCCCTTCGGCCCGAAGCCGGCATAGCCGTCGCCGCTCGAGCACAGCACGTAACCGAGCGGCGCCAGTGCCGCGGTGTAGAACCGCGTGGCGGCGTCGAGGTCGGCAACGCGCAATCCGATATGGTCGTACATGATCATCTCCATTGCAAAGCGCGCCGCTCGTGGCGCGCACCGGAGACGAGCCTAGTCAGTTGAGGGCGAACCGCTCTTGGAGAATCTTGCGCATCCCCTTCGAGGCCTGGCGGAACCTGGTCGGCGACAGGCCGGCGGCGCGGTGGAAGGTGCGGACGAAGTTGGAGAGGTCGCCGAAGCCGACGTCATAGGCGATGTCGGTGACGGCAATGTCGTCGTCCGCGAGCAGGCGCGCCGCGTGCCGCAGCCGTGAGCGCACCAGATATTGATGCGGGGTGACGCCGAGCACGTTGGAGAACAGCCGCAGGAAATGGAACGGGCTCAAGTCCGCCAGGCGCGCGGCCTGTTCCAGATCGATCGCGGCATGCGAATTGGCGTCGATCCACAACGCGGCTTCGACCGCACGGCGCCGGTCGCGCGCCGTCGGCGCTACCCGCTTGCGCGGCTTGCCGGAGACGACATCGACAAAGCGGCCGGCGAGAATCTGGCCGACCTCGTCGAGGCCCAAATCGCTGTTGCCATCTGCCGCCGTCTGGGCAAGCTCGCCCAGCACCATCAACTCGGGCAGCGGCGGTGTCGCGCCGACCTGCCAGGTCTCGCGCCGCCCGCCGAGGGCATCGACCAGATTGTCGCTGAAGAAGAAACCGAGGCAGACGTCGCCGCAGACATGTTCATGCGTGCAGGTGTATTCCTCGCCGGGCGCGCCAACCAAAAGCGAGCCCGCCACCAGCTCGAAGAAGCCCGCGCGGCAATGGCAGCCAAAGCTGCCCGAGCGGACATAGGCGATGGAATGACCGGTGCGGCACTCTGCAAACGGCGTGTCGCCGGGTCCCGCGTCGCAGCGAAACTCGCAGACGGTCATCGACTGAGACGTCAGCAGCGTGGTCGCATCCATGCCAGCTATCTAGGCATGATCCGGAAAAGTGTAAGCGGTTTTCCGACAAGATCGTGCCCAGAAAAATAAGCCAAGGTGCGATCTGGATCGCGCCTTAGCTGGGTGAACGCGGCGGGGCAACGGGCAGCAGCACCTCGAACAGCGTCTTGCTGGCGATCGGGTGCGCGCCTTCGAGCGCCAGCAGGCGCCGCTTGGAGATCACCCCGCCATAAGGCGAAATCCGGTCGGCATAGCCGCCCGTTTCCAGCACGCGGTGGCAAGGCACGATGATCATGTAGGGATTTTTGGCGATCGCCTGAGCCACCGAATGCGCGGCGCCGGAGGCGCCCAGCGCCTTGGCGATTTCGTGATAGGTGCGCGTCTCCCCCCGCGGGATGGTGCAGGTGTATTCGTAGACCCGCCGGTTGAAGGCCGGCACGCCGCCGGCGTCGAGGCTGACGTCGGAAAAATCGGGGTCGCTGCCCTGCAGCAGGCCCACGATACCCTCGATGGCGAGCTCGGTGTTAACAGGCGCGACTTGCTCGCGCGCCTCGGGATGGACCTGGAAAATCCGGCGGCGGGTGTCGATCTCCCGTGCCTCGGGCAATTGCACGGCGACCACGCCGGTGCTGCTCCAGATGATGCCGCAGCGCCCTATCGCCGTGTCGAATATCGTGTAGGCACGCCCCACCATGCACACGCCCCACTCAGTGCACGCTGCTCCCCCCGACACGGCCATCATAACACTGCCACAATTCGGCGCACCTGGAATCTTGCCAGGACATTAACAACTGTCCGGCCTGACGCGCCAAACCGCTTGGCGCCGGACACCGTCTCGGCTAATCAGGATGGGCGCAGGACACGCGCATCGGCGGGCGTAGTTCAATGGTAGAACGGCAGCTTCCCAAGCTGCATACGAGGGTTCGATTCCCTTCGCCCGCTCCAATCACCCGGGACAGCAAATGGCCGACAAGGACGAAAGCACGCGCTTGGTCGCGATTGCCTGTGATCACGGGGGCTTTGCCCTCAAGGAAGCGCTGAAGTCCGCGCTATCAGATGTGACGTGGCTGGACCTCGGCACCGACAGCGCGGCGTCCGTCGACTATCCCGATTTCGCCCACAAGCTGGCCGACGCGATCAGGGACGGCAAGGCCAGGCGCGGCGTCCTGATCTGCGGGTCGGGCATCGGCATTTCCATCGCCGCCAACCGGCACGCCCATATCCGTTGCGCGCTCGTGCATGATGTCACCGGCGCACGGCTCTGCCGGCAGCATAATGACGCGAATGTTCTGGCGCTGGGCGGCCGCACGACCGGCGAGGTGGTCGCAAAGGAATGTGTCGAAGCGTTCCTGGGGACGGCGTTCGAGGGCGGGCGCCATCAAAAGCGCATCGACAAGCTCGGGACCTGCTAGCGACCGCTCAACCCGGCAAGCTGCGCAGGAAGTCGACCAGCGCCGCGTTCACTTCGGCGGGCCGCTCCTGCTGCGTCCAGTGTCCGCAGCCCGGCAGCATTTTGATCTCGCGCAGCTGTGGCACCCATTGCTTCATGTTGGCGAGATGCTCGGCCGCACCGGGGAAGGCGATCACCATGTCGAGGTCGCCGGCGATGAACAGCGTGGGCACTGTTACCTTGACGCCCTCGAACGCGCCCATCAGCTCCCAGTTGCGGTCGAGGTTGCGGTAGTAGTTGAGCGGCCCGCGAAAACCGCTACGGGCGAATTCGGCGGCGTAATAATCGAGGTCGGCGGCGCTGAGCCACGACGGCAACGGCACCGGCACTTTCGGCAGCATGCCGTCCTTGCGCGAGACCATGCCGACGCCTTTTGACGTCTGTCCGCTCGCGGCCGCCATGGCGCGAATGGCGGTGACGCCCTCGCCGGAGCCGCCGAACAGCATCGCGGCAAGCGCCTTGCGCGTATCCGCCTCGAACTCCGCTTCGGCGACGCCGGGCTGCTGAAAGTACAGTTGATAGAACTGGGCTTCCTCGGTCTGCGGCATCACGCTGGTCGGTCGCACCTCGCTGCGCGGGCGATACGGCACGCTGAGAATGGCAGCGGCGCGAAAGCGGTCGGGGCGCAGCCGCGCCGCGTGCCAGGCGATCCCCGCACCCCAGTCATGGCCGACGATGATGGCGCTCTTTGCCGCGAACGCATCGAGCACGCCGACGAGATCGCCGATCATGTGGAAGATCGTGTACTGGTCGATCGCTTCAGGCTTGTCGCTCTTGCCGTAACCGCGCATGTCGGGCGCGACGGCGTGGTAGCCGGCCGCCGCCAATGCCTCGAGCTGATGACGCCAGGAATACCAGCTTTCCGGAAAGCCGTGGCAGAGCAGCACCAGCGGCCCCTCGCCCTGTTCGGCGATGTTGAGGTTGATGCCGTTGGCTTTGATGATCCGCTGCGTCGGTCCGCTCATGTCATCGCCTCCCCGCTGCATGGTTGTTTGGTGCATCCTAAACGTTACTGCCCGGCGCGCAAAGATTCCAATATATTAGCCTCTCGCTCGCGGCACGCCCCGCTCCTCCGCTCTAAGCTCTCCCCTGTCCGGCGGATGCGGTCCCTGTGCCGGGCGATGTTCGGATCGGAAGGCCATGGACCAGCAAAAACTCGATCGCGCGATCGGTCGCCGCTTGAAGACTCTGAGGATGCAGGCAGGGATGACGTTGAACGAGCTCGCCAGCCGATCCGGCGTCAGCCGGGCCATGATCGGGCGGGTGGAGCGGGCGCAGAGCAGCGCGACGGCGGCGCTGCTGAACAAGCTCTGCGCGGCGCTCGATGTCTCGCTCAGCGACGTCGTTGCACTCTCGGAGAAGCCGCCGGAGCGGCTGACGCGCCTCGCCGACCAGCCGCAATGGCGCGATCCCGATAGCGGCTACCGGCGCCGACATGCCTCGCCCGTCGATGCGGCGAGCGGCATCGAGATCATCGTCGTCGACATGCCGGCCGGCGCGCGGGTGCCGTATAGCCCCTGGGGCCGCAACGCCTTCACCCAGCAGCTCTTGATGCTGGAGGGCGCGGTCTGCGTGCATATCGACGCCAAGACGGTGCGCCTGCGCGAGGGCGACTGCCTCGACTTCGACGTCATGCGCGCGGTGACCTTCGAGAACGAAACCAAGCAGGATGCCCGCTACGTCATCATCACCAGGCGCGGCACATCTTACGGGAAAATGTGATGCCGCTGATCATCCGGGACGCCACGCTGGAGGATGCCGCGGACATCCTCGCCATCTACAATTTCGCCGCGATCAACACCACGGCGGTCTGGACCGACGGGCCGGCCGATCTCTCTTCGCGGCGCGAATGGATCCGCGCAAGGCAGCAGGCGGGCTATCCCGTGCTGGTCGCGATGAAGGGCAGGGATGTCGTCGGCTTCGCCTCGTTCGGCGATTTCCGTCCCTTCCCCGGCTATCGCCACACCGTCGAGAATTCGGTCTATGTCGATGAGCGCCATCACCGCGCCGGCATCGGCCGCAGCCTGCTGGCCGCGCTGATCGAGCGCGCTGCGGCGATGAACAAGCATGCCATGATCGCCGGGATCGAGGCCCTCAATGCCGGCTCGATCGGCCTGCACGCCTCGCTCGGCTTTGTCGAGGTCGCCCGCATGCCGGAGGTCGGCTGCAAGTTCGGCCGCTGGCTCGATCTCGTCTTCATGCAGAAGACGCTTGCAACTGACGTGAGGCCGTGACGATGCAGATCCGTACCGGCGATACTTTTGACCCGCGCGTCGTCGCATTGCTCGACCATCACGTTACGGCAGCGCGGGCGCAGACCGCTCCGGGCAGCGCGCACGCGCTCGATCTCGCCGGGCTTCGTGCCCGCGACGTCGCGTTCTGGACCGGCTGGGACGGCGAGACGCTGGTTGCGACCGGCGCGCTGAAGACGCTCTCGGGCGAGCACGGCGAGGTGAAGTCGATGCATACGCTGCAGACCACGCGCCGCCGCGGCTTTGGTGGGGAGATGCTCCGCCACATCATCGCCGAGGCGCGCAGGCGCGGCATGACGCGGCTGAGCCTCGAGACCGGCTCCTGGGACTATTTCAAGCCGGCGCACGCGCTCTACCGGGCCCACGGCTTCGTGCCTTGCGCCCCGTTCGAGGGCTATGTCGAGGACCGCAACAGTCTCTTCCTCGCGCTGGATCTCGGTGCATAGAACCTTCTCAAGCGAAGTGGATAACGGTTGGCGCAATAAGGCGCGTCAAAACAAAGAGCTAGGCGAAGTCCTGCGCAACCGGCGCTCGAAAATGGCGTCCTGCCCCTCAAAATGAGTTGCGCACCTCAAAACGCCTCTGCTAGCCTTCAGCCATGGCTGAAGAGACCGCATCCGCCGCGCTGACGCTGAAGGACATCGCCCGCGAGGCCGGTGTCAGCCTCGCTACGGTCGACCGCGTCTTGCATAACCGTCCGGGCGTGCGGCCGGACACGGTCCGGCGCGTCCAGGAGATCATCGCGCGCAACGCCTTCCAGCCGCATGTGGCCGCGGCCGAGCTCGCCCGCGGCCGCGCCCGCCGGTTTGCCTTCGTGATGCCTGTCGGCGCCAACCCGTTCATGCTGCAGATCAAGGCCTATCTGGGCGAGATGTCGGCGTGGCTCTCTGCCCGCCGCCTCGCCGTTGAGATGGTCATCACCGACGTGTTCGACCCGTCGGTGCTGGCGGCCTCGCTGGAGGAGCTTGCCGGCAGCGAGTATGACGGCGTCGCGGTCGTCGCACTCGACCATCCGAGCGTGCGCGCCGCCATCAATGATCTCGTCGACCGTGGCATCAAGGTCGTGACGCTGGTGTCCGACGTGCCCTCGTCGCGCCGCCACCACTATGTCGGCATCGACAATATCGCCGCGGGCCGCACCGCGGGTGCGCTGATCGGAAGGCTGGTCGGCCAAAGATCCGGCAAGATCGCCATCATCGCGGGGTCGCAGGGCCTGCGCGACCATGCCGAGCGCATTTTCGGCTTCAATCAGGTGATGGCGTCGGAGTTTTCGCACCTCGACATCCTGCCTTTGCTCGAGGGGCGCGACGAGGACGACCGCTCTCAGCAGCTGATCTCGCGGCTGCTCGGCAGGCATCCCGATATCATCGGCCTCTACAATGTCGGCGCCGGCACGCAGGGCGTGGCCACCGCTCTGACCGAGGCAGGCCGCGCCAAGCAGATCGTCTTCATCGCTCACGACCTCACGGCGATGACGCGCAGATTGCTGCTGCAGGGCACGCTGGATGTCGCGATCTCGCAGAATCCGGGGCACGAGGCGCGCGCCGCCGTGCGCGTGCTGCTGTCGCTGGCACGTAACGAGCCGATCTTGAGTGAACAGGAGAAGATTCGCATCGACATCCTGATGCGGGACAATCTGCCGTAACCGAAAGGGCGCGGCGGTCGTGTGTTGAAATGAGTGATTGCGGCAAGCGCGACGTCAGATCGCGCACCGCGGCAGCGTGATCCGGAATGCAATGGTTGTCCGGACGAAGCACGCTCAAAACGAAGAGGGAGGACGCGTTTGTTTATCGGATTGGACATCGGCACGTCCGGTGTGAAAGCGGTGCTTGTGAACGAGGCCGGCGCGGTTGTCGCGACGGCCGCGCGCGAGCTTGCGCTGTCGCATCCGCAGCCGCTGTGGTCCGAGCAGGATCCGGCTTCCTGGGTCGAGGCCGCCATCGGCGCCGTCGACGATCTTGCCGCCGCTCGTCCCGGTGATGTCGCCGCCGTGCGCGGCATCGGCCTGTCAGGCCAGATGCATGGCGCCACGCTGCTTGACACCGATGGACGCCCGCTGCGGCCGGCGATCCTCTGGAACGATGGCCGTTCGCATGCTGAATGCGTCGAGCTCGAGCGCCGCTGCCCCTCGCTGCATGCTATCGCCGGAAATCTGGCGATGCCCGGCTTCACCGCGCCAAAGCTGCTCTGGGTCGCGCGGCACGAGCCGCAGGTCTTCAAGCGCGTTGCCAAGGTGCTGCTGCCGAAGGCCTATGTCCGCTACCGGCTGACCGGCGAGATGGTCGAGGACATGTCGGATGCATCAGGCACGCTCTGGCTCGATGTCGGCCAGCGCCGCTGGTCGGCGGAGCTGCTGCAGGCCACCGGGCTCGATCTGCACCACATGCCGCGCCTGGTCGAGGGCAGCGAGGCGAGCGCAACGCTCGCGGGCGAATTCGCACAGCGCTGGGGCATGGCAAAGAATGTCGTCGTTGCCGGTGGCGCCGGCGACAATGCAGCGAGTGCGATCGGGCTCGGCGCGATCGCACCGGGCGATGCCTTCCTGTCGCTCGGAACGTCCGGTGTCATCTTCCGCGTCACCGACAAATTTGCGCCGGCGCCGGCCCTCGCCGTGCACGCCTTCTGTCATGCGCTGCCCGGCCTCTGGCACCAGATGGGCGTGATGCTCTCGGCCGCCGCTTCGCTGGCCTGGCTCTCCAGCGTGACGGCGACACCGACAGCCTCGTTGCTCGCGCCGCTCGGCGACACCGTAACCGGGCCAGGCCCGGTGAAGTTTCTGCCCTATCTCGATGGCGAGCGCACGCCGCACAATGATGCAGCCGCGGCCGGCGCTTTCATCGGTCTGCGCGGCGCCACCGGGCGCGACGCAATCGTGCAGGCGGTGCTCGAAGGCGTCGCCTTTGCCGCGCGCGATAATCTTGCCGCGCTCGGCAGTGCCAGCTCGGCGATCTCCGAAGTCGATCTCGTCGGCGGCGGCTCCCGCTCGGCGCTGTGGGCGCAGATCTGCGCCGACGTGCTCGGCATTGCCGTGCATCGCGTCGAGGAGGGCGAGGTCGGCGCCGCGCTCGGCGCTGCCCGGCTGGGCCGGCTCGCCGCTCGGGGCGGAAATCCCGCGCAGGTCTGCACGCGTCCGCGGCGCCTTGCGACGTCAACACCCAACCCGTCGCGCGCTGCGGCCTATGACGAGGCCTATCAGCAGTGGCGCAAGCTCTACCCCGCGCTGAAGGAGTTTTCACTGTGAACGCGTTACCAAAATTCTTCGGCGCCGCCGACCCCGTCGCCTATGGCGGCAAGGACGCCAAGAACCCTATGACCTTCCGCTGGTATGACAAGGACCGCGTCGTCCGCGGCAAGCGGCTCGAGGATCATCTGCGCTTTGCGGTCTGCTATTGGCATTCGTTCTGCTGGCCCGGCGGCGATCCCTTCGGCGGCGAGACCTTCCTGCGTCCATGGCATCACGGCTCCGACGCCATGGCGATGGCGCGCGCCAAGGCCGACATCGCCTTCGAGCTGTTCCGACTGCTCGACGTGCCCTTCTTCACGTTCCACGACGTCGATGCCGCGCCCGAAGGCGCGACGCTCGCCGAATCCGTCGCCAACCTCAATGCGATCGGCGACATCTTCGAGAAGAAGATGGCCTCGGCCAAGGTGCGGCTGCTGTGGGGCACCGCGAACCTGTTCACGCATCGCCGCTACATGGCGGGCGCGGCGACCAATCCCGATCCTGACGTCTTCACCTATGCCGCCGGACAGGTCCGCGCCGCGCTGGAGGTGACGAACCGGCTCGGCGGGCAGAACTACGTGCTGTGGGGCGGCCGCGAAGGCTACGAGACCCTGCTCAACACCGATCTCAAGCGCGAGCTCGACCAGCTGGGCCGCTTCGTCTCGCTTGTCGTCGAGCACAAGCACAAGATCGGCTTCAAGGGCCCGCTTCTGATCGAGCCCAAGCCGAAGGAGCCGACCAAGCATCAATATGATTTCGACGTCGCCACCTGCTACGGCTTCCTGCAGCGCTACGACCTGCTCAAGGACGTCAAGCTCAACATCGAGCAGAACCACGCCATCCTCGCCGGCCATTCCTTCCAGCACGAGGTGGCCCTGGCCCAGGCGCTCGGCGTGTTCGGCTCGCTCGACATCAACAGGGGCGACGATCTGCTCGGCTGGGATACCGACCAGTTCGCCATGAACGTGCCGGAGCTGGCACTGGTGTTCCACGACATGATCAGGGGCGGCGGCTTCACCACCGGCGGTCTCAATTTCGATGCAAAGATCAGGCGTCAATCGATCGACCCTGATGATCTCATCCACGCCCATGTCGGCTCGATGGACGCCTGCGCACGGGCGCTGCTCGCAGCAGTCGACATGCTCGACGCCGAGGCGCTCACGGGGCCGCTCGCCGAGCGTTATGAGGGATGGACCGATAGCGAAGGGCAGGCGATCATGGCAGGCAAGCGATCGCTGGCCGATCTCTCTGATCGCGCGCTTGCCCCCGGTTTCGATCCGCAACCGCGGTCGGGCCGTCAGGAATATCTCGAATCTCTCGTCAACCGGTACGTCTGAGCGAGGCCCGAGCATGACAACTTCTTCGACAAGCGGCCAGCCGGTGCTGGAATTGACCGGGATCGGCAAGGAGTTCGGCGCGATCCGCGCGCTGCATGGCGTCAACATGCATGTCCATCCCGGCGAAGTGGTCGGCCTGATGGGCGACAACGGCGCCGGCAAGTCGACGCTGGTCAAGATCATCGCCGGCAATTTCCGCCCGACCCATGGCGAGATCCGCTTCGACGGCCATCCCGTCCACTTCAGCCGCCCGGTCGATGCCCGCGCGGTGGGGATCGAGGTCGTCTATCAGGACCTCGCGCTCGCCGACAATCTGTCGGCCGCGGCGAACGTCTTTCTCGGCCGGGAGCTCAAGCGCAAATTCGGACCCGTCGCGCTGCTCGATCACAAGGCGATGGCGTCGCGCGCGCTGGAGCTGTTCGGCGAGCTGCGCTCGGAAACCCGGCCGCATGATCTGGTCAAGCAGATGTCCGGCGGCCAGCGTCAGGCGGTGGCGATCGCGCGCACACGCCTCTCCAACGCCAAGCTGGTGATGATGGACGAGCCGACCGCCGCGATCTCGGTACGCCAGGTCGAGCAAGTGCTGAGCCTGATCCACCGTCTGAAGGAGCAGGGCGTCGCAGTGATGCTGATCTCCCACCGCATGCCCGACGTGTTCGCCGTGTGCGACCGCGTGATCGTCATGCGCCGCGGCGAGAAGCGGGCCGACAAGCCGATCCACGACACGTCCCCCGAGGAAGTCACCGCTCTTATCACCGGCGCGAAGGAGGCGGCGTAATGTCCGTACCCATGGAAAACCCGATCTCCTTCACCAATGTCGGCCGCAGCAAATGGTGGCATCGCGGCATCTTCGCCTCGCAGACCGGCTACGTGCTGCTGGCGCTGGTGGTGCTGATGATCGTGATGCGTTTTGCCAGCCCTTACTTCTTTACCGAGGGCAACATGCAGAACGTGGCGAAGAACTTTTCCTTCATCGCCATCGCCACGCTCGGAATCACCTTCGTCATCATCACCGGCGGCATCGATCTCTCCGTCGGCTCGATGATGTGTTTTTCCGCGATGATCACCTCCATGGTCATGGTCGAGCTGTCGGCGCCGGGATCGTATTTCGTCCACATGGCAGCCGATGGCAAGACGGTCGTCGCCAATGTGCCCGGATTGATCCTGCTGATCTCGCTGCTTGCCGGGCTGTTCACCGCGTTCATCGTCGGGATTTTCAACGGTTTCTGCATTGCGGTGCTCGGGCTGTCGCCCTTCGTCACCACGCTCGGCATGCTCTCGATCGTGCGAGGGCTGGCTTATGTCGTCTCGAACGGCCGTGGCAGCTTTCCGGGCGGGCCCGATGCCGATTTGTTCTACGCGTTGACCTCGGGTGACGTGTACGGCGTGCCCGCGCCCTTCATCTACCTGGTGATCCTCGCCGTCGTGATGGCGGTTGTGCTGCATCACACGAGTTTCGGCCGCCACGTCTTCGCGCTAGGCGGCAACGAGAAGGCGGCGGAGTTGACTGGTATTCCGGTCGTGCGCGTGAAGATCCAGGTCTATGTGATCTGCGCGCTCGCCGCCGGCCTGCAAGGCATCATCATCTCGGGCTGGCTGGGATCCGCGCCCGCGAACATGGCGACGTCCTACGAGCTCAACGTCATCGCCGCCGCCGTTATCGGTGGCGCCAATCTTGCCGGCGGCCTCGGCGGACCGCTCGGCGCCATCGTCGGCTGCGTGCTGCTGGAGGTGATCCGCAACGGCCTCGTGCTCGCGCAGGTCAACTCCTACTGGCAGCAGACGCTGGTGGGCGTGATCATCATTCTTGCTGTGCTGGTCGATCGCATCCGCTCGCGCATGACTTAACACTTAACCAGTTACTCCGGCAGGACAACGAAAGATCGTCTATCCGCCTGCCGGGGCATCACATCACAAATGGATAGGCATCAAAGTGTGGAGGGAATAGTATGAAGAAGCTTCTGTTGGCTGGCGTGACCATCGCGATGATGGCGACCCCGGCATTTGCCCAGACCTACAAGTTCGCCGTCGTTCCCAAGGCGATGAACAACCCGTTCTTCGACGTGGCGCGTGACGGCTGCCTGAAGCGCGCCAAGGAACTCGGCAATGTCGAGTGCATCTACAAGGGGCCGATCGAGCACGAGCCGGCGACGCAGGCGCAGATCATCCAGGACTTCATCACCCAGAAGGTGGATGGGCTCGCGATCTCGGTTGCCGACGTCGCGTCGATGACCAAGTCGATTGAGGCTGCGACCGCGGCAGGCATCCCCGTCATCACGTTTGACGCGGACGCGCCGGGCTCCAAGCGCATCGCCTATATCGGCACCAACAACAAGGACTTCGGGTTGGCGCTCGGCAAGCAATTGCTGCAGCTTCGGCCCGAGGGCGGCAAATATGCCATGGTCTCCGGTGGTCCGGGCGCCAAGAACCTCGCCGAACGTGTCGATGGTGTCCGCGAGGCGTTGAAGGGCTCGAAGTGGGTCGAGGTGCAGGGTTCGCCGACCTTCTGCAACGACGATTCCACGCTCGCGGTCCAGCAGATGTCCGACCTGCGCACCGCGACGCCCGATCTCGCCGCGATCGTTCCGGTCGGCGGCTGGCCGATGTTCGCGCCTGAGGGCTTCAAGGCCTTCGTTAACAAGAACAAGAAGGACATCGACAGCGGCAAGCTGACGCTCGTCGTTGCCGATACGCTGAAGATGCAGCTCGAGTTGCTGCGGGACGGCTACTCCAACGCGCTCACCGGCCAGCGCCCGTTCGAAATGGGCGAGAAGTCGATGGACACGTTGCTCGCGATCAAGAAGGGCCAGAAGGTTCCGGAGGTGATCTACACCGGCCTCGACCTCGTGACCAAGGATAACGTCGCTCAATTGTTGAAGTAGGAACGTTACCAGCCCAACGTTCCTGCGCTGACCACCCTCTCCCTTGTGGGAGAGGGTGGCTTCGCGTAGCGAAGCAGGGTGAGGGGTTCTCTCCGCGAGTCCCGCTCGTGTGATATGCGCCGAGAGAACCCCTCGTGCGCCTTGCCTTCGGCAAGGCACCTTCTCCCACAGGGGGAGAAGCAAGGGAGCCCGCAAAGTGAATAAGATGAAAAAAGCGCGGCTAGCTGACAATCTCGAAGTCACGTCAATCGGCCTTGGCTCGGCGCCGCTCGGCGGCCTGTTCTCGGCGGTCAGCGATGCGGACGCGGAGGCCACCGTCGCAAAGGCCTGGTCGCTCGGTGTCCGCTTCTTCGATACCGCGCCGCTTTATGGCTTCGGCCTCGCGGAACGCCGTTTGGGTGCTTTCCTGCGGCAACAGCAGCGCGAGTCCTATGCGATCTCGACCAAGGTCGGCCGCCTGCTGCGCGCGCCTGACAGTACGACGGTCGAGGACGATCATTTTAAGGACGCACCTGCGCTGCGGCCGCGATTTGATTTCAGCTATGACGGCGTGATGCGCTCGGTGGAGGAAAGCCTGGAGCGCCTCGGGCTCGATCGCGTCGACGTCCTGCTCGTGCACGATCCCGACGATCACTATGATGCCGCCGTCAGCGGCGCCTTCCGCGCGCTGATACGTCTGCGCGACGACGGCACCGTGAAAGCGATCGGTTCCGGCATGAACCAGTGCGAGATGCTCACGCGTTTTGCCGAAGCCGTCCCGGTCGATTGCTTCCTGCTCGCCGGCCGCTACACGCTGCTCGACCAGGGCGCGCTGGATGCGCTGTTCCCGATCTGCACTGCGAAGAATATCGGCATCCTGCTCGGCGGCATCTACAACAGCGGCATTCTGGCCAATCCGCACGCGGGCGCGAAGTTCAACTATGAGGACGCCGACGCGGCCCTCGTGGCGCGCGCGCTCGAGCTCGACCAGCTCTGCCGCAAGCATGGCACCGAGCTGAAGGCCGCCGCGCTCCAGTTCGGCATGGCCCATCCGGCCGTGACCGTTGCCGTGATGGGCGCGCGCAACGCGAGCGAGGTCGCCGACAATATCGCGATGTCGGAGCGCACGGTGCCGCAGGCCTTCTGGCAGGAGCTGCGCGCCAGGAACCTCGTCGACGCGCGGGCGCCGCTGCCGGGCGGAGCGTGAGTCATGGTCATCGACGCCCACCAGCATTTCTGGGATCCCGCGCGCGCCGACTACCCCTGGATGATGGCGCCTGAGCTGGCGCCGATCCGCCGCGCCTTCGGTCCCGCCGATCTCGCGCCACTGGTGCAGGCGAACGGCATCGATGCAAGCATCGTGGTGCAGTGCCGCTCGTCGCTGGCGGAGACCGAGGAATTCTTGGCGACGGCGCATGCCACGCCCTCCGTCATCGGTGTCGTCGGCTGGGCCGACCTGACCGACGCCGCGCTCGGCGATACGCTCGATCGCCTGCGCACCTTGCCGGGCGGCGCCAAGCTGGTCGGCATCCGCCACCAGGTTCATGACGAGGCCGATCCCGACTGGCTGCTGCGCACTGAGGTCCAGCGCGGACTGGGGGAAATCTTCGCCCGTGATCTCGCCTACGACTTCCTCGTCCGCACCCGCGAACTACCCGCCGCGATCGCAACCGCAAAAGCCTTTCCGCAAGCCCGCTTCGTGCTCGACCACGCTGCAAAGCCGCCGATCGCAGCTGGCGGCAGCGCCGAATGGTCCGAGCGCATCGCGCAGCTCGCAGCCTGCGACAATGTCTGGTGCAAGGTCTCGGGTCTCGCGACCGAAGCGAAGTGGGACGATTGGGACGCCGAGCGGCTGTTTCCGTATCTCCGGCACGTCGCGAATTGTTTTGGCGAGGATCGCCTGATCTTCGGCTCGGATTGGCCGGTGTGCCTGCTCGCCGGCAGCTACAGCGAGATCAAGAGCGCGCTGGAAGCGTGCTTGGCGAAGCTCGGCGAAAGCGTGCGCGAGAAGGCGTTCGGGGTGAATGCGAAGGCTGCGTATCGGCTGGCATGAGATAATGTGATGGACATAAGTTCGCGCCTAACCACAGCTGTCGTCCCGGCGAAAGCCGGGACCCATAACCCCAGGGAGTAGTTTGGCGAAGGCTAGTTGTTCGGTGCTTCCACCGCGCGCAATTGAGACATCACGCGGTGTGGGTCCCGGCTTTCGCCGGGACGACAATTCGAGTTTGGCCGCGCTCGCGCCTCACGCCCCCGCGGGCACCTGATCCAGGAATCCCGTAATGCTCTTGATCCGCCCGTCCTTCAGCACGGCGAAATCCGTCCCCTTGATCGGGCTGTCGACGCCGTCAGGGCCGAGACCCCACGAAAATCGGACATGGTCGCCGTAGCCGTTGGGCTCGCCGATCAGGCTGAACTTGAAGTCAGGAAAGCGCTGCTGCACGCCTGATATCAGGGCCTCGATGCCGTCCCTGCCATCGCCTTTCATCAGCGGATCGACATAGCTCGCATCCGCCGTCCAGTTTTCACTGAGCAATTCGCGCCGGCGATTTTGCGCGCGCTCGTTCCAGAGATCGATATAGCGGCGGGCGATGGTGATGGGGTCGGTCATGGTGCTCTCCTGCGATGGGGCCGTTTGGTTCGGCTGACCTGACTATCGAAGGTTCGCGCGCAGGGATCGATTACCTCGGAGATCATGTGCCCGCAAAAAAAAGAGCGCGATGGGTCTCATCGCGCTCCGGTCGTACGTCGATGCTGCGAAACTTACTTCGCCGCCGTCACCATGATCTCCACGGTGTACTGCGGCGCCGCGAGCTTGGCTTCGACGGTGGCGCGGGCGGGGGTGTTGCCGGGCGAGACCCAGCCGTCCCACACGGCGTTCATTTCCTGGAACGTCTTCATGTCGGTGATGTAGATCGTGGCCGACAGCAGCTTCGACTTGTCGGTACCGGCCTTGGCGAGGTGGCCGTCGATGGTCTTGAGGATGTCCTGGGTCTGCTTGGTCACGCTTTCGCCGGCCGCGTTGCTGGCGACGACGCCGGCGAGATAGACGGTGTCGCCGTGCACGACCACCTGGCTCATGCGCGGGCCGGTTTCAAAACGCTGGATGCTCATTTGCGGAATCTCCTTCAGGGAATGGCGGCCCTGTCTAGCCCAGCACCCCAAGCTGAGCCACCCCAGGCACGCATGCGTTGCCGGCGGCGCATGCATCCTCGATGACGCATGCGTCCCGCCTATCCCACCGCTTTTGCTGCCGCACGCCCGGCATTGCGGCCTGAGAACAGGCAGCCGCCGAGGAAGGTGCCTTCCAGCGAGCGATAGCCGTGCACGCCGCCGCCGCCGAAGCCTGCGGCTTCGCCGACCGCATACAATCCGGGAATGACGCTGCCCTCGGCGCCGAACACGCGCGAGTCGAGGTCGGTCTCGAAGCCGCCCAGCGTCTTGCGGGTGAGGATGTTGAGCTTCACCGCGATCAGCGGTCCCTGCGCGGGATCGAGAATCCGGTGCGGGGGTGCGGTGCGAATCAGCCTGTCGCCGATGTAACGCCGCGCATTGTGGATGTTCATCACCTGCGCATCCTTGACGTAGGGGTTGGCGATCTCGCGGTCGCGCGCCTCGATTTGCATCCTGACGTGCGCGAGCTTGAGCAGATCGTTGCCGGCGAGCTTGTTCATTTCGGCGACGAGGTCTTCGATCTTGTCGCGCACGATGAAGTCGACACCGTGGCTCTTGAACGCCTCCACCGGCGCCGGCGCGCCCTTGTTGGTGGCGCGGCGCAAGGTCATGCGCCAGCTTTTGCCCGTGAGGTCGGGGTTCTGCTCCGAGCCCGACAGCGCAAATTCCTTCTTGATGATGGCCTGCGTCAGGACGAACCAGGAATAATCATACCCCGTCGACATGATGTATTTGAGCTGGCCGAGCGTGTCCGAGCCGGGAAACAGCGGCGCCGGCAGTCGCGTGCCGGTGGCGTCGAACCACATCGAGGAGGGCCCGGGCAGGATGCGGATGCCGTGGCGCGGCCAGATTGGTGACCAGTTCTGGATGCCCTCGACGTAGTGCCACATGCGGTCGCGGTTGATCAGCCGCGCGCCTGTCTTCTCGGTGATGCCGATCATGCGGCCGTCGACATGCTCCGGCACCCCTGAAATCATGAACTTCGGGGGATCGCCGAGCCGCCTGGGCCAGTTCGCCCGCACCAGATCATGATTGCCGCCGATGCCGCCGGAGGCGACGATCACGGCCTGCGCCTTCAACGCGAACTCGCCGACGATAGTGCGCGACGAGCTCTTGCCGCGCTCGACATTGGTCGCTTCGAGGATCGCGCCGCTGACGCCATCCACGGTACCGTTAGTGATCGACAGCGCATCGACGCGATGGCGGAACCTGAAGATCAGCCGCCCGCTCTTGGCCGCCTCGCGCGCGCGGCGCTCGAACGGCTCGACGATGCCGGGCCCCGTGCCCCAGGTGACGTGAAAGCGCGGCACCGAATTGCCGTGGCCCATCGCGTCATAGCCGCCGCGCTCGGCCCAGCCGACCACGGGAAAGATGCGATGACCCATCGCGCGCAGCCAGTCACGCTTCTCAGCCGTAGCGAACGCGACATAGGCCTCGGCCCATTGGCGCGGCCAAAAGTCCTCGTCGCGGTCGAAGCCGGCGGTGCCGAGCCAGTCCTGCATGGCGAGCTCAAAGGAGTCCTTGATGCCGAGCCGGCGCTGCTCCGGCGAATCGACCAGGAACAATCCGCCGAACGACCAGAACGCCTGGCCGCCGAGCGACTGCTCGCCTTCCTGGTCGAGGACGATCACGCGCTTGCCGGCATCGGCAATTTCGGTCGCTGCGACCAGCCCGGATAGTCCTGCGCCGACGACAATGACGTCCGCCTGGTCAGCCCGAAGGTCGGTCATGAGTTCCCCCCTGTAGTTGCCCGGAATTGAAGCCCGTTGCCGTAACTGAGATCAAGGGCGTGTCGCGTAAGGCATCGTTAACTTGTTCCACTTTGGGATTGAGCCAGGCGGAGTGCAGCGCGGACGCAACACTGGATTTGAATTTGTTTTGAGCGAGCCGGCCTGCCTAGACAAAACCACGGTAACGACCGACGCTAGGCGCGCATCACCACCTGACACGCAGATTCGAAAACGACTGGGGCGGGGGCCAATGAAGTTTCTGACGGGGTTGCTTGCGGCGGCTTGCCTGATCGCTTGCATGGGGGCGTCTCACGCGGTGGTTCGGATCGCGGATGATCGTGGCGGCCGGATCGGAACCTACGTCGACAAATACCAGGACCTCAGGCAGTCAGGCGATACCGTCATCATCGACGGTCTCTGCGCCTCCGCCTGCACCATCGTCCTCGGCGCCATCCCGCACGACCGCATCTGCGTCACCTCGCACGCCACGCTCGGCTTCCATGCCGCCTGGGACTTCGGCAGCAACGGCCGCGCCATCACCAATCCCGAAGCCACCCAGATGCTCTATGCGATGTATCCCTCGCAGGTGAAGCGCTGGATCTCACAGCGTGGTGGCCTCACGCCGCACATGCTGTTCCTGCGGGGCAAGCAGCTCCAGGCCATGTACAAGCCCTGCTACATGGACGCGCAGGCTTCGGCCAACAAGCCATCGGCGAGGTAGTCCCTCGCTTCTCACGCTCACCTTCGTCATGGCCGGGCTTGTCCCGGCCATCCACGTTTTTGGGCACGCAAAGGAGGTTCGTGGATGCCCGGGACAAGCCCGGGCATGACGGGAGAACTCATCACCAATTGATCTCCGCTCGCCCCGTTTGGCTTGCCCGCCCGCGCCCAGGCGCCTATTTCAAAGGCAGGGAACCCGATCCTTGTCATGGCTCAACCACTGCATCAGGCGCATCCGCTAAGGGACAATTCGCCCACTGCCGGGCGCGCGCCGTCTGTGCTGCTGTGGACAGGGGCTGGCGTCGGTGGGCTTCTCGTGATCGGTGCGCTCGCGCTCTGGTTCCACTATGGCACCCAGGTGTTCTTCGAAATGATCAGGAGCGGCTTTGCCGCCTGCTTCTGACCCGCGACAGGAAGTTTTCCGCTCATGAGCTCCACTGCCCGTCCGCTGGTGATCGCGACCGCTTTCGCCGCAAGTCTCGTCCTCGGGCTCCTCATCATATTCTGGGCCATGGGCGGGGTCAGCAAGGTGGCGCAGCCGGCCGCGATCGGCGGCCCGTTCCAGCTCACCGACCAGAACGGCAAGACCGTCACCGAGGCGAGCCTCAAGGGCAAGCCGACCCTCATCTTCTTCGGCTACACCCATTGCCCTGACGTCTGCCCCACCTCGCTGTTCGAGATGTCGGAAGTGCTGCGCGCGATGGGCAAGGATGCCGACAAGGTCAACGCCGTCTTCATCTCGGTTGATCCGGAGCGCGACACGCCCGCGACCATGAAGGACTATCTCTCCAGCTTCGATCCGCATCTCGAAGGCCTGTCCGGCGATCCCGCCGAGACCGCCAAGGTGATCACCTCCTACCGGGTCTATGCCAAGAAGGTCCCGACCAAGGACGGCGACTACACCATGGACCACACCGCGCTGATCTACCTGATCGATCGCGACGGCCGCTTCGTCTCGCCGTTCAACCTGAAGCGGACCCCTGAAGAGGCGGCGGCGGATCTGAAGAAGTATCTGTAGGGACACCCCGCAGGCGGCGGGGGAGTGCATTTCGGCTCGCGTTCCCGGCCGGATGGTCTATAAGGCCTTCCGATCCCAACGAAATTCATGCATCTCCGGCCGATGGCTCCATCGCAACAGGCGAAATCGTCGAAATCTGCCCGTGGCTTGCTGATGGGGCTGGCCGTCACGGCCTGCCTGCTCGCAGGTTTGTCCTCGGCAAGGGCCCAGGCCCCTGCCAAGCGACCTCCCGCGGCGCCTCAGGCCACCACCCCGGTCGCGCCCCAAGCCGCTCCCCAGGCGGTGCCCGGCTTCTGGGACCCGCGGCGGCGGCCGGAGCGGCCGGACCTGTCGCGCCTGACCGTGATCCGCTTCCTGACCGAGACCGACTACCCGCCGTTCAACTTCACCGGTGCCGACGGCAATCCGGCCGGCTTCAATGTCGATCTCGCCCGCAGCCTGTGCGAGGAGATCAAGGTCAGCTGCACCGTGCAGATGCGCCGCTTCGAGACGCTGGTCGATGCGCTCACCTCCAACCGGGGCGATGCGATCATCGCCTCCATGGCGGTGAGCCCGCAGCTGCGCGCGCGCGTTGACTTCACCGATCCCTATTACCGCGTGCCGGCGCGCTTCGTCTCGCGCAAGGATGCGGTGATGCCGGAGATTCGCCCCGAATATCTCGAAGGCAAGAAGGTTGGCGTCATCGCTGGCTCAGCGCATGAGGCTTATCTGAAATCGATGTTCACCGACGCCGAGCTGCACCCCTATCCGAACGACGATGCCTTGCGCGCCGCCTTGCGCAAAGGCGAGGTCGATTTCATCTTCGGCGACGCCATCTCGTTGGCGTTCTGGATCAACGGCACCGATTCCGGCGATTGCTGCGCCTTCTCCGGCGGTCCCTTCGTGGAGAGCCGCTTCTTCGGTGAGGGTGTCGGCATTGCCGTGCGCAAGGGCAACGACGTGTTGCGCCAGGCCCTGAACTGGGCCCTGTTCCGCGTCTGGGAAAAAGGCCGCTACACCGATCTTTGGCTGAAGTATTTTTCGGTGAGCCCGTTTTAGGTTCGCAGCTCTTGAACCGAGCGGGCTGCCGTAGGGCGGGCAAAGGCGCGTCAGCGCCGTGCCCACGTCTTTAGAAATGGTGGGCACGCTTCGCTTTGCCCACCCTACGATTCTTCGCTTCGCTCGCAATGACGGTGGAGGCGGCAGCGTCGCCCCACAAAATTGCATTCTGCCCGGAAATCGCTATTTTCCGCGGCCCGGAGGCCCCTTGATGTCCGTTATCGACCCGAACATGAGCCCGAGCGATCTTCGTGCGCTCGCCGAACAATCCAACGCCTGGCCGTTCGAGCAGGCGAAGGCCATTGCCGCGCGGCTGAAGAAAAGCCCGAAGGACGAGGTGCTGTTCGAGACCGGCTACGGTCCCTCCGGCCTGCCGCATATCGGCACGTTCGGCGAGGTCGCGCGCACCTCGATGGTGCGCCATGCCTTCCGCGTGCTGACCGAGGACAAGATCAAGACGCGGCTCCTCGCCTTCTCCGACGACATGGACGGCTTCCGCAAGGTGCCTGACAACGTGCCGAACAAGGATCTGCTGGCGCAATATCTGGGACGGCCGCTCACCGCGGTGCCGGACCCGTTCTCGAACGAGCATCCGTCGTTCGGCGATGCCAACAACGCGCGCCTGCGCGCCTTCCTGGATCATTTCGGCTTCGACTACGAATTCGCGAGCTCGACCGTCTATTACAAGTCGGGCCGCTTCGACGCGACGCTGCTGAAGATGCTCGCCGCCTACGACAAGATCATGGACATCATCCTGCCGACGCTCGGGCCGGATCGCCGTGCAACCTATTCGCCGTTCCTGCCGATCAGCAAGACGACAGGTGTCGTGCTGCAGGTGCCGATGATCCGCCGCGACGTCGCGGCCGGTACGGTGACCTATGTTGACCCTGATACCAACGAGGAAGTCGAAACATCAGTCACTGGCGGTAACGTCAAGTGTCAGTGGAAAGCCGACTGGGCGATGCGCTGGGTCGCGCTCGGCGTCGACTACGAGATGGCCGGCAAGGATCTGATCGATTCCGTAAAGCTCTCCGGCGCCATCGCCAGGGCGCTCGGCGCCATGCCGCCCGAAGGATTCAACTACGAGCTCTTCCTCGACGAGAAGGGTCAGAAGATCTCGAAGTCGAAGGGCAACGGCCTCACCATCGACGAGTGGCTGCGCTACGCCTCGCCGGAATCGCTGTCGCTGTTCATGTATCGCGAGCCGAAGGCGGCGAAGCGGCTGTTCTTCGACGTGATCCCGCGCCAGGTCGACGATTATCAGCAATTCATTGATGGCTTCCCCAGGCAGGACGCCAAGCAGCAGCTCGGCAATCCGGTCTGGCACATCCATGGCGGCCATCCGCCGCAAGGCGACATGCCCGTCACGTTCCAGCTGCTGCTGACGCTGGTGTCGTCGTCGAATGCGGAGAACGCCGAGACGCTGTGGGGCTTCATCGGGCGCTATCGTCCCGGCGTGTCGCCGCAGACGCATCCGAAGCTGGATGCAATGGTCGGCTACGCCATCAACTATTACCGCGACTTCGTCGCACCGACGAAGCAGTTCCGCGTGCCCACGGACACCGAGCGCGCCGCGTTGCAGGATCTGCGCGATGCGCTGTCGCAGTTGCCGGCAGACGCATCCGCCGAAGACATCCAGAACGTCGTCTACGAGATCGGCCGCCGCGAGCCGTTCCTCGATCAGGTCAAGAAGGGCAAGGACGGCCGTCCCGGCGTCACGCTCGACTGGTTCAACATGCTCTACCAGGTGCTGCTCGGCCAGGAGAAGGGCCCGCGCTTCGGCTCCTTCGTCGCGGTCTACGGCGTGCAGAACGCGGTCAACATGATCGACGGCGCGCTGGCACGGAGTGCGTAAACCATCCTCGGTGTCATCGCCCGCTAAGGCGGCGATCCAGTACTCCGAGACGGTTGTGATTAGGCAGAGACGCTGCGGCGTACTGGATGCCCCCGGTCAAGCTGGGGCATGACAGCGGAGTAAGTTTCACTGGCTCGCCCACACGATCCTTGCGATCCAGGCCACATCTCCGGCCGCCACTGTCCGCTCGCCTAGCGTCGCGTCGAGCGGCACCAGCTCCAGCGCCTTTGCCGTGCGGCGCTTCAGCGTCGCGAGCATGACCTCGCCCGCCCTGGTCTTCACCACCACACGGTCGCCTTTGCGAACCGGCGCGCCGGGCGAGACCAGGATCACATCTCCGTTGCGATAGGCCGGCAGCAGCGAATCCCCGGAAATCTCCAGGGCAAAGGCGCTGACGTCGTCAGTGATCGGCAGCGCGATTTCGCTCCAGCCCTTGCCGGACGGTGAGCCTTGCTCGTCGAATGCGCTGCTCGCAGGCGCCTGTGCGAAACCGAGCAGCGGTATCGTGCGGCCGTCGCCGGATTCGTCGTCGATGAGCTTGGCAAAGATCTCGATCGACGAGTCCGCTGCCGCCAGCGCCTTCGCAATCGATTCGGTCGAGGGCCAGCGCTCGCGGCCGTCGGTGGTGACGCGCTTGGACTTGTTGAAGGTGGTGGGGTCGAGCCCGGCCCGTTTGGCAAGGCCAGACGGCGACAGCCCGGCGCGCGCGGCCAGTTGGTCCAGTGCGGCCCAGATCTGGTCGTGGGTCAGCATCCTCTGCGCTTTGGCCTGTTTGACCATGGAAGGTCCAGCCCGTCGCAACTCAGGAAAACTATCCTCAAATCAACCGGTTTTCCGTTTTTCGCGCAAGAGGGCGGCGGAAGCGTTTTCAAGCGAAGTGGATACCGGTTCGCGTCAAGAAAACGCGTCAAAACAAGAATCTAGAGCCCCGTTCCGATGAAATCGGAACGGAAAAGGCTCTAGGACTTGAGTTCGGAAGGGGCCGCCTTTACGGTCGCGCCGGGTTTTGAAGACCCGTTCGGGACGAAAAAAACCAAGAGACTCAAAGAGCTGAGTCGAAGAGCAAACAGGGCTCCGGCAATCTGTGGTCAAGATCTACAAAATCTGTCCGGCCTCGGCCTGGCGCGAGGCGGAACGGCAGGGCGTGTACCGGGGCAGCGCGGACGACGCGCGCGATGGATTCATCCATTTCTCGACCGCGAGCCAGGTGCCTGAGACTCTGCGCAAGCACTATTCCGGCCAGCGCGCGCTGTTCCTGGTCGAGGTCGATGGCGATGCGCTCGGCAGCGAATTGCGCTGGGAGCGCTCGCGCAATGACGAGCTGTTTCCGCATCTGTATGGCGAGCTCGATCTCGGCGCCGTGCTCTCGGTGATGAACCTCAACATACGCTCCGATGGTGGCCACGATACACCGGAGCTCGCCCCGTGATCCGCGCCTTCGATGCATTCTCGCTGCCGGTGTTGCGCTGGCTCGATCCGGAGGACGCCCACCGCCTCGCCATCCAGGGCCTGCGCTTCCTGCCGCCGGTGAAGCCACGCACCGATGATCCCAAGCTTGCCGTGCGCGCCTTCGGGCTCAACTTCCCCAACCCGATCGGCATGGCCGCAGGTTTCGACAAGAGCGCCGAGGTGCCCGACGCGCTGCTGCGGCTCGGCTTCGGCTTTGTCGAGATCGGGTCGGTGACGCCGAAGCCGCAGGCGGGCAATCCGCGGCCGCGGCTGTTTCGGCTCGAGCGCGACGAGGCTGTCATCAACCGCATGGGCTTCAACAATGACGGCGCGGAAGTCGTGCTGCGCCGGCTCGCCGCCCGCGCGGCCAATGGCGGCATCGTCGGCGTCAATGTCGGTGCCAACAAGGATTCGCCCGATCGCGTCGGTGACTACGTCAAGCTGATCGAGACCTTTGCACCCGTCGCAAGCTATTTCACCGTCAACGTCTCCTCGCCGAACACGCCGGGCCTGCGCAATCTGCAGGAAGGCGCGTTGCTCGACGATCTGCTCGGACGCGTCATCGATGCGCGCGAGCGCGTCAGGCAGAAGGCCGGCGACACGCCAGTGCTGCTGAAGATCGCGCCCGACCTCAGCCTCGCCCAGCTCGACGACGTCGTCCAGGTCGCGCGCTCGCGCAAGGTCGACGGCATGATCGTGTCGAATACGACCATTGCGCGGCCGAGCACGTTGCGCGAGCAGACGCGCGCGAAAGAGCAGGGCGGCCTGTCCGGCCGGCCGCTGTTCCGGCTGTCGACGCGCATGGTCGCGGAGACCTATGTCCGGGTCGAGGGCGCCTTCCCGCTGATCGGCGTCGGTGGCGTCGACTCCGGCGGTGCGGCGCTGACAAAAATTCGCGCCGGCGCGAGCCTGATCCAGCTTTATTCGTCGCTGGTCTATAAGGGCCTCGGCCTCGTCGACGAGATCAAGCGCGATCTGACCTCGACATTGCTGCGCACGGGCCGGGATTCGCTGTCCGAGATCGTCGGCGCCGATGCGGCCACGCTGACGGCGGAAGACTGGCCTGGGATATAAGCACCGCTGCATCCGGGCTACGACTTCGCGAAGGTCGCTCGATACAGCGCCGGATACCGCGCGCCCTGCAATCCGCCGCGCGCGACATAGAACGCGAGCAGTGCGCACCACAGCCCGGCATTGCCGAATGATTGCAGCGCCCACCACACGCCCAAGAAGATCGCGAGCGAAGCCAGCATCAGATTGCGCATCTCGCGCGCCCAGGTGGCACCGACATAGATGCCGTCGAAACCGAAGGCAAACACGCCGGGGATCGGCGCTATCACGATGAACGGCAGGAACTCGCGCGCGGCGCGGCGGACGTCCTCGCTCGCCGTCATGAAGCTGATGATATCGGGCCCAAACAGCGCGAACAGCACCGCGACGACAAGCGCAAAGCCGAGCCCCCACAGCAGCACCAGCCGGGTCGAATCCGCAAAGCCCTGGGCGTCGCGCGCGCCAAAGCTGCGGCCGCAGAGCTGCTGCGCGGCGTTGGCGAGGCCATCGAGGAAAAAGGCGCTGACCAGGAGAAAATTGTTCAGCACGGAGTTCGCGGCCAACGTGACGTCGCCGGCCCGCGCGCCCTTGGCGGTGAAGAACAGGAACACGGCGATCAGTGCCGCAGTGCGGATCATGATGTCGGAATTGACAGCCAACAGCCGCATCAGCTTGGTGCGGTCGAACAGCATCGCGCGGGGCACGGCAAAGCCGCCATGCGCATAGCGGCGGCAGACGATAACGCCGAACACGAAGCCGATGCCCTCCGACAGCAGCGCGGCGATCGCCGCGCCCGCAATGCCGGTGTCGTAGACCAGCACCAGCAAGATCGTCGCCGCCATGTTGACGAGGTTGATGACGACTTGCAGCGCGAGCGCTGGATTGGCGCGGGCCAGCCCGACCAACCAGCCGAGGATGACATAGTTGGCGAACGCGAAGGGCGACGACCAGATCCGGATCATGAAATAGGTTTTTGCGGCGTGCGTCACGCCCGCGCTGCCACCCATCACATCGAACAGCACGTCGGCCAGCGGCAGTTGCAGCAGGATCAGTCCGCCGCCGATCAGGCCGGCGACGATGAAGCCGCGCACCAGGATCACGGTCTCCTCGCGCGTCTCGCCGGCGCCGAGCGCCTGTGCGGTGAAGGCGAGCGTGCTCATGCGCAGGAAGCCGAACAGCCAGAACAGGCAGTCGAAGATCACCGACGCCATCGCGACGCCGCCGAGCAGCGCGGCATCATCGAGCCGGCCGATCGCGGTGGTCGAGACCACGCCGATCAGCGGCGTCGTCAGGTTCGCGACCATCGCGGGACCCGCGATGGCGAAGACCTGGCGGCTGCCGACTTTGGGATGAACCGGGGCGTGCATCAGGTGCGTGTATCCGAGCCCCGCGCCGAATGCACCATCGCGGCCGGCATGGCGTGCTTGCGCCGGCCGCGCATTTCAGAGCGCCTTAGCGGCGCGGCGAGCCGAAGATGCGCGACAACAGCCAGATCGGGATCACGATGACGGCGCCGAGCAGGAAGTAGCGCCACAGCCAGTTCACGGCGTCGAAGCCGAGATCCCAGAGGCGCTGGAACAGCAGGCGAATGCTGTAAATGATATTCCAGGGGTCGAAGCCGATCGCCGCCAGCACGACGCCGACCAGGATCGAGAGCAGCATCAGGCGAAACGCGACCGCCAGCGGCGAGCCGCCGAGAAAGCGGTGCAGGCCATCGCTGTGGCCGGCCGGCAAATCTCTGACGTCGTGGGCCATCTCAAACTCCTCGTGGGGGCTAGCCCCGATTATAGGTCACGGCGGGGGACATGGGGAACCCGCAATGGGGCGTCAATGGCCGTCGGCGGAGGCCGCGACCTTAATTGTTGGTAGGGATTCGTCCGCTTTCAACATCCTTTCCAGCGTCTCCAGCCTATCCGCCTCCCGCGGCGGCTTGTCCCAGCGCAGGCGGCTGATGCGGGGGAAGCGCATCGCGACGCCGGATTTGTGCCGCGGCGAGCGCTGCAGGCCCTCGAACGCCACCTCCAGCACCAGCCCCTTGTCGCCTTCGTGCACGACATGGCGGACGGGGCCGAACTTTTCCGTGGTGTTGCGGCGGACGAAACGGTCGATCTGCAACAGTTCCTCGTCGGTGAAGCCGAAATAGGCTTTCCCCACCGGCACCAGTTCCTCGCCATTGTCGGTTTCGGTCCAGACACCAAAAGTGTAGTCGGAGTAATAGGACGAACGCTTGCCGTGGCCGCGCTGCGCATACATCAGCACGGCATCGATGATGTGCGGATCGCGCTTCCACTTCCACCACTGTCCCTTCGGCCGTCCCGGCAGATAGGGCGCATCGCGCCGCTTCAGCATCACGCCTTCGACGGCGTCGGCATCCTCGCCGGCGCCGGCGCTTGCCGGATCGGCGCGCGCGGCGGTGAGCGCATCCCAGCTTGCGAAGGGAATGGTGGGCGAGAGATCAAGGCGGGGATCGTCGAGCTTGCCGATGAAGGTCTCAAGCCGCTCGCGCCGCTCGGCGAAGGGCAATTCGCGCAGATCGTTCTCGTCATCCCCGAGCAGATCGTAGGCGCGCAAGTGAATCGGAAAATCCTTGATCAGCTTCGGCGAGACAATTTTGCGGTTGAGCCGCTGCTGCAGGACGTTGAAACTCTGCACGCGGCCTTCGCGCAGGATCAAGAGCTCGCCGTCGATCGCGCCGGGCAGGCGCAGCGACGGCACGAGATCCGGAAAGCTTCCCGTGATGTCCTCGCCGGTGCGCGAATAGAGCCGCGCGGTGATCTGCCCGTGCTCATCGCGGCCGGCGACCGCCTGCACGCGGATGCCGTCCCATTTCCATTCGGCGATGTAATCGGCGGGTTCGAGGCTTGCGAAATCGCTGTCCTCGATCGCATGCGCCAGCATCACGGGCCGGAACGGCGCGGGATCGCGATTGACCGGCTTCTCGCTGCGGCCTTCCAGCCAGGCGAACAGGTCGAGATAGGGCGGGCTGAGGCCCGGCCAGAGCAGCTCGACCTCATGCGGATCCTTATCCCCAAGCGCCGCGGCCGCGGTCTTCGCCAGCCGCGCCGAGATACCGATGCGCATGGCGCCGGTGACAAGTTTCAACAATGCCCAGCGGCCGGTCTCATCGAGCTCGTCGAGCCAGCGTTCGAGCCGCTTCGGCAGCTCGGTCTTGCCGAGCGTGCGCAGCGTGGTGACGACCTCGGTCAGGGTCGGAGGAGGCGGGTTGTTGTGGGCGGCCAGCGCCGTCTTCGGCCACATCAACGCCACCGTTTCCGAGAGATCGCCGACATAGTCGTAACTCAACCCGAACAGCACCTCATCGGTGCGCGATGCGATGAGGTCGCGGATCAGCGCGGGCTTGGCGTGCTTGAAGCTGAGCGCCCCGGTGAGCGCAGCGAGCGCGTAGCCGCGGTCGGGATCGCCGACCTCGCGGAAGTAGCCTTGCAGCAGCCGCAGCTTGTTGTTGCGGCCGGGCTCGTAGGCGAGGCGGTCCAGGAGTTCGGCGAAGCGGTTCATGCCTCGGCCTCGCTTCGAGGCTGCGGCTCGCTCTCCTCCTCGTCGCCATAGCCGACGAGATCGAGCGGCCGGGCGCGCAGACCTTGCGTCTTGCACCAATGCACCAGCGCGTCTTCCTGGCCGTGGGTGACCCAGATCTCGCTAGCGCCGGTCGCCGCGATGGTCGCGGTGAGGCCGTTCCAATCGGCGTGATCGGAAATCACCAGCGGCAGCTCGACACCGCCTTGCCGCGCCCGGGCGCGCACGCGCATCCAGCCCGAGGCGAAGGCGGTGACGGGATCGGGGAAGCGCCGGGCCCAGATGTCCGATGTCGCCGAAGGCGGCGCGAACGTGATGGTGCCGGCGAGTGCCGCCTTCTTCATGCCCATCGCCGGCCGCAGCTCGCCGAGGTCGATGCCGCGGCTTTGATAATACGCGGTGATCTTCTCCATCGCGCCATGCAGATAGATCGGCGCGTCATAGCCGGCCTTGCGCAGCAGCGCGATCACACGCTGCGCCTTGCCGAGCGAATAGGCGCCGACGAGATGGGCGCGCTCGGGGAACAAAGCGACCGAGGCCAGCAGCTTCTTCACCTCGAGGGCCGCATCGCCATGGCGAAACACCGGCAGGCCGAACGTCGCCTCGGTGATGAAGACATCGCAAGGCACCAGCTCGAACGGAACGCAGGTCGGGTCCGGCGCATCCTTGTAATCGCCTGATGCAACGATGCAGGTGTCCTTGGCTGTCACCGCGATCTGCGCCGAGCCCAGCACATGACCGGCCGGGTGAAACTTGACCTTGACGTCGCCGAGCCTGATGTCTTCGCCATAGCTGATGACTTGCGTCGAGCCGGCAAAATTCTCGCCGTAGCGCAGCCGCATCATGTCGAGCGTTTCCTGCGTCGCCAGCACCGCGCCATGGCCGGCGCGGGCATGGTCGGAATGGCCGTGGGTGATCAATGCCCGCTCGACCGGGCGGATCGGATCGATGTGGAAGCCGCCGGGCCTGCAGCACAGGCCGTCAGCAGTTGGCAGCAGGATGTCTTGCGGGCGCATGATCGTCATATAGGAACATCGTGCTCCAAATTAACCCGTCATGCGCGGGCTTGACCCGCGCATCCATCCTCTTAAAGAGGTCTTTTTTGATGGATTGCCGGGTCAAGCCCGGCAATGACAATCGGTTCCTGCAATGCCGCTCCGCCTGTTCCTGACCTCCGGCGATCTCATGGCCGACCGCCGTTTCGAGTTCGCGCGCGACCTCCAGCTCAAGGGCGATCTGGCCGCCGCCGCCGACCTGCTGGAGCAGGCGATCGAGCTCGCGCCTGACTTCACCTCGGCCTGGTTCACGCTTGGCGAGATCCGCCAGCAGCTCGGCGAGCGCGACAAGGCCATCGCAGCGTTCCGGGAAGCACGGCGATCCGACCCTGAGGATCAGCACGGGGCCGGTCTCCATCTGATGCGGCTGGGCGATACTGAAATGGCGGAAATGCCCAAGGCCTATGTGCAGGCGCTGTTCGACCAATACGCGCCGCGCTTCGAGCACGCGCTGATCAACGATCTCGGCTATCGCGCTCCTAGCGTGATCTTCAAGGCGGTGCTGGCCGCGCGCGTCGCGGCGAAGAAGCCGGCCTTCTTCAAGCGCACAATCGATCTCGGCTGCGGCACCGGGCTTGCGGCCGCTGCGTTTGCCAAGCAGGTCGACCAATTCATCGGCATCGATCTGTCGCCAGGCATGATCAAGGAGGCGCGGGCCACCAACCTCTATGCCGAGCTCGAAGTCGCCGACATGGTCGAGGGCCTGCGCACCAAGCCCGATGCCAGCGCGAACCTCGTCGTCGCCGCGGATGCGTTCGTCTATCTCTCCGATCTCGCGCCTGTGCTGAACGAGGCCAGGCGCGTGCTCGTATCAGGCGGCGTGCTCGCCTTCACGCTGGAGACGCATGACGGCGATGGCATCGTGCTCGGCGAAGGCCTGCGCTATGCCCATTCGGCGGAATATGTGCGGGGTGCGATTGCGAAGGCCACCCTGAAGCTCGTCACGCTTGAGCCGTGCTCGCCGCGCAACGAGAACAACGAGCCGGTGCGCGGTCTCGTCATCGTTGCCGAGAAAACTTGAGTCTAGGCGCTAAACACCCTGCAATTTTAGCGTCATTGCGTCGCAAAGCGGCGTCTTCGGACTTGCGAGCTGCGCTGCGTTCCCAGCACAATGCGCAGCACCAGGGAGAGAAACAATGACCAGGAATCCATCGCGGCGCGATGTCAGCGCCGCCGCGTTCGCCACCATCGCCGCATCCGTTCTGCCCGCGCCCTATGTCTGGGCCGCCGAGAAGAAATACGATGCCGGCGCCAGTGATACCGAGATCAAGATCGGGCAGACCGTGCCGCATTCCGGTCCCGGCTCGCTCTACGGCGTGCTGGGGCGCGTCGGCGAGGCCTATTTCCAGATGCTCAACGAAGGCGGCGGCATCAACGGACGCAAGGTCAACTTCCTCACGCTCGACGATGCCTACAGCGCGCCGAAATGCGTCGAGGCGACGCGGCGCCTGGTCGAGCAGGAGGAGGTGCTGGCGCTCTACGGCTCGCTTGGCACCGCGCCGCAGACCGCCGTGCACAAATATCTGAACTCCAAGGGCGTGCCGCAGCTGCTGCTCAACACCGGCGCCTCGAAGTGGAACAATCCGAAAGAGTTCAAATGGACGATGGCGGGCCTGCCGCTCTATCCGACCGAAGCGCGCATCCTGGCGCGACACGTCGTCAACGTGAAGCCGAATGCCAGGATCGGTATCCTCTACCAGAACGACGATTTCGGCCGCGATTTCCTTGGGCCCTTCAAGAAGGTGCTGGCCGATGCCGGCGGCACGGCGCAGGTGATCATGGAGCAGACCTACGATCTCACCGATCCGACGGTCGATTCACAGCTGATCAACCTGTCGAAATCGGGCGCGGATGTTTTCTACAACATCTCCACCGGCAAGGCGTCGTCGCAGTCGATCCGGAAAGTGGCCGAGCTCGGCTGGAAGCCGCTGCAACTGCTCTCGGCCGGCTCGACCGGCAAATCCATCCTCAGCGCCGCTGGCTTCGAGAATGCCAAGGACATCGTCTCGATCAGCTATGCGAAGGATGCCGGGCCGGGCCGTTGGGAAAAGGATCCGGGCCCCATGGCATTCGAGGAGCTGCGCAAGAAATATCTGCCGAACGTCGCTCCTGATAACACCATCGCCTATGCCGGCTACGGCCAGGCTGTCACCATGGGCGAGATCCTGCGCCGCTGCGGCGACGACCTCACCCGCGCCAATGTGCTGAAGCAGGCCTCAAACCTCAATGGCTTCCACTCGCCGTTCTTCCTCGACGGCGTCACCTACAGTTATACCCCGGACGACTACACACCGATGAAGACGCTGTTCATCCAGGTCTTCAACGGCAAGGACTGGGAGGTCTCCGACAAGCCGGTGGTGGAGTAGCGGGTCTCCACAATCGAGATGCCGTAGGGTGGGCAAAGGCGCCCTTGCGCCGTGCCCACCATTCCTCTCGATCGCAAAAATGCGTGGGCACGCTTCGCTTTGCCCGCCTACGAGACGACGAGACCGTCTCACCCCTCGACGAACCCGCCCCCACGGCTTACCTCTAACGCCGTGCCGCCCCGCATCCTCAAAATTCCGGCCGAGCCGGCCCCGCTGCTGCCCGACCGTTTCCAGCAATGGTTTGCGGCCCGCGGCTGGACGCCGCGCGAGCATCAGCTCGCGCTGCTGGAAAAGGCGCGTGAGGATCGATCGGCCTTGCTGATCGCTCCGACCGGGGCCGGCAAGACGCTGGCGGGATTCTTGCCGACGCTGGTGGAACTCAGCTCTGCGCCGGCGACGCCCGCGAAATCCCTCGTCTCCACCGGCCGCAGCGTGCAGCGCAGCGCCGGTCTCCACACCCTCTACATCTCGCCGTTGAAAGCGCTCGCCGTCGACATCGCCCGCAACCTCGAGCGCCCCATCGCCGAGATGGGCCTGCCGATCAAGGTCGAGACCCGCACCGGCGACACGCCGGTGTCGCGGCGTCAGCGGCAGCGGCGCTATCCGCCCGACATTCTGCTGACGACGCCGGAGCAACTCGCGCTGCTGCTGTCCTCCGACGATGCGCCGTTTTTGTTTTCCTCGCTGAAGCGCATCGTGCTCGACGAGCTGCATGCGCTGGTGACGTCCAAGCGCGGCGATCTGCTGTCGCTCGGCCTTGCACGGCTGTGGCGTCTCGCCCCGCAGATGCGCGCCATCGGCCTGTCGGCGACCGTGGCGGAGCCGGAGCAACTCGCGCGCTTCCTGGTGCCGCAGCCCGAAGGCAAGGAAGTTGCCGCCGATATCGTCGTCGCCGGCGGCGCCGCGCCGCCGCTGGTTCAGATGCTCGACACAAGCGAGCGCCTGCCCTGGGCCGGCCACAGCGCACGTCACGCGCTCCCCGAGATCTACGAGCTGATCAAGCAGAACAAGACCACGCTGGTGTTCGTCAATACCCGCAGCCAGGCCGAGATGCTGTTCCAGAATCTCTGGAGCATGAACGACGACGGCCTTGCCATCGCGCTGCATCACGGCTCGCTCGATGTCGCGCAGCGCCGCAAGGTCGAGGATGCGATGTCGGCAGGACGCTTGCGCGGCGTGGTCTGCACCTCCTCGCTCGATCTGGGCGTCGACTGGGGCGACGTCGATCTCGTCGTCAATATCGGCGCGCCCAAGGGCTCCTCGCGCCTGATGCAGCGCATCGGCCGCGCCAATCACCGCCTCGATGAAGCCTCCCGCGCCGTGCTGGTGCCCGCCAACCGCTTCGAGGTGCTGGAATGCAGCGTCGCCATCGATGCCATCGCCGAGAATGCGCAGGACACCCCGCCCTTGCGTACCGGCGCGCTCGACGTGCTGGCCCAGCACGTGCTCGGCTGCGCCTGCGGCGAGCCGTTTCTCTCCGATGAACTCTATGCCGAGGTCCGCACCGCCGCGCCTTACGCCGACCTGTCGCGGCAGGATTTCGACGACGTCGTCGATTTCGTCGCCTCCGGCGGCTACGCGCTGAAGACCTATGAGCGCTTCGCCCGCATCAAGCAGGACAAGGAGGGCCGCTGGCGCGTCGCCAATCCAAAAGTGCGGCAGAGCTACCGGATGAATGTCGGCACCATCGTCGAGGACGACATGCTGAAAGTGCGGCTGGTGCGCTCGCGCGGCGGCGGTCACGGTTCGACGGGGGTGATCGCGCGCGGCGGCCGCTTGCTCGGCGAGATCGAGGAGGCCTTCATCGAAGGCCTCTCGCCCGGCGACACCTTCGTGTTCTCCGGCGAGGTGGTGCGCTACGAGACCCTGGTCGAGGACCAGGTCTATGTCTCACGCGCGCATGACAAGGATCCGAAAGTGCCGTCCTATATGGGCGGAAAATTCCCGCTCTCGACCTATCTTGCCGAACGCGTCCGTCGTCTGCTCGACGACGGGCGTGCTTGGGGTGGCTTGCCGGAGCAGGTGCGCGATTGGCTGTCGCAGCAAAAGGACGTCAGCCGCGTGCCCGCCGTGCGCGAGCTGCTGGTGGAAAGTTTTCCGCGCGCCAACAAGCATTACATCGTCTGCTATCCCTTCGAAGGCCGCCTCGCGCATCAGACGCTCGGCATGCTGTTGACGCGCCGGCTGGAGCGCGCCCGCGCCCGGCCGCTCGGCTTCGTCGCCAATGAATATGCGGTGGCGATCTGGGGGCTCGGCGACCTCTCTTTCATGATCAGGGACGGCCGCATCGATCTCAACGGGTTGTTCGACCCTGATATGCTCGGCGACGATCTGGAGGCCTGGCTCGCCGAATCCGCGCTGATGAAGCGCACCTTCCGCAACTGCGCGATCATCTCCGGCCTGATCGCGCGCCGCCACACCGGCGAAGAGAAGAGCCGCCGCCAGGTGCTGTTCTCGACCGACCTCGTCTACGACGTCCTGCGCAAGCATCAGGCCGACCACGTGCTGCTGCGCGCCGCGCGCGCCGATGCCGCCACCGGCCTATTGGATCTGCGCCGCCTCAGCGACATGCTGATGCGCATCCAGGGCCGCATCACCCACCGGGAACTCGACCATGTCTCCCCGCTCGCCGTGCCCGTGATGCTGGAAATCGGCCGCGAGTCAGTTTATGGCGAAGCTGCAGACGAGCTGCTGGCCGAAGCCGCGGATGAACTCGTCAAAGAGGCGATGGATAGAAGCGGGTAAGACGTGACGGCAGGCGCGCTGATTTCGGGGGATGACGAGGACATGCGCGTTTCCAGAGTCACCATCATCGATGTGACCTTCGCGGCCGATCTCTCCGGCGCGCTGTTCTGGGACGAGCAGCGCCTGCTGGTCGTCTCCGATCTGCATCTGGAGAAGGGCTCGAGCTTCGCCACCCGCGGCGTGCTGCTGCCGCCCTACGATACCGTCGCGACACTTGGCCGGCTCGCTGCTGTCATCTCCCGCCATAATCCCAAAACGATCATCGCGCTCGGCGACAGTTTTCATGATCGCACCGCGCATGAGCGCCTGTCCGCGGAGGACCGCGATGCCGTCGCCGCGCTCCAAACAGGGCGCGACTGGATCTGGATCTCGGGCAATCACGATCCAATGCTGCCGCGCGATCTCGGCGGTACCGTCGCCGACGAAGTTGCTGTTGGCCCCATCACCTTCCGCCACGAGCCATCAGGCGCGCCTGGCGAGATTGCCGGCCATCTGCACCCCAAGGCCCGCATCTCCGCCCGCGGCCGTTCGATGGAGCGGCGCTGCTTCGCCAGCGACGGAATGCGCGCCGTGATGCCCGCCTTCGGCGCCTATGCCGGCGGCCTCAGCATCCGCGACGCCGCGTTTGCAAGGATCTTTGCGAAGACCGGCTTTGTCGCCCATCTCCTCGGCGACCGCCGCGTGCACGCGATAGCGGCGTCAAGGTGTTACTGAAGTCGCTGCTCTCGTAGGGTGGGCAAAGCGTAGCGTGCCCACCACCTGCTAACTATTGAAGGATCGTGGGCACGGCGCTTCGCGCCTTTGCCCACCCTACGCATCTCCCAAGCTCACGCCGCCTTCGCCTGCACGTCCTCGCAGAACTCCGCCAAGCGATCCGCCAGCCGCAGCGTCGCGGGGCTCGCATTGGGCGAGGCCATCAGCGCCACCTCCGTCTTGTTGATCGGCGCAAAGCCGTCCTTGGCGGTCAGCACGCGGTGGTCGGACTGGATCGACATCTCCGACAGGATGCTTAAGCCCATGCCCGCGGCCACCGCGGCCTGGATGCCGGAGAGACTCGATGATGTGTAGGCGGTGTGCCAGGCGCGGCCCGCGCTTTCCAGCGCGTGGATGGCGCCGGCGCGATAGACGCAGCCGAGCGGAAAGCCGATCAGGGGCACTGATGGCACGTCGACGTCGACCGGATGGCTCTTGCTGGTGACCCAGTGCACCCGCTCCGGCCACACCGCGATCGCGCCCTTCTCGCCGGCCGCGCGCTTGTAGAGCGCGAGATCGAGCTCGCCGCGTTCGAGATCGCGGGCGAGGTGCTTGCTCTGGTCGGCGCGCACGTCGAGGCGCAGGCCCGGGTGCGAGCGCGAGAACGTGCCCAGCAGCTTCGTCAGCCGATAGGCCGCAAAATCCTCGGGGATGCCGAGCCGGATCGCGCCTTCGCCGCCCGGCTGGCGCAGCACGTCGCGCGCCTCTTCCGCAAGCGAAAGCAGCCGCCGCGCGTAGGACAACAGCCGCTCGCCGGCCTCGGTCGGGCGCACGTCCTTGCCGTCGCGGTGCAGCAGCACCTGGCCGACATCCTCCTCCAGCCGCTTGATCTGCTGGCTCACGGTCGACTGCGTACGGTGGACGCGCTCGCCGGCGCGGGTGAAGCCGCCGGCCTCGACCACCGAGACGAAGCTGCGCAGAAGCTCGAGATCGAGCATATCAGCCTCCATTCGAAAATCAACTGATCCGTAGTTAATCATTTAATTTCCAAATGGCAAGCGGCGTCCCTAGATCGGGGGTTCAGGAGAATGCCTCATGTCGCTTGCGCCTTCGATTTCGGTTCCCCGCACCCGCTTCAACACGCTGCCGCTCGCCATCGGCCTGTTCTGCTTGCTCTGGAGCTACGCCTTCGTCGCCGGCAAGATCGGCGTCACCCATTGCCCGCCGCTGATCCTGCTCGCCGCGCGCTTCTCGCTGGCCGGCATCCTGATCCTGGGTGCCACGCTGATCCGTGGCGAAGCCTGGTCATTGTCCTGGCGCGACGCCGCGATCTTCGCGGTGCTCGGCATCGCCAACAACGCGCTCTATCTCGGGCTCGGCTATACCGGCCTGCAATCGGTCTCCGCCGGCCTCGGCGGGCTGATCGTCTCGACCAATCCGGTGTTCACGGCGGCGCTCGCCGCACTGCTGCTCGGCGAAGGCATGACCTGGCGCAAGGCGAGCGGCCTTTTGCTCGGCGTCGTCGGCGTGACGGCGATCGTGTGGCACCGTCTCTCGGTCGGCACCGACAGCCTGCACGGCATTGTCTTCACGCTGGCCTCGCTCGCCTCCATCGTATCAGGCACCATTCTGTTCAAGCTGCTCGCGCCGAAGGGCTCGTTGTGGATCGGCAATGGCGTGCAGAGCCTCGCAGCGGGCATCGTGCTCGCGCCGATCGCATTCACCTTCGCCGATGTCCGCGCGATCGACTTTACCCCGGGCCTGATCGGCGCCTTCGCCTTCCTCGTGCTCGGCGGCTCGATCCTCGCCTCCTGGCTCTGGTTTCATCTCCTGAAAGTGTGTGGTGCGACCGCGGCGAGCGCCTATCATTTCCTGATGCCGCCGCTCGGCATGCTGTTCGCGTTTCTCGTGCTCGGCGAACACGTCGAGGCGCGCGACCTCTTGGGGATCATTCCGGTGGCGCTCGGCATTTACCTGGTGACGCGCCCCGCAAAGCCGGTGGCGTAAGAGGAGTTCCGCATGCCCGTTTCAATCACCCTGATCGGCGGCCCCACCGCCTTGATCGAGATCGACGGCTTTCGCCTGCTCACCGATCCCACCTTCGATGCGCCGGGCGCCTATCAATTGCCGCATGTGAAGCTGGAGAAGACCACCGGCCCGGCGGTGAAAGCCGCTGCGATCGGCCCCATCGATGCCGTGCTGCTCAGCCACGACCAGCATTCGGACAATCTCGACAATTCAGGGCGCGACTTCTTGCTGAAAGCACCACGCGCGCTGACGACGGAGGCCGGCGCCAAACGCCTCGGCGGCCATGTCGAGGGCCTCGCGCCCTGGGCAACCGCGCATCTGAAGGACGACGACGGCAACATGCTCACCATCACCGCGACACCGGCGCGTCACGGCCCTGCCGGCATCGAGCCGTTGTCGGGCGACGTCATCGGCTTCGTGGTGCAATCGAGCCGCAAGGACACGAGCGCGGTCTATATCAGCGGCGACACCACCTGGTTCGACGGAGTCGCCGAAGTTGCGCGCCGCTTCAAGTGCGGCGTGGTGCTGCCGTTTGCCGGCGCCGCGCAAACGCGTGGCCCGTTCCATCTCACCATGGACACCAACGACACCATCGAGACCGCGCGCGCCTTTCCCGATGCGATGATCGTGCCCGTGCACACCGAAGGCTGGGCGCATTTCCGCCAGAACGGCGAGGATTTGCGCAAGACGTTTGACGTGCTCGGGTTCGGACCGCGGCTGCGATTGCTGGAGCCCGGCGTGCCGACCGTGATCGAGGCGCCGTGATCTTGCTAGGATGTCATGCCCCGGCTTGACCGGGGCATCCAGTACGCCGCAGCGGGTGTTGTGGGAGCGAGCTATCCGACGAAGGCCTCTGGAATACTGGGTCGCCCGGTCAAGCCGGGCGACGACCAGAGGAGATGGCGTCTTAAATCAATGCGCCGCCGACGCCGTCTTCTTCGTCGCGACCGGCTTCGGCGCGGGCTTGGTGGCCGCCTGCGGGGCGCTGTCCCAGCCGCCGGCGGGCGTCGCCACGTTGACGGCGTCGTCGGGCTGCGGCTCGGCGCTGAAGGTCTGGATCGCGAGCTTGGCGGCGGCGAGCGATTGCGGGTCGAGGCGCTTGGCGACGTCGTCGCGCTTGCCGGCCGCATCGGCATCGCCCTGGGCGGCCGCCAGGCTGAACCATTTGTAGGATTCGGCGAGGTTCTGCTCCACGCCGATGCCGCGGGCATAGAGGATGCCGAGGTTGAACTGGCTGTCGGCGACGCCGCGGTCGGCGGCTTTGCGGAACCACTGCGCCGCGCTCTTGTAATTGGCGCCGCGTCCGCCACCGTCGGCGTCGAGCACCGCGAGATTATGCATCGCCTTGGCGTTGCCGCGTTCGGCCGCCTGCGTGTAGTAGCGGCGGGCGATGTCGGCGTCCTTCTTCACGCCCAGGCCCTTCTCATAAAGCGTGCCGAGGCGGAAGGTTGCGGGCACCACGCCGGCCTGCGAGGCGCGGTCGTACCACTTGGCGGCTTCGTCGTAATTCGCAGCGACGCCCTTGCCCTCGGCAAAGCGCACGCCGATCTCGTAGGCCGCGGTCGCATCGCCCTTCATCGCAGCGACGCGCAAAGCGGGACCGGCGATGCCGTCAGGCAGCTTCTCGCTCGGCGGGATCTGGACCACGCCGAGCCGCGCGCGGCTCGTGCCCGACAGCGCGCCGGTGACGTCGCCGTTCGCCGCGGGCGGAAGCGGCGCTGCTGCGGGCGCGGGTGGAATTTCGACGGAAGCCGTGCTGCCGGAGCTCGCCGCCGGCGCGGCATTGTTCAGGGACTGCTTGCCGATCGGCGTCGGTGAGGTCATCGACGGCGTGACCTGCTCGGGCGGCTTGCTCTCGACTGGCGGCGGCGCCTGCGGTGCCTGTTGGCTGGTATTCTCCATCGCCTGCGGCGCCGGCGGCACGCTGCCGCCTTCGAGCAGGTTCATCGCCATCTTGAAGGTGCCGAGCACGATCACGACCACGCTGGCGCCGACCAGCAGCGAGCGGATTTTCGAGGTGATGGTCGAGCCGCCTTCCGAAGCGGCGGCCTGGGCCTTGCCTTGAGCCTTGTCCTTGCTGCGCGCCGCGATTGCGGCCTTGACGCCGCGGGCGGGCTTTTCCTGTGGCTGCGCGGCGGCGGCCTGCGCGGCGCGGCGCGCGGCTGCGATGAAGCTCGACGACGACACCGGCTCCTTGGGCGCAGCCGGGATTTCGCTGATCGCGCTTTCGGACGCGGCAATGCGTTCGGACGGCGTGGCGGGGCGGCCGCCCGGACGCGTGCCAGGCTCGAGCGGATGATCCGGCGGCAGTTCGGGCGCGATCGTGGCGCGCGCCGGGGCCGTGTGCGGCTCGAGGATCTCGCTGATCGCGCGCGGTGGCAAAGGCGGTGTAGCTTGCTGCGCCACCGGCACCGGCGGCGGCGCGGAGGGTGCGGCGGCATGGAATTCGCGCGGCGCGGCGACGAAGCCGGAATGCGCATGCGGCTGGCCGGCGGGATTGGGCAGCTCGGGCTTCGGATCGTATTTCGGCTGCGACGGCTGAGGCTGCCATTGCTCGCGCGCCATCGGCGCCGGCTCGACGGGAGCCGCCATCGGCAATGGCGCGGCCACCGGCATCGGCGCAGGCGCGCCCCCCCCCCCCCCCCGGCGCGGCGCGCACCGCGCGCAGGTCGCCCTCGATCATGGCGAGGCGATCGACAACGTGGCCGAGCGTGTTGTGCACGGCCTCCAGCGAATCCTGGGTGCTGCGGTTGGTCTCGGCCTGGCTGAAGCGGATGTCGGACAGCTCGCGCCTGACGAGATCGACCATGCCGGAATCGGGCGGCGGCGCTGAATTGCGGCTCTCGGCCAGCGCGGCATAGGTCGCCTGCTGCCGCTCGAGGTGGTGCAGGATGTCGTGCAGCCCGTCCTCGACACGGCTGAAATTGCCGCCGCGCTGATCCGAGGCGGCCTCTAGCCGCTCCAGCAGATAAGAGACGCGCTGCTCGAGATGCGCAAAGGTCGAGGCGGAGTCGTTGCCGACCTGCATGCGGTCCAAACGGTCGGACAGCGCGCGGATCGCGGCTTCCAGATGCTCGGTGCTCTCGGCAGGCGCCGGCCGCTCGCGCGTTTCCAGCGCGGCCGTGAGCGCGGCGATGCGCTGCTCCAGCACCGCAAAGCTGTCGCCGCGGTCCGAGGCGCGATTGAGCTGATCGACCTTGGATGACAGCAGCTGCACGTCCTCGGCGAGGCGGGCCAGCGCTTCGTTGGAAGCGACGTTGGAGACGATGCCGCGCAGCGCCGAGATCGCGCCTTCGAGCTGGCGCACCGTCGAGGGATCGTCATTGGCGCGCAGGATCAGGTCGAGCTTGGCGCCGAGATTGCGGATCGCCTCGTCGTAGCCGGTGAGCTGCTCGGCCGGCGTCAGCGTGCGCAGCACTTGCTTGATGTCGGAGAGGGCGCGCTCGATGCCTGACAGCACCTGGCCGTCGGTGCCGCTGGAGCGGGTCTCGTCGATGCGGCGGTGCAGCGAGCGGATCTCGTTCTCGATCGATTCGATCGCGCGCCGCGGCATCGCCTCGGTGATGACGTTGCGGATCTCGGCAAGCTCGGCGCGGAAGCCGTTGATGGCCTGCTCGGTATGGTCAGGCCGCTGCAGCGACTCGATCTGGCTCGTGATCTTGAGCAGATGGCGCTCGAGCGCGGAGAAATCCGGCCCCGCCTGCGGTGGCGGCGGAGCATAGACAGACGCAGACGGAGCGATCGGCGGCGCGGCGCGCGACGGCACCTGCCGCGGTGCGAATCCGTCAAGCTCGCCCTGCCGTGCGGTGATCTCGGCGACCGCGACGTCGAACGAGGCGGGACTCAGCGGCGGCGAGTTGCGATAGACCTGCGCGGCCGCGCGCTCGACCGCATCGGCCTGGCGATGGCGCGTTTCAACGGGTGAGGGCGCAGGCGTCGCGCGTGGCGCCGGAGGCTGCTGCGGCTGCGGTTGCTGCGGCCGCGAGATCTGCGACAGGCGGGCATCGAGCCGCGAGATCGCATCGTTGAGCTGGCGGGCCACGCCCTGCTCGCGCGAGACGTCTCTTTCACGGGAAGAGTCTTGGCGCGGCGCGGCGGGCTTCGAAATCCGTTCGATCTGCCGGGTGATCGCGTCGAGCCGCTGATGGATGTCGGCGACTTCGCGACTCGCCTGACCAATTCCTTGGTTCTGAATGTCCTGCTGCTGCGAACGCGGATCGTGACGTTGATCCTGACGCGGCTGCTCGTAAGGGCTGCGAAAATTCGGCGGCGCAGTCTCGCCGAGCGTGGAGTTCAGCCAATCGTTGAGTGACATGCCGGCACGGCGGGCAGCGGCTTCGGCCCGCTCCCTGACGGATGGATCGATACCGTCAACACTCCACGATACGCGCGAATTCATGACTCTGTCCGGTTCCGACTCCGCGCCCCACCCGACGCCTCCAGTCTCCCCACGCGTGCCGCTTGCGAGACAATCGAATTCGGCGCGGGTCGTCTGCCTCGAAGTCTGACTTTTGTCGGTTACGGTAAATAACGGGTTAAGGAAGCCGTCGCCGGTGTCTTAAAGTTGGGCGGCGGGAACCCGGGGGAAGTTGGGCGGTGGGAAACCGGGGAGTCTTGCAGCGCTCATTGGTGGCCCAATAACCGGTGTCATGCCCCGGCTTGACCGGGGCATCCAGTACCCCGCGGCTTTTCGATCCTAGCCGCCCCGTCTCGGAGTAACTGGATCGCCCTTGCCCCTCCCTAGAGCGGCACGAGGTCGACATGCATGACGGCGGCGCATCCTGCGTCGACCGCGCGGAGACAGCGGGTGATTGCTTCATCAAGCCCGTTCGGATCGCTCACCCGTTCGCCATGAGCGCCGAAGGCACGGGCAATGTCGATGAAATGCCGCTGCTCGTCCTGGCGTCCGGTCCGAAGCCTGGACAGGAACGCGTCGGCCCGCTGCGCTTCTCCGTCGGGATAAACCCGTTGAACTGCGGCCTTGACGGCCTGCCAGCCGCCATTGTCGAGAATGACGGTGAAGATCGGCAGCCGATATTGCTGCGACACGGCGTAGACGGTATCCGGCGCGGCGAAGTGGAAAGCGCCGTCGCCGACGACCTGCACGATCCGGCGCGCCGGATTGGCCAGCTTCAGTCCGAGCGCCATGCCGCCGCTGAAGCCGAGCCCGCCGCCGGCCAGACCCACATAGGTCAGAGGCTTGGTGCGGCGCAGCTGCTGCTGCAGGACCGGTGCGTTGCGGACGGCCTCGTTGAGGACGACGTCGTGTTCCGACAAGAGTGCCTGCAGCCGCGAGAAAAGGAAGGCGGGATTGATCGCGCCCGATTCGCCTCTTTCCGTGGCCGCGGCTCGTCGCCTCGCCTGGCCGGCCTCGCGCAGTGGCTCCCAGCTCTCGATCCGGCGACGCACTTTCCTGCGATAGTCGTCATCGGCGCGCGCTTCGACGACCTCTAACACCTGTTGCAGGATGATCGCCGAATCACCGGCGATGCGCAGGTCGGTGGCAAAGCCCCACATCGGGATATCGGCCTTGAGCGGATCGATGTCGATCTGGATCCAGCGCAGCCCATCCGCGGCCCTCACGGACTGCGGGACGAAGGGCACGTCGGTATCGACGAGCAGGCCGAGGTCGGCATGGGCGACCAAGGCAGAGGGATCGCCGCCGGCGAAGCACGGCGAGTCCTGGGGAATGTTCACCGTCACCGGATTGAATTCGGCGACGCGGATGCCGCAGGCAAGCGCCAGCCGTTCGAGCACCGCGACGGCATCTGGATTGCGGCCGAGATAGGCGGTCAGCGCGATCGGATTCTCGGCCGCCATCAGCGCTTCAGCCACTTCATGCGCCCGCGCCGGTTCGATCCCGCCGGCCTTGACCGAGCCATACCGCGCCGGCGGGTAAGCGGGCATTTGCTGCGCGTCCCAGTTCTCCGCGAGGGTCTCGCGGGGCAGCATCATGTAGACCGGCCCCGGTGGATCGCTGTGCATGAACGCCGCCGCACGTGCCAGCGCCTCCTTCACGACCACGCCCGATGGCAGCGTGTATTCCCATTTCACATAAGGACGTACGATGCTCGCCTGGTCGAAGCTGTCCTGGACGAAGTGGACATAGGTGTCGCGCGATCCCCTGAGCTCGCCATGCAGGGTGAACGGAGCCCGGCCCGCCAACAGCAGGACCGGCAGCCGATAGCGAAACAGATTCTGGATCGCCATGCACGCATTGGCGGTGCCGGCATCGACGTGGACGAATACGGCCTGGCCGCGGCCTGTTGCGAACGCATAGCCGGCTGCCATGTGAACCGCGACCACCTCGTGCGGACACAGGATGATCTCGGGATGCCGCCGTCCCTCTTTGTCCCAGCGCGCGATCTCCTCGATCAGCGAGACGTGGTCGGTGCCGAGATTGGCAAAGATGGTGTCGACCCCGAGGTCCATGAGGGCCTCGAGGAAGTAGTGCGCGGTGCTGTAGGTCGGCATCAGATGGCCGCCTGCGTCGCCGTTCCTGCCACGATGTACCAGGTCACCAGCAGCCCACAGATCAGGGCTCCGGGCAGTGACGTGCCGGTACGTCGCCATGTGAAGGTCGAGATCACGGCAATCGCCGCAAGGAGCGGGATGAACTGAATGCCGATGATGGTCGAGAGCGGCACGACCGGCGAGGCCGGGAACGGATTGATCAATTTTCCGCCAAACCACATCGCCAGATATTGGCCGCCGATCAGAATGAAAATCCCGAGCGAGAGCACCAGAATGGTCGTGACATAGTGACCCATCGCCGGCGCATCGAGCCGGCTGAAATTGGCGTGCAGCGCGCGCAGCGCGACGACAAAGAAGAGCGTAAAGGGAACCAGATAGATCAGCATGATCATCAATTGCGTCGCACTCGGCATTTTGAGCGCCACGACCCAGAAGCGAAAGTCGATCTTGAACAGGAGGTCGGCAAGCCACACCGCCAGAACGCCGACAGCGACCGTCGCCAGTGCGATCAAGACGGCCGGCCCCGCAACACCCTTGCGAGTGATGCGCCGCGGCACGAACGGCAGCAGCGCCAACGTAATCACCGTGTTGAGGAGCGCCCAGGTCGCGATCTGGGTGGTGAAAACCTGCGGGAGGACGCGCGATGCCGGCAGCCACGCATTTCCGATCGCAAAGGCGGGATAGTAAGTGATCGCAGGCAGCAGCGCAGAAATCCAGAACACGGCCCACCAGCGTCCGCCTTTTGGCAATTCGGCACTCGTCGCATCCGAAGGGACCGGCCCGGTCCGAAGCGAAGCAAAGGCCGAAGAGGCCAGCAGCAGGTCGAAGGCACCGAGCAGCAGAACAAGGAAGCCGATGAGGGCGATCAATGTGCCGATCTCCTTGCGGAGCCAGATCTGATCGGCTGGCGGCAGCGGCGTGCCGCCGGCGAGCGTCTTGCTGAACCAGTCGAGGCTGTCACCGATGGCTTCGTGCGAGAAATGATCGGCCGGATGCGTGATGGCCGGGGTGTAGAGAACCCGCGCAGTGCCTTTGCTGATGTCGCCGTAAATCCTGCCGGGCTCGATCGGTGCCGCAGCACCGAACACGGCGGCAAGCTTTTCCGACCGAGGAACATTCCCGGCGTACTCGCTGCCCCACATGATCAGCGCGAACTCGTCGTATTGCGAGAACACCACGGCGAGGTTGCGCGGCCAGGTCGGGGTGCCATCGGCTGCAAAAGGCTTTCCGGTGGACGAGCCCTCCAGCACCAGCGACTTGTAGGCATCCGGCATCGCTGCAGCCGCAGCAAGAATCGTCCAGCCGCCCATGGAGTGGCCTTCAAGGCCGATGTTCTCCTTGTCGACATAGGGCAGGCTACGCAGATAGGCCAGGCCATCGGGACCACCGAAGCCGTGCGCGAAAGCAGGCGGATCACTGTAGCCGTGGCCGGTCTGGTCCAGTGCAACGACGACATAGCCGCGTCTGGCGAGCTCGATCGCAAAACCGTCCTGCGTCTCGCGCGAGTTGATGTAACCATGGACCGCGAGAATGCCGGGGGCGGGGCTTTTCTCGCTTGCATTTCGCGGAATATAGACCAGGGCGCTCATGGTATTGCCCGCGGCGCCCTTGAAACGCACGTCTTCGATACGAATGCCATTGGTCGTCTGAGTGAAATGCGCCAGCATCCCACCCAGCAAGATGAGAACGGCTCCTATCGCAGCCATCGTCCCTCGACGCATTGTGTCCCCCCGTTTGAAACAAGAAAGCCGTATTTCCGATCAAGCAATTTGAGCAGCCGCCGCTTCTCCCGCAGAATCGTGCTCACGACTGGCCGGGTCGGAAGCTGCTCCCCGCAATCGCTCAAGCAGCCGATCAGGATCCCGCGGCGCCGCCATGCCGCGCCAGGCAATGTGCGTATCCGGGCGCACCATCAGCAGATTCTCGGCAAAATCGAATCCTGCCCCAGCCCGATCGACGTCGAGCACCGTGAGGGGGACGCCCGAACGCGCAGCTGCGTCCAGCAGCGGTGCGGCATCGATGGTTTGATCGAATCGCACCAGCGTATAGGCGGGGCCGAGCGCATCGAGCAGCGAACGTCCGTCAGCCAGCCAGACATGCGGCGCGCGGGCGCCCGGCACGGTCGAGGCTGTGAAGCTGCCCATGCTGTAGGGCGGCGGCGCCTCGCCGTCATAGGCAATGATCGGCGACCGGTCGTAGTAATAGCCGAAGTTCAGGCCTGCGCAGCAATATTGCTGGACGTTGAGATCGTAGGCGGCTTGCCCCACCTTGCTGCGCGCGGCATCGCCTGCCTCGCCGTCGATCTCGACCTCGGGCGGCACCGCGCGGCGTTGCCCCATCACGGCAAGGGCATGGTTCATCGCGAAATGCGAGACCTGCTCGGTGATCGGCTGGCGCTCGGCCTCGTAGGCGTCGAGCAGCGCAGGGCTCGCCCAGCCCTGCAGCACGGCCGCAAGGATCCAGCAGAGGTCGACGGCGTCGGCGATGCCGGCATTCATGCCGTAGCCGGCATAGGGAATCCACAGATGGGCTGCATCACCGCAAATGAACGCACGGCGATCGCGGAAGCGATCGGCGACCAGGCGTCGCCCGACCCAATCCTCCTTGCTGATGATGTCGTATTGGAAGCGATCGTCGACGCCAAGAATGGTGCGCAGCGCCCAGTCGCGATCGACGCTGTCGAACTCGAGCTCATCAGGCGCGAGATGGTTGTGGATCAGCCAGAAGTCGCGGCCATCGATCGAAACAGTCGTGCCGCAGCGGCGCGGATTGAGCGACATGGTCATCCAGGCCGGCTTCTGGGTGATCAGATCCTTCAGCGCGGGAGCGTGGATGTAGGTGGACTGCACCCGCTGCACGACGTCGGTGCCTGACAGCCGCGAGCCGATCAGCCTGCGCACGGTCGAGCGGCCGCCGTCGCAGCCGATCAGATAGTCGGCCGCGATGGTGATGGTCTGGTCATCATCCAGGGCCTGCGCCCGCGCAACAACGCCGTCTGCGCCCTGATCGAAATGCGCGACCTGAACGCGATTGAGAATCCGGATTCCCGGCCGGGCCTCGGCGGCCGCGAACAGGATCGGCTCGAGATAGATCTGGTTGATCCGGTGCGGCGGCTCGGGCGTCGGCCAATCGGTATCCGGGCCGCCGGTCGCGGTGTAGCGATCGGCGCGACAGGGAATCGGGATCCGCGTCAGCTCGCGACCGACCACGGCGGTGCGATAGGCGCAGTCGTTCGGGAAGTCGGCCGGCAGTCCGCCTTCGCGCACCGCGCGGACGATGCCGAGGCGGCGGAACACCTCCATCGAGCGCGCGGAGACGTGGTTGCATTTGACGTTCGGTGGCTCGCCTGCGCGGCGGATCTCGGCGACGACAACGTCGATGCCGCGGGAGGCGAGATCCATGGCGGCGGTCAAGCCGACTGGCCCCGCGCCGACGATCAGGACCTGTGTCTGGATGTTTTTCATGTCATCTCTTCTCTGGCGTGTTCTCGCGCTGGCTCAGGCGCGCTCGGGCACCGAAAGCTCGTCATGCCGAGGCTGGCCGCTGAGCGCGCCGCCGCGGCGCATGCTGAGCAAGGCAAGGCCAAGGATCACCAGCGCGGAGCAAAGCTGCGGCACCGCGCTGGTCTGGAACAGCGACGGGACGCTCCAATGCGCGGCGAGCATCAGTCCGCCGACGGTCACGCCGAGAATCGAGCCTAGACGGCCGATGCCGAGCGCCCAGCCGATTCCGGTGGCGCGGATATAGGTCGGATAGAGCCGCGCCGCATAGGCGTTGCAGCCGATCTGGCCGCCGATGACCGCGACGCCTGCAATGAAGACCGCCGGCACCAGGATCGGCAGCACGGCTCCGGCAAATCCAATGGTCACGATCGAGACGAAGCCGGCGACATAGGTCAGGAACAGGACACGATGGAAGCCGAGCCGCTCGATCAGCAATCCGAGCGCGACCGTGCCGACCATTCCGCCGAGCTGGAACGCGATCCCGACGGCGATCGCGGCCTCGACGTCGAGGCCGACGCCATGCGTCAGCGTCGGCAGCCAGCTGTTGAGGAAGTAGATGTCGAGCATGTTCATGAAGAACATGATCCACAACAGCAATGTCGGGACGAGCCGCCGGTTGGCGAAGAGCTGCGGCAACAGGAATCCCTTGCCGCTTTCCTCGACGACGGCGAAGCGTGCGTCCTCCGCGAACTTTGCCGACGGGTCGATCTGCCCGAGGAGTGAGCGGACGCGGCCGCTGTTGCGCTCGTCGAGCGCCAGCAGCGACAGCGATTCCGGCAGCCATACAATCAGGACCGGGCAGAGCAGGAGCGGAAGGACGCCACCGATCACGAAGATGCCCTGCCAGCCGTAAGCCGAAATCAGCCTGGCCGCGACCGAACCGCCGATCGCCGATCCCAGTGACACCGTCATGAACATCAGCATGATCAGCAGCGTCCGGCGGCGCTGCGGGGAATATTCGCCGGTCAGTGCGATCGCATTCGGCAGGACGCCACCAAGACCGAGGCCGGTCAGGAAGCGCAGGACCACGAGGTCCTGAACGCTTCCGGCCCTGCTGGTGGCCAGCGAGCCCAGCGCAAAGACGATCACGCCCGCGATCACCAGCCATTTGCGACCGAAATAGTCGGCCAGCGCGCCGAACAGCAGCGAGCCGATCATCACACCGAACAACGAGGCGCCGAAGACAGGACCAAGCGCGCCGGGTGCCAGATGCAGGTCCTTGCTGAGCGCCGGCGCGACGAAGCCGAGCGCCTGGGCATCGAAGCCGTCGAGCCCGATCACGAGGGCACACAAACAGATCGCGCGAATCTGGAAGGCCGAAAGCGGACGGTCGTCGATGTAACGGCCGATGTTGATCGTCTGCGCCAAATCTCCCTCCCCTGTATTTCGTTTTTCCGACGATATCAGCCGCGTGGATGGCGATCGCGGTCAGAATTATCTTGCACACCCCAACTCTTTCGATTAGCCACAAAATTCTCATAAATTCATGAGGTCGCCTTATGAATCCGACCATGCGACAGCTGGAGGCGCTGGTCCTGGTCTATCGCCTCGGCAGCATCACCAAGGCGGCGGCCGAACTGCGCGTGACGCAGTCGGCGATCAGCCTCCTGATCCGGCAGATCGAGGAGAACTTCCAGGTCAAGATGTTCGATCGGACGACGCGCGCACTGCACCCGACGGCTGCGTGCAGGGAAGCGATCCCCGCGGCGGAGCGGATCCTGTCGAGCGCACGAGGCCTCGCGCAGCATATGCGCGACCTCGTCGAAGTCAGGTCGGGGCGGATCGCACTCGCGGTCTCCGCCGGCGTGGCCTCGGCCTTGCTTCCGCGCATCCTGGCCAGGTTTCGGTCCCGCTATCCCGAGGTCAGGATCGACCTGTTCGATGTCGCTCCGGACGAACTGCTGCCGTTCGTCATGGCCGGCCACGCCGAGTTCGGCATCGGCAGCTTCGAGGACGATGGCACATCGGAGGCGCGGATCGAAACGCTGATGGAAAGCCCGCTCTCGGCGATCGGCATCAGGAACGGCCGGTTCGAGAAGCGCCGGCGCCTGACCTGGGACGAGCTCGCCGCCTCCGACCTGATCACCATGCGCCGCGGAACGCGAATCCGGACCCAGATCGACGAGGCCTTGGGCCAGACGGGCCAGGAGCTCAAGCCGGCCCTCGAAGTCTCGCTCATCACGACGGCCCTGGCATTGACCGCGGAGGGGGCCGGAATCAGCATTCTGCCGGCGCACATGCTGCCCAAGGCGCAGTTTCCGACCCTTGCGGCCGTTGCGCTGAGCCAGCCGATCGTCAGGCGGCATGTCTCGCTGCTCAGCCGGGCCGACTTTACACTCTCGCCCGCAGCGGAACAGTTCGCCGAAATCGCCCGGCGCGGCTTGTCGACAAAGTAGCTACCTGAGCGCCGACGCCTCATCCCGATCGGATCGCTCGTTAAGCCTTCACCGATCTAGATGCGGTAATGGGCCCTGCTCCGAGCAAGGGGTCATGATGGTGGCTGTCCCCCGATAGATGATGAAACGGGGTCACGACTTGAGTCGGCCCCAAGCATCTAGAGACGGAGGACAGCCGTGGAGAACTATGCCGGAATTGACGTGTCATTGGAACTGTCGAGCGTGTGCGTTGTGGATGCCCAGGGTAAGATCCTGAAGGAAGCGAAGATCGCGAGCGAACCCGACGCCTTAGTCGACTTTTTCGAGAGGCTTGGCTTTGCAGTAAAGCGAATTGGGCTGGAAGCGGGGCCGCTGTCGCAATGGCTGCATGCAGGCTTGAAAGGAGCGGGGCTCGAGGCGGTCCTGCTCGAGACGCGACATGTTAAGGCCGCATTGTCTGCAATGACGGTGAAGACTGATCGCAAGGATGCCCGCGGGATCGCCCAGTTGATCCGGATGGGATGGTTCCAGCCGGTACACGCGAAGTCGGTCGGCGCCCAGGAGATCCGGGCACTCCTGATCGCACGCAAACAGCTTCTCGGGCGACTTATCGATGTGGAATTAAGTATCCGAGGGATTTTGCGCGGCTTCGGGCTGAAGGTTGGCCCGGTGACGCGGAGGAGTTTCGAAGCGCGGATTCGAGAGTTGGTTGCAGGCCAGGCGACATTGGAGCGCATTGCTGGTGCGATGCTTTCGGCACGATCGGCCCTGAAGGCAGAATACGGAAGACTACACAAGGCTGTGCTGGCAATTGTGCGTGATGATGCAGTCTGCCGCCGGCTTATGACAGTACCAGGCGTTGGTCCCCTGGTGGCCATCACCTACAAATCGGCGATTGATGATCCTCATCGCATTGTAAAGTCAAAGGCAGCAGGCGCGCTGTTCGGGCTCACGCCAAAGAAATATCAATCGGGAGAAAAGGACGTCACGGGCGGAATCACGCTGGCCGGCGATGAGACGGTGCGGACGGCCTTGTATGAAGCCGCCAACGTTCTGCTATCGCGCATCACGCGGTTCTCAAAACTCAAACGCTGGGGGATGGACGTCGCCAAGCGGAGAGGCTCGAAGCGCGCAAAGGTCGCCTTGGCACGCAAGCTCGCAGTGATCCTGCATCGGATCTGGGTCGATGGCACGACTTACCGATGGGCCGAAGCGGGCTCAATCGCAGCATAGAAGACGTGGAGGAGATCAAGAACGCAACCGGGATGAACTGAAGCCCGGTGCCCGAAGTCCCGTCGCCGGGACGGTGGATGCGGTGAAGCCGTTACACGCCCAGTGGCCGTCGTCCGACGAACCACGCGTATCTAGATAGGCTCACCGCTCCCTCTGACAGCATGATGTGGCGGCCAGGCGTTGACCACGGACAGAAGCATGAGCTCGGCGACGAGACGTTCACTCGGGAGGCTTGACATCATCGGGCCCATTACAGAAGGGCATGTACTCATAAATCCCCACGTCCGCTCTGCCTCCAATCGCGGCTGAAATGCCGGCTTTGGTCAAGAGCGGCCCCAAAACGGTCCGTGCCATAGGTCCGTCAAAACCGGTTGGCGCTTTGGTACTCGCAATCCTACCAGTAACGCCACCGTTTGGACGGCCCCAAATGCCCATGGCAGCTCCTTGGAGGGTGCCATTGGAACGCTATCGCTTCACAATTTGGGACGCCGACTCTTTCGAATACGTGGCCGAGTGGGAATACATCAGCGCGCTGGCTGCGGAAGCGGAGGCGACACAGGTTGCCAAGGAATTGTCGGAAGGCGATGACACCTGGCACGGCGGCTGGATTTCGGTGGAAAATTCGCGCGGCTATGAAATCGCGAAGGTGCCGATCGGCATCGGAAGAACGCTCACGAAGTCGGATCCGTTCGGCTGAGATCCCGGGAAGCGATCCGAAGGTCGAACTCATATCCACCCGCCTGAGGAGGCGGCAGCCCGCCGGACGTCGTCGGCCGACTGATTGCGACGCCGACCGGCGCGGGGCCCATCGGCTATTTTGCGAGTTCCCTGCTTATGGTAACGATGGCCGCTAAACCGCGCCGCATAAGACGTGTGACGGATATCAACGCGCTGCGACATCGGCGCCGCTATGGACATATCCATGCCGGGTGCTCCGCCCTTCCCGAACAGGGGTCGCAAAGCGAATTCTGTTCCGTCGACGGCCCTGGCCGAGGCGCCAGGCGGTGATTCCGCGCTGCGCCACACGGGCATTCGCTTCATGGGTGATATGCCGTGGGGAACTCATGTCTGCCTGTTCTATGAAACTCCCCAGGATCTGCTCGACACCGCCGTTTGCTATTTCGAAGCGGGGTTAAGGAGCAACGAGTTTGGCGTATGGGCCGTCTCCGATCCGGTTTCGCTGGAGCAGGCGGAGGAAGCCCTGCGGCGCGCCATTCCGCGTTTTGACCGTTATCGAGAGGCGGGGCAGATCGAACTGATCGCAGGCAGCGAGTGGTACCTTGAGGGCGACGAGTTCGATCTTCAAAAGATCACCGGCGGCTGGAGCGAGAAGCTCAGCGCGGCCCTGGCCAAAGGCTACGATGGCGTGAGGGTGAGCGGAAATGCGTTCTGGATAGGAACGAAACATTGGAAGGAGTTCTGCGAGTACGAGCACGAACTCGATCGCTCTCTCGTCGGGCAGAAAATGATCGTGCTCTGCACCTATTCGTTTCAATCCAGCAGGGCCGTCGACATGCTTGACGTGGCGCGTGCGCATCAATGCTGCATCGTGCGACGGAAAGGCAATTGGGAATTTCTCGAGACGCCCGAACTCAAGCAGGCCAAGCGGGAAATCAGGAGGCTAAATGGCGCGCTGGATATCCTGTCGAAACCGTTCCCCGGACATCAGATTTTGACTCCCAAAGAACGTGTTGCGCTGGCTCAAATCATTCGGGGTGCCTCCAGCAAGGAGGCCGGACGGACACTAGGCATCAGCCCGCGCACCGTCGATTTCCATCGCGCCAATCTCCTGAAAAAGCTCGGTGCCCGGAACGTCGCCGATCTCGTCCATAAAGTTCTCGGCGAATAATGCGAGCCAATGGCCCGCTTCCCTCGCCGTCGGTGCCCTCAGCCCTTCTCCCGCTTGCCATCCTCCAGCGGCACCACGGTGCCCTTGCCTGACATCGCCGACAGCGCCTCGAGCGCCTCCTCGCAGAAATCCGCCACCATCTGCTCGTGCCGCGCGCCGAGGCGAAGCAGCAGCAAATTGCCGAGGTCGAGCCGGCCCTCCGCCGTCCCGTCGGGAAAACGCTTCTTCAGGATGCGCTCGTAATTGGCGTGCCGGTCGCGGTGATGCTCCAGCCGGTCCATCAGATCGGTGCGGATCGGCTCGATGTCGATGCTGTCGAGCGCATGCAGCCGGACCAGGAGATCGTCCTTGATCGAGGGCGGGGTGCTCGGCCGCGCGGCCCAGTGCCGCAGCGCTGTTCGGCCTTCGGGAGTGAGCGTATAGATGAGCTTGTTGGGTTTGCCCGTCTGCACGACCTCGCGGCCCTGGATGTAGCCGCGGTCGCGCAGCTTGGAGAGCTCGCGGTAGATTTGCTGGTGGTCGGCCTTCCAGAAGAAGCCGATCGAGGAATCGAACGTCTTGGCGAGCTCGTAGCCCGTCATCGGACGTTCCGTCAGGCATGCGAGGATCGCGTCGCCCAGCGCCATGTGACCTGCCTCCCTGTATTCTGAACCAACCAGCTTGACTTTATGCGCATCGGCGCATATGCGTCAATGTGCATATGAGGTGGGGCTCCAGACCCCCGGACAAGCGACCTTGGCGCTACTGTGCATGGGGTTGTTTTCGCGTTTTTGCCAAAGCCCTTTGGGAGGCACCTGACAATGACCGGCCTCGACTCCTGGTACGCCTACATGACGTCCCACGACAGCAAGGCGTTGTGGGAGCTGCTGCATCCTGACGCGGTGTTCGAAAGCCCTGTGGTGCACACCCCGCAGCGCGGGCGCGACATCACCTTCAAATACCTCGCCAGTGCCGAGAAGGTGCTCGGCGGTCCCGGCTTCAGCTATGTCGGCGAATGGCGCAGCGCCAATGGCGCCGTGCTCGAATTCAAGACCATGATCGACGGCATCGAGATCAACGGCGTCGACATCATCAGCTTCGATAGCGAAGGACGCATCACCCATTTCAAGGTGATGGTGCGTCCGCTCAAGGCCATCAACATGCTGCACCGCCTGATGGCGGAGCAGCTCGCCGCTGCCCAATCCTGATTCAGCATCATCACTTTCCAAGGCCTGCCGGGAGACCACCATGCCGATCTACAAAGCCCCCGTCGAAGACGTGAACTTCCTGCTCAACGACGTCTTCCAGATCGACCGCTACGACAACCTCGCCGGCTTCTCCGATGCCTCGAGCGACGTGCGCGAGGCGATCCTGGGCGAAGCCGCCAAGCTCGCCGAAGAGGTGCTGCAGCCGCTCAATCGCGTCGGCGATCTCGAAGGCTGCAAGCGCGCCGATGACGGCAGCGTCACCACGCCGAAGGGTTTCAAGGAGGCGTTCAAGCAAGTGGCGGAGGGCGGCTGGCTCGGTCTTTCCGCGCCGACCGAGTTCGGCGGCCAGGGGCTGCCGGTGACGCTCAGCCAGGCCGTCAACGAATTCCAGATCTCCGCCAACATGGCGTTCTCGATGTATGGCGGCCTCACCATGGGCGCGACCGCCGCGCTGCTGGTGCATGGTTCGCCGGAGCAGAAGCAGACCTACGTGCCGAAGATGATCGCCGGCGAGTGGACCGGCACCATGAATCTCACCGAGCCGCATTGCGGCACCGATCTCGGCATGCTCCGCACCAAGGCAGTGCGCCAGGCCGACGGCTCCTTCAGGATATCAGGCACCAAGATCTTCATCTCGGCCGGCGAGCACGATCTTGCCTCCAACATCATCCACCTCGTGCTGGCCCGCATCGAGGGCGCACCCTCCGGCATCAAGGGCGTGTCGCTGTTCGTCGTGCCGAAATTCCTGGTGAATCCCGATGGCTCGGTCGGTGCCCGCAACGGCGTCGTCTGCGGCTCGATCGAGCACAAGATGGGCATCCACGGCAACTCGACCTGCGTGATGAACTACGACAACGCCACCGGCTGGCTGATCGGCGAAGAGAACAAGGGCATGCAGGGCATGTTCGTGATGATGAACGAGGCCCGGCTCGGCGTCGCCGTGCAGGGCCTCGCGCAGTCCGAGGTCGCCTATCAGAACGCGGTGGCCTATGCGCGCGAGCGCATCCAGGGCCGCGCGCTCACCGGCGTGAAGGCGCCGGACAAGCCGGCCGATCCGATCATCGTGCACCCCGACGTGCGCCGCACGCTGCTCTCGATCCGCGCCTTCAACGAGGCCGCCCGCGCCTTCGTGATGTGGACCGCGCTGAAGAGCGACGTGGCTCATCGCTCCGAGGATCCGAAGGACCGCCAGGCCGCCGACGATCACATGGGCCTGATGACGCCGGTGCTGAAGGGCTTCCTCACCGATTACGGCTTCGCCAACGCGGTGCAGGCGCAGCAGATGTATGGCGGCCACGGCTACATCGCCGAGCAGGGCATGGAGCAGTTCGTGCGCGATGCACGCATCGCCATGATCTATGAAGGCGCCAACGGCATCCAGGCGCTCGATCTCGTCGGCCGCAAGCTGCCGCGCGACGGCGGCCGCGCCATCATGGCCTTCTTCGGCGAGGTCATGGCCTTCGCCAAGGAGAACGGCGGCGACGAGGCGATGAAGCCCTTCATCACCCCGCTCTCGACCTCGCTTGGCCATCTGCAGCAGGCCACCACCTGGCTGATGCAGAACGCGATGATGAAGCCCGATAATGCGGGAGCGGCCGCAACCGACTATTTGCATCTCTTCGGCTTCGTCGCGCTCAGCTACATGTGGGCGAAGATGGCGAAGGTCACGCTGGCCAAGATTGCCGAGGGCGGCGCGACGCCTTATCTCTCGACCAAGCTCGTCACCGGCCGCTTCTTCATGGAGCGGATGCTGCCGGAGACCGCGGCCAATCTCGCGCGCATCCAGTCCGGCTGCGCCACCATCATGGAATTGCCGGCGGAAGCGTTCTGAGTCGGCTTCCGCATCATCAAAATTCGAACAACAGATCAGGAGGGCGTCATGCCTGAGGCATTCATCTACGATCACGTTCGCACCCCCCGCGGCCGCGGCAAGCCGGACGGCGCGCTGCACGAAGTCACCGCGCTCGCGCTCGCCACCGTGCCGCTGAAGGCGCTCAAGGACCGCAACAATTTGCCGGAAGATTCCGTCGACGACGTCGTGCTCGGCGTGGTCGATCCGGTCGGCGAAGCCGGCTCCGACATCGCGCGCTTTGCCGCGCTGAAAGCCGGCCTCGGCGAAGCCGTGCCCGGCGTGCAGATCAGCCGCTTCTGCGCCTCCGGCTTGGACGCCGTGAACTTCGCGGCCGCGCAGGTGATGAGCGGCCAGCATGAGCTGGTGATCGGTGGCGGCGCTGAATCGATGAGCCGCGTAGGCATCGGCGCCTCCGGCGGCGCCTGGCCGATGGATCCCTCGATGGCCGTGCCGGCCTATTTCATGCCGCAGGGCGTCTCGGCCGATCTGATCGCGACGAAGTACGGCTTCTCGCGCGACGACGTCGATGCCTACGCCGTGCAGAGCCAGCAACGCGCGGCCAAGGCCTGGGACGAGGGCCGCTTCAACAAGTCGGTGGTGCCGGTGAAGGACATCAATGGCCTCACCATCCTCGCCAAGGACGAGCATATGCGTCCTTCGACGACCATGCAGTCGCTGGCGCAGCTGCAGCCGTCGTTCACGATGATGGCGCAGATGGGCGGCTTTGACGGCGTCGCGATTCAGTCGCACCCGGAGATCGAGCGCGTCAATTACGTGCATCATGCCGGCAACTCCTCCGGCATCGTCGACGGTGCCGGCGCCGTCCTGCTCGGCAGCAAGGAAGCGGGTGCCAAATACGGCATGAAGCCACGTGCAAAGATCCGCGCGTTTGCGAATATCGGCTCGGAGCCGGCGATGATGCTGACCGGTCCGGTCGACGTCACCGAAAAGCTGTTCGCGCGTTCCGGCATGAAGAAGTCGGACATCGACCTGTTCGAGCTCAATGAGGCTTTCGCCTCGGTCGTGCTGCGCTACATCCAGGCCTTCGACATCGACAACGCCAAGATCAACGTCAATGGCGGCGCCATCGCGCTCGGCCATCCTTTGGGGGCCACCGGCGCGATGATCCTCGGCACCGTGCTCGACGAGCTCGAGCGCACCAACAAGTCCACCGCCCTGGTCACGCTGTGCATCGGCGGCGGCATGGGCACGGCGACCATCATCGAGCGCGTTTAGCTAGCTGCCGTAGGGTGGGCAAAGCGAAGCGTGCCCACCACCTGTTTCGATCGGAGAAAGATGGTGGGCACGGCGCAAGAGCGCCTTTGCCCACCCTGCGAGATCACAGTCAACCGCCGCGCCTGCATTCGGCTGCGGCACGAGGAGCAACCAACATGGCTTACAAGAACTTCAAGGTCGAGACCGATACCGACGGCGTCGCGCTCGTCACCTGGGACATTCCCGGCCGTTCGATGAACGTGCTCGACGAGACCTCGACCAGCGAGCTCGAAGCGATCGTCAAGGAAACGACCGCTGACGCCGCGGTGAAGGGCGTCGTCATCACCTCCGCCAAGGAGGCGTTCTGCGCCGGCGCTGATCTCTCCATGCTCGAAGGCATGAACCAGGCCTACGCAAAAGTCCTCAGGGAGCAGGGCGAGACCGCGGCGAACCAGATGCTGTTCGACCAGAGCCGTCGCTTCTCGCAGGTGCTGCGCGGAATCGAAACGTCAGGCAAGCCGTGGGCGGCGGCGATCAACGGCCTCGCGCTCGGCGGCGGTTTCGAGATCACGCTGTGCTGCCACTATCGCGTGGCCGCGGAGAATCCCAAGACGCGTCTCGGCCTGCCCGAGGTCAAGGTCGGCCTGTTCCCCGGTGCTGGCGGCACGCAGCGCGTGCCGCGGCTAGTGCCGCCGCAGGACGCCATGACGATCCTGCTCAAGGGCGATCCCGTTACCATCGACAAGGCGAAGCAGCTCAACCTCATTCATGCCATCGTCCCCGCCGCCGATCTCATCAAGGCCGCGAAGGACTGGATCAAGGGCGGCGGCAAGGCCGTCGCGCCCTGGGACGAGAAGGGCTTCAAGCTGCCCGGCGGCCCGGTGTTCTCCAAGGCCGGCATGATGATGTTCCCGGCCGGCAACGCGATCTATCGCCGCGAGACCTACGACAACTATCCGGCCGCGCGCGCCATCATGAGCTGCGTCTATGAAGGCCTGCAGCTGCCGATCGACGCGGCGCTTCGCGTCGAGTCGCGCTACTTCACCTCGGTGCTGCGCTCCAAGGAAGCGGCCGCGATGATCCGCAGCCTGTTCCTGTCGATGCAGGAGCTCAACAAGGGTGCGCGCCGTCCGAAGGACGTAGCCCCGACCAAGGTGAAGAAGATCGCCGTCATCGGCGCCGGCTTCATGGGCGCCAGCGTCGGCTACGTCTCGGCCCGCGCCGGGCTCGACGTCGTCCTGATCGATCGCGACCAGGAGAGCGCCGACAAGGGCAAGGCCCATGCCCAGAAGGTGATCGAGGACCAGATCAAGAAGGGCCGCGCCAAGCCCGATGATGCCGAGAAGCTGCTCGCGCGCATCACGCCGACCGCGGACTACGCGGCCCTGAAGGACGTCGATCTGGTCATCGAGGCCGTGTTCGAGGACCGCAAGGTCAAGGCCGAGACCTTTGCCAAGGCGCAGGACTATCTCAAGCCCGACGTGATCTTTGCCTCGAACACCTCGACCCTGCCGATCACGTCCCTGGCCGAGAACTTCAAGGACCAGGGCAAATTCGTCGGCATTCACTTCTTCTCGCCGGTCGAGAAGATGATGCTGGTCGAGATCATCAAGGGCAAGAACACCGGCGATCTCGCGCTCGCGACCGCGCTCGACTATGTCCGTCAGATCGGCAAGACGCCGATCGTCGTGAACGATTCCAGAGGCTTCTTCGCCAACCGTTGCGTCGGCCGCTACGTCGCCGAGGGCAACGAGATGTTCCTGGAAGGCGTGCCGCCGGCGATGATCGAGAACTGCGCCAAGATGGCCGGCATGCCGGTCGGTCCCCTCTCGCTCTCGGATGAGGTCGCGCTCGATCTCGGCCTGAAGATCATGAAGGCGACCGAAGCCGATCTCGGCCCCAACGCCATCAACCCCGACCAGAAGAAGCTGATGGTCGAGATGGTCGAGAAGCAGGGCCGCCTCGGCCGCAAGAACAAGATGGGCTTCTACGACTATCCCGAGGGCAAGGGTCAGAAGAGCCTGTGGCCGGGTCTCTCCGCGCTGCAGCCGAAGCAGCTCGATCCTGACACGCTCGACGTCGAGGAATTGAAGCAACGCTTCCTGGTGGTGCAGGCGGTCGAGGCCGCGCGCACCGTCGAGGATCACGTCATCACCGATCCGCGCGAAGCCGATGTCGGCTCGATCCTCGGCTTCGGCTTCGCGCCGTTCACCGGCGGCACGCTGTCCTATATCGACTTCATGGGCACGAAGACCTTCGTCGAGCTCTGCCACAAGCTCGAGGCGAAATACGGCTCGCGCTTCACGCCGCCCAAGCTGCTCGAGGAGATGGCGGCGAAGGGCGAGACCTTCTATGGCCGTTTCGCGCCGAACAAGGCGGCTGCTTAAGGCACTCGTAGCCCGGATGGAGCGCAGCGAAATCCGGGAAGAGTTTGTCAGTCGCGAAAGCCCTCCCGGATTGCGCTTCGCTCCATCCGGGCTACGCGGCTGTCATCCCGGAGATGCGCGCGCAAAGCAACGAACATCCGGGGTAATGGGTCCTGGCTTTCGCCAGGACGACGCTTGGATGGATCGCAGCAAACCGAAAAAGGCCGGATCGTCGATCCGGCCTTTCGCGTGTTCGCATCTTGTGCGGGCTCACTTCGCCTGCGCCAGCCCTTCCTTGGTCAGCGCTTCCTGCACCTTCGGCCGCGCGGCGACGCGGGCCTTGTAGGCGGAGAGGTTCGGCATTGCCGAGAGGTCGAACTTCATCCGGTCGGCCCAGGTCAGCATGGTGAAGAGATAGCCGTCGGCGACCGAAAACTGCTTGCCCATCAGGTAGTCCTTGCCGGCGAGCTGGCTGTCGATGTGCTTCAGCTTGCCCATGACACGGTCCTTGAAGAAGGCCTTGGCGTCGTCGTTCAGCGCCGGCGCGAACATCGGGCCGAAGCTCTTGTGCACCTCCGAGGTGAGGAAGTTCAGCCATTCGAGCAGCTTGTAGCGTTCGGAGCTGTCGCGCGCGGGCGCCAGCGCCTTGGCCGGAACCTTGTCGGCGATCATCTGGACAATGACCGGGCCTTCGGTCACGATCTCACCGTTATCGAGGCCCAGCGCGGGGACCTGACCCTTGGGATTGACCTTCAGATAGTCTTCACCGTTCTCGAGCTTCTTGGCCCGGATATCGACCTTGACCAGCTCATAGGGCAGGTCGGCCTCCAGAAGCGCGATATGGGGCGACAGCGAGCAGGCGCCGGGCGCGTAATACAGTTTCATGGAATTTCCTCCTCTTGAGGCTTGGTAGGGGCGAAAGAACGCCTACATGCACCTGCATGCAATAGTCAAGATTGATGCAGGTGCATCGAGTGGGGTAAGAAGCGGACGACGAGCTTGAGCGGGACCATGAAGCGCAAACCATCGACCGAGGCAACCAGTGCCTGGATCCGCCTGATGCGGGTGCAGAGCCGTGTGCTGGACTGCGTGGAGCAGGACCTGAAGAAGGCCGGGTTCCCGCCACTGGCGTGGTACGACGCGCTGCTCGAATTGTCGCGCGCGCCGAGTGGCGAATTGCGGCCGGTGGAGCTCGAGCGGCAGATGCTGATCCCGCAATACTCCACCTCGCGGCTGATCGACCGCCTGGTCGACGAGGGGCTCGCCTCCCGGCGTGAATGCAAGATCGACAAGCGCGGCCAGTTCGTCGAGATCACGGAGGCCGGCCGCGAATTGCAGAAGCGGATGTGGGGCGCCTATTCGGCTGCGATCGAGAAATATGTCGGCTCGAAGCTCTCCGACGCCGATGCCGTCAAGCTCAGCGGTCTGCTCGACCGGCTGGGATGCTCGTGCGGCGAGATGAAGCTGCCCGTCGTCAACGTCAACGAAACCACGCCGTCGCGATGACCGCGCGGCAAACCAGCTCGTCCGTGCACCCCAAGGGGTCCGCGGACCATCCCGTCACCCGCGCGCCTTCGATCGAAGCGCCCTTTTGATTAGAGTTTGATATGGCGCGAGACCAGATCGATATGACGCCGCTGCAATCACGCAACGAACTCGTTGCGTGGTTCGAGGCCGGCTGCAAGCACCCGTCCGAATTCCGCATCGGCACCGAGCACGAGAAGACGCCGTTCACGCTCGAAGGCCATCGTCCCGTGCCGTACGAAGGCGCGCGCGGCATCGGTGCGCTGCTCGAAGGCATGAAGCTCCTGCTCGGCTGGGAGCCGATCATGGAGAAGGGCAACATCATCGGGCTCTACGACGTCACCGGCGGCGGCGCGATCTCGCTGGAGCCCGGCGGCCAGTTCGAGCTGTCAGGTGCGCCGGTCGAGAACGTGCACCAGACCCAGAGCGAGCTGATGGCGCACCTGGCGCAGGTGCGCGAGATCGCTGCCCCGCTCGGTATCGGCTTCCTTGGGCTCGGCATGACGCCATCCTGGTCTCGCGCCGACATCCCTGTGATGCCCAAGGGCCGCTACAAGATCATGACCAATTACATGCCGAAGGTCGGTCAATACGGCCTCGACATGATGTACCGGACCTGCACGGTGCAGACCAATCTCGACTTCTGCTCGGAAGCCGACATGGTCAAGAAGCTGCGCGTGTCGCTGGCGCTGCAGCCGGTTGCGACCGCGCTGTTCGCCAATTCGCCGTTCACCGAAGGCAAGCCGAACGGCTTCCTGTCTTTCCGCTCCGAGATCTGGCGCGATACCGACAATGCGCGGTCAGGCATGATGCCGTGGGCGTTCGAGGACGGCATGGGTTTCGAGCGCTATGTCGACTACGCGCTCGATGTGCCCATGTATTTCGTCAAGCGCGGCGAGGAATATATCGACGTGTCGGGCTCCTCGTTCCGAGCCTTCTTCGAGGGCCGCAACAACAACCTTCCCGGCGAACGTCCGACGTTGTCGGACTGGGCCAATCATCTCTCGACGATCTTTCCCGAGGTGCGGCTGAAGCGTTATCTCGAGATGCGCGGCTCCGACGGTGGCCCATGGGGTCGGCTGCCGGCACTGCCGGCGTTCTGGGTCGGGCTGCTCTATGACGGTGCGTCGCTCGATGCGGCCTGGGATTTGGTGAAGCACTGGACCGCACACGAGCGTCAGGCCCTGCGCGACGATGTGCCGCGCTTCGGCTTCAAGGCCCGGATCAAGGACCGCTATCTGTTCGAGATCGCCAAGGAATGCCTCGTTCTGGCACATGCGGGCCTGCGGCGGCGAGGCCGCATCGATGCCATTGGCCGCGACGAAACCCGGCATCTGGAGCCGCTGGATCGCATCATCGATTCCGGCCGGACACCGGCCGAGGACATGCTCGAGAAGTTCAACGGCCCCTGGAAGGGCTCGGTGGAACCGGCCTACGCGGAGTACGCGTTCTAGTTTTGGGCAAATAGGCCGACGAGCAGATTCGGGACCGTTCATCGGCCGTACAGGTTTGCGGCGATCAAATGACCGGCCGAAAAAACCTGAGCGTCGTCAATAACTCGAAAGCTGTTCCGATGGGGAAGGGCCGCCTGCCTGGGACCGTCATGGCAAAGGTCTTGATGGCGAGGGCTTTGGCTTGCGTCGTGGCCTGTGCCGCGCTGCTCTCGCTCGTCTTTGCGAGTGTGCCCGCGCGCGCCCAGACGGCATTCGACCGGCCCGGCGGCGATTATTTCAATACGCCGGTCACATCGGGTGATCCCGAGGACTGCGCGCTGCTTTGCGAGCGCGATCGCCGCTGCCGCGCCTGGAGCTTCGCCTATCCCGATATCGATGGCGCCGCGGCGGTGTGCTGGCTCAAGAATACCGTGCCGCCGCGACAGCCCGCCAATTGCTGCATCTCCGGGGTACGCGGGGCCGGCGTGATCGAGCCGCGCGTCGAGGGCGTCGAGACCTCGATCGACCGCCCCGGCGGCGATTTGCGCAATTTCGAGCTCAAGGAAGGTGAGGGCGAGGACGCCTGCAAGGCCGCCTGTATCGCCGACAACAAGTGTCGCGCCTTCACCTATGCCCGCCCCGGCTACACCGGCCGCGAAGCGCGCTGCTTCCTGAAGAAAGATATCAAGCCGCCGCGGCGGAAGGCCGGGTTCACGTCGGGCGTGGTGAGATAGGCAAGGTGCCGTAGGTGGGTTAGCCGTGTGGGCAAAGGCGCACTTGCGCCGTGCCCACCACCTCTCCATGAGTCCGACAGGACGTGGGCACGTCGCGCGAAGACGCGCGCCTTTGCCCACCCTACGAGATTTCACTCCGCGGCAATCACCGTCAGCTCCGGCCACAACGCCTTCCATCTCTGAGCTTTCACCGCGTAATTCGCCGCGGAGAAATTCGGACCCGGATTGGGGCGCGCAATCAGGCCTGCGACGTCATCGAAGCCATGCGGCGCGTAGACTTCGAAACCATCACCGGCGCGCCTCACGCCCACTTGCGTGTTCTGCGTCAGAAAACGGTCGATGCCGTCGGTCGAGCACGACAACGCCGGATAGGGCAGGCCGTGCTTGGCCGGGTACCACAGATGCACGCGGGCCTGGTTGCGGGTCTCGATCTTGACGCCGAGATGATCGAGGCGCGTTTGCAGCTTGCGGATGACGGCGTCCTCCGCGTCCCAGGAGGTATCGGGATCGAAGTAGAAGATGTCGTAATCCGCAATACCGTAATCGACGGCACGGCCCGTGAGCACGTTCCACACCGTCTGCACCAGGCATCCCGAGACCAGCCACGCGTCCGGCAGCGCAAGTCGATGAAGCTCGTCGATGATTGCGGTGTTGACCGGATTTTTCAGGGCGAGGGCGAGAAACTCGTCCTTGCCCATGTCGCGATCCCCTCAGCGCACGGCGGTGAAGAACCGCGCGAGGCGGAAGCCGGAGAGCCAGGTCCAGACCGGCTGGCCGCGCATGCCGAGATCCCAGGAGCCGAGCACGGCATCGGCACGGCCGACCAGATTGTCGACCGGCAAGAGGCCGACGCCGCCGGAGCGCAGCGGCACGCGGCTGTCGGCCGAGTTGTCCCTGTTATCGCCGAGCACGAACAAATGCCCGGCCGGTACCTTCACCTCCGGTGTGTTGTCGAGCGGGCCGTTGTCGCGCATCTTGAAGATCAGATGCGAGACGCCATTCGGCAGCGTCTCGACGTAACGGTAGGCCGGCTCGCTGCCGCCATTGTCGTCCTCGGCGGCGCCAACGCCGTCAGGCTTCAATTCGGCGGGACGGTCGTTGATGAAGAGCTGCCCCTGCCGCATCTGGATGCGGTCGCCGGGCAGGCCGACGACGCGCTTGACCCAGGCCTGCGAGCGGTCGCCGGGCCATCGGAACACGACGACGTCGCCTTGCTTCGGCATTTCCGCGAAGACACGGCCGGTCTCGGGCAAGTTGATCTGGATCGGCAGCGACGAGGTGCCGTAGCCATAGGGGAATTTCGAGGCGAGCAGCGCATCGCCGATCAGCAGCGTCGGCTCCATCGAGCCCGACGGCACGTAGAACGGCTCGGCCAGCGCGCCCTTGGCGATGAACACCGCGGCGACGATGCCGGCAAGCTGCATCAACTGGCCGGCCCAGCCGGAGCTCTTCCGCTTCGGAGCGGCCGTTACCTTCTCAACGCTCATGCGCCCGTTCCACCCACCGTAATGCGTTCCATCAGAAGCGACGGCTGGCCGACGCCGACCGGCACGCCCTGGCCGTTCTTGCCGCAGGTGCCGATGCCGGTATCGAGCGCGAGATCGTTGCCGATCATGCGGATGCGATGCAGGTCGGTCGGCCCGTTGCCGATCAGCATGGCGCCCTTCAGCGGCGCGCCCAGCTTGCCGTTCTCGATCTTGTAGGCCTCGGTGCACTGGAACACGTATTTGCCCGAGGTGATGTCGACCTGTCCGCCGCCGAAATTCGCGGCAAACACGCCGTTCTTCACCGACGCGAGAATCTCGGCCGGGTCGCGGTCGCCCGCGAGCATGTAGGTGTTGGTCATGCGCGGCATCGGCACATGGGCATAGCCCTGGCGGCGGCCGTTGCCGGTCGGCTTCATGTTCATCAGCCGCGCGTTCTGGCGGTCCTGCATGTAGCCGACCAGGATGCCGTCCTCGATCAGCACGGTCCGGTTGGTCGGCGTGCCCTCGTCGTCGATCGACAGCGAGCCCCGCCGCGAGGCGATGGTGCCGTCATCGACCACGGTGACGCCCTTGGCCGCGACCTGCTGGCCCATCAGGCCCGCAAAAGCAGAGGTCTTCTTGCGATTGAAGTCGCCTTCGAGGCCGTGGCCGACTGCCTCGTGCAGCATCACGCCGGGCCAGCCGGCGCCGAGCACGACGTCCATCTCGCCGGCGGGGGCGGGAATCGATTCCAGATTGACCAGGGCCTCGCGCAGTGCGCCGTCGGCGGCATCGCGCCAGGATTTGGTCTCAATGAATTCGGCATAGCCGGCGCGACCGCCATAGCCCTTGCTGCCGCTCTCCTGGCGGTCGCCTTGCCCTGCGACGACGGAGATGTTGACGCGCACCAGCGGGCGGATGTCGCGATAGCTCTCGCCGTCGGGCCGCAGGATCTCGACGACCTGCCAGGTCGCGCCCAGGCTGACGCTGACCTGCCGCACCCGCGGATCCTTGTCGCGCAGGTAAGCGTCGATCTCGGCCAGCAGCTTGACCTTGGTCTCGAAGCCGGGGGCATCGAGCGGGTTTTCATCGCCATAGAGGCGCACATTGGTGTGCGGAGGCGGCGCGGCAAAGCTGCCGGAATAGCCGCCGCGCACGGCCGCGACTGCGTCGGCGGCGCGAATCAGCGCCGGCAGCGACACATCGGAGGAGTGGGCGTAGCCCACGGCATCATCCTTGACCGCGCGTAAGCCAAAACCTTGCGAGGTGTCGTAGGTCGCCTGCTTGAGCCGTCCATTGTCGAACATCAGCGCTTCGGTCTGGCTGTATTCCAGGAACAATTCGCCGTCGTCGGCACCGGAGAGCCCGCGCGCGACCTCGTTGCGAACCTGGTCGCGATCGAGATTGGCGCGGTCGAGCAGGGAGGTTGTGGCAGGGTTGGTCATCGATCACCCATTGTCGGAGAGATGTCGGGCAACATAATGGCTTCGGGACCGTTCGGCGAGAGGGCGGTGCGTCACATTACGGAAACGACATGATTGAAATCATTGCCATATCCGAAGCCCGGATCGAAAGCTTCCACCGCGCGCTCGACACGGTTGCGCGGGAGCGGCGTCATCTGGCCTTTCTCGAGGCGCCCCCGCTGGAGGCAACGCGCAGTTTCGTCCTCGACATGATTGCGCAGGGAAATCCGCAATTCGTTGCGCTTTCCGGCGGCGACGTCGTCGGCTGGTGCGACGTCAGGCGCCATCCGCGCCCGATCTACGCCCATGCCGGCGTCCTCGGAACGGGAATTTTGCAGCCTTTCCGAGGCCAAGGGCTCGGAACGCGGCTGATCACGACGACGCTCGCCGCCGCGCAAGCGATAGGCCTGTCGCGAGTCGAACTCTCTGTTCGCGAGAACAATCTGAGCGCGATCGCGCTCTACGAGAGGGTCGGTTTTGCCGTCGAGGGGCTGTCGCGCAACGCCGTCAGAATCGACGGCGTGTACGAGAACGTGATCCAGATGGCGGTGCTGTTCTAGTGCTATCAGGACGGCTACGGAGCGCCGTGTGTCGGCTATGAGTTTAGTCCCTCACCGTCATCCTGAGGTGCTCGCCTTGCAAAGCAAGGCGAGCCTCGAAGGACGGCGGCCCGACTGGCAGCTCGGCCGTTCATCCTTCGAGGCTCGCACGGCAGCGCAACCGCGCTGCCGAACTCGCGCCTCAGGATGACGGGCCTGAGAACATGCGCCGGGCCCCTACGGCAGCTTGTCGTACCCCTCGCCGAGCCCGTTCAGGCTGAGCGGGAAGCCGATGCCTTCTTCCGGCGTCTCGAAGATGATGAAGGTCGCGGTCTTGGCGCTGCGGAGCTGGCCGAGCAGCTTGTCGTCCATGACGACCTCGGCGACGCAGCCATTGGGCAGGCAGCGCACGAAGCCGGCGCGGCCGACATCCTGGTTGTCGAGCTTCAACCCGAGGCCGGAGGGCAGCAGCACGCCTAAGGGGGCCACCACGCGCATCAGGCGGCTCTTCTGGTCGGCGGTCTTGAGCACGATCACGGTGAGGCCGGCATTGGAGCGGTCTTCGGCCACCACGCTCTGGATCAGGGCGCATTGCTCGGCCTGGGCGCCCGGCGGGGTATCGCAACGGATCTGCCAGTCGCCATGAACGGAACGCACCGCGCCCTGCGCATGGGCAGCGCTTGATAGGAAAAGGCCGGGAAGGGACAGGAAAAGGACGACCGCCACGAGGCGGATCAGCGTCGTGAGGCAGTCAGCCGGCCATACAACCGATCTTGGAGCCGATCTTGCCATGCATCTCGAAAGCCCCATCGGGGTCGGTCCCTCTGCTCGCTCGGGTCGCTCGCGCTGGTGGACAGATACGGGAATGACGGCGTCTTGAAGGCAATTCACAAGCAAATTCCGCGCCGCCTTGGCCGCCCTTGCCGCCACGAATCAGGTTCCTGCACGGCCCTGCGCCTGTGCCTACAGCGGGCAATTCGGCTGTCAAGCCGCGGCCTCCCGGGAAACGGTATTTTTGTCTGATGTTACTAGGAAATATCTTGCGGGTGATCGCTGACAGAGGGGCCTCAAGACTGCATTGCGATAGATCAAGAATTATGGTTTGAGAGGCTTGATTTCGGCGTTCTAGCGATCTGGCCCCAATTCCTCCTAGAGGTATTCTTGCGGCGGTTTGTCAGACGGGCGGATCGAATAAGCGTTCCCCAAAAATAGGGGAATGCACTTGGGGTGATTTCGTTAGGGGAGCGCGAACGGCATGAAGATGTCGATGGGCCGGGTGGGCCGGCACTTGCTGGGATTGGCCGTGGCGGGTCTGACGCTGGCGACGGGCGGTGCGGCATTTGCCGAGCTTGGGCAGCCCGAGCCGTGGGAATGGCACCTGCAGGGTTCCGGCTCCCCGGTGATGGACAACATCGTCTGGTTCCACAACTTCTTGTCCGTGCTGATCATCCTGATCACGCTGTTCGTGCTGGCGCTGCTGGTGATCGTGGTGATGAAGTTCAACGCGAGGGCCAATCCGGTGCCGTCGCGGACCACCCACAACACGCTGATCGAGGTGGTGTGGACGCTGGTGCCGGTGCTGATCCTGGTCGGCATCGCGGTGCCGTCGTTCCGCCTCCTGTTCCTCGAGCTCGACGTGCCGAAGGCGGATCTGACCGTGAAGGCGACCGGCAAGCAGTGGTACTGGTCCTACGCCTATCCTGATAACGGCAAGTTCGAGTTCGACTCGCTGCTGGCCCAGGACAAGCAGCCCCGCCTGCTCGGCGTCGACAACGAGATGGTGGTGCCGGTCAACAAGGTGATTCGTGTTCAGGTCACCGGTGCCGACGTCATCCACGCGTTCGCGCTGCCGGCGTTCGGCGTCAAGATCGACGCCATCCCGGGCCGGCTGAACGAGACCTGGTTCAAGGCCACCAAGACCGGCATGTTCTACGGCCAGTGCTCGGAGCTTTGCGGCAAGGACCACGCCTTCATGCCGATTGCCATTCGCGTGGTGAACGACCAGGAGTTCGCCTCCTGGGTCGATGCGGCGAAGAAGAAATTTGCGAGCGGCGGCACCAGCACCTTCGCCTCCGCAGCCGGTCCGACGCAGTAAGCGCCGGGCGACGGCTCAACCGGACTGAACGCGACATAAAGGGCGGGACCTCCACAGGTCCGAATGGGACGCAAGGCAGGATTTGAAAATGGCAACGAGCGCAGCGACACACGGCGATCACGCGCACCATGACGAGCACGCCCATCCGACCGGATGGCGTCGCTACGTCTATTCGACCAACCACAAGGACATCGGCACGATGTACCTGATCTTCGCGGTCATCGCGGGTATCATCGGTGCCGCGATGTCGATCGCGATCCGTGCCGAGTTGATGTTTCCGGGCGTGCAGATATTCCACGAAACGCACACCTATAACGTATTCGTGACCTCGCACGGCCTGATCATGATCTTCTTCATGGTCATGCCCGCGATGATCGGCGGCTTCGGCAACTGGTTCGTGCCGCTGATGATCGGCGCGCCCGACATGGCGTTCCCGCGCATGAACAACATCTCGTTCTGGCTGCTGCCGGCCTCCTTCGCGCTGCTGCTGCTGTCGAGCTTCGTCGAGGGCGAGCCCGGTGCCAACGGCGTCGGCGCCGGCTGGACCATCTACGCGCCGCTGTCGACCACGGGCCATCCGGGTCCGGCCGTCGACTTCGCGATCCTGTCGTTGCACCTGGCCGGTGCCTCCTCGATCCTCGGCGCCATCAACTTCATCACCACGATCTTCAACATGCGCGCGCCGGGCATGACCCTGCACAAGATGCCGCTGTTCGTGTGGTCGATCCTGGTGACGGTGTTCCTGCTGCTGCTGTCGCTGCCGGTCCTCGCCGGCGCGATCACCATGCTGCTCACCGACCGCAATTTCGGCACGACGTTCTTCTCGCCTGACGGCGGCGGCGATCCCGTGCTGTTCCAGCACCTGTTCTGGTTCTTCGGTCACCCCGAGGTGTACATCCTGATCCTGCCCGGTTTCGGCATGATCAGCCAGATCGTCTCGACCTTCTCGCGCAAGCCCGTGTTCGGCTATCTCGGCATGGCCTACGCCATGGTCGCGATCGGCGGCATCGGCTTCGTGGTGTGGGCGCACCACATGTACACGGTCGGCATGTCCTCGGCGACGCAGGCCTACTTCGTCGCCGCCACCATGGTGATCGCGGTGCCCACGGGCGTGAAGATCTTCTCCTGGATCGCCACGATGTGGGGCGGCTCGATCGAATTCCGCGCCCCGATGATCTGGGCCGTCGGCTTCATCTTCCTGTTCACGGTCGGCGGCGTCACCGGCGTCGTGCTGGCGAATGCCGGCGTCGACCGCGTGCTGCAGGAGACCTACTACGTCGTCGCGCACTTCCACTACGTGCTGTCGCTCGGTGCGGTGTTCGCGATCTTCGCCGGCTGGTACTACTGGTTCCCGAAGATGACGGGCTACATGTACAACGAGACGCTGGCGAAAGCGCATTTCTGGGTCACCTTCATCGGCGTCAATCTGGTGTTCTTCCCGCAGCACTTCCTCGGCCTGTCGGGCATGCCGCGCCGCTATGTCGACTATCCGGATGCGTTCGCCGGCTGGAATCTGATCTCCTCGATCGGCTCCTACATCTCCGGCTTCGGCGTGCTGATCTTCCTCTACTGCGTGCTCGACGCCTTCATGAAGAAGGTCCCGGCGGGCGACAATCCGTGGGGCGCCGGCGCCACCACGCTGGAATGGACGCTGCCCTCGCCGCCGCCCTTCCACCAGTTCGAAGTGCTGCCCCGCGTGCAGTAAGCAACCCGACTCCCGCGGCGCCCGCGACGGGCGCCGCGGCTCTGCAACGAAACGAGCAGGTTTAAGTGTCCGTCCTCGATCAGAATGCCATCGACATCAATCCCCGCGTCTCCGAGGCGGAGGTTGGTGACTACCTCGCGCTGCTCAAGCCGCGGGTGATGTCGCTCGTGATCTTCACCGCGCTGGTCGGGATGGCGATGGCGCCGGGACATTTCCACTGGGTGCTCGCCATCACCTCGCTGCTCTGCATCGCCGTCGGCGCCGGCGCCTCCGGCGCGCTCAACATGGCGCTCGAGGGCGATATCGACGCCAAGATGTCGCGCACCGCGAACCGCCCGATCCCGCGTGGCCGCATCACCCGGCCCGAGGCGATGACGTTCGGGATGACGCTCGCCTTCTTCTCGGTGATGACGCTCGGCATCCTCGTCAACTGGATCGCGGGCGCGCTGCTCGCCTTCACCATCTTCTTCTACGTCGTCATCTATACGATGGGCCTGAAGCGCTGGACCGCGCAGAACATCGTGATCGGCGGCGCCGCCGGCGCCTTGCCGCCGGTGGTGGCCTGGGCGTCCGTCACGGGCACGGTCGACGTCGAGCCGCTGCTGCTGTTCGCCATCATCTTCTTCTGGACGCCGCCGCACTTCTGGGCGCTGGCGCTGTTCCGTTCCGACGACTATGCCCGCGCCGGCATTCCGATGCTGCCCAATGTCGCCGGCCCGGACGCGACCCGCCTGCAGATCCTGCTCTACACGATCGTGCTGATCGCGGTGGCCGCAGCGCCCTGGGCGCTCGGCTATTTCGACGCCGTCTACGGCATCGTCTCGCTGATCCTCGGCGCCGGCATGCTGGTGCTCGCCATCAACGTCTACTTCCGCCGCGAGCGCAGCCAGTCGCTGCGCGCAACGCGAAAGCTGTTCGCCTTCTCGATCCTGTACCTGTTCGCGATGTTCGCGACCTTGCTGGCCGAGGTCGTATTCCCTGTGCTTGCTCGGATGGTAGGGGGCGCATGATCACGGCGATGGCTGACAAACCCGAGCCAGATGGAATCGTCCTCACCGAGGCGCAGAAGAAGAGCCGTCGTCAGCGCTCCATTGCCATTGCTTTGGCGCTCGGTGTGCTCGTCGTCCTTTTCTTCGCCGTCACCATGGTCAAGGGACCGGCGGTTCTCGTTCGGCCGTTGTAGGGGCAGATGGATCAGAAGCCGACCATATCGCAGCATCAGAGCCGAACGGCCGGCAAGGGCCGGGGCCTCGGCCGCGATGTGCTGGTCGCCTCGATCTGCGGCGGCGTGGTCGCATTGATGGTCGGAGCGTCCTACGCGGCGGTGCCGTTCTACAACTGGTTCTGCCGCGCCACCGGCTTCAACGGCACCACGCAGGTCGCGACCTCCGCGCCCGCCAGCGGCCCGATCGCACGCAAGATCGCGGTGCGGTTCGATTCCAACGTCGCCCCCGGCCTGCCCTGGAAGTTCGAGCCGGAGCAGACCGAGGTCGAGGTCAATATCGGTCAGGTCACCACCATCTATTACACCGTGACCAACCAGGCCGCGCGCATCACCTCAGGGCAGGCCGCCTACAATGTCGCGCCGCTGACGGTCGGGTCGTATTTCCAGAAGATCAACTGCTTCTGCTTCACCGAGCAGACCATGGCGCCCGGCGAGAAGCGCGAGATGCCCGTGGTGTTCTACGTCGATCCGTCGATCGTCGGCGACCACGACAATGACGGGCTCAGCACCATCACGCTGTCCTACACGTTCTATCCGGTGAAGGATCCGGTGGTGAAGCCGCTCGCATCCGGTGATGACAACAAGCGCAAGGGAAATCTCCAGCCGCCGGGTTGACGCTTCGGAGGTTGGACCAAGGGGATAAGTGCCGGACAGGCACGGGATTGAGGAGACAGACCGCAATGGCTACCGCGCAAGGCAAGCATCACGACTACCATCTGGTCGATCCGTCTCCGTGGCCGGCGGTCGGCTCGGTCTCCGCCTTCATCATGGCGGTCGGTGCGATCTCCTGGATGCACCACATGTTCTCCGCCGCGCCGATCGTGTTCGGTATCGGCACCGTCGGCGTGCTCTACACCATGGCGAGCTGGTGGGGCGACGTGATCAAGGAAGCCCAGTACAAGGGCGACCACACCCGCGTCGTGCAGCTGCATCACCGCTACGGCATGATCCTGTTCATCGCCTCCGAGGTGATGTTCTTCGTCGCCTGGTTCTGGGCCTATTTCAACGCCGCGCTGTTTCCGGCCGACGCCGTCCACGCCACCCGTGACGCGGTGTTCGGTTGCGGTCTCGGCACGGCGGCCGGCGCCTGCGCGGTGCCGGGCACCTGGCCGCCCCATGGTATCGAAACCTTCGATCCCTGGCATCTGCCGCTGCTCAACACGCTGATCCTGCTCACCTCGGGCACCACGGTCACCTGGGCGCACCACGCCCTGCTCGAGAACGATCGCCAGGGCCTGAAATATGGCCTGATCCTCACCATCCTGCTGGGCGCGACCTTCACCTGCGTGCAGGCCTACGAATACAGCCACGCGGCGTTCTCCTTCGCCGGCAACGTCTACGGCGCGACCTTCTTCATGGCGACCGGCTTCCACGGTTTTCACGTGCTGGTCGGCACCGTCTTCCTGATCGTGTGCCTGGCGCGCGCCTATGCCGGCCACTTCACGCCGAAGCAGCACCTCGGCTTCGAGTTCGCCGCCTGGTACTGGCATTTCGTCGACGTGGTCTGGCTGTTCCTGTTCCTCTGCATCTATGTCTGGGGACACGGTGCCGAGGCCATGGCCCACGGCGCGCACTGAGCCGGGACGGATCAATCTGCAAAGGGCGGCCGCAGGGCCGCCCTTTCGTTATCCAGCGGCCGGAGTTTGGGCCGAAATTGTGATAGGCTTGCGTGTGATGAACGACACTGCCGACACCCCGGAGGCCCAGCCCACCGTGCTGCAAAGCGCGCTGCGCGGGCTCGCCTGCAAATGCCCGCGCTGCGGTGAGGGCAAGCTCTATGCGGGCTTCCTGACGCTGGCGCCTTCCTGCAGCCGTTGCGGCCTCGACTACGCCTTCATCGATGCCGGCGATGGTCCGGCGATCTTCATCATCATGCTGGCCGGCGCGATCGTGGTTGGCTGCGCGCTCGTCGTCGAGGTCAAGTATCAGCCGCCATTCTGGCTGCATGCGGTGCTGTGGCTGCCGCTGATCCTCGCCACCACGCTCCTGCCGCTACGCTCGATGAAGTCGCTTCTGATCGCGCTGCAATTCCATCACAAGGCAGCACCCGGCCGGTTGATCGACCGCGCGAAATGAACGAGACGTCGCGCAAGCCCGGCGTCGCCGGCTTCATGCTGTTCACACTTTTGCTGACCGCGGCTTTCGTCGCGCTCGGAATCTGGCAATTGCAGCGCCGCTCCGCCAAGCACGAGCTGATCGCAGCGCTCACCGAGCGCCTCGCGGCAGCACCCATTGCGCTGCCGCCTTCAGAGCAATGGCCCGCGCTGACGCCTGCGCGCGATGAGTTTCGCCGCGTCAGCTTCACCGCGACCTATGCGCCCCTGCCGGATGCCATGGTCTATTCCTCCGGCTCCGCGGTGCGCAAGGATGCATCCACGCCCGGCACCTGGGCCTTCCTGCCGGCGCGGCTGCCGAGCGGCGAGATCGTGGTGATCGATGCGGGCTTCGTCGAGAACACGATGCAGGACCGCGGCGTCGAGGATCGCGCCGTGCAGAAGCTCGTCACCGGCACGCCCGCTACACTCACGGGCTATTTGCGTTTCCCGGAGGCGCCGGGATGGCTGACGCCGGCCGAGAATCGCGACAAGCGGTTGTGGTTCGTGCGCGATCATCTGGCGATCGCAGGTGCCTTGGGCTGGGGCACGACCGCGCCGTTCTATATCGATCTGGAGCAGCCGGTGCCTGCGAACGGCATCCCCCGTCCGGGGCCGCTCGATGTGCATCTGAAGGACGATCATCTCCAATACGCCATCACCTGGTTCACGCTCGCCGGCGCCGTGCTCATCGCCTTTGCCGTGTGGGTGAGAGGACGGCGCCAGGGCGGCGCGAGCCCGTAGGTTCCCGGTGGGAACCCGGTATCGTCCGGTCTATATTATTCAGCGCATATTCACGAGGGTGGTCCTAATCCGCCTTCAGGTTTTTTCCGCGGCAAACAGGATTGCTGGCGTTGAGCGATTTCGATCAGATGGGACTTGTCATTGATTGGGTGGATGCCTGCCGCAAGGGCGACCTAGCGATGCTACTCGATCTCTATGCCGACGACGCCAAGCTGGAATGCACGTGCAACGGCACGCAGATTTATCGCGGCCGGGGCGAACTCGAAACCTATTGGGGACCGAAGCTCAGCGCCTTTTCCTCGGCGGGTTTCGGCCTGGAGGAAATCCACCCGGCACAGAGCGGCATCGATCTCGAATATTCCGTTGCGGGTGCGCTGCGCATCCGCGCCTCGTTTCGCTTCAGTGCGGAAGGCAAGATCCACAGCACGCTGTGCGAACCGGCGCAGCAGGGTTCGCACGATTGCTGTGCGTGTTAATCTACCTCGGCTCGGCCCTGATCTCCCCGCGTGGAAGGCGGCAGCGCACATAGGTGCGTTGGTCCGCACGCAGCAATGACAGCGAGCCGCTGAGCGCGCGCACGCGCTCGTGCATGCCGGTCAGGCCGCGGCCGAAGACATTGTCGGCGGGAAAGCCGCCGCCGTCATCGGAGACTTCGATGGTGAGCGCATCGCCTGACGTCGCCGCCTCCACATGGGCATTCCTCGCTCCGGCGTGGCGCAGCACATTGGTCAACGCCTCCTGGATCACACGATAGACGGTCTGGGCCAACGGCCCTCTGATCCCGTTGAGATCAGGATCGATCGTTGCGGTGAGGCCGATATCCGGTGCCTGCGCGCGAAAATTGCGCAGCAGCGTTTGCACGCTGGCCTCGAGCCCCAGTTCCTCGATGTAGAGTGGCCGCAACCGGTCGAGGATGCGGCGATTGGTCTGCTGGAGCGCCTCGATGGACCGCATCACCTCCTGCACGGAGTTGCCGAGATGTCCCGTCTGCGGCGAGGCTTCGCTCAATGCGATCGTGCCGGCACGGATGCTGAACAGCAACGGGCCAAGCTCGTCATGCAGCTCGCGGGCGAGATCGTGCCGCTCATCATCCTGGAGCGACACCAGGCGATGCAACAGGTCGCGATTGTGCTGGCTCAATTGCGCGAGCGTTGCGGCAAGGGCATTGGCTTCCTTGCAGCTCTGCCGGATTTCCGGCGGCCCCGCGACCGGGATCGGCGTCGCATAATCGCCGCGTTGTATGCGCGTCAGGCCTGCGCCGAGATCTTGCAGCGGCTGCAGCGTCGATCTTGCGAAGAGATAGGCGATCGCGCCGGTCAACGCCATCAGCACCGCGACGAGGCCCATCAGGGCCAGAAAACCGACCCATTTCTCGAACAGGTCGGCCGACAGGTCGGGCCTGAACACGATGTCGCCAACGCGCCTGCCGTCGATCATCACAGGCGATGCTGCATCGATATCCGGGATGGCGATCAGGTCCACGAACCATTGCGGGACGCCATGCGCGCCGTGCAGGCCGTCCCGGACGGAAGGCGCGGGACCCGCCTCCGCTGGATGGAATTGGATATCGGAGGAGGTGCCCAAAGATTTGACAAAAGCGTCGAGCATCTTGCTCGGATTGTCTGACGCGCTCAGGGCGCTGTTGAGTGCGACCGCGATGGTCTGAGCCGAGCGTCGACCAGGCTCGTTCTCGTCGGCCAGCTGGCCGGCCGAGAAGGTCTGGAGCAGCACGCCGCCCATGACCAGCGCGGCGACGAAGCTCACGCCGAGTGGAAGGAATAACTGGGTCCTGAATGGAAGTCGTTGCCACATTAGGACAATTCTAACGCGCATTGGCGGGATTCTCTCTTTCCATTTGTTCCCGCCGGTCTATGACTTGCCAAAACACGAGAGCGCGAATGCAAGATACAACCAAACTGGCGACCCGGGTCCTCATCGTCGACGACCACCCCGTTGTGCTGTCAGGTTGTCGCACCCTGTTTGCCTCCGATCATTCGATTCGGATCGACGAAGCGAACGACGCCAAATCCGGACACAAGGCCTATATCAGCAAGCGGCCGGACGTCACGGTCATCGACATCAGCCTGCCAGACGTCTCGGGCTTCGAGCTGATGCGCCGGATCCGCAAGGACGATCCGGGCGCCAAGATCATCATGTTCAGCATGAATGAAGATCCGGCCTTCGTGGTGCGCGCGGTGGAGCTCGGGGCGCAGGGCTATGTCTCCAAGGGCGACGATCCCCGGATCCTGCTCAAGGCCGTGCGCAAGGTGGTCGCCGGCGACAATTTCATCTCGCCGCAGCTTGCGGAGGCGGTAACCTTCTCGGGCGCCGCGATCAAGGCGAATCCGGCCTCGCAGATGACGCCACGGGAGCTCGAAATTCTCCGCCTGCTCGGGCGCGGCCACAAGATCGTCGAAGTCGCCGAGGCGCTCGGTATCTCCTACAAGACCGTCGCCAACACCACCTCCCTTCTCAAGCAGAAGCTGGGGGCCAAGAACCATTCCGACCTGATTCGGATCGCGGTGGAAATCGGGATGAACTCACCCGTCAGGGGCTGAGCCGGCTGCCCCAGGATGCAGCCGGCTCGGCCGGCGGACCGGTTTGCCGCACGCCTTCTGCAGAGTTAGGAAAAAGCGGCAATGATGCCGCGCGCCCGGCGACGCTCGCGGGCACTGCGCCGGGGGCAACCGGGAAAAACCGGAACATTTGGCGCTGCGCGCCGTTTTCTCCTTGACGATTTCGTGACAGGAAACGATAGCTCGAACCAGCGATTTTCGGGGCGGGCGCCCCAGCGACGAAACCGGGTCTGCACACATCAACGACAGACCTTCCAAGAGAAGGGCTGCGGCCTCGCCGCAGCCCTTTTTCCGTTGGGCATGGTGCGGCCCTCCAAAACACTCTATGGTGCCGCAAAGCCTCTGGCTTGGAACTAGGAACATCGTGAAATCAAAGGCTTAAGGCCCGGACTGGGACCGCGCCAGCCTTTGGAGGGCAGTTTGACTCGTTATATCTCGACCCGGGGCGAGGCCCCTGAGCTTGGCTTCTGCGACGTGATGCTGACGGGGCTTGCCCGCGACGGCGGCCTGTACGTGCCGGTGACCTGGCCGCTTCTGCCAGCCGAGACCATCGCCGGCTTCTTTGGCCGGCCCTATTGGGAGGTCGCGGTCGACGTGATCCGTCCGTTCGTCGGCGGGGAGATTTCCGACGCCGAGCTCGGCCGCATGGCGAACGAGGCCTATGCCACCTTCCGTCATCCGGCCGTGGTGCCGTTGCGGCAGATGTCGCCGCATCAATTCGTGCTGGAGCTGTTTCACGGTCCGACGCTCGCGTTCAAGGACGTGGCGATGCAGCTGATCTCGCGGCTGATGGACCATGTGCTCGCCAAGCGCGGCCAGCGCACCACCATCGTGGTCGCAACCTCGGGCGACACCGGCGGTGCCGCGGTCGAAGCCTTCGCAGGCCTGGAGAATGTCGACCTCATCGTGCTGTTTCCGCACCAGCGCATCTCCGAGGTGCAGCAGCGCATGATGACGACGACGGGCGCGGCCAATGTCCACGCGCTCGCCATCGAGGGCAATTTCGACGATTGCCAGGCGCTGGTGAAGGGGATGTTCAACAATCATCGCTTCCGCGATGCGACCTCGCTGTCCGGCGTCAATTCCATCAACTGGGCACGCATCGTCGCGCAGGTGGTCTACTACTTCACGTCAGCGGTTGCCGCCGGCGCTCCGGCGCGCGCGGTGGACTTCATCGTGCCGACAGGCAATTTCGGCGATATTTTTGCCGGCTATGTCGCCAAGCGCATGGGTCTTCCGGTGCGCACGCTGCGCATCGCCGCCAACGTCAACGACATCCTTGCCCGCACGCTCAAGACCGGCATCTACGAGGTGCGGGAGGTTCACGCCACGGCATCGCCGTCGATGGACATCCAGATCTCCTCGAATTTCGAGCGGCTGCTGTTCGAGGCGAGCAAGCGCGATGCGGGCAGTGTGCGGCGGCTGATGGATCAGCTGAAGCAATCGGGACGTTTCGTCCTGCCCGACGCCACGCTCGCCGCGATCCGCGAAGAATTCGACGCCGGCCGCGCCGACGAGACCGAGACCGCGGCTGCGATCCGCGCCGCCTGGCGCGAGGCCGGCGAGCTGGTCGATCCCCACACCGCGGTGGCGCTTGCGGTTGCCGATCGCGATACCACCGACACGACCGTCCCCAACATCGTGCTCTCGACCGCGCATCCCGCCAAATTCCCCGATGCGGTCGAGGCGGCCTGCGGCCAGCGGCCGCTTCTGCCGGCCTGGCTCGACGGTCTCATGACCAAGTCCGAACAGATGAAGGTGATGAAGAACGATCAGGCCGAGGTGGAGCGGTTCGTGCTGTCGGTCAGCCGCGCCGCAAAACAGGGAGTTGCCGGATGAGCGTCGAGATCACCAAGCTTGCGTCCGGCCTGACTGTCGTCACCGACAACATGCCGCATCTGGAGACCGCCGCGCTCGGGGTCTGGGCCGGGGTCGGCGGCCGCGACGAGAAGCCGAACGAGCACGGCATCTCCCATCTGCTGGAACATATGGCCTTCAAGGGCACCACGGGACGTTCCTCGCGCGAGATCGTCGAGGAGATCGAGGCGGTCGGCGGCGATCTCAACGCCGGCACCTCGACCGAGACCACGTCCTATTATGCCCGGGTGATGAAGGCCGACGTGCCGCTCGCGCTCGACGTGCTCGCCGACATCCTCGCCAATCCCGCCTTCGAGCCCGACGAGCTCGAGCGCGAGAAGAACGTCATCGTTCAGGAGATCGGTGCGGCGCAGGATACCCCTGATGACGTCGTGTTCGAGCATCTCAACGAGCTCTGCTATCCCGACCAGCCGATGGGCCGCTCGCTGCTCGGTACCGCCAAGACGCTGAAGAGCTTCAATCGCGACTCGCTGCGCAATTACCTCTCGACGCATTACCGCGGCCCCGACATGGTGGTGGCGGCGGCCGGCGCCGTCGATCACAAGCAGGTGGTCGCCGAGGCCGAGAAGCGCTTTGCGAGCTTTGATGCGACGCCGGGGCCGAAGCCCCAGCCTGCCCAATTCGGCAAGGGCGGCACCAAGGTCGTGCATCGCGAGCTCGAGCAGGCGCATCTGACGCTGGCGCTGGAGGGCGTGCCGCAGACCGATCTGTCGCTGTTCTCGCTCCAGGTCTTCACCAACATCCTCGGCGGCGGGATGTCGTCGCGGCTGTTCCAGGAGGTGCGCGAGAAGCGTGGCCTCTGCTATTCCATCTACACCTTCCACGCGCCCTACACCGACACCGGCTTCTTCGGTCTCTACACCGGCACCGATCCGGCCGACGCGCCTGAAATGATGGAGGTCGTGGTCGACATCATGAATGATTCGGTCGAGACCCTGACCGAGGCCGAGATCGCCCGCGCCAAGGCGCAGATGAAGGCGGGCCTCTTGATGGCGCTGGAGAGCTGTTCCTCGCGCGCCGAGCAGCTCGCCCGGCACGTGCTGGCCTATGGCCGGCCGCAGACGGTGCAGGAACTGGTGTCCCGGATCGATGCCGTCAGCGTCGAATCGACCCGCGATGCGGCGCGGGCACTGCTGTCGCGCAGCCGCCCTGCCGTTGTCGCATTAGGCAGCGGCAGGGGTCTGGACACGGCGGTGTCTTTTGCGGAAGGATTGACCCGGGCGCGCGCCAAAGCTCGGCTTCACTAAAAGGCGCGGCTGCATGAGGAGCCGCTTTGGCGGAAGGTCCGCCCCGGGAAGCATCACATGGCCCTGTTCCGCCTGCCCTCCAGTGGACCTGCCGCTCTCGCCCCGCGCGGCAACGGATTGTTGCTGCGCGCCCCGCAGATGTCGGACTTCCTGCAATGGGCACATTTGCGCGAGACCAGCCGCGATTATCTGACGCCGTGGGAGCCGATCTGGCCGTCGGACGATCTGACCCGCTCCGGCTTTCGCCGCCGGCTGCGCCGCTATTCCGAGGACATCGCCGCGGACCGCTCCTATCCCTTCCTGATCTTCCGCGAGCTCGACGGCGCCATGGTCGGCGGCATCACGCTCGCCAATGTCCGCCGCGGCATCGTCCAGGCCGGCACCATCGGTTATTGGGTCGGCCAGCCCCATGCCCATCGCGGCTATATGACGGCAGCGCTGCGCGTGTTGCTGCCGACGCTGTTCGGCGAGCTCAATCTGCACCGGGTCGAAGCCGCCTGCATCCCCACCAATGCGCCGTCGATCCGGGTGCTGGAGAAGTGCGGCTTCTCCCGCGAGGGACTGGCGCGCCGCTATCTCTGCATCAACGGGGTCTGGCAGGACCATCTGCTGTTCGGCCTGCTGCACGAGGATTTCCGCGGTTGAGCTGAGCCATCGCGCAGCGAGCTCAGCCTTTTTTCCTGCCTTGTTTTCTCGCCTTGGGTTCGCCGATTTTGGCGATATAACGCGCGGGATCGACCGGCGATTGGCCGGGATATTGTCATGGAGTACAGGCGTTCATGAATGAGCTTCGGTCATTGCGGAAGGCGCTGCGGCGGGGTCCGGTGATCGCGCTGGCGCTGTCGGTTTCACTGGCGGCGGTCTCGCCGGTCGCCGCGCAGTCGTTGACCGACCGTTTCAAGAGCCTGTTCGGCGGCAAATCCGACGAGCCTGCCCAGCCCAAGCCGGCGCCCGCGCCAGGCGCGCCCCAGGCCGATGACGAATATGATTGCCCGCAGGTCACGGTGCGCGCCGGAGCGTCGACCTATGGCGTCGGTGCGAACGGCAAGCCGGCGGTCGGCAATGACGTGCGCTTCCAGGCCTCGATCTCCAAGATGGCGCGCGAATGCATCCGCAATGGCGGCGAAATCACCGCGCATATCGGCATCCAGGGCCGCGTCATCGCGGGCCCCGCCGGCGCGCCTGCGACGGTCGAAGTTCCCTTGCGCGTCGCCGTGGTCCAGGGCGGCGTCGGCGAGAAGGTGATCGCCTCGAAGGCCTACCGCACCACGGTCCAGATGACCGAGGGCGCCAGTGTGCCATTCACCTTCGTCGCCGAGGACCTGTCCTACCCGCTGCCGTCTCCCGCGGTCGCCGATTCCTACATCTTCTATGTCGGCTTCGACCCGCAGGCGCTCTCGCCGGAGCCGAAGGCGCGGAAGAAGAAGTAGGTAGCCGCAATCTCAGCTGTCACGCCCCGCGACCCGGCTACGCCAAGGCTTCGCCGAGGTTGAGATCCAGGGGCGCCGAAGCTTTAGCGAAGGCGGCAGGCGGGGCATCCAGTAGCCGCGGCTCCTCGGTTCAAGCACTGCCGCCCCTGGAATACTGGATCACCCGCTTCGCGGGTGATGACATCGCATTTGCGGATGCGGTGTCGAAAACAAAAAAGCCGGCGCTCATCGCGCCGGCTTTGATTGGATGAGGCGTTCGCCCCTCAGTTCAGCTTCTGGCGAACCTCGGTGATGCCCTTGGCGAGCAGATCGTCGGCGACCGGGCCCTTGACCGACTGCGACAGGATCGTGGAGGCGGCCTGCACGGCGGCTTCCGCGGCTGCGGCGCGGACATCGGCCAGCGCCTGGGCCTCGGCGAGCGCGATCTTGCTCTCCGCGGTCTTGGTACGGCGGGCGAGGAAGTCTTCCATCTTCGCCTTGGCCTCGGTCGCGATGCGCTCGGCTTCGCTCCTGGCGTTGGCGATGATGTCGGCGGCCTCGCGTTCCGCCGAGGCGCTGCGGGCCTTGTAGTCGGCCAGCACCTTGGCGGCTTCCTGCTTCAGGCGCGTCGCGTCGTCGAGCTCGGCCTTGATGCGCTCGGCGCGCTTGTCGAGCGCCGCCATCGCCGATTTGAAGACCCCGAGATAGCCGAATACGACCATCAGGATCACGAAGGCGACGGCGACCCAGGTTTCAGGATCGAAGAACATATCGACTAACCCTTCAAGGACGCATCAACGGCGGCATTGACCGACGCCGCATCCGGAACGACGCCGGTGAGCTGCTGCACGATGGTGCCTGCCGCATCGGCCGCGATGCTGCGGACGTTGCCCATGGCGGTCGCGCGGGTCGAGGCGATGGTCTTCTCCGCCTCGGCGAGCTTGGCCGCCAGCTGCTCTTCCAGGGCCTTGCGCTCGGCTTCCGCCTGCGCATTCGCCTTGTCGCGGGATTCGTTGGCGATCGCCTGCGCCCGCGCGCGCGCCGCAGCGAGCTCGCTTTCATAGGCCTTCAGCGCCGCCTCGGACTGATCCTTCAGCGCCTGCGCCTCGGTGAGGTCACCCTCGATCTTGTTCTGACGCGCCTCGATCGTCCCGCCGACCTTCGGCAGCGCGAGCTTGGACACGATCACGTAAAGCGCGACGAAGAAGATCGCGAGCGACACCAGCTGCGAAGCAAAGGTGCTGCTCTCGAACGGCGGAAAGCCGCCGCCGTGATGACCGCCATCGGCTTCGGTGTGGGCGTCGGTCGCCGGAGCTTTCGCCCCGCCATGACTCTCGGCCATGGAGTACTCCTGTTGCTGTCACGCGCCGCTTCGGATGAAGCGGCGCGGAAGAAGTCGTTCTTTAGAAAACGAACAGCAGAAGCAGCGCGATCAGCAGCGAGAAGATGCCGAGCGCTTCGGTCACGGCGAAGCCGAAGATCAGGTTGCCGAACTGGCCCTGAGCGGCCGACGGGTTGCGGACGGCTGCGGCGAGGTAGTTGCCGAAGATCACGCCCACGCCGACGCCCGCACCGCCCATGCCGATGCACGCGATGCCCGCGCCGATAAGTTTTGCTGCTGCCGGATCCATTTTAGACTCCTTGGAAGAAAGATTGGGTTGTGGGTGGAAATTCCCCGGACCGCTCAGTGTCCCGGATGAATGGCGTCGTTGAGGTAGATGACGGTCAGGATCGCAAACACATAGGCTTGCAGGAACGCGACCAGGATCTCGAGGGCGTACAGCGCGATGGTGAGTGCCAGCGGCAGCACGCCGCCGACCCAGCCGATGGCGCCGAGCGAGAAGCCGAGCATGGCGACGAAGCCCGCGAACACCTTCAGCGCGATGTGGCCGGCCAGCATGTTGGCGAACAGACGGATGCTGTGCGAGACCGGCCGCAGGAAGAACGACAGGATCTCGATGAACATGACCAGCGGCAGGATGTAGCCGGGGACGCCGTGGGGAACGAAGATCTTGAAGAATTTCAAGCCGTTCTTGGCGACGCCGTAGATCAGCACGGTGAAGAAGACCAGCAGCGCCAACGCTACGGTGACGATAATGTGGCTCGAAATCGTGAAGGTGTAGGGGATGATGCCCACGAGATTCGAGACGCAGATGAACATGAACAGCGAGAAGATCAGCGGGAAGAACTTCATGCCTTCCGCGCCGGCGTTGCCGCGGATCGTGGCGGCAATGAACTCGTAGGAGATTTCGGCGACCGACTGCAGGCGCCCGGGAACCAGCTGCGTGCCGCTGGCGAGCATCAGGAGCGAGATGATGACGACGGCCACCAGCATGTAGAGCGACGAATTGGTGAAGGCGATCGTCTGATGGCCGATATGGCCGATCGTGAAGAGAGGCTCGATGTTGAATTGGTGGATCGGATCGATTTTCATCGGCGCGGCATCTCTTGGTCTGCCGGACGAGCCGGCGTGTCTCGATTCTGCCGGCCGGGCCGGCCCGCACCGGGGATCCCGGCGCGACAATTCCTCTCCGTGTGCGGATTGGCCTTACGAACCACCACGCCTGTTCTGACCTGCGCCCGCCGACCTCACCACATTCACCACGCCGGCCACGAAGCCCAGCAGCAGGAACACGATAAATCCGAAAGGCGACGTCGACAGCAAGCGGTCGAAACCCCAGCCAATCCCCGCTCCGACAGCGACACCGGCGACCAACTCGGAGGATAACCGAAAACCAAGCGCCATCGCCGAGGCTCTGGCCGCTCCGTCTCCACCGTCACCTGCGGGTTGCTCGGTCTTGACGTGGCGGCCGCGAAATTCGGACAACCGCTGGTCGAGACTTCCGAGCCGTTCGGAAAGCGCAGCTTCCTCGGGCGATCTATCGCGATCTCCATTCCCGTTGTGTCCCGTGTCTTGAGCCATGCCACGAAGACCCGAAACGCTGCGGTTGAATGGAAATTACGCCCGCCACCCTCAAAAGCCGCGCGGACCATACTGACCGCACATAATCAAGTCAAGCCAAGTCACGATCGCGTCGTGATCAGCTATATAGCTGATTTTACTGGAGATATCGACCTGCGCGCAAGCGCTGCACACAGCGTGACGCCGCACCGCAGCAGCTCGCCGCGTGATCTGCCGCCGCAGTCGACATTTCGCCGCGCTCTCGGGATCAAAGGGATGGCCGTCATCATTGATTCCGCAAGGTGCGGTTCAGGCGGCGGATTCGCGCGCGCCGGCGATGCGCGGTCGGCCGCAGGGGTGTAGAATTCGATGATGTGCCACCTGCGCGGCGTGGCGGAGAGCACGATGAGACCTGCAAAACCATCCACAACATCATGGTGTGCGGCGGCCATCGTCGTGGTGACCGCGGTCAGCGGCAGCCTGGTTGCCGCGCAATCCGCGCCCGACGGCGAAAATGGCCGCTATGCCATGACGCCGATCCCCGAAGGCGTGCTGCGGCTCGACACCCGCACCGGCACGGTCTCGACCTGCAGCAAGAATGGCGCCGGCTGGGCCTGCTACACCGTGCCTGACGAGCGTTCTGCACTCGATGCCGAGATCGGCCGCCTCCAGGCCGAGGTCGAGAAGCTCAAGGGGCAGCTCGCCGCCGGGCCCACAGTCTCCGGCAAGATCGACGAAGCGCTGCCGAAATCCGACCCGCTGAAAAAGGCCGAGCCAAAGGTCGCCGAGGGCGAGCGCAAGCTCGAGATTCCGCTGCCGAGCGACCAGGACCTCGACCGCGCGATGTCGTTCCTGGAAAGGGCCTGGCGCCGCCTGATCGACATGGCCAACCGCGTGCAGAAGGACGTGTCGGGGAGGATTTGATACACCACGCGGTGCCGTAGGGTGGGCAAAGGCGCATCGCGCCGTGCCCACCATCTGGATATCGTCGCACGGATTTCGTGGGCACGCTCTGCTTTGCCCACCCTACGGCACTACGGCACCTTGCGCGTTGAGAGACCTTCGATGACATCGGCCAAATCCATCATCCGCTCCACGCCATCTTCGGTGCAAGCCACCACGATCGTCTCATCGCTGCTCACCGTGCAGACGAAGGGCCGCGGCTTCACCGATCTCACCAGCGAGGCCGCAAAATTCGTCCACGAGGCCCACGCAAGCGACGGCGCGCTGACGCTGTTCATCCGCCACACCTCGGCGTCGCTGACCATCCAGGAGAACGCCGATCCGTCCGTGCTGGTCGATCTCACCACCGCGCTGTCGCGGCTCGCGCCGGAAAGCGTGCCGTGGACACACGACACGGAGGGGCCGGACGACATGCCGGCGCATGTCAAGACGATGCTGACGCAGACCTCGCTGCAGGTGCCGGTCCTGGGCGGCAAGCTCGCGCTCGGCACCTGGCAGGCGATCTACCTCGTCGAGCACCGCAGCCGTCCGCATCGCCGGGAGATCGTGCTGCAATTCATCGGCAGCAATCACTAGAGCCCAAAAGCAAACCGGCCGCGGATCGCTCCGCGGCCGGCTTTGTCGGCGTCTCGCGACGCGCGATCAGGACTTGGTGATGTCGACGTCCTTTGTCTCGGGGACGAACAGGAAGCCGACCACCGCCGTGATGGCCGCGAACACGACGGGGTACCACAGGCCCGCGTAGATATCGCCGCTCGCTGCGGTGATCGCGAAAGCGGATGCGGGCAACAGGCCCCCGAACCAGCCGTTGCCGATGTGATAAGGCAGCGACATCGAGGTGTAACGGATGCGGGTCGGGAACAGTTCGACCAGCATCGCCGCGATCGGGCCGTACACCATGGTGACGTAGATCACGAGGATGAACAGCAGGCCGATGGTCGCCGACACCTGCGGACGGAAGATGTCGAACGGATTCGACATCTTGACGATGCCCGCGTCACCCGGCTTCGGATAGCCCGCCGCCTGCACTGCCGTGGTGATCGCGGGGTTCGACGTCTTGGCGTCCGTGTAGGGCACTTCCTTGTCGTTGACGAGGATCTTCACGGCGCCCGCGGGTCCCGGAACCGTGGTGTACTTCACCGACGATTGCGCGAGGAAGGCGCGTGCCGTGTCGCAAGGCGCGGTGAAGACGCGGGTGCCGACCGGGTTGAACAGATCGCCGCAGCCTGCGGGATCCGCCACCACCTGCACCTTGACCGTCTCATAGGCCTTTTCCAGCGCCGGGTTGGCGTTGGACGAGATCATCTTGAAGATCGGGAACAGGGTCAGTGCACCGATCAGGCAGCCCGACAGGATGATCGGCTTGCGGCCGATCCGGTCGGACAGCGCGCCGAACACCAGGAAGAAGCCGGTGCCGAGCAGCAGCGACCAGGCGATCAGCAGGTTGGCGGTGTAGCCGTCGACCTTCAGGATCGATTGCAGGAAGAACAGCGCGTAGAACTGGCCCGTGTACCAGATCACCGCCTGGCCCATGGTCAGGCCGACCAGCGCCAGGATCACGATCTTGGCGTTGCTCCAGTTGGCGAAGGCTTCGGTCAGCGGCGCCTTGGAGGTCTTGCCTTCCTCCTTCATCCGCTGGAACACGGGCGACTCGTTGAGGCGCAAGCGGATCCAGACCGAGATGCCGAGCAGGAACACCGAAACCAGGAACGGAATGCGCCAGCCGCCCCAATAAGCGCCCGGAGCGCCGGCAAAGCCCGGCTCGCCAGTCGCGGTGCGGGTGAACAGGATCACCAGCAGCGACAGGAACAGGCCGAGCGTCGCGGTGGTCTGGATGAACGAGGTGTAATAGCCGCGCTTGCCGGGCGGCGCGTGCTCGGCGACATAGGTCGCCGCGCCGCCATACTCGCCACCGAGCGCGAGGCCCTGCAGCAGGCGCAGGCCGATCAGCAGGATCGGCGCCGCGATGCCGATCTGCGCGGCACCCGGCAGCAGGCCGACGATGAAGGTCGACAGACCCATGATGAGGATGGTGACGAGGAAGGTGTATTTGCGGCCGACGATGTCGCCGATCCGACCGAACACGATTGCGCCGAACGGACGGACCAGGAAGCCTGCCGCGAAGGCCAGCAGCGCGAAGATGTCGCGCGTCGCCTGATCGAACATCGGCTTGCCGTCGGCGCCGGCGATGGTGAAGAACTGCGTGCCCACGATGCCGGCCAGCGATCCGTAGAGGTAGAAGTCGTACCACTCGAAGACGGTGCCGAGTGACGATGCGAGGATGACGAACCGCTCATCCTTCGTCATGCCGGTCGACCGAGCCGACGTTGCAGCTAGTGTGGACATCGTGAATGCGCTCCCCGTATCTCGTTTCCTCGCGTCCCGGTCCGGGCATGCCGGATCAACCCAGGTCTTGCCCCCAAGGTAACATCGGCGTGAAACCTGCCCCAATACGACTTTCGGCCTTCCGCACTGACGCGCGACTGACGGTGCCGATTTATAGTGCCGCGCGGTCGCGGGCGGCTTGCGGATTAACCCCCTTTCGGCAAAGGAATAATGTGCTCTTGCATGCCACGGCCGGGCGGGGAAGAATTGACCATCGCGCCCATCAGGATTACTGGCGCTGACGTCAACGACAGCAAGAGATCGATGAACGCTCCCTCCACCCATCTCGTCATTGCCGATGACCATCCGCTGTTCCGTGATGCGCTGCGGCAGGCGGTGGCGGGCGTTCTCTCGACCGCGAAGATCGACGAGGCCGGATCGTTCGACGATCTGACCAAGCTCCTGGAACAGACTTCGGACGTCGACCTGGTCCTGCTCGACCTCTCGATGCCCGGCATCTCCGGCTTTTCCGGCCTGATCTATCTGCGCGCGCAATATCCGGCGATCCCCGTCGTGATCGTCTCGGCCTCCGACGACAGCGCCACGATCCGCCGCTCGCTCGATTTCGGCGCCTCCGGCTTCATCCCGAAGCGGTTTGGCGTCGAGACGCTGCGCGATGCCATCCTCAAGGTGATGGAAGGCGACGTCTGGGTTCCCGCCGACACCGATCTGACGGCCGCCGCCGACCCCGACATGACCAAGCTGCGCGACCGCCTGGTGACGCTGACGCCGCAGCAGGTGCGGGTGCTGATGATGCTGTCGGAGGGATTGCTGAACAAGCAGATCGCCTACGAGCTCGGCGTCTCCGAGGCGACCATCAAGGCGCATGTCTCGGCCATCCTGCAAAAGCTCGGCGTCGAGAGCCGCACCCAGGCCGTGATCGCCGCCGCCAAGATCGCCGGCGGCCAGTGGAAGCAGGGCACGCCGACGGGGTAGCTACCGGCTGCTGTAGCCCGGATGGAGCGGCTTGTCCCGCCGTAGCTCGCAGAGCGAAGGTGGAAAGCGTAATCCGGGCAAAAGGCTCGACCGTCATTTCGGGCGCGCGACTTGTCCGCCGAAGCCGCAGAGCGAAGGTGGAAGCGCAATCAATGATTGAGCCGAGAGGCCGCCTCGTACTGGATTTCCCGCCTGCCGCCTACGCTAAAAGCTTCGGCGCCCGGGGAATGACAGCGTCATTTGGAGGACTGCAATGCCCCTCTTGCTCCGTCATTGCGAGCGCAGCGAAGCAATCCAGAGTCTTTCCGCGGAGGGATTCTTGATTGCTTCGTCGCAAGAGCTCCTCGCAATGACGGGCTTTTGATGGAGTGCCTCACAACTTCTCACAAGTCCAAACGGGCGTCCCGCGTAACACGCTGATAGTCAGTTGCGTAGCTGCAACGAGGCGCTCATGAGCGCAAGATGCGTGTCCGACAGCGACGTCAGCAACTAACAAGGAACCAGGACCATGACACAGATGATCGATCAGCATCGCCGCCGGTTCCTCGGCATCGCAGCCACAGCCGCTGCCGCCAGCCTCGGCGTGATCGACCTGGCGCACGCCGAGACGTCAGCCGCGCCGTCGCTAGCATCGAACGCATCCTTCGGCACGATCAAGCAGATCAATGCCGGCGTCCTCGACGTCGGTTACGCCGAAGCAGGTCCCGCCACCGGACCGGTGGCGATCCTGCTGCACGGCTGGCCCTACGACATTCACGCCTTCATCGACGTTGCGCCGATCCTGGCCAAGGCCGGCTATCGCGTCATCATCCCGCATTTGCGTGGCTATGGCACGACGAACTTCCTCTCCAGCGAGACGCCGCGCAACGGCGAGCCGGCGGCGCTGGCGGTCGACATCATCGCGCTGATGGATGCGCTCGACATCAAGAAGGCCGTCCTTGCCGGCTTCGACTGGGGCGCGCGCACCTGCGATATCATCGCCGCGCTGTGGCCGGAGCGCTGCCGCGCACTGGTATCGGTCAGCGGCTATCTGATCTCCAGCCAGGCGGCGGGCAGCGCGCCGTTGCCGCCGGCGGCCGAGCTGCAATGGTGGTACCAGTTCTATTTCGCCACCGAGCGCGGCCGCGCCGGCTACGAGAAGTACACGCATGATTTCGCCAAGCTGATCTGGAAACTGGCCTCGCCGCAATGGAAGTTCGACGACGCCACTTTCGATCGCAGCGCGGCTTCGCTCGACAACAAGGATCACGTCGCGATCTCGATCCACAATTACCGCTGGCGACTCGCGCTCGAAAAGGGCGAGGCGAAGTACGAGGAGATCGAACAGAAGCTCGCTTCTGCTCCCATCATCAGCGTGCCCACGATCACGATGGAGGGCGATGCCAACGGCGCGCCGCATCCCGATCCCGGCGCCTACGCCAAGAAATTCTCCGGCCGCTACGATCATCGCCTGATCACCGGCGGCATCGGTCACAATCTGCCGCAGGAAGCGCCTCAGGCCTTTGCCAAGGCCGTGATCGATGTCGACGCTGGCGCTTGAGAATTGTCGATGGCGGCGGCCGGCCTTACTCCGCCGCCACCATCTGCTGCGTGCGCCACTGCCCGAGCAAAGCGCGCAGCGAGGCCGGCTTCACCGGCTTGTTCAGCACCGCGATCTTCTCGTCGCGCGCGGCGCTTTGCACGGCCGGGCTGCGGTCGGCGGTGATCAGGATCGCGGGGATGGAGTCGCCGAAGCGGCGGCGAATCTCGCGGATGGCGGCGATGCCGTTGCCGCGGTCGAGGTGATAGTCGACGAGTAGCCCGGTCACGCGCTTGCCGGCCGCCTCGATCGCCGCGATCGCGCCTTCGGGATCGGTGACCGCGATCACCTCGGCGTCCCAGGCCTTCAGCAGCGTCCGCATGCCGTCGAGGATCGCCGCATCATTCTCGATGCAGACGATCAGCGCGCCCGAGATCGGCGTGCGCGCCAGTGGCGTTGCACTGGTCACCGCCGCGGTCAGCGTCACCGCCTTGGCCGTCGGCACCGTCACGGAAAACAGCGAGCCGCCGCTCCTGTTGGCGTCGATGGAGATGCTGTGGCCCAGCACGCGCGCCAGCCGCTCGACGATCGAGAGCCCGAGGCCAAGGCCGCGCGCGATCCGCGCGCCCTGCTCGAGGCGGTGGAACTCCTTGAAGATCTCGCCGCGCTTGACCGCGGGGATGCCGACGCCGGTGTCGTAGACGTTGATGGCGAGCGAGTCTCCGCGGCGGCGGCAGCCGACCAGCACGCGTCCGCGTGGCGTATATTTGATCGCGTTCGAGATCAGGTTCTGGAGCAGCCGCCGCAGCAGCAGCCGGTCCGACTCCACCGGCAGCGAGCAGGGCACGAAGGTGAGATCGAGGCCCTTGGCGCGCGCGATCGGGGCGAACTCGATCTCCAGCGAGCGCATCAGATCGGCCATCTTGAAGCTCGAGATCGAGATTGCCATCGCGCCGGCATCGAGCCGGGAGATGTCGAGCAGCGCGCCGAGGATCTCCTCGATCGCCTGCAGCGATTCATCGATGTTCTCGACCAGCCGCGTCTCCTCGCCATTGTGCTGGCGCTCGACCAGGCTCGTGACATAGAGCCGCGCCGCATTCAGGGGCTGCAGAATGTCGTGGCTGGCCGCCGCAAGGAAGCGGGTCTTGGAGATGCTGGCGTCCTCCGCGGTGCTCTTGGCCCGCGCCAGCTCCGAATTCAGGCGCGTCAATTCTTCGGTGCGGTCGCGCACGCGCTTTTCCAGCGTCGCATTGGCACGCTCCAGCGCTTCCGCCGCCTCGAAGGTCGGCGTGACGTCGGTGAAGGTGATGACGAAGCCGCCGCCGGGCATGCGGTTGGTGAGCACCTCGATCACCATGTGGCGTTCCGGCAGGCGTTCGAGATAGGGTTCGCCGTCGGTGGTGTAGGCCACCAGCCGCTGCTCGATCATCGCCTCGCGACCAGATTGATCGGCGGGATCGCTCACGCCCATGAATTCCAGGATTTCGCGCAGCGGCGTGCCGAACTGGATGAAATGCGGGGGCACGTTGAGCAGGTCGCCGAACTGCCGGTTGGAGCAGATCAGGTGCAAATCGGCGTCGAACACCGCGATGCCCTGCCGCACATGGTTGAGCGCGGTCTGCAGGATCTCGCGGTTGAAATGCAGGGCCGCATGCGAATCATCGAGCAGCTTGAGTGCGGCCTTGGCGGAGACCGTGCGCTTGCGCAGCAGCAGCGACATCACGAGGCGCGAGGACGCGGCCCCGATCGAGGAGGCGATCAGGTGCTCGGCGTGCTGCAGCAGCTCGAAATCGGCGGGCGCTCCCGGCTCCAGCCGCATGTTGCGCCGCGCCGAGAAAGCTTCGAACGAGTGCTGGGTGCGCTCAGGCCCGAGATATTGCGCCACCGTGGCCTGGATGTCCTGCACCGTGATGGTGGTGCGCCAGCGGCGGAAGTTCGGCGCGATCGGCGCGAGCGTGTTGGGCACGAACAGATCGGCCTGCACCAGCTCGATGGACGAAGGCTGCCGCGCCAGCGACAGCAGCACATAGGTGAGGATGTTGAGCGAGAGCGACCAGACCACGCCGTGCATCAGCGGTGGCAAATCGGCGCCGAACAGCGCCTGCGGCCTCAGCGCCTCGATGCCGAAGGGGCCGTGCTGGAGCAACAGCAGGCCTGCGGTCGAGGAGTCCATGAAGCTCGGCAGGAACAGCGTGTAGAACCACACCGCGAAGCCGACCAGCATGCCGCCGATGGCACCGCGCGCGGTCGCCCGCCGCCACAACAGCCCGCCGAAAAAGGCGGGTGCGAGCTGCGCGATGGCGGCAAAGGACAACAGGCCGATCGCCGCAAGCTGGGTGTTGCCGAGCGCGCGATAGTAGAAATAGGCCATCACCATGATGGCAAAGATCGCAAGCCGCCGCGAGCGCAGCAGGAAGTCGCCGAAAGCGGTGCCGCCGGCGCGCCCCTCGGGCCGACGTTGCAGCACCAGCGGCACCACGAGGTCGTTCGAAACCATGATCGAGAGCGCGACGCATTCGACGATCACCATCGCGGTCGCCGCCGACAGGCCGCCGACGAAGACGGCGACGCTGAGAAGTCCTGCGCCGCCCTCCATCGGCAGGGCCAGCACATACATGTCGGGATCGGCCGCACCGAACGGGAAGGTGATCAGGCCGGCGAGCGCGATCGGGATCACGAACACATTGATGGCGACGAGATAGAGCGGGAACAGCCAGCGCGCGCGGCTGACCTCGGCATCGCTGGAATTCTCGACCACGCTGACGTGAAACTGCCGTGGCAGCAGCATGACCGCGCACAGCGACAGCAGCGTCATGGTGAGGAAGTTGCCGATCGACGGCGAATACTCGATGGCGCGCACCGCCTCCGGCGTCTTCATCGCGCGCTCGATGAGTTCGTGCGGCGAGAACATCCAGAAGGTGACGAAGATGCCGGCGGAGAGGAAGGCTGCCAGCTTGATGGTGGATTCGGTCGCAACCGCCAGCATCAGGCCGTGCTGATGCTCGGTGGCGTCGGTCTGCCGCGTGCCGAACAGCACCGCGAACGCCGCCATCGCCAGCGTCACCATCAGCGCGATGTCACCGAGGATCGGGATATGGGAGAACGCCTGGTCCTCGCTCAGGATGACTGCGAGCGAGGAGGCGACCGCCTTGAGCTGCAGCGCGATGTAGGGCACCGAGCCGATGATGGCGATCAGCGCCACCGTCGCCGCCACGGCCTGGCTCTTGCCGTAGCGCGCGCCGATGAAGTCGGCGATCGAGGTGATGTTGTGCGCCTTTGCGAGCTGGATCACGCGGCGAAGCACGCCGGCGCCGAGGCCGATCATCAGGATCGGGCCGACATAGATCGCGAGGAAGTCGGTCGAGGTGCGGGTGGCAAAGCCGACCGAGCCGAAGAAGGTCCAGGAGGTGCAGTAGATCGCCAGCGACAGCGGATAGATCAGCCCGGACGCGCGGCCGGGGCCGGCCGGCGAACGGCGGTCGCCGTGGCTCGCCACCAGGAACAGGAAGCCAATATAGCCGAAGGCGGTAGCAATCACGCCCCAATCGTGCAGCATGGCGAGCGTGCGTCTCCCTGGGCGCGACAATCCGTGCCCGATCTCATTTTCCCAGCAAATCTAGCGCGTTGGGAGAGTAGAGGCGACAGCGAAATGCCGGGATCGGGCGGGAACCGGGGTTGTCGTTAAGGTGCCAACCCCATCGTCGTCCTGGCCTACTCCGCCGCCAGCGACTTCTCGCTCAGCGGCAGGCCCAGCCGGTCCCACACCTGCAGCAGCGCTTCGGCGAGCTGATCGATCAGGCCGTCGTCATGATAGGGCGAGGGCGTGATGCGCAGGCGCTCGGTGCCCTTGGCGACGGTGGGGTAGTTGATCGGCTGGATGTAGATGCCGTGATCCTCGAGCAGCATGTCCGAGGCCTGCTTGCACTTCTCGGGATCGCCGACGAACAGCGGCACGATGTGGGTGTCGTTCGACATCACCGGGAGACCCGCGGCATTGAGGATCGCCTTGACACGGGCGGCGCGGTCCTGATGGCGCTCGCGCTCCCAGCTCGAGGTCTTCAGATGCTTGATCGCGGCGGTTGCGGCCGAGCAGATCGCCGGCGGCAGCGCGGTGGTGAAGATGAAGCCCGGCGCATAGGAGCGCACGGCGTCGATGATGTGGCCGTTACCGGCGATGTAGCCGCCGAGGCAGCCGAACGCCTTCGCCAGCGTGCCTTCGAGAATGTCGATGCGATGCATGACGCCGTCCCGCTCGGCGATGCCGCCGCCGCGTGGGCCATACATGCCGACGGCGTGGACCTCGTCCACGTAAGTCATCGCATGATACCTCTCGGCGAGATCGCAGATTCTGGCCAGCGGGGCGACGTCGCCGTCCATGGAATAGAGGCTCTCGCAGGCGATCAGCTTCGGCCGGCTCTCGCCTGCGGCCTTCAGCTTCGCTTCGAGATCGGCCAGATCGTTGTGGCGGAACACGACCCGCTCGCAGCCGGACTGGCGGATGCCTTCGATCATTGAATTGTGGTTGAGCTCGTCCGACAGGATCAGGCAATTCGGAATGAGCTTGGCAATGGTGGCGATGCCGGTCTGGTTCGAGACATAGCCCGAGGTGAACAGCAGCGCGGCTTCCTTGCCATGGAGGTCGGCGAGCTCGGCCTCGAGCTGCACCAGCGGATGATGCGTGCCGGCGATGTTGCGGGTTCCGCCGGCGCCGGTGCCGACGCGGGTCGCGGTCTCGACCATGGCGCCGACCACTTTCGGGTGCTGGCCCATGCCGAGGTAATCGTTGGAGCACCAGATCACGACGTCGCGCTTGCCCTTCGGCGAATGCCAGACCGCGTGCGGGAACCGGCCGGCCGTGCGCTCCAGATCGGCGAACACGCGATAGCGGCGCTCGGTATGGAGGCGATCCAGGGCGGAATTGAAGAATTCAGCGTAATCCATCGGTGCAACCTGAGACGGAACTAACCAAAACAGCGCTTATCCTTAGAGCTATTCCAACTCCAATGTCTATGCGCTATCCCACATTTGGCCGTGGGGGGCCTTTGGGCAAAATGCCCTATCGTGCAATTTTAAACTTGATCCCGATCAAGTTCGCGCGAGAGGGAATGTTGCTCTGCAGCATCAGCCGAATGCGGGCTCGGTCAGGCTTGGGCTTCCTTCGCGGTTCGGCACACGCTTTCCTAGAGCGCGGCCGCCGGCTCTACCCCATCCGATTCTCGCAGCGCATGCGCCATTGGCCCGGAGAGCATGCTCGATTTTTGCCTCCGAAAGGACCTTTTCATGAAGCGCGTGATGATCCTCAACGGCCCCAACCTCAACATGCTCGGCATCCGCGAGCCGCACATCTACGGCACGACGACGCTCGCAGAGGTCAATGCGAGCTGTGAGGATGCCGCCGCCAAGCTCGGGCTCAAGCTCGTCTTCCACCAGTCCAACCATGAAGGCGTGCTCGTCGATCTGATCCAGTCGGCGCGGCGGGATGCCGATGCCATCGTCATCAATCCGGCGGGCCTGTCCTTCACCTCGGTCTCGATCATGGACGCGATCAAGATATTCGAGGGCCCGGTGCTGGAGGTGCACATCTCCAACATCCATGCCCGCGACGAATATCATCGCCGCTCCAAGATCTCGTTCGTGGCAACGGGCGTGATCTGCGGGCTGGGGCCGTTCGGCTACATCGCGGCGCTGCACGCCATCGCAAATATGAAGTGAGGTGTTGCTGCGAACGCGTCATGCCCGGGCTGGTCCCCCCTGCGCGGCCGAAGCCGCTTCGGCGAGGCGAAGGCCCGGGCATTCACGAACTTGCTTCCACGTCAGAGAGCGTGGATGGCCGGGACAAGCCCGGCCATGACGGTGACCGCTCACGTCGTCCGGAACTGCAGCACGCCGTCCTTGGTCTCGGCCGTCAGCCGGCCCTCGACGATCATGTAGTTGACGTGGGCAACGAGCTCGCCGGCGGCAAAGCCCATCTGGTGCTCGTCGAGCACGTGCTTGTTGAAGACGACAGGCACCAGCGCGCGCGAGGTCTGCGGCACCTCGCGGCAGGCTTCCGCGATCAGGCGGCAGCGCTCCTCGTGGTGGTCGGCGAGCTGCTTGATGCGGGTCTTCAAGCCGTAGAACGGCACGCCGTGGCCGGGCAGCACCAGGAGATCATAGGGCAGGGTGGTGGTGAGGCTGGCGAGCGAGGCCAGATATTCGCCGAGCGAGTTCTGGTCGGGCTCGACCGCCCACACGCTGACATTCGGCGAGATCTTGCTCAGCACCTGGTCGGCGGACAGGAACAGCTTGTCGTCGGCGCAATACAGCATCACCTGGTCGAGCGCGTGGCCGCCGCCGGTGATCACCTTGAAGCGCCGCGTGCCGATCACGACCTCGTCGCCATGCGAGATGCGGCGGTAGGACGGCGGCAGCACCGAGACGCGCTTGAGATAATCCTGGCCGCGGCCGAGCAATTTTTCGGTGAGCGACTCGTCCATGCCATGCCGGCGGAAGAACAGCCGCTGCGCCTCGCGCCGCTCCTCGGTACCGCGGTTCTGGTGATAGACCGATTGCAGATATTCCACCTGCGACATCACCAGCGGGCATTTGAACCGCTCGACGATCCAGCCTGCGAGGCCGACATGGTCGGGGTGCGAATGGGTGACGATCAGGCGCGTGATGTCGACGCCCTTCAGCGGCCCCTCGAACAGCTTGGTCCAGGCCTCGATCGTCTCCTCATTGCCGAAGCCGGCATCGATCATCGCATAGCCGTCGCCATCGGCGAGCAGGTAGATGTTCACATGGTTGAGGCGGAACGGCAGCTTCAGCCGCGCCCACAACACGCCGGGCCTGACCTCGACGACCTCGTCGTGGCCGGGATGCTGGTCCCAGGGATAGCGCAGGGCCTCGGCCGAGGACTGCACGGTGTCTATTTTTGCGTTCATGCCACCGGCTTAAACCCAGCGCGCGCGGGGCGCCAGCCGAAAAGACGGCCAGCCGGTAGCCGCATAGCGGTCATTCCGGGTGGTATTTTTCCGTGCGCCGGTTGAAGCCTGCCAAAACGCTGTTATCCGTGGCGCGAACGTGGAATCCGAGATGGTTGCGCGAGATTGGGGCGCGCAATGGGAATGCTTGATCGATCGCAAGCTTTCCTAACAAGTTGGCACGTCGCTTACCGCTTCTCTATCGGAGCCCCGATGCGAAATCTGGTCGAGCATTGAGAGGAGCACGGGAGCGTCCCGGGCGGCATAGAAGGGAACTCCGCTCCGGTTTACAACCCCAACAATTCTTCACAATTCATCAACTCCGATTGATGGTTGGTTAGGATCTGGAGCTCGGCGGGATGCCTTCGATAGGCGACGGCCCATCGTCTGAGTCGAATGCATAGGACAGCGTGTATCTCTTGAACGACGTTGGATCATGGGCAAACGCAGAACGTTCGAAGCCCCTGGATAATAACAACTTGATCGACGCCACATTCTCCGGATGACAGAGGGTCTGCAGCCCTAAGGATCCGCTTTGCCTTGCCGAGGCAATCAGGGCGTCAAGTATGGACCCACCAATACCCCGGCGGAATTTGCTTGGGGTGACCCCGTATTCAACGTAGGAGTACCCAGTCGATATCGAATCAAGATAAGCACCATAACCAAGCGGCCCGGTTTGATCCTGAGCAATCAGAACGCATCCACGGCCCACATTGTGGAGCTCAAGTTTCTTTCGCACCGCGAGGGCCAAGAGTTCGCCTCGCTGAGCATCACCGCCCATCCAGCGATTGAAGCTAGGCTCCGTTACAAGCTGGATTAGCCAAACAGCGTCGGAATCGCAGGCCCGGCGAATTTGGATCATTACCCAATTCTCAACGTATCGTCGCGGGCGCGCTTCGTCGCTTCGATCGTTCTCGCAAACAGCACTTGTAGGGTTTCAGCTGAAAGATTGAATTCAGGTGTCAAGACACTCGCCGCGTTGATGACTGTGCCAGTGGCAACCAGCCAGCGGATCGCCAATCGAGCAGCTCGATCCTCCGAGCATAAACCATACGAACCCGTGAAGTTTTTCCAAATATCTAGAACTCCTGGAGGGTTCAGGATATCCAGCCAAGTACCCATCTTGGCCAAGTCACCCCAATATGGCCCAACGCCGCAATCGTCCCAATCGAAGATATGGGCGCACTCCTGGTCGATATGAATATTGCTGACCCGAAAGTCCCCGTGGCAGAGTCCTCGTCCCAGAAGGACGTGGTCCGCGCCAGCGCGACGCAATTCGTCCAAGCATGCGGACAACTCGATAGAGACTTCCCGCCCGTCGGCAGAATGGCCCGCAATCTGAGCAAGCGCAGCTGTTAGTTCGTTAGCGTCATATAGCTGCCTATCTGGCGAGAGCGATGTCAAGTGGGACTGTTGATGCACTTCCGCTAGTGCGCGGCCGGAAACTCGAAAATCGTGTGTTGTGTATTCCATGGGTCTTCCAGGCGCGCACGGATAGAGTGCGAAAAGGCGGCGTCCTCTCGTGCCGAAGTCCAACTCCAACGCGGTATTTCCGTCTCGGCTCCGAAGCGGCCGGATCACTCGAAGGAATGACGTTTCGACAATGGCGCCGAGGATCGAATGCTCCGCCAGGACATCTGCCTTGGAACGCCCCCTCACTCGGTAGACACGCCCAAAGTATTTCAGCCCGTCGCGCGCTTCGACGGCCAGCGTCCAGTTCAGGCCGTTGACGACTGTCGTCAGCTCGCCGACAATTCCGTAGTGCTCTTTACAGAAGTCGCTGAGGTACGTTGTAGCTCTTGGATCTTCGTCGAGATTCATCATCGATACTCCGCGTGCATGGAGTTTTCCAGATGGGCCAGCCCGTCCGACTAGCAGAGTTGCCGTGCGAACCGTTCTGCCCATAACACTCTCACCAAGGCGCTTGTCGCAGAAAACTCCCGCGTATCAGCCACTTCGTGCAGAAGAGCCACGACTGCCTCCTGAGAGACCAATCCAAAGTCGGCCAACGCACAAGACTCTAGTTGTGATGAGAGTTCGGCGGCTTGATTCGCGATCGCCGTCGGCAAGATGAATTCGAAGGACTCCTTCTCATAGTTTCGTGGAAATAGCGCGAGGTGCGTACGATGGTGCAGATAAGAGCGAAGGATTTGCTTGTCGGATCGATATTCGTAGGGGAGCTCTGCCGAAAATCTGACCAGCTTGGGATCGCTCAAAGGATTAACCGGCCAGAGCCCTCTGATCGCGAGCGGGTGTGCTTGGCAAAGATTGGCCAACAGAGTTGTTGACGGAACCACACCAGTCGGCGCCATAAACAGGAAAGAAGAACGAGCAGCCTCAAGGCCACGCCTTGTCAATAGTCCCTCGGCTCGCTCGACCGCAGCATCAAAGGGTTTTAGAAGGGGAAATCCCGTTTCTGTTTCTTCTCCAGAGTAGCACACACACAGTTCATCGCCACCTATTCCAGACCACACCGTATCGCAACCGGCAGCACGAAACGTATTCCAGAGTGACTCGAACGCTTCAAGGTAATGCTCTGAGAGGAGTGGCAAGCGACAATTCGGGCCGAGATCTAAGTTGATAATTGGTACATGGGCCTGCATGTCGATCGTGTAATCGCGGCAATTTAGAATAGCTAAAAGCTGGCTCCTTCTGCCACTTTGCGCGGGACTCCTTTCATCGCCGAGTAGGATACCTCCACATGTTATCGAGCCAAAACCTTGAGCCAAGGCCATCGCGACACAGGCAGAATCCATTCCTCCGCTCAATTCTATCGCATTTCCGCCAATACTCGATGCCCGCGAGAAGACCGCTTTGCCCAGTATACGACTGAACTCGTCGGTTGCGTCAACGTTCTTCGGCAACGCTTGCGGAGACGGCGGCAATTCATTCGACCCGTATTCGAAGCGCGTTTCACTTCCGTCAACATAGAGTTTGGCGCCAGCAGTCAGGAGATTTACACCAAGGCAGGGCTGCCGCGCAGAATAGCACGCCTTCATCGTCAGATGATGGGCAAGCACTTCCGCATCAAGCAGGCGCGACTCATGCAAAAAATCAGCGAAATCCCAGGAGAGTGTAACGGAGCGACAACGCTCCTTCACAGAGAAGTAGATCGGCAAACTTCCCAACTGGCCGGCCCGAACTCGCAATCGGCCGCCACGGTAGGCAACTTCAAGCAAAATGAAGTCGAGGGGCCAGTTCAAGCATTCTTGATAAAGTCGCTGAAAGCGATCAACAGAGACATCCGAAATCACGGTTATCGAAGAGCAGGCTTGGCCTTTGCCGTCAGTTTGCAAACGCTCTCGTACGACAAAGAACCATTGGCCGGCACTCCGAACCAAAACGCTCTCAAGATTGCCATGTACAAATGGCTGGATATAGCTTTCGGAAATTGACACCGCTTGACCAGCTACGGTCGGAATGTTGTCCGCGAGATCGCCAATTCTCAGTTCAGCTTTAAGCATTGATAACTCCGCCGCCCCTCACTCAAGGGGCGGCTTCCAAGTCAGAACACCGAGTAGCCAGCCTAGAAATAGCCCAACAGTTTGCTGTCGTTCGGTAGAAAAGTTTTGCCTCCCTTGACAGTTGGAGGCGGCGTCAACGGAAGGGGCAGGTCCCTGGCATCCGAACGGCTCTCCAGCTCATTGGGGCGCGCCATCGTTTTCTTCATGTCGAGTTCTCCTTGAACGATTCACATCACAACTCAAGCGCACGTCGCATACGTTAGGCATCCGTGGACTCAAGTAGTAGCCGATCACACCATCGAGCTACCGGTTCAACCTTGTGGTGTAAACTAACGGACGACAATCTATCAAAATTGCTATATGTAAGGGGCAAGAAGTGCGGCCTAGGGTCCGTTGGGACGCATCGGGAATTTATGAGGGCTGCGGCCAGGTGGATCATGGAGGCGAAGCGTTGATCGGTCTTGTCGGCGCGCATAGCGATGCGTTTGAACTCCCTGAGCCCTTCGAAGAAGTTGTCAACGAGATGCTGCCATTTGTACATTTCCTCGTCGATGGCGAGGAGCCGTGCACGACGGGAACTCTGAGAGATGACGACATTGGCGCCGCGCTCGGGGATAACGGTGCTGCTATCGAAGGCCTAGTCGGCGATCAGCGCGTCGAAGGCCAATGCTCGACGAGAGGCGGCACCACTGTGTCGAAGGGCAGCCTCGGCAGAAGCAGGAAGCGTATGAGATTGCCGAGCGCGTCGGTGAGCGCCGGGATTTTGGGTCATGCCGCCTCCCAGCGACCGATTGCCTGGCTTTGAGCCCCCTGTAGTTCGAAACGGAATCTTCGCGGCGGCAGTGATCGAGGTCTGCCCCTCACGTAGGTTTGAAAGTGCAGCTCTGTGTAACTGGCATGCCGCAAGTGGATTCGAATGTCGTCGGATTGGCCCTTCGTCAAATTGCGGACTGCGAGAGTCTGGAGGACGTTTCGCAGGTGCTTGACGACATCCGCGAACCGTATCGGATTTCGAACATCGTCTACCACGCCGCTTACGTGCCCGCAGAGCAGCTGCGCCATCCAATCCTCCTGTCGACCTACGGAGACGCGTGGATACGCGCTTACCAGGAGTGGAACCTCTTCAAAAGCGACCCGGTTGTGGCTCGGGGAGTCAAGAGCCGACTGCCATTCGAGTGGTCGCAGTTCGAGAGCCGCGTTGAGACGATGCATGGCCAATCTAAGCGAGCGCGCCTCTATAGAGAGGCGACCCGGGGTCTTACGATACCCATTTGCGGGGCGTGCGGAGAGAAGGCCCTATTCACGATTACTTCAAGCGCCAAGCCTTTGGAATGGATCGAGCTGCGCTTAACTTACCTAAGGGATTTTCATTGTGTGGCGTTTTTTCTCCACGACCGGGTCGCCACGATCTGCAAGTGGCGAACGCGACCGTCTCGCGGCTTGTCGCGGCGCGAGCGGCAATGCCTTCAACTCGTCGCTCACGGAATGGCGCCAAAGGTGATAGCGGATACGATCAAAGTCTCGGAAAGTGCGGTACGTCTCTATATGCGCTCCGCGCGCGCGAAGCTTGCATGCAAGACAACCAACCAAGCTATCGCGAGATCTATAGAGTGGGGTCTTATCACTGGATCCGGGCCTTCGGCCCAACAAGATTGAAATATTCGTGGAGGGAACAGGCTCGACATGCGGCAGGGTAGGGCGTTTGGATGGAGCTGGATATCGAATACGATCGCGATCCGTAGGCGAGCGATGAGCTATGTACTTGCGCTCACAGCTCTCAATTATCTCAGCGGGCTGGCGTTACCGATTGCCGCTCAGCATGCGATTGATCGAGTCGGCCAGAGGTCTCTGTCGATCGATCTTGCATGGCTTGCAATCGCTGCAACGACTGGAATTGTTGTGGAGGCATTGTCAGCATCGAGACGGCGGACTCTAGTGGCGCAACTGAGCACCTTTATAGATCGGCGCCTGTCGAGGTCTGCATTTTTGCAAATCGTTCGCCGAAGAGCAGACAGCCGATCTCTTTCACCCGGACAACTGACTAATCGCCTTCAACAGCTTGATCGTTTGAGGGCTTTTGTCATCCTGCAGCTGCCACAGACGATGTTTGATGTGGGAGCCGCAGCGATATCACTCTCGCTAATGTTCTACTACGATGCGATCATTGCACTTATAGTTCTATTATTTGCTGTGATCAGCGCGCAATTGCTGAGGCGCAGCATCGAGCGTCTCCAAAACTCCGCAGAAGCACGCTTCCACAGCGATAGCAACCGCCAGGGAATATTGTCTGAGACGATCGCCTCATTTTCTGCTGTCAAGGCCCATGGTCTCGAAACCATCCAATACCGTCGATGGTGCGCGGTGACGGAAGATGTGCTCACGGCAACGGAGGACCTATCAGAATACTCCAAGTCAGTTGCTGTTGGAGCGCAGCTGAGCGCGAGAGTTCTTACAGCTATCGTCATAGGCCTGGGCTGCATACGCATGAGGTATGGCACATTGACAATTGGGGAGTTATTAGCATTGCAAATACTTTCGGCGCGAGCCGTCGGCCCAGTAATGACTGCATCAGATGTTCTTCGGCAGTATCAAGAGGCAAATGTTGCTGTCCATAAGCTGCGAGACCTCTGGACCGAGCCGAAAGACCAGGCCGAGATGGCGCCAACTAATCGTTCATTTGAGTCTGCTGGAATTGAACTGATCGACTTGACGCTAACGTACGCGCCAGACCGGCCACCTGCGATCGACCGCATATCGCACCGTTTTCCTGAGCGAGGGACGGTCGCCATTGTAGGAAGAAACGGGTCGGGCAAATCCACTCTTGTTCGGACGATACTCGGGTTGGAGCGCAATTACGAGGGCCGCATCTTAGTGGCCGGCGAAGATCTGAGATCTTACTCTCCCCGCTCATGGAGATGCGCGCTGGGGACAGTGACGCAAGATGCGTTCTTGTTCAGAGGGACCATTCGAGAGAACGTCGATGTAACAGGAACGAATGGCGACGAACAGATAATTGCGGCTCTTGAGAAAGTCGGGGCGTTGGGATTTGTGAATGATCTCCCTCTCCGCCTCGACACTGTACTCGAGTCTAGGGGTAACGATCTTTCGGGAGGGCAGCGCCAGCGCATCGCGCTCGCTCGCGCTATAGTCAGAAATCCGCCGATCGCAATCATGGATGAGCCCTCCTCCTTCTTGGATGCGGAGGCAGCCGTTGCGTTGGAGGCGGCTTTGATGGAGTGGTCACGAGACAGGCTTCTCATTCTTATTTCGCATCACCTTGCTGCGACTCGGTTCGCAGACCGAATTCTGATGCTCCAGGAGGGGCGTTTGGTTGGATCTGGTACACACGGCCAATTGTTGGAAGGCTGCCCATCTTACGCCTCGCTCTGGTCTGACTACACGCGATCCTACGGCCTTGGTCAGCCAGGCGGGTCTGCGATGGTGCATGAAGGCGTCTGAACCGCCGGGACAGTTCAAACTACGGATTGGCACAATATGAGGTCACAAAGTACTTGGACCGGCGGAGCAAAGGGCTTTGACTGAATGAAGCTAAGTGGACCAATCTTCACAGTTCACAGGAATGGTATATGATCGAAACGCCTCATCTCAGACTTCACGAATGGCATGATCGCCATCTTGCAGCATTCCAGATGATGCATGGCGATCCAGCTGTTATGGCCGACCTTCGGGGGCCTATCGACTCGACCGAGAGTCAAGAGAAATTCGAGAGATATCGTCATGCTCTGCAGCTTCATGGTGTGTCTAGATGGGCAGTAGAAAGTCCGGAGGGTGAATTCTTAGGCTACGCTGGGATCATGCTCCAACAGTGGAGGGAGCATCCTCTGGGCACGCATTTTGACGTATCATGCCGGTTTGTCCGGAAGGCCTGGGGATATGGCTACGCAACGGAAAGTCTCAAGGCCGCTCTTCATCATGCCGTTGATGAGCTTCGGCTGCGAGATATCTTTTTCTATAGGCGAGCGAGCAACGTGAGGTCTCAACGTATTGAGCAGAAACTAAAATTAATTCGGGATCCCTCCCGGGATTTTGTAACAGGAAGGTCGGGTGACGAACAGTTCCATTGGCTGGTATCTGTGGTGCCGACTCGATCGTCCTAAACCAGACGAACCCTCCACATTTGCGTCAGATAGATCCCCGCGGGGTCTTCGCTCTACAAAGTGCGCGGCGGCGGTTGCTGTGTATCGGATCCGTCACGATCAAGCGATCGGATCACGCCTTTCAGGACTTCGTCGATGCGATCGAACTGGCGCGCAACGAGGTTGAGTTCGAGCGTACCGCGGCGCGCACGGCGGTACGTCTTGGCTTTCGTTGGTTTGCTTATCTGTCGCGGGCGGCACAGAGGCTGGTCTCCTCCTATCCAGATCGTGGTCAAGCCGCTATTTCGATCTGCACTATCAACACATGCCGTCGCCGGCACGTGTAACCACGCCGAGCCTGTTCTTCCCGGCCCTCGAGTGATTTTTGGGGGGGCAGGCCGAGCCAGGCGGCAAAGTTTCCGTTGGCAGCGGCGCCGAGACTTCTTGCGTCGCGGAGGGCGACCAGCTGGACCCGCTTGCCGCTTTCGAAATGGTCAGCATGACATAGTGCCACTGTTTTGCCCGACAGGTCAAACGGTATTCGTAAAAAGCGAAATTGCGTCGACCTGAATCGTGGCCGACGGACCGCGCGGCTGGTCACGAAGACGAACCCGCGCCGCGCTTCTACTGTGCATGGGGTTGTTTTGCGGTTTTTGCAGAAAGGCGGCCCGGCAAAGGACGGGAGGGCGCGCAGGGGCGGGGATCGCGCGGATGGCGCTTTCGCACCATCCGGGCTACGGGACGGCGGCTCACGCCGCCCGCATATTGTTGAGGAACGCGTCGATTTCGCCGCGCAGCATGTCGGCCTCGCGGCGGAGCGCGTCGGACGCGCTCAGCACTTCGGTGGCCGCAGCGCCGGCCTCGGCCGAAGCCGTGGACACGCCGACGATGTTGCTGGAGACCTCGCTGGTGCCCCCCGCAGCATGCTGGATGTTGCGGGCGATCTCGCGGGTCGCGGCACCCTGTTCCTCGACCGCGGCCGCAATGGTCGTGGTGACGTCGTTGATCTCGCCGATGATCCGGCCGATGCCCTGGATGGCGCCGACGGCCGAAGTCGTGACCTGCTGCATGCTGGCGATCTGGGTGCGGATCTCCTCCGTCGCCTTCGCGGTCTGGCTGGCAAGGCTCTTCACCTCGGAGGCCACCACGGCGAAGCCGCGGCCGGCTTCGCCTGCGCGCGCCGCCTCGATGGTGGCATTGAGCGCGAGCAGGTTGGTCTGCGAGGCGATGGTCTGGATCAGATCGACCACGACGCTGATGCGGCTTGCGCCGTCGGCAAGGCTCTGCACCGTGGCGTCGGTGGCGCTGGCTTCATCCACCGCCTTCTTGGCGATCGCAGCCGAGGTGACGACCTGCTTGCTGATCTCCTCGATCGACGAAGACAGCTGCTCGGTGCCCGACGACACGGTCTGCACGTTGACCGAGGTCTCCTCCGCGGCGGAGGCAACCGCGTTCACCAGCGCGTTGGACTGGTCTGCTGTGGTCGACATGCTCTGCGCGGTCGCCTGCATCGAATTGGCCGATCGCGCGAGATTGTCGAGCGCGGTGCGCACCGTGCCCTCGAATTCCGCGATCTTGGCTTCCAGGCGCGCGGCACGCTCGGCCTTGGCTACGCGATCCTTGTCCTGCTCGCCGGCAAGCGCGCGGGCATCGATCATGCTGTCGCGGAACACCGTCAGCGTCTCCTTCATCGCTCCGATCTCATCATTCTGACGAGAGCGGACGATCTCGGTGTCGAGGTCGCCGGCGGAGAGCAGCTGCATGGCGCGCTGAAGCTCACGGATACGGCGCAGGATGTTGCGGCCGACATAGAGCCAGACGAACAGCGCCGAGCCGATCAGCGTCAATCCGCCGAGGGCCAGCATTGCCGTCGTGGCGAGCGAGATCTCCTGGCGGGCCCGGAAGGTCGACGCATTGGTCTCCTTCTGCACGCCGTCGACGAGCGCCTGCACGCTGATGCCGAGACCGACATTGAGCTTGCGGGTCTCGTCCAGGATGGTCTGGCCGTAGTCGATGGAGTCGAGCTCCTTCTGGCGGATCTTGAACACGCCAGTCTTGCCTTCGCCGAAGGCGAACAGCTTCTCCACGGCGCTGCGCACAGCCTGCATCGAGGGGATGTTCGGGAGGTCTTCGAGGTTGGACTTGACGCGGTCGCGGGTGGTCTTGAATTCCTTCTCGATCGCCTCGAGCGTATCACTGCTGTTGGCCGAGAGTGCTGCCATCATGTCGGCGGCCATCAGATTGCCATTGGCGGAGATGGTCGAGACCTGGGCGACGGTGCGCGCCGCCTCGGTGGCGTCATCGGCCGAGACTTCCGCCGAACCGAGGATCGCGTTCAGGCGCGTCTGTGTATCCAGCATCGCGGGGCCGGCGGCGCCGACGAACGCGATCTGCGCCTTGCGCAGCGCTTCATATTGCTTGTCGTGCAGCGCGCCGGTGTCGAGCCGTTCGCGCGCCGCCGACACCAGGCTCTGGGTGGCCTCGTCGATGCTCTTGGCGGTGTCGCGCAGCGCGTTCGCGGTCTGCTGGTCTGCGCCAAGCTCGATGATCTCGCCGAGCTTGGCCATCGCTTGCTGCTGGATCTCTTTCACGTTCCTGGTGCGATCGTTCAGCGCGTCATCGCTGGGAGAAGCGAGCAGGCCGGGGCCTTGTGCTGCGAGCGTCGCGCTTTGCGAGGCGAGCTGAAGGCTGGCGGCGAGGCGGGGGATGTCGCGGCCGCTCAAATCCATCATGGTCGAGCCGAGATGGTTGAACACGAAGCCGGCGCCGGCTGCGATCACGAGGCCCATGCCTGCGATCACGGCGAAGGCCGCAATCAGGCTGCCCCGCAATCCCCATTTCGGCATTTTGAAGCGCGGCTTGAAACGGCCCAAGCTCGGACGGATCGCCATCGAAAATTCCCCCACAGCAATGATCTCTTATTTTCGCTGCGCAGTATCGTCAGCGCGGGTTAAAAAATAGCATGTTGCACAAATGCTTGGCAGTTCCGCAGAGCGAAAAAAGCAAGGGCCGGCAGCGATGCCGGCCCTTGTTAGCGAGAAGCGTTGATGAGGCGTGATCAGTAGGGCGCGACGACCGGGCTGGCCCAGTTGAAGCGGTAGTTGAGACCGGCCTTGAAGGTATGGTCGTCGGTGGTGAAGTTGCCGGTGCCGACCAGCGGGCCCGCGGTGAAGTGCGCATCGCCGAAATTGTAATACTGGTACTCGGCCTTGGCCGACCAGCTCGGTGCGAACATGTATTCGAGACCGGCACCAACGGTATAGCCGTTGCTGTGATCGCCGGAGATGATGAAGCCGGTCGGCACGCCGCCAACAGTCACCTTCTCATTATTGTCGGAATAGGCGTAGCCGCCCTTCACGTAGACCAGGCCCGGGCCCCAGGTGTAGCCAACACGGCCGGTGATCGAGCCGAGGCCACGCTGATCGTTGGTGTAGGCCACGCCGCCCGGGAACACCGCGCCAACGCTGCCGGAGAGCCAGGAATACTGGGCTTCGGCGCCGACCACGAAGTTCGGGTTGACCTGCCAGTCCATACCGGCCTGCACGCCGCCGAGGAAACGGCCGTTGCCGTTGTTGCCGGTGGAGAGGCCGTTGAAATTATTGTCGCTGGAGAACGCACCGCCGACATGCGCACCGAGGTAGAAGCCGGTCCAGTTGTAGATCGGCGCGGCATAGGCCGGCGCGGCCTTGCTGTAATAGGGGCGGGCGCCGAGGTCGGCACCGATCGCCGGCGCGGACGCGCCCACCACGAGCAGCGCAACGGTCGCAAACAGAATCTTCTTCATCGTCTCGAACTCCAACACTTCAGGTCCCCGGCAGGCGCGCAGTCCGCGCCGCGTTGGTTTTGCAGATAGCTCGCTTTTGAGGAAAATGCTGTCACATGCGTGGCACAACGGCCCCCAACCTAACTTATTGGGCTGCAATTGATTTTCGTGCTTAATGGCGGCTTAAGAAGTGGTGAAGGAAGGCTTAATTCGCGCAGCCTGCGGTAACCAGCGCACGCGTTCCGTTAACCAAGCCGCCGCCGCACCTCGTCGCGCATCTGCGCGCGGAAGGCCGCGCGCTTGGCGGGGCGGTCTTCCTCGCGCACGTCGTGGCGATCGAAGATGTCGAACTTCTCCAGGATCGGATAGCGCTCGCTCGCCATCGCGAGCACGCGCAGCACCTTGGTCGCGGCCAGCGTTGGGCCGCTGACCTCCCAGCGCCGGATGGTGTCGGCGCCCCCCTGCTCCGGCAGCGCGCACAGCTTCGCCATATCGGCTGCGGTGAGCTTCCGCTCGATGGCGTCTGAGAGGTCGTTGCGGAGTTGCTTCAGTTCGGGGCCGGTCATGTCACTCGCGTCCGGAAAGCTCAGTGCCATGCCCTAGCGCTGATTCGGGTCGATCCGAAGGCGAGTATCGCGCGGCGCCAGTCCGCGCGGCGCCGGTCCCGGCACGTCCGTGTGCGCACGGAGTTATGAACGTGCTGCTCTGGAAAATCGTCCGATACATGAACAGATGGCAGAGCAGGCCCTGACGAGGAAGGGATCGGCCATGACAAGCATCAAATTCGCCATTGCGGCGTTCGTCTCCGCCAGCCTGGTGGCAGCGCCTTTCGCAGCCGAAGCGAAGAAGCAGAGATCCAGCGGCCACCACAGCACGCGCGTGCTGGCGCCAACTTATAGCAGTCCGAGCGTGACCGCGGCCCAGCCGAGGCCCTCTTACGGCTCATCAGGGCAAACGGTCGGCACGGTCACGGCGCCGTCGATAGGAGCATACAGTTGGCCGACGGTCGGCGTCACCAATGCGGTTCCGACCTGGAGCAATACCAATCCAAAGTGAAATCATGCGCGACTGCGCCGCTAGATTCCGCGGCCGTTCTGCTGACCGATCACGCAGCGCCAGGCCGCCAGGCGTTCGGCCGGATGCTGGTTCATCCAGTCGGCAAGCTGCGGCGCGCCCATCAGGCAGGATTGAACCGAGACCTGCGCAAAGTCGGAGCTGGTGACGAGTTGTTCGTGGCAATTTGACGGTGAGGCGAGGCTGCAAAGCACGGCGACGATCTTGATCATGCGAGATTGCCCCTGTCGCTCTGGCGCGTATCGGCTCCGCCCGATTGCTCGCTGCCCGGATCGGTCGGCGGGAAGATGCTGTCGTAGATCGCGCGCGCTTCCTGGATGAGGCGAAGACGCTCGCGCTCGGACTTCGACACAAACTGAACAATCTGGCCCATATCGGTCTCCAATAGATGTCAGATCCATCATCAGATGATGGAAATCATTCCATGCGAATGTGGGGCGCCGGCCTCGTCGTTGCAGCCGTGCAGGCAGTCACAGGGGATAAAAAACCCGTGACCGATCCGTTCCTAGAGCATGATCCGGAAAAGTGTGAAGCGGTTTTCCGAAAAGATCATGCTCAAACAAAGAGCTAAAGCGCGATGACGATTCAACCCAATCTCATCGCGCTTTAGGCGGACCGGAATACCGGATGGAACCGCGCCTCACGCGGCTGGCGCGCGTTCCTTCTGCCCCGGCACCGCCGCGAGCAGTTCGCGCGTGTAGGCATGCTCCGGCGAGGTGAACAGCTGCACCGTCGGCTTCAGCTCGACGATGGCGCCGCGCTGCATCACCGCGATGCGGTCGCAGATTTGCGCTGCGACGCGCAGGTCGTGGGTGATGAACAGCATCGACAGGCCGAGGCGCGCCTTGAGGTCTTCGAGCAGCTTGAGCACCTGCGCCTGCACCGAGACGTCGAGCGCCGAGACGGCTTCGTCGGCGACGATGATCTCGGGCTCGAGCGCGAGCGCGCGCGCAATGCCGATGCGCTGGCGCTGGCCGCCGGAGAATTCGTGCGGATAGCGCTCGAGCGCACCGGCGTCCAGGCCCACCATTTTGAGGAGATCGCGGGCGCGGTCGAACGCGACCTTCGGATCAATGCCGGCCGCGATCGGGCCGTCGGCGATGATGTTGCCGATCTTGCGCCGCGGATTGAGCGAGGCGAATGGATCCTGAAAGATCATCTGGATGCGATGGCGTTCAGCGCGCAGCGCCTTGCCCGAGAGCTGCGTGAGATCGGTGTCTCCAATCCGCACTGTGCCGCGGTCGGCCTCGATCAGCCGCATCACGAGCCGCGCCACCGACGATTTGCCCGAGCCGGATTCGCCGACGAGGCCCAGCGTCTCGCCCTTGAGGATATTGAAATTGACTGCGCGCGCGGCATCGACGCGGCGGTCCTCGCGAAACCAGCCGCCGGAGGTGACGTAAGTCTTGTCCAGCCCGATCACCTCGACGGCCTTGGCCTGATCGTCGAGCGCTGCACGTTTCGGCGGGTGCATCGACGGCACGGCGGCGAGCAGCGCTTTGGTGTAATCGTGCTGCGGATCGTTGAACACGGTCGCAGCCGGGCCTTCCTCGACGACCCTGCCATGGCGGAGCACCACGACCTGGTCGGCGATATCTGCGACCACGCCGAAATCATGGGTGATGAACATCACCGCCATGTTGCGGTTGCGCTGGAGGTTGCGGATCAGCTTGAGGATCTGCGCCTGCGTGGTGACGTCGAGCGCAGTGGTCGGCTCGTCTGCGACCAGCACGGCCGGCTCGAGCGCGAGCGCCATCGCGATCATGGCGCGCTGGCGCTGGCCGCCGGAGAGCTGGTGTGGATAAGCCCGCACGATACGCTCGGGATCGGGCAGGCCGACCTCACGCGCCAGCGACAACGCCTTTGCGCGTCGCTCCCTGGGCGTCAGCAGGCCGTGCGCCTCGAACATCTCCGCCATCTGGTCGCCGATCCGCATCAACGGATTGAGCGCGGTCATCGGCTCCTGGAAGATCATCGCGAGGCGGCGGCCGCGCAAATCGCGCCAGCCGTCGTCGTCGAGCTTGAGCAGGTCGCGGCCTTCGAACTGGATCTCACCAGAGGTCACCGAAACGGTGTCCGGCAGCAGGCCCATCAGCGCATGCGCGCACATGGATTTGCCGGAGCCGGATTCGCCGACCACGCAGACGATCTTGCCGGGTCGCAAGTCGAGCGAGACGCCATCGACCGCGAAGGGACGCTCGGCGCCCTCAGGCAGCGCAATCTTGAGATTCTTGATCGAGACGGCGGGCGGGGCGGTCATCATCAGCGTCCCTCCCGCGATAGCCGCGGATTGAGCGCGTCATTGAGGCCTTCGCCGATCAGGTTCAACCCGAGCACCGAGATCAGGATCGCGACGCCGGGGAACACGGTGATCCACCAGGCCTGGCGGATCACGGTGCGGCCGGCGCCGACCATGTAGCCCCAGGAGATCAGATTGGGATCGCCCAAGCCAAGGAACGACAGCGAGGATTCCAACAGGATCGCGGTCGCGACCATCAGCGAGGCCAGCACGATCACGGGCGACAGCGCATTGGGCAGGATCTCGCGCAGGATGATCCAGCTGTTGCTCTGGCCCGTGACCACGGCCGCCTGGACATATTCGCGCGTGCGCAGCGACAACACCTCGCCGCGGACGAGGCGGGCCACTGGCGGCCAGCTCACCACCGCGATCGAGGCGACGATCGAATAGATCGAGGGCTGCAGGATCGCGACCAGCACGATCGCCAGTGCAAAGCTCGGAATGGTCTGGAAGAATTCGGTGAAGCGCATCAAGGCGTCGTCGACCTTGCCGCCGAAATAGCCGGCCATGGCGCCGATGGGAACGCCGACGACCAGCGCGGCCAGCGTCGAGATGAGGCCGACCAGCAGCGAGACTCGCGCACCAAAGATCATGCCGGCGAATACGTCGCGCCCCAATGCGTCGGTGCCGAGCGGCACGGTCGAAAGCGTGAAGGGCGGCAGGAACGGCCGCTGCACCATGCGCCAGGGCGAATTCGGGAACAGCAGCGGCCCGAACACGGCGATCGAGATCGCAAGCAGCAGGATGATGATCCCGATGACGCCGCTCGGGCTTCTCAGCATCGATGTCCAGAACTGCTTCATGATGCGAATTCGATGCGCGGGTCGACCAGGCGATAGACCAGGTCGGTGATGAGGTTGAAGATCAGCACCATGACCGAGCAGGTCACGAAGACGCCGAGCAGCAGATTATAGTCGCGCTGCAGGAGCGCGTCGTACATCAGCCGGCCGATGCCGGGCCAGGCGAACACGGTCTCGGTGATGACGGCGCCGCCGATCAGCGTGCCGGCATGCACGCCGGCGAGCGTCACCACGGGCAGCAGCGCATTGCGCAGCACGTGGCGGCGCTGAATGACGGAATCCGAGAGGCCCTTGGCGCGCGCGGTCTTGACGAAATCGAGCCGCTTCACCTCCAGCATCGAGGCGCGCGTCATCCGGGTGTAGGTCGCCATGAAGAACAGGCCGAGCGTCATCGCCGGCATGATCAGGTGCTTTGCGACGTCGATGACATGAGCAAGGCCGGGCAAGTTCGCGCCGACCGTCTCGTAGCCGAAACTCGGCAGCCAATCGACCGTGACCGAGAACAGCAGGATGCCCATCAGCGCCACCCAGAAGATCGGCGTGGCGTAGAAGATCAGCGCAAAGATGGTGATGCCGGTGTCGAGGAAAGTCCCGGCGAAGCGGGCGGCGAAGGTGCCGAACAGAACGCCGAGGGCCAGCGAGATGGCAAATGCGGTGAGCGTGAGCAGCAGCGTCGCCGGCAGCCTCTCCGCGATCAGCTTCGCGACAGGTGCCTGCTGACGGAAGGAGAAGCCGAGATCGAGGGTCGCGATACCCTTGACGTAGATGAAGAGCTGCTCGGGCAGCGGCTTGTCGAGGCCGAATTTTTCCCGGAGCTGCTGCACGAAGATCTGGTCGCTGGCCCCGGCCTCGCCCGCCATCACCACAGCGGGGTCACCGGGGGCCAGCCGGATCAGGAAGAAATTGAGGACCACGATCGCAAGCAGGACGATCACGCCCTTGAGGACACGCTGGGCGACAAAGGAGAGCATCTATACTCGTATGCAGTTAGTTGGAGACGGTCTCGCCGGGACGAACACCTCTCCCCAACGGGGAGAGGTCGCGCCGCAGGCGCGGGTGAGGGGGCTCAGGTTCCGCGAGCTCAGGTTCGATGAGAAAGCGTAAGCCCTCACCCGGATCGCATCTGCGATGCGATCCGACCTCTCCCTCCGGGAGAGGTGGGCACCGCCATTCACTTGTCGAGCCACGCGTCCTTGAAGCCGTCATTGACCCCGATCCCCGTGGTGATCAGGTTCTTGACCTTGCAGCGCGTGATGGTCGGGAATTGCAACTCGAGCATCCAGGCCACCGGCACGTCCTCGACCAGGATCTTCTGGGCCTTGTCGTAGATCTCCTTGCGCTTGCTATCAGGTGTTGCGACCGCGCCGTCGGCAAACAGCTTGTCGATCTCGGGATTGACGTAGCCCTCGGCGTTGTTGAAGACTTGGCCCTTGGCGATGTTGCTGGAGACGTAGTTGCGCCCCACCCCGAGCGCGGGATCGCCATACTGGTAGAGATAGGTGAAGGCGATATCGAAATCCCAGTCCATGATCTTCTGGTTGCCGCCGGCGACATCGGTGGCGATGGTCTCGATGTTGATGCCGACGTCCTGGAGGTTCTGCTTCACCGCTTCGCCCCAGCGCTGCCAGGTCTCGCCATAGGCGAGCGGCAGCAGGCGGATCTTCTCGCCCTTGTAGCCGGCTTCCTTCAGCAGCGCCTTGGCCTTGGCCGGGTCGTAGGGGTATTTCGGCACGTCGCCGGTGTAGAACTTGATGGTCGAGGCCGACGGGCCGGTCGCGACCTTGCCGAGCCCGTTCCAGATCACGTCCTTGGCGAAGTCGCGGTCGATCGCATACATGATCGCCTGCCGCACCCGCTTGTCCGCGAGCGGGCCCTGGCGATTGTTCAGCCACAGCCAGGCCAGCGGCGAGAAGAACTCCCAGCCGGCACCGGTCACGCAGGTGTCCTTCAGCTTGGACAGCCGCGGCACGTCGAAATTCTCAACCGAGCCGCCGGGCAGCACGTCGACCTTGCCGGTCTCATAGGCCACCGAGCGCGCGGCGGCGTCGGGAATGACCTGCCAGTAGATCTCGTCGAGATAGGGCTTGCCCTTCTCGTAATAGTTCGGGTTCTTGACCAGGCGAATGAACGAGCCCTTCTGCCATTCCTTGAACATGAAGGGGCCGGTGCCGACGGGCGCGTTGTTGTAAGGATTGGTCTTCCAGTCGGTGCCTTCATAGAGATGCTTCGGCACCATCGGCATCGAGCCGACCTCGAAGATGCCGAGGAACGGGCCGAACGGCTGCTTCAACGTGAAGACGACGGTGGTGTCGTCGGGCGCCTCGACCTTGTCGACCTGCACCAGATTGGCGCGGGCGCGTGCGTGGGTCTGCTTCAGCATCTCGATCGAGAACAGCACGTCGGCGGAGGTGAAGGGCTTGCCGTCGTGCCAGGTGACGCCCTTCCGGAGCTTGAACGTATAGGTCTTGGCGTCTTCGCTGACGTTCCAGCTTTCGGCGAGTTCCGGCAGCGGTTCGAGCTTGGGGCTGTAGCGCAACAGTCCCTCGAAGATGTTGCCCGACACCATCTGGACCGGACCGTTCTGAACCATCGCCAGCATCAGGCCGGGCGGCTCCGGCTGGATCACGGCATTGATCACGCCGCCCGCCTTCGGCTCCTGAGCCAGCGCCGAGGCCGTGAGGCCACAGGCCAGGAGGAGACCAAGCAACACTCGTTTCGACATGTCGTATCTTTCTCAAGCGCGACCGGCCGCAAACGCTTCGCGACATCTTCGCGCACTAAGCGACGGCCGGCCCTTCCCAAGTCCCCATCCGGGCGCGAGGCTCCCACGGTCCCGTTCCCCGCCGCAAGATGAAAGTCTCGACAGTGTCAGCACAAAAAATGTACAGCGCGTCCTGATATTCGCGTCGGGAGCCTTGCCTTGGTCACCTCAGTCCCGCGCGCCGAAATCCTTCCAGATAGTGCTGGCGATCGGCATCGTTGGCCCAGGGCAGCTGCGTCGCGATCCAGTCCAGTGAGATATTGGGCTGGGTGCGGCGGAGCTCGCCCAGCGCCACGTCCGCCAGCGCGCTGTCGCCGGTCATGCCGGCGGAGACCGCGAGCACGCGATAGGCGCCGGTAAGTTCGCCACGGTGGCGGATCGCCTCGCGCGCCAGTGCAATGGCCTCGTCATAGCGCCGCTCGGTGAAGCGCGCATAGCCGGCAATGCCGTAATAGATCGCCAACGATGGATCGCGCGGTGAGAGCCTGATCGCCTTCTGCGCCGCCTCGAACGAGTCGGAGGATCGCCCTGCATAGGACAGCGCAAGCGCGTAGTAGCCTTGCGCGAGCGAGAAGTTGGGATTGAGCGCGAGCGCCTGCTCGAACTCTGACAGCGCGTCCGCCAGCCGCCGGGTCGAGAAGCAGACGCTGCCGAGCGCGGCATGGGCCCAGGCATTCTCATGGTCGCAGCGCATCGCCGCGAGCGCGGCGTTCTCCGCGATCGGCGCCGTCGCGGCAAGCTCCGCCCAGCCGAGATGCACGCCGAACATGTGGCTTGCCGCCAGCACCGCCAGCGCCTGGCCGTAATCAGGATCGATAGCGAGCGCGCGCTCGAGCAGCTTCTGTGCCGCGGCGTGGTCCTGCGGCGTGATCCGCCAGTAGTGCGAGAGCGCCTGCATCAGCAGGTCCCAGGCATCCAGGCTCGCTGGCGGCTTGCGCTGCGTGCGAAAATTCTCCGCGGCGTGGATCTGCGGCTCGATCGCCGCGACGATCCGCTCGGTGATCTCGTCCTGCACGGCGAACACGTCGACCAGCTCGCGGTCGTAGCGCTCGGCCCAGAGATGACCGCCGCTGCTGGCGTCGTTGAGCTGCGCGGTGATACGCACGCGGTTGTCCACTTTGCGCACGCTGCCCTCGACGATGTAACGGACGCCGAGCTCCTCGGCGATCTGCTTGATGTGGACCGCACGCCCCTTGTAGGTGAAAGACGAGTTGCGGGCGATCACGATGAACCAGCGCTGCTTCGACAGCGCGGTGAGGATGTCCTCGCTGATGCCGTCGCCGAAATAATCCTGGGCGGGATCGCCGCTCATGTTCTCGAAGGCGAGGACGGCGATGCCCGGACGGTCGGTCGCGACGCGGGGGGAAACTGGCCCTGCCTCGGCTGGTACGGGCCTGGTTACCACTTCTTCCCGGACATCGCCGACGAAACGAAAGCCCTTCCGCGGAATCGTCTTGATCAGCCGCTGCGTCGCGCCGTCGTCGCCGAGCGCCCTGCGTGCGGCGTTGATCCGGCTGTTCAGCGCCGAATCCGAGACGATGCGGTCGCTCCAGATCTGGCTGATTAGGTCATCCTTGCTGACGACGCGGGCGCGCTCCGCAACGAGGTAAAGCAAGAGGTCAAACACCTGCGGCTGCAACGGCACGGTCGTCCCGGCGCAGGTCAGTTCGCGCAGGTCGCCGTCGAGCACGTTGTTTTCAAAGAAAAATCGCACGTTTTTGGTCGTCTCAAGCAAAAATCAAAGTCGTCTCAGGCGAAAATCAACCCTCCGCGAAAGTCTTCCGCAGTCCGGTCCGGCATGGTGCAGAGACCAAACCGTGCCGATGCCTCGGCACAACGGAGCTTTCTATGACCCAACTCGATCATCAGGTTCATTCCATCGGCCCGGAGATTGCGGGCTCACGCATTTTCAAGTTCACGGCCTTTCTTTACGGAATTGCGGCGTATCTCGTGTTTTTCGTCACCATTCTCTATGCCATCGGCTTTGTGATGGGGCTGGTGGTGCCGAAGACCATCGACACCGGTACCGATACGCCGACCGCCGAAGCAGTGATCATCAATCTCGTGCTGATGATGCTGTTCGCCGTTCAACACAGCGTGATGGCGCGCCCGCGCTTCAAGGCGTGGTGGACGCAATTCGTCCCCAAGCCGGTCGAGCGCTCGACCTATGTGCTGCTCGCGAGCCTGTCATTGCTCCTGCTGTTCTGGCTGTGGCGTCCGTTGCCGTCGGTCGTATGGGACGTCGCAAGCCCCGATCTTGCCGTGACGCTGGTCACGCTGTCCTTCGCGGGCTGGGCGCTGGTGTTCGCCTCGACCTTCGTCATCAATCATTTCGAATTGTTCGGACTGCATCAGGTGACCAATCATCTCGTCGGCAAGGAGGTGGAGCCGCCGCGATTCAAGACGCCGCTGTTCTACAAATTCGTCCGTCATCCGATCTATCTCGGCTTCATCATCGCCTTCTGGGCGGCACCGACCATGACTGCTGGCCATCTGCTGTTCGCAGCCGTGACCACGGCCTACATCTTCGTCGGCATCGCGCTGGAGGAGCACGATCTCGTCGACCTCTTCGGCGACGAATACCGGCAGTACAAACAACGGGTGTCGATGCTTATTCCCTGGCACCGGTCGGTTTAGCCGTGCGTCCTCTGCCACGTGTCCGCCGAACGGAGGATGCGTGGCAGCGGTTCATTTGTAAGCCAAGAATTTCTATCCCAATCCATCTCAGGAGAACCAAGATGAAACATGTCGGACACTGCTTCTGCGGCGCGGTCACCATCGAGGTCACGGGCGAGCCGGCCGCGATGGGCTATTGCCATTGCCGCTCCTGCCGCGCCTGGTCGGGCGGGCCGGTGAACGCCTTCAGCCTGTGGAAGCCCGAAGCCGTGCGCATCACCGAAGGCGCACAGAATGTCGAGACCTTCGCCAAGACCCCGCTCAGCCAGCGCAAATATTGCAGGAAGTGCGGCGGGCATCTGATGACCAATCACCCGCCGCTCGATTTGATCGACGTGTTCACGGCAACTGTCCCGACGCTCGCCTTTGCTCCCGGCGTCCACGTCAACTATTCCGAGACGGTGCTGCCGATGCGCGACGGCCTGCCCAAGCTGAAGGATTTTCCCGCTGAGTTCGGCGGCAGCGGCGAGATGATGCAGGAGTAGGGGGCTCCCGCCTCACGCTAGATCTCCCCCGCAAGCGGGGAGAGACCTTCGCTACCTCATCCCCGCGCGCCGAAAACCTTCCAGATAATGCGCGCGGTCCTCTTCGCGCAGCATCGGCAGCTCCCGCGTGATCCAGGCGAGCGAGATGCCGGGCTGGGCGCGGTGCAATCCTTCCAGCGCAGCGGCGGCCAGGAGGGGATCGCCTGACATGCCGGCGGCGGCCGTCAGCACGCGGTGCGCGCCGACGAAATCGGGCCGCTGTCGCATTGATTCCCGCGCCATCTGCATGGCGCCCTCGTAGTTGCGGCCGATGAACTGGGCATAGGCGGCGACACCGCAATAGGTCGCCGCGAGCGGATCGCGCGGGCTCAGCCGCAGCGCGCGGCGCGCGGCCGCATCGCCGTCCTGCCATCGTCCCGCGTAGCACAGCGTCACGCCGTAGAAGGCGTGCGCCATCGCGCAGTTCGGATTGAGCCGCAAGGCAAGCTCGAACTCGGCCAGCGCGTCGTCGAAGCGGCGGCGGAACAGATAAGTATAGGCGAGGCCGAGATGGGCAAAGGCGTCCTCGCGATCGGCCTCTACCGCGGCAAGCGCCGCGCGTTCGGCGACCGGCACGGTCGCGGCCATATCGGCCCAACCCATATGCGCACCAAAAATGTGGCTGGTCGCGAGCAGGCCCAGCGCCTTGCCATAGGCCGGGTCGATCGCGATCGCCTGCTCGAGCAGCCTCTGCGCCGATGCATTGTCCTCGCGCGTGACGCGCCAGTAATGCGACAGCGCGCGCATCACGAAGTCCCAGGCATCGAGGCTGCCCGGCGGCTTCTGCTGCGCGCGAAAATTTTCCGCGGCGTAAAGCTGCGGCTCGATCGCGGCGACGATGGCGTCAGTGATCTCGTCCTGCACGGCAAAGATGTCGGCAAGCTCGCGGTCGTAGCGCTCGGCCCAGAGATGACCGCCGGTCGACACATCGTTGAGCTGGGCGGAGATGCGGACGCGGCCACCGCTTCGCCGCACGCTGCCCTCGACCACGTAACGCACGCCGAGCTCGCGCGCGATCTCGTCGAGATGCACGGACCGGCCCTTGTAGACGAAGGACGAGTTGCGGGCGACGACGAAGAACCAGCGTAGTTTCGACAGCGCGGTGATGATGTCTTCGCTGATGCCGTCGGAGAAATAGTCCTGCTCGCGGTCGTCGCTCATATTGGTGAAGGGCAGCACGGCGATCGCGGGGCGATCGGGCAGCGCAGGAGCCGCGTGCGACGGCGTGACGCTGCCGCGCGATTCCACCGTCGCGCCTCTGGACTTGGTCTCGACGCTGCCGACGAAGCGAAAGCCCTTTCGCGCAATGGTGCGGATCAGCGCCTGGTTCGCCCCGGTGTCGCCGATCGCCTTGCGCGCGGCATTGATCCGGCTCGTCAAGGTCGATTCGGAGACGCTGCGGCCGTGCCAGATCTTGTCGATCAGCTCGTCCTTGCTGACGACCCGGTCGCGGTTCTCCATGAGGTGGACCACGAGATCGAAAACCTGCGGTTCCACGGCAACGGGGACCTGCTCGCGGCTCAGTTCGCGCAAGTCGGTGTCGAGAAGATGGTCCCGGAACAGAAACTGCACGTCGAAAACTCGGACCTCACGGCGACTTCAGGGCAATGATGAATCAAAATGGATTTCGACTTGAAGCCTGTGAGTCGGCCGGGAGGTCGATCAGGTTCACCGCGACACCGGATGGCTGCTATGCCATTTGCGCGGAGGAATACAGCTTGAACGAGAGGTGATCGAGGCGGCGGCGCACAATCTCGAGATGGTCGTCCCGGCTTCGCCGACCCGGCTCTGGTGCATGTCAAACCGTGAATGTCCATTGCCGGGCAGCGCCGGCCGCGTAAGCTACCTCCCACTCACAACGACAGCTGCAAAGAAACGCCCATGCCCGCTTTTCCCGCCTCGACCACCGTGCTCGATTCCATGCTGTTCCGCGATGCCTTCGGCACGCCTGCGATGCGTGAGGTATTTTCCGACGTCGCGCTCGTCGCGCGTTACGCCGAGGTCGAGGTGGCGCTGGCCAAGGCGGAGGCGCGATGCGGCGTGATCCCGCAAGCTGCCGCCGACCAGATCGCGGCGCGGACCGACGTCACGGCGCTCGACTTCGATCTGTTGCGGCAGGAGACCGACATCGTCGGCTATCCGATCCTGCCTCTGGTGCATCAGATGGTGAAGCAGTGCGGCGAGGCCGGCCGTTACGTGCATTGGGGCGCGACCACGCAGGACATCATGGACACCGCCGTGGTGCTGCAGCTGCGCGCCGGATTGGAGATCATCGAGCGCGACATCGCCGAGCTGCGAAGGATCCTCGCGGACCTCTCGCAGCGCCATCGCGACACGCCGATGGCTGGCCGCACCCATCTCCAGCAGGCGCTGCCGGTGACCTTCGGCTACAAGACCGCGATCTGGCTTGCGATGTTCGACCGCCATGCCGAACGTCTCGTTCAACTGAAGCCGCGCGTGCTGGTCGGCCAGTTCGCCGGCGCGGCCGGCACGCTGGCCTCGCTCGGCGCCAAGGGGTTCGAGGTGCAGGAGGCGCTCTGCGCCGAGCTCAAGCTCGGTGTTCCCGCCTCGACCTGGCACGTCGCCCGCGACGGTTTTGCGGAAGCGGTGAATTTCCTCGCGCTGGTCACCGGCTCGCTCGGCAAGATCGCGCTCGATATCATGATCATGGCCTCGACCGAGTTCGCCGAGGTCTACGAGCCCTTCGTCAAGGGGCGCGGCGCCTCCTCGACCATGCCGCAGAAGCGCAACCCGATCTCGTCGGAGCTGATGCTGGCAGCAAGCAAGGCCGTGCGCCAGCAGGCGGGCCTGATGCTGGATGCCATGGTACAGGATTTCGAACGCGCCACAGGTCCCTGGCACGCCGAATGGATGGCGATCCCCGAAGGCTTCGTGCTCACCGCAGGCGCCCTGCACCAGGCGAAGTTCGCGCTCGCCGGCCTCATCGTGGACGAGGCCAGGATGAACGACAACCTCGCCCTTAGTCGCGGTCTGATTGTGGCCGAAGCGGCCATGATGGGGTTGGCGCCGCAGATGGGACGGCAGGAGGCGCATGACGTGGTCTACGATGCCTGCCGGTTGGCCAATGAGAACGGTCTGACCCTTGCGGACGCGCTGTCGTCCGATCCCCGCGTCTCCGTCAGGATCGATCGTGCCACAATCGAGGCCCTCACTTCACCGAAAAATTACCTCGGCCTTGCGCCTGAAATGGTCGATCGGGTGCTGCGATCGGCAACGCGTTGAAAACCAAGATGCGTGAAACTGCGTATCTTTAAGGCCTCGCAAGGCGCTCGCACACTTGTGTCTCGTGATGCTAGACTTAGATTGAATGAGAGATTCCGACAGAGGGCCCGGCATGACCGATCAACGCAATTCCGCCACTTCCATCGATCCCGTGAAACTCGACCGGCTGGCCGAGGTGGCGGTGAAGGTGGGACTGGGCTTGCGGCCGGGACAGGATCTTCTTCTGACGGCGCCTGCGATCGCGCTGCCGCTGGTGCGGCGCATCGCCGTCCACGCCTACAAGGCCGGTGCCGGTATCGTGACGCCGATCCTCTCCGACGAAGAGATGACGCTGGCGCGCTACCGCTACGGCCAGGACAACAGCTTTGATCGCGCCGCCAACTGGCTCTACGAGGGCATGGCGAAGGCGTTCTCAGACAACACCGCGCGGCTCGCCATCGTCGGCGACAATCCGATGCTGTTGTCGGGGGAGGATCCTTCCAAGGTCGCGCGCGCCAGCAAGGCCAATTCCATGGCCTATCAGCCGGCGCTAGAAAAGATCGTCAATTTCGACACCAACTGGAATATCATCGCCTATCCGAGCCCGTCCTGGGCGAAGCAGGTCTTCCCCAATGATCCCGAAGAGGTTGCGATCGGCAAGCTCGCGGATGCGATCTTCGCGGCGTCCCGCGTCGATCGCGAGGACGCCATGGCGAATTGGGCGAGCCACAATGCGGTGCTGCGCGAGCGCACCAACTGGCTCAACGGCCAGCGTTTTCGGGCGCTGCAATATTCCGGTCCCGGCACCGACCTCACCATCGGTCTCGCCGATGGCCACGAATGGGAAGGCGGCGCCTCGCTGTCCAAGAACGGCATCAGCTGCAATGCCAACATTCCGACCGAAGAGGTCTTCACCACGCCGCATTGCCGGCGGGTCTATGGCCATGTCATGAGCTCGAAGCCGCTGTCCTACCAGGGCACGTTGATCGACAACATCGCGGTGCGCTTCGAGGATGGCAAGATCGTCGATGCCAAGGCTTCACGCGGCGCGGAGGTGCTGAACAAGGTGCTCGACACCGATGAGGGCGCGCGCCGGCTCGGCGAAGTGGCGCTGGTGCCGCATTCCTCGCCGATCTCGCAGAGCGGCCTGTTGTTCTACAACACGCTGTTCGACGAGAACGCGGCATCCCACATCGCGCTCGGCCAGTGCTATTCGAAGTGCTTCATCAACGGTGCCCAGCTGACGCCGCAGCAGATCGCCGCGCAAGGCGGCAATCAGAGCCTGATCCATATCGACTGGATGATCGGCTCGGCCGAGACCGACATCGACGGCATCCTGGCCGACGGCAGCAAGGTGCCGGTATTCCGCAAGGGCGAGTGGGCGAAGTAGCGGCTCGTCATGCCCGGGCATAGCCGTCCGAAGGACGGCGTCGCTTCCGCTTGCCTACGCCCGGGCATCCGCGTTCTTCGTACCGCTAGGCGTGGATGGCCGGGACAAGCCCGGCCATGACGGTCGTGGAAGGTTCACGCCCAAACACAAGCATCAAGCGTCTCACGCTGCCGCGTTGCGCAGCATCGGGTTGTTGTCGATGGTGAAGCGGTTGAACAATGTCGTGAACGGGCTGCCGTCGGTGGCGCGCACGATGGCGTCGGACGCCGCGACCGCCTCGTAGAGCGCGCCGACCGGATCATTCGCCTCCGGCAGACCGAGGCGCCCCCGGATTTCCTCTCTCGCCTCGTTGACGTCGTCCTCGTCCTCGAGTGTCGCCTCGAGCGCATCCGCCGCGCGCCGCATCTGCTGGAGATCGCCGCCGGCGGAGAATTTGAGGATGTCGAGCCAATAGGGGCGGGCAACGACGAGCTGGATGAACGCCTCGAAGCTCTCGGCGATGATACCCGCGCGACCGTCCGATGAGACGTAGAGCACATGTTGCGACGGCAGCAGCACGAAGGCGCCGCCTGAGGCGTCACTGCCGATCTGCCGGGGGCTTTCGATGCCGTCGATGCTGAACCAGAGCTCTTCGTCTGCTGCGAACGAGACATCAAGGCTCTCGAGCCAGGCGGCGACCTCGCCTTGGGCTGTCAGAACCTCCGGGGTCAGGGGCATCATGGGCTCCTATTCGCTCTTTCCGCGCATTTTGTCGCACCCCGCAAAAGACCGGTTCATGTGCGCGAATTTGCAGGGGAATCCGGACGTTAACAGGTTCGCCTCTGCAACTTGCGGTGGATTGTCGGTGCGCGCGTAAGGAAGAATTAAAAACCGGGGACTAGCGTTCCCATCATCTTTCGAAACAATCCGGGATTAAACCCGGTTAATCATATTGTACCTTGGGAAACGGATGTCGCAGGCATCGATTGAAATTGGTAGTTGCAATGTCGATCTCGAGCTGCGGCCGATCGAGCCGGCCTGGATCATCGAAGGCAACCCGGTGTCGCGCTCGCACATCCTCTCGACCAGCTCGGATGGCACCTCCTCGACCATCATCTGGTCCTGCACCGAAGGCCGCTTCAATTGGTACTATGATTTCGACGAGACGATCATGATCCTGGAAGGATCGATCGTGCTCGAAAGCGATGGCTTGCCGCCGAAGCGCTATGGCGTCGGCGACGTCATCTTCTTCCGCGACGGCGCGCATGCCAAATGGCATGTCGAGGGCCACGTCAAGAAGATCGCCTTCTGCCGCAAGACCAACCCGGCCGTCATCGGCTTCATGATCCGCGTCGTCAACAAGTTGAAGCGCATGTTCCTCTCGCCCGGCGAACGCCGTCCGGCGACGCTCATGGGTGCCGGCTAGTCTTCATCAAATTCAAGGACGCTTCCCAGCGACCACGACGGAAGAGGGGACGGGACCAACATCCCGGCCCCTCTTTCGCGTCATGACGGCAGTTCGAGCCGGTAAAAGTCGGTCGCGGTCCGCGAGAACAGCGCCGTCTTTTCCGCCTCGCTCATCGGTGCCGCAATGCGCTTGAAAGCGTTAAAGATCACTTGGTAGCTGCACTGGCCTTTATCGGGCGGGAAATTGCTTTCGAACATCGCGCGCGTCGGCCCGAACGCCTCAATGCAGGTCTCGACATAAGGCTTCCACGCCGCGGCAAGCTCTTCCGATGACGGCGGCCTCTCGCGCAGATGGAAGTCGTAGCCGAGCAGGCACATCGCGAGCCCGCCAAGCTTCACCACCACGTTCTCGCAACGGGCGATCTCCCGGATCGAAGCGCGCCACTCTGGAAACACCTCTTCACGCCGTCCGGCAAAGCGGCCGACGCCGGCCGGGCCGCCGCAATGGTCGAGCACGATCCTGGTGTCGGGGAAGGCGCGCGCCAGCTCGGTGAGCTCGCCGATCTGCGGATGAAACAGCCAGGCATCGAAGCTGAGGCCAAGCGGCGCAAGGCAGGCAAAGCCCCTGCGGAAGGCCGGATCCTGCAACAATCCCTTCGGCCGGTTCGCATACATGCCGGCGACGACCGGGTCCTGGTCCCAGGCGGACGAATGCCTGATACCGCGGAAGCGGCCATTGCCGGCGGCGATCTCCGCCTCCAGCACGGGCCTTGCCGCATCGCCGAGCAGCAGGTTCACATGGCTGACGATGCCGGCGCAGATCGCCGCCCTGCCGTAACCGCCGCTCGCGCTCATCGCCGCGACGCCGTTGGCGAACTCGACCTCGCCGACGGGTCGGAACGCCTCGGGCCCGTACGCGCGGTACATCGAGCGGCAATCGACATAGACGGTGGCGATGATGTTGTGGCCGGAAGAGATGTCGGCGGCCATCTCCTCGATCAGGTAGCGATGGCCGCGATTCCAGAGATGATGATGCGGATCGACGATCGGCCTGGCGGGATCGATGATCTCTTCCTGATGCTGCGCGAGCCAGTCCTCGCGCGGTTCGACGAAGAGCCCGCTGGTGTTGGCGGGCAGACCGCTTGCAGCCATCGACATTCGCTCCCTCATGTTTTTGTGACGGGAGCCTACCACCTCATTTGACTGCGCGGCAGCGCGGCTTGTGCAACCGCGCCCTCCGTGGCGAGCGCAGCAATGTTCCGCTCAGCCCTTGCGCCGCCTCGCCCTCACATCGACCACCAGCCGCCAATCGGCCTCCGCCGCGGGCTTGACCTCGCCGAGCCAGTGGAAGGAGTCCGTGGTGATCTCGGTAAAACTCCAGCGCGTCAGGTCACCGGCTTCGGTCGTGCCCTCCTGCACGATGTCTTCGCCGCGCGGGCGGCCGATCTGCTGTCGGAACACACAGCGCCCGGGATCGAACCAGGAAATCCGCCACGCGGAAATGGTGGGATCGTAGATCCGCAGCGTCGTGCCGTACCAATTGCCGGCGACCGGAAAGGCGGGGCCATCAGCGGGACGGGGAATGATCCAGACATCCTGCACGGCCCGTCCTTCCAGCACCCAGCCGAAACGGATCTCGCCGGGCGCGGTGTGCTCCGTTCCATCAGCGCCGTGGGCCGTGATCTCGGCGTCCCAATCGCCGACGAAGCGGCCATAGAGCTGAAGCGCCGCCGCGTGTTCGGGGTTGGGACCATCCGCGTGCAATAATCTGGCAAGGCCGGTCATGTCGATCTCCTGTTGGCCAGGGAGATCAGCACGACCGGCCGAGAACCGACTTGGAGAAAATTGCCGTCGATGGCTCAGGTCTTGTGCAAGGACAGATCTCCGACGCCCCGGCCAGCCTTGTCGCTCGTCCGATGACTCTCTGGGCGTTCCGCGCACCAGATGACGATCACCGAGATAATGACGAGCCCCGCGCCAAGCAGCATCATGCGAGAGAACGGCTCGCCGAGCACGAGAGTGCCGAGCAGCACGGCGATGACAGGATTGACGAACGTGTAGGTCGATACCAGCGAGGTCGAGACATTCTCCAATAGCCAGTTGTAGGCAACGAATCCGATCACGCTGCCCGAGATGATCAGCCAAAGCGCGGCCGCAAGCGACGTCGGCGAGACGTCGCCCGGTCTGAAGCCGCCGATCTCGCCCGACAGCCAGCTGATTGCGAACAACACCATGCCTCCGACCGAAAGCTGCATCCCCGACAGCAGAATGGCGGACGCCTGGCTCGACATGCGTCGGGACAGAACCGTCCCTGTTGACCACGACAGCGCCGCAAGCAGCAGCCAGACGATGGGAAGCATGCTGATGCCGGCCTGCTCGACGTGCTGCCATGCGACGAGTCCAACGCCGAAGAAGCCCGGTACTAGTGCGAGCAGAGCAAGGGGCCTTGGTCGCTGATCGTCGGGAAACAGGACGTCGATCAACAGGATCCAGAACGGGATTGTGGCGAGCACGATCGCCGCCACGCCGGAAGGAACCGACTGCTGCGCGAAGGCGAGCACGCCATGGCAGCCCACGAAAAAGAGCAGCCCGCACAGACTCGCATTGATCCACGTCCGCAACGGCACAGTCGCGACCTGCCTGCCGCTCATGGCCAGCAACACGATGCCGCCGCAGAACGAGCGAAGCGCCATCAGCAAGAACGGCGGGATCGATTTCAATCCCAACGTGATGGCGAAATAGGTGGAACCCCAAAGCAAATAGATGGCGCCAAACGCGCCGATGACCAGGAACCTTCTGCTCATGATTGCTCCGATCGAGGATGATCTCGACGCAACCAAGTCGGAGCGGGGTCATGCGTTCCGGTGTCGGCCTCAGACCCCGTCGAGGATGATCACCGTCGGCGTCGTCGGCAGCGTATCCCGTGAGATCCGCAAGGAGCGCTCGGGGCGGCGGTCGATCTCGAATTGCCGGCCGATGCGTTGCATGAACTCGTCGAGCGGGGTGGCGAAGCGGTGCATCGGCAACACCACCGAGGCACGCAGCCGCTTGGTGATCTCCGAAACACCATCGAGCGACATGGTGTAGGTGCCGTCGATCGGCACCATTACGATGTCGAGCCGGCCGATCTGGGCAAAATGGCTGTCGTCGAGCTTGTGGTGGAGATGGCCGAGGTGCCCGATGCACAGGCCCGCGACCTCGAAGATGAAGATCGAATTGCCGTCGCGGATCATGTCGATGCCGGAATCGTCGCCGAAATAGCGGCGGATGTCGGTCGTGACGTTGCGGATGAAGCTATCGCCGATGCGCTCCGAAATGACCGCCGGCTTGCCGTCCTCGCCCCAGCCATGCAGCACGTGGGGAATGCGCTTGTCCGGATTGAGCGAATAGTGGGTGCTGTGCGCCCGGTTCATGGTGACGACATCGGGCAGCCGGCCCACTTGATATGCGCCGCTGTAATCGGTCGCGATGCGCACGCCGCCCGGCGTGTCGATGAAATAGGTGGAGTGACCGGCATAGGTGATCTCGACCTCAGGCGCGGCGGCGGCCTGCCTGAAAGCGACGGGTAAGGCGCGGGGCGCAGCATTCGCCATCGCCAGGCATTCGCTGCGCTGAGGCGGCTGCTGGGCCAGGGCCGGTGAGAGACACGCGCTCAACAGCGCAATCGCCGCCGAAATAAGTCGCCGCATGAAATGCATCCCCGATGACCTCGGGGGAAAGTCTAGCGTGCAACGCAGCGGGTCGCCAACAGGACGCAATCAACAGCGCGTCAGTGTCGCACCGTCAGCCCCTGCCTTTAATCGCGCCTCGGACTGAACTTCCAGGTCATCGCCACCAGGCCCGCGGTGATCAGGCCGCTGACGATGCCGGCGGTCGGCAGCGTCAGCAGCAGCGCGGCGGTGGCGGCCCAGCCGATCGAGGAGAAGGCTTCGGCAAAGGTCGCAAGCCGCGACGAGGTCTGGCGGCGACGGAACTGGCTGCGCCGGGCCTGGACCCGGAACCAGAGCTGGATCGCGGTGGCGGAGGCCGCGCCGATGATGATCATGGTGGCCGTGATGGCCGCCTGGAATGGTGAAGCAAAAACCAGCGCGGCCACCAGCGGGCAGAAGATGATTGCGATCGCGATCAGCACCACTTCGATCTTGGCGCGGATGACGCTTGAGGGCGTCAGCGGCGCGGTCGCGACCAGGTCCGGCGCGTCCTCGCCCGAGATCGTCAGCCAGGCGAGCCCGCCGGCGAGCTGACCCGCGGCCATCACGATCACGGGCGTGATCAGCGTCAGCGCCGCGGAGCTGTCGCCAAAGCTACGCCAGAGCAACAGCGCCGGCGGCACCAGATAGAGCAGCTGCATCAGGGTCTGCGAGATCAGCCAGGGATCGCGACAGAGCAGCACGAACTCCTTGCGCCGCAGCGCCTGTTGCCGCGAGCCGCCGCGGAACGGACGTTCCTTCGCGCGCTTGCGGCCGGACGTGCCGTAAGCGGCAGCGTCGATTGCGGTGTCGGCGAAGCGGCCCGAGAAGATCGCCATCACGCATCCGAGCAACATCAGCCCCAGCGCGAGAAGCAGCAGCAGCGCCTTGACATCGCCCATGGTGGCTCGCGCCGGCCACCACCAGATACTGTCGATGTCGGGCGCGTGGGCGGCGAGGGCGCCTGAGGTCAGGATGGTGAAGCGCGACAGCGTGCCGTAGGAGACGATCGCCGCGACCTGGAGCGCGATCACGAAGCCCGCACCGATGATCGCAGCCAGGATCTGGGCGACGAAGCGCGTTCGCGCCGGACCGATCAGGCGGAACAGGAGAATCGTGACGGCGATCGCGATCGCCGCGGCCGAGAGGCCCATCGCGATGACCACGCCGAAGGCGGCAAGCCAGCGCACACCGCCACCGATCAACAGCACGTCGATGAACGGCGTCGAGAACAGCAGCGCCATCATCGTGACGGTGAGTGCGATTGCGGCGATGCGCACCGAGAACAGATTGGCGAGCGTTGCCGGCGAGGACATGATGAGATCGAGATCGGCGCGGGCGTAAAACACCCGCGTCACCGATTCGATCGCCTGCGAGACCATCAGGGTCCAGGCGAGGAAGATCGTCGCCGAGATCACGATCAGCGAGGATTTGTCGAGCGGCAATTGCAGATTGGCGAAGCGGCCGATCACCGCCCAGGCCGGGACATGCAGCAGTGCGGCGAAGAACAACAGCCCGATCATGGCGGCGCGGGCGCGCCGGCGCCGGCCACCGGTCATCATGGCGAACCATTCGCGCCAGGCGAGGCGGAGCTCGTGACGGGCAAACCAGGAGAGCGCGGTCGCCGAGCTCATGCCGCGTCCTGCAGCGTCACCAGGGCGATGAAGAGATCTTCGAGACTGGTGTCGGCATGGCCGTTCTGCTGGCGCAGCTCGGTCAGCGTGCCCTCCGCGACGAGACGGCCCGCGGCAATCACGCCGATGCGGTCGGCCATGCGCTCGGCGACCTCGAGAATATGCGTCGTCATGATCACGGTGCAGCCGGCCCGGACGCGCATCCCGAGCAGCCCCTTCACATTGCGGGCCGAGACGGCGTCGAGGCCCGTCAGCGGCTCGTCGAGAATGATGAGGCGGGGATCGTGCACCAGTGCGCCGGCAAGCGCCACCTTCTGGCGCATGCCCTTGGAGAAACCTTCGCAGCGCTCGTGCCGGTGCGGCTCAAGCCCGAGCGAGCTCACCAGCTCCTCGGCGACCGGTTTCGACGCTGAAGGCGCAATGCCCCAGAGGCCGGCGACGAATTCGAGGTACTCAAGCGGTGTGAGCTTGTCATAGATCATCGGCTCGTCCGAGACCCATGCCATCACCTGCTTGGCCGCGACGGGATTCGCGAGCGCATCAATGCCGAAGATCGAAACGCCGCCCTCATCGGGCCTGAGCAGGCCCGCGACCATGCGCAACGTGGTGGTCTTGCCGGCACCGTTAGGGCCGACCAGCGCATAGAATTCGCCGGCATGAATGGTGAGATCGAGGTTGTCGACCGCCAAGCGGTCAAAACGCTTCGTTAACCCTCGGACTTCGAGCGCCGAGCTGTCCGGCTTCATGACGGCCACACCAACAGGTTTTGCATCGGTCGCGACCATGACCCGAACATGTTTCGGCCTCCTGAATCGCGCTGCCGCAAATGCGGTCACTTGCGAGGTCATCTGCAAATGGGAGCGCGGCAGCGATCCGTAAAGAGGGCCTACCGGATCCCGCAGGATCGCTGCACCTTCCTCGGTCACCTTGAGCGGGCAGGCCTTGGATGTAGTTACCGGACTGCGAGCTGGATCAATGTGCCTCGGTCGAGACGTGCTGGCTGTCGACGCCCGCGAGCCGCACGGGCTCGCCGACATATCTCAGCACGGCGGACTGATAGAGCACGAACAGCGGCTGATAGTTGCGCGCGTCGTCATCCTCGACCATCGCCATGCGGCGGTTGTCCAGCATCAGCCAGTGGCCGTCGAGCCTTGCGGAGGCAATGGCATGGCCTTCGCCGCTCCTGATATCGCGCACCACGACGAGGCGGAGGTCCTCGGCGGCGACGCCGGCAAGCCGCAACGCGGCCAGCTTGGCGATGGCGTAATCCTCGCAATCGCCGGCGCCGCGCTGGAAGGTCTCCAGCGGCGAGCTCCAGATATCTTCGGCGCCGTCACTCTCGGCGTGGATGGCGAGGTTGATGGCGCGGTTGGTCTCGCCGAGCCGCGCGCGGCCGTCGCGGGTGCGGGCTTCGTCGACGATGGCGAGCAGCTTCAGCGCCGCGGGCGAAGCGCAATTGTCGCGATCGCCGTCGCACAGCACCAGCTGCACCATGTCGTCGTCGAGCTTCTCCTTCAGTCCAAGCCATTTCTGCCGCATGCCTCCGCTCGAAATGGCGAAGGCGAACACGCCGAACGGCTCGGCTGATTTGCGTATGAGCGCGCCCGCGCCCGGCGACAGCAAATTGGCTGCGCGAAGATCGGCGGCCGATCCGAGCAGGATCAATCCGCACAGCATAAGGATAGCGCGCCAGGCGCGCGAGCGAGCAGCGGTCTTCATCTGACATCCCTGTCCGGCTTCGACGGGTCCCTCTTGACCTGGACGCGCCGGGCTTTGTTGCTTTCGCGAAGATGGTGCGAGACGGGGCGTTTTGTTCTGCTTAACGCGCGCGGCAGGGGGCCGACTGGCGGGGAGCACGCTCAACCGCTCCTTCCCGGACTCCGTAAAATCTTACAGGCCCGGGCAACGAGAGACGCCGCCGCGAAATCAACAGGAGTGCAGTCGGAAGTTGCGGGAAGCGATTCTCTGCTTCCATGGCTAATGACCAGCTATTTTACGGGTTCTGTTAGTTAGGTCACAGATTTAGCTCCGTATTTGCCACAGTATGGCCCGGGGTGCCGCGAAGAAAAGATGACATAAGTATCCGATGTATGGTTAATACCATCGAATACGTAATCTAGTGGAAGATGGACTTGGGCGTGCGACGATTTACTCGAAATCTCTGTAAGTCTTACTTCATTTTATCTTTGGATGTCGCCGTAGGCATAGGCCTCCGCCGCCAAGTGACACGAAACCACACAAGCAATAGATGGTTTCGCTAAGGACTTGGTAATGCTATGCAAGCTTAAGCGGTCGATACTTACTTAGATTTTAACCCTTTTCATGGTGCCCGGTTGAATTACGCTGGCAAATTTGGCGCCGGGCTCACCTTGGATGGCCAGGGTTCCCGTTCGTCCGCCGATAGCCATGTTGAATCCTTTACCGCCACGGCGCATGGCCACGTGCCTGACGGCGCGGTGGTCATTGCCGACCCCAATCTGATCTTCCATGGCGAGTTCAAACGCACCGGCAGTGATCTCGTGCTCTCGCACGACGGTCACGACTTCGTCGTTCACGACTATTTCAGGGGCGACAAGCGCGCGGCGATCGCCTCGCCCGACGGCGCCCATCTTACCGGCGACATCGTCAGCGCGCTCACCGGCTACGTTCAGGTCGCGCAGGCTGCGCCCGGCGCCGCCGCGGCGCAGGTCATCGGTCACGTCACCAAGCTGACCGGCAGTGCGACCGTGGTCCGCAACGGCGTCTCGGTCATCCTCAACAATGGCGATAACGTCGAGAAGGGCGACGTGGTCTCGACCGGCTCGGACTCGACGCTCGGCATCACCTTCATCGACGGCACCGTGTTCGGCCTGTCCGCCAACGCGCGGATGGTGCTGAACGAGATGGTCTACGACCCCAACGGGTCGAACAATTCCTCGCTGCTCAGCCTGGTCGCGGGCACCATCACCTTCGTCGCCGGCGAGACCGCCAAGCACGGCGACATGAAGGTCGACACGCCGGTCGCCACCATGGGCATTCGCGGCACGGCGGTGCTGACCGAGATCGCGTTCGTCGTGCCCTCAGGTGGCGGCGACCCGCAGCCGCAGGCGAACTTCCAGGTGCTGGTCGAGCCGAACGGCACCACCGGCTCCTACATCCTGTTCGACAAGCAGACGCTGCTGCCGATCGCGACGGTCAACCAGGCCGGCCAGATGATCCAGATCAGCGGCGGCAACGTCTCGGTCACCAATGCACTGCTGTCGCCGGACGTGCAGAAGCTGATCAACGACGTGTTCACGCTGAAGTTCACCGACAACAACACCAACACCAAGCTCACCAACAACTCCACCGACAGCATCACCCAGACCGGCGACATCGTCCTGATCAAGAACCCGGACGGCACCACCGCACAGGCGATCTTCACCAACACCGTCGCCGGCGGTGCCGGCAGTCCTGCGCCGGGTGGGTCCGACAAGGGGGGTGTCGATCGAATTCCAGGCGCGCCGTTCGCAAGCGTCCTCGATGCCAACGGCAATGTGGTGACTGCGTTCGCCCTGACCGAGCACGCGAAGGCGACCGGCGACCACGGCGACGCCACCGGCGATGCCGTACCTCCCGATATCATCATCTTCAGGGTCAACTTCGTCGACCAAAACCTGGGCGACCGGCCGACGGTGTCGGTGGACCTCGATGCATCAAAATACACCTATACGGATTCCGGCCATCACGACGTCACTCCCTCGCTCACTGCTCTCCAGAAGCAGGATATTGCGGCGACGCAGGTCAAGATCGATGTTGTCGCCGATGGCGGCAACAACAACAACGGAACCGCGGTTGCAACCTACACGATCCCCGACCACGCGTTCGACTTCCTCGCCGACGGCGAAACGCTGACGCTGACTTACGTTGTCCACGTCAATAACAATTTCGCGGTCAACCCTGAAACCAAGGACATCCCGATCACCATCACGATCACCGGCACCAACGACAGGCCGGTGATCACGACCAGCGTGCCGACCATCACCTTCTCCGGCGGCACCAGCGTGCCGGGCGGGCCGCTCACCACCAACGTTCCGACCGCTGGCACCCTCACCTTCAAGGATGTCGACCTCACGGACACCCACACCGTGTCCGTGGCGCTGACCAGCGCGAGCCTGCCGGACGGCACCACCGTGCCTCCCGGCCCGCTCGCCGCGTTCCAGAAGGCCATGTCGGTTGCGATCGGGACCGGCTTGGATTCAACCGGCACCGGCACCGGGACCATCAACTGGTCGCTGGCCGATCTGCCCGTCTATCTCGCCGACTTCATTCCGAAGGGCGAAGTGCTGACGCTGGTCTACACCGTCACGGTCGCCGACGAGCACAATGCGACCTCGCAACAGACCATCACCGTCACGCTCACGGGCACCGACGCCCCGGCGGTGGTTTGGATCGGGACGAACCAGCCCTCGGGTGGTTTCTGGAAGGACGCTGCGAACTGGGAAACCGGCACGGTTCCGACCAGCAAGGATGACGTCATCATCATCACCGATCAGCTGCATGGGCTGACGCCGTCCTATCCCGTCACGATCGACGCTGCCGCGTACGGCAAGTCGCTGACGATGGATGATTACGACACAACGGTGCACCACACGGCGCCGGAGGTCATCAATCACAGCACGTTGACGCTCGGGGGCAAGCTCACGCTCAATGCCGATGCGAAGTTCACCAATGCGGCTGACGGCACCGTTCTTGTCGGCGGCGCGATCGATGTCGAGACGATCACCAGGACGAACGGCGACGTCGTCGCCAGTACCGCCAAGATTACCAACGCGGGCCAGCTCACGCTCGCGGCAGGCGGCAAGATCGACACGCTGACCACCATCACCAATTCCGGCACAATCGAATTGTCGGGCGGCACGCTCACGCTGGACACCGGCATCGCCAATGCCGGCGGTACCGTGCAGGTCGATTCCGTCGCGACGCTGGTCGCCGACGCCGTGACGATCGACGGCGGCACCCTCGCCATTCTCGGCACGCTGGAGCTCGACGGCACCAACCTGATCGAGAACGGCACGCTGAACAATTCCGGCGCGGTCCACGTCAAGGGTGCGGTCGAGTTTGCGAACGAGACCGTCGGCAATTTGTCCCTCGGCACGATCGAAGTCTTTGCGGGTGCTGTGCTGACGATCGACAAAGGCTCGATCGTCAACAACGCCGGCAACGTCAGCGTCGACGCCCATGCGGAGATGTTCCTGAACGACGCCACGATCAGCGGCGGCGTCGTATCGATCGAGGCGGGCTCGACGCTCGATCTTTCTACCGCGACGATCGACGGCGGCACGCTGACGCTTGCCGGTACGCTGGAATCGACCGGTGCGAGCGCCATCAGCAATGCCGACATCACCAACACCGGCACGATATCAGTCACCAGCGGCACGCTGACGATCGACCCCGTCGTCATCCATACGCTCACCAACAGCAAGCTGCTCCAGGCCAACGGCGGCGAGCTCGACGTCATCGGCGAGGCCATTGTCAACACTGCTGATATCAAGGCGATCAATAGCGGCATTCTGAAGCTGTCGAGCCTCAACGTGACCAACAATAGTGGCGCGGTCACCGTTGACGGCACCTCGAAGCTCTATCTGACGGTGGCTTCGATCAACGGCGGCAGCCTCAACAATTCCGGCCATCTCTACGGCGTCTCCGGCTTCAACACGATTTCGGCCGGCATCACCAACACCGGCACGATCGAGGTGCAGGCGGGGACACTGAACCTCTCCGGCGGCCTCGCGGGCGCCGGCTCGCTGGTCATCGACGATGGCGCAACGCTGGAGCTCGCCGGCGCGACGGCGCAGACCGTGACCTTCGCCGGCGGCGCCGATACGCTTCAGCTCGACAAGGTCGTCGGCCAGAGCTTTACCGGCACCATCACCGGCCAGTCCTCGACCGGCGGCACGTTCACGGTCACCGGCGCGGCCGACATCACGACCTCGAGCGGTGATGCGCTGGATTTCACTGCATCCGGCGGCATGGCCGGCGCACCAGGCAACGTCGTGCTCACGCCCACCGGCACGCTGAAGGGCGCGGCGAATGGCGTCGTCGTCACCCAGAATGGTGCCGGCAACATCTCGCTGACCGCGACAGGTGACATCACCGGGCTCGCCGGCAACGGCATCGCGCTGACCGACAGCGCGACGGGTTCGGGCAACATCACGATCGACAATCTCACCGGCAAGGCGACGGGCACCGGGGCGGATTCGGAAGGCATTCTGGTCGAGAATCTGAATGCCGCCAACGCCGGCGACATCTCGATCACCCAGCTTGGCGGCGCGGCCGGCGGTGCCTACGGCATCGATGCAACGACCCACGGCGACGGCGACGTCACCATCGATGCCGGCGGCAACGTGACGGGTAGCTCGATTTATGCCATCCGGGCGCGCAGTTACGGCGTCGGTGACATCAAGGTCACGACCGAGTCGGGTAGCGTCTTGACCTCGGACAGCTCCGGAATCGTCGCCGTCAATCGGGCGATCTCGCTCGATGCGTCCGAGGACAGCACGATCACCGTCAATGCGCATGGCACGATCAACTCCGGCAGCAGCCTGAACCAGAGCGGCAATACGCCAGCCGGCATCCAGGCCGGCTACACCGGTGCGACCACCGGTTCGGTGGCCAACACGGATGTAAACGGCAGCGTCGTCGTCAACAACTATGCCGATATCACTTCTGGCGGCTATGGCATCCACGCCTACAACTACGGCAATGGTGATGTCACGGTGAATGATGGCGCCGGCACCACCGTGACCGGCGCGGTGGCGGGCATCAAGGCATCGGCGGTCAGCGGCGGCACGGGCGACGTGATCGTCAACATCGGTGCCAATGCTCATGTCGAGGCAACGTCAGGCTACGGCATCGATGCCTACAGCCTCAACGCCGGTGACATCAGCGTCGTGATGTCACATGGCGACGTCCTCAAGTCGGGCAGTGTCGGTATTGACGCCGTCAACGAGGCGACCGCGATCGGCAGCGACGTGCACAGCACGATCTTCGTCAGCGCCCACGGAACGATCCACTCCGGCGTGATCAACACCAAGAGCAACCATGCACCGGCCGGCATCATGGCCGGATACACCGGCGGTGGCAGCAATTTCGACGGTGCGGTCCATGGTGACGTCACGGTCCAGAGCGATGCCACGATCATCACTGATGCGGGCTCGGGCATTGCGGCTTTCACGCAAGGCGTTGGCACGGTCACTGTGACGACGGGCGAGGATTCCTCGATCACGGCCGCAGGCACCGCGATCAACGTGTTCGATCTCGGCGGGGGCGACATCAATGTCACCAATGGAGGCTCCGCCACCGGTGCAGCCGGCCTCACGGCTTTCGGCAATGGCGCCGCCAACATCACCATAACTAATGACGGCCACATCACCGGCACGAGTGGCGTCGGAATCGGCGTAACGCAGGCGTTCAACGCGACGGGCCAGGTTCACATCACCAACGATGCGGACGGCCACGTCACCGGCGCGGACGGCTTTGCGGCGATTTCGGTGCATGCGGGCAGTTCGGCCTCGGTTCTGATCGACAATTCCGGAACGATCGGGCTCGACGATGCCGGATCCGTGACGTCGACGACCTCGGCGATCGTCGAGACCGGCGGTCCCGTCACCATCAACAACAGCGGGCACATCAACGGCAACATCTCGGTCGCCAGCGCCACGTTCGACAACAAGGCGGCTGGCACCTGGACGGTTTCAGGTACGAGCGTGTTCGGTACGCTGTCCAAGATCGACAATGCCGGCGAAATCGATCTCCATGACGGCGCCTCGGTCTCGAGTGCAGACGGGGTGAGCTTCGGCATCACCAACTCCGGCAAGATCGAGAGCTGGGGGACCACCTCGATCACCGGCAGCATCACCAACACCAACACGATCGAGATCCATACCGACGGCACCCTGTCGCTGTTCGGTTCGCTGTCCGGCTCCGGCTCGGTCACGATCGATGCCAATGCGACGCTCGATGTCGACGCCGCGGTGTCGCAGACGATCACCTTCAACGGCGGCGGCGCCGAGCTCCAGATCGACACGTCCAGCTTCGGCGGGTCGGTTGCAGGCTTTGCGTCGACCGACAAGCTCGACCTGTCGACCATCGAGTTCGACGGCGGTACCTCCGCGACCTACGATTCCGCGACCGGCGATCTCGTCGTCAGCGATGCCTACGGCCACAGCATCACGGTGAAGCTCACCGGAGGGGACTACAGCAACGCGCATTTTGCCGGTAGCAGCGACGGCCATGGCGGCACGCTGATCACGCTCAACGCCGCCGACGACGTGCCGGCGTTCAATGCCGCCGAGACGTCGCCGAGCGTCAGCTTCGCCGAGCTTGACAACAAAACCGGCGACGCCACGATGGATCCGGCGTCGGGCGGCACCGGCACCATCGATTTCACCGACATCGATCTGACCGAGCGGCCGACGGCGAAGATCACCCATCAAGACGTGACCTGGCTTGCCGCCGATCACACCACGGCTCTGACCCTGACGCCGGACGAGATCTCCGCGCTCGAACACGCGCTGACGCTGCAGCAGACCGGCAACAAGAACAACGGCACCGTCGGCTGGAGCTACTCGATCGCCGACAGCGCGCTGGATTTCCTCGGGCAGGGCCAGACCGCGACGGTGGTCTCCACCATCACGCTCGACGACGGCCACAAGTCCGACACGGCCGAGGTCACCGTCACGATATCGGGCGCGAACGATGCGCCGGCCCTCGCCGATCTCGACATCGGCACGCTCGCCGATACGGGCGTCACCGACAGCTTCGCCGATCTCACCGGCAAGCTGGCCGGCACCGATGCCGACACCGGCGAGACGGCGACGCTGAGCTACGCCTTGCTCGATGCCGAGCACAACGCGACGACGACAGTGGCGGGACAGTACGGTTCGCTGACGGTCGATTCCAGCGGCAACTACGACTACGTGCCCGACTCTGCGGCAATCAACGCGTTGCAGGCAGGCGCCTATGTCGACACGTTCACGGTCCAAACCACGGACGCGCATGGCGCGCACGGCACCGCGACGCTGACGGTGAACGTTAACGGCGCCAACGATGCCCCGACGCTCGACGGCACGACGCTGGATTCCGTCGCTGCCGACAACACCAATCCGACCGGCAGCGCCGTCAGCGACCTCTTCGCGGGCAAGTTCCACGACGTCGATACCGGCGCGAGCTTCAAGGCGATCGCGGTCAGCGCCGACAACGCCACGTCGGACCAGGGCAGCTGGCAATACGAGATCGCCGGCACCGACCAGTGGGTCGATATTTCCGGCGTCAGCAATACCAATGCGCTGGTGCTCAGCACTGATACGCTGATCCGCTTCGTTCCGAATGAAAGTTTCAGCGGCACGCCCGGCACGCTCGATGTCCACGCGATCGACAACACCTATACTGGCGCGGTCAGTGCCAGCTCCCCGGTCTCGATCGACATCTCCGGCGCCGGCCACGGCGGCACGACGCCGGTGTCGGACCAGGCTGCCTCGATAGGCACGGAAGTGACGGCGCCGGCGGAGGTTGAAATGGCCGTCGCTCCGGTCCTGTCGCTTGGGCCGAATACGAGCATCTATCCCACGGATGGCTCGGCGCTTCTGACCCCGCTGTCGCTGCATGCCGGTGACATCGTCAGTGTTGATTGGAATTTCACCACTGATGACTATCTGCCGTACAACGACTTTGCCTTCGCAAGCGTAAATGGCGCCGCGTTCCTGTTATCGGACATCGAGGCGACCGGAAGCTATGGCTCGACCGGCTGGCACACATTTACCTATAAGATTCAGACCGACGGCACCTACGCCTTTGGCGCAGGTGTGATGAACGAGAAGGACTATGCAGTTACGTCCTTCCTGGTCGTCGACAATATCCGGGTGAACGGCGAGGTCCTGCAGAGCTTCGAGAATGGCTTCGGCGACACCCGCGTCACCGGTCAGGTCGCCATCGTCTCGACGGCGCACAGCGATGTCAACGGCTCCCAAATTGTCCCGACTGACGGAAACTTTGAAGCGTTTTTGAGCTCATATCCCACGTACACGGCTTCGATCGAGGACTTCCTGGGGCTTAGTTCCGGCGAGTTGTCCAATATTGCCAAATCGGAAGGGCCTGAGCACACCCCAATCAACGTTCCGATCACGGTCACCATCCCGACCGGCGCGCACCCCGACGACACCTACGTGACGATCGCAGGTGCGCCCGTCGGTTCGGAATTCAACTACGGAACCTACGACGCCAGCAACAACACTTGGCACATCGAGGCCACCGATCTCGGTGGCAACCTCACGCTGACGACGCCGGTCGGCTATGCCGGCAGCTTTAACATCACGGTGACCGCAACGAGCGTCGTCGACAGCAGCCATACCTCCGCGACGACCTTGCCTCAGACTCACGCCGTCACGATCGATCCGCTCGCTGGTCCCGAAATCGATACGACCCATTTCACTGTGTCGGAAAATCCGGACGGCACGACGTCCGTGCTTGGTTTGGCAATCACCGACGAAGATCCCGCGGCACCGTCAGAAGCATTTGCGCTCAGCGCCACGACTCAAGCAGAGGGATCAAGCGTTTCTCCGGCAACGGGGGCCGGCAATCTAAACGACATCAATTCCCTCTTGGCGAGCGGTGTCACCTACGCTCCGGGAGAGGACAAGCCGGCGACGGACATGGTCACGTTCAAGGTCACCGACAATTTCGGCGCCAGCGACTCCGTCAACTTCATCTTCAATGAGGGCGGCTCGGGACCGGTCTCGCTGGTCGGCACCAGCGGCAAGGACGTGTTGTTCGCGAGCGGGCAAAGCGACACGTTGGACGGCAAAGGCGGGCAGGACCAGTTTGTGTTCGCGCCAAAATCCTTTTCGGATACGGTCCAGCACACGGTCTACGAATTCGACACCACGCTCGACAAGATCGACGTACGCCAGTTCGACATCATCAACTCGTTCGGCGATATCACCCTCACCCAGCAGAATGCCGATACGCTGGTCCGGCTGGACGATCACGAGACGATCCTGTTGAAGAATGTCGTTGTCAACAACCTGCATGCCAGCGACTTCATCGTCACCAATCACTCCGTCGGTGGCTCCGTGTAACGAGGCTGGTCGCGGCCAAAAAGACCGTATCGTCCGCCGATGGGGCATGGCAATTTGCAGGCCTTCGCTGCATGATCGGTCCAACGGAGGCGGCGCGCGGCAGGAACTTCGACCAACATGAAACGTCTCAAGATCCTGCGCCGGTGGTTTGCGCGAAAGTTCGGCTTGGCGCGGCTGCTGTGCCTTTCGCTGCTGGTCGTGTTCGCAGCTCTGCGCGTCTGGGATCCGCCGCCGGTACAGGAGCTGCGGCTGCGCGTCTTCGACATATTCCAGCATGTCGACCCTCGCCACAAGACGGTGCGGCCGGTCACCATCGTTGATATCGACGACAAGAGCCTCGCCAAGTTCGGTCAATGGCCGTGGTCGCGCACGCGGATCGCGGACATGATCACCAACCTCACCAATCTCGGCGCGGTGGCGATCGGTTTCGACGTGGTGTTTTCCGAACCCGACCGGCTCAATCCGGATCTCGTCGCCAACCAGATGCGTTATCTTGATGATGCCACCCGTGCCAGGCTGCGCGAGCTGCCGAGCAACGATCAGGTCCTTTCTGATGCCATCAAGCGCTCGCGCGTGGTGCTGGGCGAGACCGGGCAGCAGGAGATCACGTCCGACATCGACAAGACGCTGCCCTTTACTGGCGTTGCCACGGTTGGCGAAGCGAACGCCGAGCGCTTCATGTTCGAATTCCCCGGGCTGCTCCGCAACGTGCCTGTGATCGAGAAAGTCGCGGCAGGTCGCGGCCTGTTCAGTATTCCGACCGAGCGCGACGGTCTGATCCGCCGCGTGCCGATGATCATGCGGGCCCAGGGCAACACTATGCCCTCGCTCAACCTCGAGATCTTGCGCGTCGTCACGGGAACGCCGACGCTGCTGGTTCGCACCGACAAGACTGGCATCCGCGCCATTCGCCTCAAGGGCGTCGAGATCCCGACCGACAAGAACGGTCAGTTGTGGGTGCACTATGCGCGTCAGGATCCATCGATTTATGTCTCGGCGGCCGACGTTCTCGATAATTCGGTGCCGCCGAGCAAGATCAACGGCAAGCTGGTGTTGATCGGCACGTCCGCCGTCGGGCTGAACGATCTCAAAACCACGCCGGTGTCGGCGAACATGCCGGGCGTCGAGATCCACGCCCAGGTACTCGAAAGCGTACTGACCGGCGCGGTCATCTCGCAGCCGAACTACGCGCTCGGCGTCGAGTTGATAACCGCACTGATCATCGGCATCCTCGTCATCATCTTCACCCCGAATCTCGGCCCCGTTCGGCTGGTGCTGGCCGGCGCGATGTTTGCCGCGGTCCTGTTCGGTACGTCCTGGTTCTTCTACTGGAAATACCGCTACCTGATCGACTTCACCTATCCGCTGCTGTCGACCACCGCGATCTACCTCACCTTCATCTTCGCGAGCTTCGTGCGCGAGCAGCGCCAGCGCGTGCAGATTCGCGGCATCTTCGCCCAATACATGTCGCCGGTGCTGGTCGAGCAGCTGGCGCAATCGCCGGAGAAAGTCGTGCTCGGCGGCGAGGAGCGCGAGATGACGATCATGTTCTCCGATGTGCGCGGCTTCACCACCATCTCGGAGAGCTACAAGCACGATCCGCAAGGCCTGATCGCGCTGATGAACCGCTTCCTGACGCCGCTGACGGACGTGATCATCGAGCAGAAGGGTTACGTCGACAAATATATGGGCGACGCCATCATGGCGTTCTGGAACGCGCCGCTCGACGATGCCGAGCACCAGGTCCATGCCTGCGAGGCCGCGATCCAGATGCTCGAGAAGATCGACGTGGTCAACAGGGAGCGCGAGCAGGAAGCGGCCGACGGCGGCCACGTCTACATCCCGCTCAATGTCGGCATCGGCCTCAACACCGGCATCGGCGTGGTCGGCAACATGGGCTCCGATCTGAAGAAGAACTATTCGGTGCTCGGCGACAGCGTGAACCTCGCCTCGCGCCTGGAAGGCCAGACCAAGGAATACGGCTTCCCGATCATCGTCGGCTCGCGGACGGCGCTCGCCGCCAAGGACCGGTTCGCGATCCTCGAGCTCGACTTCATCATGGTCAAGGGCAAGACCGAGCCGGAGGTGATCTATGCCATCGCGGGCCGCGAGGACGTGATGCAATCGGCCGCGTTCCAGCGCCTGCGCAACATCACCATCGAGATGCTCGGCTGCTACCGCAATCGCGACTGGCAGGGCGCGCTCGACGCCATCGAGCGCGGCCGCCGCAGCGAGGACGCCGACACGCTGGAAAAGCTGTTCAAGCTCTACGAAGCGCGCATCAGCGAGTTCGAAGCCAATCCGCCACCGGAGGGCTGGACCGGCGCATATGCGCTGCTGACGAAGTAGGCGGCTACGCTAACGCTCCCGTAGGGTGGGCAAAGGCGCGTAAGCGCCGTGCCCACGACCTTTCGCCGAATGTCGAGGTGGTGGGCACGCTACGCTTTGCCCACCCTACGGCACCTATGCTCGCCGCCTTCACTCCACCCCGATCGTGGTCAAATCCTGGAACCAGTGCTGCGCCTGCACGAACTGCTTGATCTTCGGCGACAGCGCGTGCGGGTTGGTGTCGTGCACGACCCAGACCAGCACGGCATCGTCGACGACAAGCGCATGGGCCCGGGCCAGCAGTTCGTCCTGCTTGGCGCTGTCGAAGGTCTGCTTGGCCTGGTCGATCAGCGCGTCGACCTCAGGGTTCTTGTAGCCGCCCCAGTTGACGCCGACAGGCGCGATCTGGCCGGAGTGGAAGAAGCGGACGATGGCATAGAGCGGGTCTGACGTGACATAGGCGATGTTGTTGGCGGTGATGCCGGCATTCATCTCGTCGGCGGCGCCCTTGCGCCAATGCGTATAGAGCGTCTCGAGCTCGACCACCTTGAAGTCGATCTCGATGCCGATCTCCTTGAAACTCTGCTGCAGGAATTCGTTCATCGGCAGCGACAGCATCTGGCCGGTACCGCCCTGCGCGATGATGAAGGTGGTCTTCAGCGGCTTTGCTTTGGAATAGCCGGCTTCCTCGACCAGTTTCTTCGCGGCGGCGAGATCGTACTTCAATTCAAAACTGGGCTTACCGAACCATGGGCTCGACGGGTCGACCTGACCCTTGGCGGGTTTGGCGAGGCCGTTCATCAGGCCGACGACCTCGTCACGGTTGATGGCAAGGTTCAGTGCCTTGCGCAGGCGGATGTCGGTCCAGGGCGAACCCGGCAGCACGCTGAGATGATAATTCCAGACATGCGGCGTGACGTTGTCGACGAGCTTCATGCCGGCGGCTTTGAGCTGCGGTACGGCATCGGGAGCCGGCGTCTCGATCAGGTCGACTTGGCCGGCGAGCAGCGCATTGGTGCGCGTCAGCGCTTCCGGCATCGGCACCAGCACGATCTTGTCGACCTTGGGAATCCGCTTCGCGTTCCAATAGTCCGGATTCTTGGCTAGCTCGGCGAGCTCGCGCGGCACCAGCTTTGTCAGCTTGAACGGGCCGGTGCCGGAGGGCTGGCTTGCGAACTTGTCCCAGTCCTTGCCGAGCTTCTCATATTGCGCCGGGCTCGACACCAGGAACCACAGCATCTGATAGGGAAAGAAGGAATCGACCGTCTTGGTCGTGATCTCCACGGTGAAGTCGTCGATCTTGGCGTAGCTGGCGACCGAGGGCAGGCGGGTCTTCACCTGCGCGCTCTGGCGCTTGTCGAATTGCGGCGCCTTGTCGTTGAGCACCTTGTCGAGATTCCAGATCACCGCATCGGCGTTGAACTCGCTGCCGTCGTGAAACTTCACGCCCTTGCGCAGGGCGAAGCGCCACTTGGTCTTGTCGTTGTCGTCGACCTTCCATTCGGTCGCGAGCCCCGGCACCAGCTTGCCCGGGCGGTCCGCGACGTCCATCTCCCAGGCCACCAGCGGATCGTAGATGGTGTAGGCCGTGAACTGGTAGGCGCCGGCGCCGCGATCGGGCTGGCCTGATGTCAGCGGAATATCCGCCATCGAGATGCCGTAGCGCACCACCGTCTCGGCGCGCGCCGAGAGCGCTGATATCGCCAGCGCAAGCGCGGCGAGACAGGTCGTGAAACGAATACGCATGGCCCAAGCTCCCAGGAGAGATTCGGGGCCAAACCTGCAATCTTGATGCCAGAATAGGCAGGGCGGTGCCCATGCACACGCGCGATCACAAGGACTTGTCGTCGCAGGGGCAATTTGCAGAATAACTTTCCTCCACTGGCATAGCCATTGCATACGTTTGCATCAAAATTAATCATCGTTTCCGGGAAAAGGACGACGGCAATGCTTATCAAGACAACCGCGCGCGCAGCACTGATTGCTGCACTCGCCCTGACCTCTGCGGCCGCCTGGCCGCGCGCGGCCGGCGCCGAGACCGTGCTGCGCATCGGCATGACCGCGGCGGACATTCCGCGCACGCTCGGTCAGCCCGATCAGGGTTTTGAAGGCAATCGCTTCACCGGCCTCACCATGTATGACGCGCTCACCGGCTGGGACCTGTCGTCCGCCGACAAGCCGAGCGTGGTCATCCCCGGCCTTGCGACCGAATGGAAGGTCGACGATGCCGACAAGACCAAATGGACCTTCAAGCTGCGCCCCGGCGTCACCTTCCATGACGGCACGCCGTTCAATGCCGATGCCGTGGTGTGGAACGTCGACAAGGTCTTGAAGCAGGACGCGCCGCAGTTCGATCCGAGCCAGGTCGGCGTCACCGCCTCACGCATGCCGACGCTGGCCTCCGCGAAGAAGATCGACGACATGACCGTCGAGCTCACCACCAAGGAGCCCGACAGCTTCCTGCCGATCAATCTCACCAATCTGTTCATGGCGAGCCCGGCGAAGTGGCAGCATTTCTATGAAAAGGCCGAAGGCACTGACGCCAAGGTCAAGTCGCAGGCCGCCTGGGCCGCCTTTGCCAAGGACGCCGCGGGCACCGGCCCATGGAAGATGGCGAGCTTCACCCCGCGCGAGCGGCTCGAGCTGGTCAAGAACGCTGACTATTGGAACAAGGCCCGCGTGCCCAAGATCGACAAGCTGGTGCTGTTGCCGATGCCGGAGGCCAACGCGCGCACCGCGGCGCTGCTGTCCGGCCAGGTCGATTGGGTCGAGGCGCCGGCGCCGGATGCGCTGCCCGAGCTGAAGCAGCGCGGCTTCAAGCTCTACGCCAACGAGCAGCCGCATGTCTGGCCGTGGCAGTTCTCGCGCGTCGAGGGCTCGCCCTGGAACGACATCCGTGTGCGCAAGGCCGCCAATCTCTGCGTCGATCGCGAAGGCCTCAAGGATGGGCTGCTTGCGGGGCTCATGGTGCCCGCATCAGGCACCTTTGAACCCGGCCATCCCTGGCGGGGAAAACCGACCTTCGAGATCAAGTACGACAAGCCGGCCGCGCAAAAGCTGATGCAGGAGGCCGGCTTCGGTCCGAACAAGAAGCTGACGGTGAAGATCCAGACGTCGGCTTCGGGCTCGGGCCAGATGCAGCCGCTGCCGATGAACGAATATCTCCAGCAGGCGCTCGCCGAATGCTATTTCGACGTGCAGCTCGATGTCATCGAGTGGAATACGCTGTTCACCAACTGGCGCCGCGGCGCCAAGGACCCTTCGGCCAACGGTTCGAACGCGACCAACGTCACCTATGCGGCGATGGACCCGTTCTTCGCGCTGGTGCGCTTCCTGCAATCGGGCATGGCCCCGCCGGTCTCGAACAATTGGGGTTATATCAACAATCCCAAATTCGACGAGCTGGTCAAGACGGCGCGGCAGACCTTCGATCCCGCCGCGCGCGACGCCGCGCTCGCCGATCTGCATGCAGCCTCCGTCGACGACGCCGCCTTCCTCTACGTCGCCCACGACGTCGGCCCGCGCGCCATGAGCCCGAAAGTGACAGGCGTGATCCAGCCGAAGAGCTGGTTCATCGACTTCTCGCCGATTGCGATGCAGTGAGGTGATCGTCGCATCCAGGTCTCCCGTCATTCCGGGGCGATGCGCAGCATCGAACCCGGAATCTCGAGATTCCGGGTCTGGTCCTTCGGACCATCCCGGAATGACGGGGCTAAGTAAAATACGTGGGTGCCCGGGCCTTCGCCTCGCCGGAGCGGCTTCGGCCGAGCAGGCGGGACAAGCCCGGCCATGACGGCATCTCCGCGCTAACCGAGTAACCAAACGTGCTCGCCTATACTGCCAGACGCATCGTCTATGTCATCCCGATCGTCATCAGCGTCGCGCTGGTGTGCTTTCTGCTCGTGCACATCACGCCGGGTGATCCGCTGGTCGCGGTGCTCCCCGCCGATGCCTCGCAGGAGCTCGCGGCGCAGCTCCGCGCCGCCTACGGTTTCGACCGGCCGCTGCCGGTGCAGTTCGGGCTCTGGCTGTTGCGCGCGTTGCATGGCGACCTCGGCAATTCCATCGCGACCGGCCGCCCGGTGCTGGCCGAAGTCATGCGTGCGGTCGGCAACACGGTGACGCTGGCGATTGCCGCGGCCGTCATCGGCTTCACCATGGGCATCCTGCTCGGCCTGATCGCCGGCTATTTCCGCGAGACCTGGATCGACAAGGTCGCGACCTCGTTTGCCATCGCCGGCGTCTCGGTGCCGCATTACTGGCTCGGCATGGTGCTGGTCATCATCTTCTCGGTCGAGCTGAACTGGCTGCCCGCGGTCGGCGCCGGGCCCAACGGCTCCAATTCCTGGGCCTGGGACTGGGCGCATCTGCAATATCTCGTGCTGCCGGCGATCACGACCTCGGTGATCCCGATGGGCATCGTCACCCGCACCGTGCGCGCACTCACCGGCGATATTCTCTCGCAGGACTTCGTCGAGGCGTTGCGCGCCAAGGGTCTGCACGAACGCGGGGTGTTCCGCCACGTCATCAAGAACGCCGCCCCGACCGCGCTCGCGGTGATGGGGCTCCAGCTCGGCTACATGCTCGGCGGCTCGATCCTGATCGAGACCGTGTTCTCCTGGCCGGGCTCCGGCTTCCTGCTCAACTCCGCAATCTTCCAGCGCGACCTGCCGCTGTTGCAGGGCACGATTCTGGTGCTGGCGCTGTTCTTCGTTGTCCTCAACCTCCTGGTCGACATCGCCCAAGCCGCGATCGACCCGCGCATCAAGCGGGGCTAGCGGGATGAGGTTGAGTCATAGCACGTGCCACATAATAGGCGTCGTCCCGGCGAAGGCCGGGACCCATAACCCCGGTCAGCGGTTTTGGGACGAGCTGGCAACTCCGAGTCTTCGCAAAACTATTGCTGCGGCGTATGGGTCCCGGCCTTCGCCGGGACGACAGGGGAAATTGCAGCAATGACCGAGCTTCCCTTGTCCGCCACCGCCGACGCCGCACTGCAGGTCGCGCCCGCCACCAACGCCCGCGGCTATTGGGCGACGGTCGGCCGCCGCATCCTGCGCGACAAGGTCAGCATGGCCTGCGCCATCGTGCTGCTGCTGATCTTCGTCTCCGCGATCCTGGCGCCGTGGTTGGGTCTGGAAGATCCCTACAAGGGCTCGATGATCCGACGCCTCCGCCACATCGGCACATCAGGCTATCCGCTCGGCACCGACGAGCTCGGCCGCGACATGCTGGCGCGGCTGATCTATGGCGGGCGGCTGTCGCTGGTCATCGGCATTCTGCCCGTGATCCTCGCCTTCTGCATCGGCACCTCGCTCGGCATCATCGCCGGCTATGTCGGCGGCAGGCTCAACACCGCGATCATGCGCACGGTCGACGTGTTCTACGCGTTCCCCTCCGTGCTGCTGGCGATCGCGATATCCGGCGCGCTGGGTGCCGGCATCCTCAACTCCATCGTGGCGCTGACCATCGTGTTCGTGCCGCAGATCACCCGCGTCGCCGAGAGCGTCACGACCGGCGTGCGCAACATGGATTTCGTCGAAGCTGCGCGCGCCTCCGGCGCCGGGCCGCTCACCATCATGCGCGTGCACATCCTCGGCAACGTGCTGGGCGCGATCTTCGTCTATGCCACCAGTCTCATTTCGGTCTCGATGATCCTGGCCGCCGGCCTCTCCTTCCTCGGCCTCGGCACCAAGCCGCCGGAGCCGGAATGGGGCCTGATGCTGAACACGCTGCGCACCGCGATCTACGTCAATCCCTGGGTCGCGGCTCTGCCGGGCGCGATGATCTTCGCCGTCTCGATCTGCTTCAACCTGCTCTCGGACGGCCTGCGCAGCGCCATGGACATCAGGAATTGAGATGATGATGCGAAGGCGGACTATCGCGGCGTGCTCCGTACACCTTCCCCGTAGGGAGAGGTCGGATTGCATCGCCAGATGCAATCCGGGTGAGGGGTTACGCTGCACCGAGTTTGCCGCGCCCCCTCACCCGGCGCTGCGCGCCGACCTCTCCCCGGCGGGGAGAGGTGGAGGACCGTGCCCATGAGCGAGACCAACCCCTCCGTCGCCATGCTGGAGCCGGTCGAGGACGTCGGCGGCGTCGCGCAGCCACTGCTTCAGGTCAACGGGCTGACAAAACATTTTCCCGTGCGTGGCGGATTGTTCGCCGCCAAGCGCACCGTGCGCGCCGTCGACAACGTCTCCTTCTCCGTCGCCAAGGGCGAGACCGTCGGCATCGTCGGCGAATCCGGCTGCGGCAAGTCGACCACCGCGCGCCTCCTGATGCACTTGATGCCGCGCGATGACGGCGACGTCATCTATGACGGCATGACCGTCGGGCAGTCGCTGTCCTTGCGCGAATTGCGCCGCGGCATGCAGATGGTGTTCCAGGACTCCTATGCCTCGCTCAATCCACGCCTGACGATCGAGGAGTCCATCGCCTTCGGCCCGAAAGTCCACGGCATGGCCGATGGCGCGGCGCGCGCATTGGCGCGCGAGCTGCTCGGCAAGGTCGGCCTCGTCCCTGCAAATTTCGCCAATCGCTACCCGCACGAAATCTCCGGCGGCCAGCGTCAGCGCGTCAACATCGCGCGTGCTCTGGCGCTGTCGCCGCGGCTGGTGATCCTGGACGAAGCCGTCTCCGCGCTCGACAAATCCGTCGAGGCGCAGGTGCTCAATCTGCTCGCCGATCTCAAGCGCGAGTTCGGGCTGACCTATCTCTTCATCAGCCACGACCTCAACGTCGTGCGCTACATCTCGGACCGCGTGCTGGTCATGTATCTCGGCGAGGTCGTCGAGCTCGGCCCGGTCGACCACGTCTGGGATCGTCCCGCGCATCCCTATACGCGCGCGCTTCTTGCTGCGATGCCGTCCTCCGACCCTGACAGGCGCACCGAGAAGCCGCCGATCTCGGGCGACCCGCCCAACCCGATCGATCCGCCTTCAGGCTGCCGTTTCCACACCCGTTGCCCGTTTGCGGAGCCGCTCTGCGCAAATGCGACGCCAAAGCTGACGGCGCTCGATAGTATGGGCCACGAGGCTGCGTGCTACATGGCGATTCCAGGTTCAGGCCACAGCCGCGCGCCCCAAGAGGAAACCGCATGACAAGACCGACGACAAAGGAAATCCAGGCGACGGCGCAGATCGCCGGCGTCCCCGTGAACGAGGAGATCGCAACGCGCATCTCGAACTCCATCGGACCTGCCTTCGAGGGCTTTGCCGCCATCGCCGGCACGCTGCCGTTCGACCTCGAGCCCGCGCTCTATCCGCTCGCGCAGACCCAGAAGGTGTCGAAATGAGCACCGAGCCCGCCTTGATGACGCTCACCGAGGTCGCGCGCGCGATCGCGATGAAGCAGGTGTCTTCGCATGAGGTGACGCGCGCGCTGCTGCACCGCATTGCGCAATGGCAGCCTCATCTCAACGCCTTCATGTCGATCGAGTCGGAGGCCGCGCTGAAGGCGGCTGATCGCGCCGATGCCGAGCTTGCGAAGGGCGTGGTGCGGGGTCCGCTGCACGGCGTGCCGCTCGCGCACAAGGACATGTATTATGATGCCGGCAAGGTCTGCACCTGCGGCTCGCTGATCCGCCGCGATTTCGTGCCGACGGTGACGTCGACGGCGTTGCAGCGGCTGAAGGATGCCGGCCAGGTCAGGCTCGGCACGCTGCATCTGGCCGAATTCGCCTATGGCCCGACCGGGCACAACGCCCATTACGGCCCGGTGCGCAATCCCTGGAATGTCGCCCATATCACCGGCGGTTCCTCCTCGGGCTCGGGCTCGGCCGTCGCCGCGCGACTGACCTATGCGGCGCTGGGCTCGGACACCGGCGGCTCGATCCGCTTTCCCGCGCATTTCTGCGGCGTCACGGGGCTGAAGACCACGGTCGGCCGCGTCAGCCGCGCCGGTGCGATGCCGCTGTCGCAATCGCTCGACACGGTCGGACCGCTCGCCCGCACCGCGGAAGATTGCGCGCTGCTGCTGGCCTTGATCGCCGGTCCCGACCCCGAGGATTCGACGGCGAGCCATGAGCCGCTCTCGGACTACGTCGCGGCGACCAAGGGCTCGCTGAAGGGCCTCAAGCTCGGGGTGCCCGCGTCCCACTATGTGGATGATCTCGACAGCGAGGTCGCGCGCGTGCTGGACGAGACCATTGCGGTGCTCAAGCGCGAGGGCGCCGACATCGTCAAGGTCGAGTTGCCCGACCAGCGTCAATTGCAGGCCGCAAGCCAGCTCGTGCTCGCCGCGGAAGCGGCCGCCTTCCACAAGCGCTGGATGATCGAGCGGCCCCAGGACTATGGCGCGCAGACCTTGATGCGGCTTCAGAACGGCCTCGCCATCCCCGCCGTCACCTATCTCGAGGCGATGCGCTGGCGTGGCCCGGCGCTTGCCGCGCACAATGCGGCAACCGCTGGCGTCGACGCGATCATCGCGCCGGCCTCGCCCGTGCCGGCACCGACGATCGAGGAAAGCGATGTCGGCGGCGGGCCGAACGCGCATGCGTTGTTGCAGCGGCTGGCGCTGTTCACGCGTCCCGTGAATTTCCTCGGCCTGCCGTCGCTCACCGTGCCGTCCGGCTTCACCAGGAGCGGCCTGCCCGTTGGCATGCAGCTGATCGGCCGCTGCTTTGATGAAGCGACTTTGCTGACCATCGGCGCCGCCTTCCAGCGCGTCACCGACTATCACGAGAGGTTGCCCAAACTGCCGTCATGACAAAGCTCGTCGAGATCTCAGGCCTCAACATCCGCTTCACCGGCGAGCGTACGGTCTATGCCGTGAACGATCTCAATCTCTCGCTCGGGACCAGCGAGGTGCTGGGCCTGCTCGGCGAGTCAGGCTCGGGCAAGAGCGTGACCCTGCGCGCCCTGATGCGGCTGTTGCCGAAGAAGCGCACGCAGATTTCCGGCTCGGTCGATGTGATGGGGCAGGATGTGCTCGCGATGAACGACGAGCAGCTGTCGTCGTTCCGCGGCCAGACCGTGTCGATGATCTTCCAGGAGCCGGCGCTCGCGCTCGATCCTGTCTACACCATCGGCGCGCAGATCGCCGAAAGCGTCGTGCGCCATGAAGGCAAGAGCTATGCGGAAGGGCGCGCGCGGGCGCTCGAGATGCTGGACATCGTGCGCATCCCCTCGGCGAAGAGGCGGCTGGACGCCTATCCGCACGAAATGTCCGGCGGCATGCGCCAGCGCGCGATGATCGCGCTCGCGCTCGCCTGTCGTCCCAAGATCCTGCTCGCGGACGAGCCCACCACCGCGCTCGACGCCACCGTGCAGATCCAGATCCTGCTGCTGCTGCGCGAGCTGCAGCGCGAGTTCGGCATGTCCGTCGTCTTCGTCACCCACGACATTGGTGTCGCGATCGAGATCTGCGACCGCGTCGCGGTGATGTATGCCGGCCAGATCGTGGAGCAGGGGACCTTGCGCGACATCGTCCGCACCCCGGTCCACCCCTATGCCAGGGGCCTGCTCGCCTCGACTATCCACGGCGCCAGGCGCGGCCAGCGGCTGGAAACCATTCCCGGCACCCCGCCGTCGCTGGCCGAAAAGCCGAACAACTGCTCCTTTGCCCCGCGCTGCGCTGCGGCCCAGCCCCGCTGCCTTGAGCAGCTGCCGCCGGTCGTCGAGGTCGGACCTGGCCGGGCGGCACGATGCGTGCTGGCGGAGCCGGTGCACTCCTGAACTCAAAAATCCCCTGCGCCGGCACGCCCTTGTCACAGGCCACACCCCGCATCGCGGCGATGGCCATTTCTACTGTGCATGGGGTTGTTTTAGCGATTCCAGGACTGAGGGGCCCCGCGGGGAACACCATTCAGACCCCGTTCATCCCGGTTCCCGTTCCATGGCCCGGTTAACGGAGAGGGACTTCATCTTATGTACATTTCTGGTCAAAGCCTGATCGTCATCCTGTTCGTCGGCCTGGTGGCCGGGTGGCTTGCTGGCAAGGTGGTGCGGGGGAGCGGGTTTGGCATCATCGGCGATATCGTGATCGGCATCGCCGGCGCGTTCGTGGCGACCTTCCTGTTCCCGAGGCTCGGCATCCATCTCGGCCTCGGGCTGGTCTCGGAGATCATCTATTCCGCGATCGGCGCCATCATCCTGCTGCTGGTGGTCCGGCTGGTCCGCGGCGGCGGCCGGCTCTAGCGGTCCGACCGGTCGGAACCTTGCGCCTCTCCCCCAGCGGCTTGTCAGCGCCCTGGGGGGAGGCGCTTGTCTTTGCTCGAAAAAGCCGCAAAGACTGTGAAACACCGGACTTGCGGATCGGGCTGTCCGCAGTAGATGTGGCCAGGCCCGGATGAATTAGATTGCATTGCAAGCGGGGAGAACCCGATATTAATCCGCGGCGCATACGCGACGATTCGCCTTTGAATCCAGGGGCTCTGCCCCTCACCCGAAAGAGATCAGACTGATGGCAGCCGTTCCCGGCCTCCGCCGTTCAGAGCTCGGTGACGCGCTGCGTGCCTGCCGCACGGCATTCGTTGGCGTCGGCTTCATGAGCTGCATGATCAACCTGCTCTATTTGACCGGGTCGATCTTCATGCTGGAGGTCTACGACCGCGTGCTGCCGAGCCGCAGCATCCCGACCCTGGTCGGCCTGATCGTCCTCGCCGGCGGCCTCTACATGGCGCAGGGCGTGCTCGACATGATCCGCAGCCGCATCCTGGGACGGGTCGGCACCGCACTCGACGAAGCCCTGAACAAGCGCGTGTTCGACACCATCGTGCGGCTGCCGCTGCTGGTCGGCAATCGCAACGAGGGGCTGCAGCCGCTGCGGGACCTCGACAATGTCCGCTCCTTCCTCGGCGGCATGGGCCCGAGCGCCTTCTTCGACCTGCCCTGGCTGCCGCTCTATCTCGGCATCTGCTTCGCCTTCCACGTCTGGATCGGCGTGACCGCTTTGGTCGGCGCGGTCATCCTGGTCGGCCTGACGCTGGTCACCGAATTTCTGTCCCGCCAGCCGGCCAAGGAGGCCATGGGCCTTGCCGCCCAGCGCAACGACCTCGCCCAGTCCAGCCGCCGCAATGCCGAGGTGCTGGTGTCGATGGGCATGGCCGGCCGGCTCAACGCGCGCTGGAGCGCGGCCAACGAAAAATACCTCGCCGGCAATCAGCGCGCGAGCGACGTCGCCGGCGGCCTCGGCGCCATCGCCAAAGTGCTGCGCATGATGCTGCAATCCGCCGTGCTCGCCGTCGGCGCCACGCTCGTCATCCACCAGGAGGCGACCGCCGGCATCATCATCGCCGGCTCGATCCTCTCGGCCCGCGCGCTGGCACCGGTCGATCTCGCCATCGCGCATTGGAAATCCTTCGTCGCGGCCCGCCAGAGCTGGCACCGCCTCAGCAAGCTTCTGGAGCAGATGCCGGCGCAGGCGACGCCGACGCAATTGCAATCGCCCACCAGCCGCCTCTCGGTCGAAGGTGTTGCCATGGTGGCGCCGGGCGACCAGCGTCTCATCGTGCAGGACGTCACTTTCGCGCTCGAAGCCGGCAACGGCCTCGGCGTGATCGGGCCGAGCGGCTCCGGCAAATCCTCGCTGATCCGCGCGCTGGTCGGCGTCTGGCAGCCGGTCCGCGGCAAGGTCCGGCTCGACGGCGCCGCGCTCGACCAATGGTCGAGCGACGTGCTCGGCCGCTACATCGGCTATCTGCCGCAGGACGTCGAATTATTCGGCGGCACCATCGCGCAGAACATCAGCCGCTTCGACCCCGATGCGACCTCCGACGGCATCATCGCCGCGGCCAAGGCAGCCGGTGTGCACGAGATGATCATCAAGATGCGCGAGGGCTACAACACCCAGGTCGGCGAGCAGGGCGCCTCGCTCTCGGCCGGCCAGGCCCAGCGCGTCGCGCTGGCTCGCGCGCTCTACGGCAATCCGTTCCTGATCGTGCTGGACGAGCCCAATTCCAATCTCGACACCGAAGGTGACGAGGCGCTGACACGGGCGATCCGCAGCGCCCGCGAGCGCGGCGCCATCGTCGTCGTGGTGGCGCACCGGCCGATCGGCGTCGAGGCGGTCGACCAGATCCTGGTGCTGCGAGACGGCCGCATGCAGGCCTTCGGTCCGAAGGAGCAGGTCCTCGCGCAGGTGCTCCAGCCCCGCGTCGCGCCGCCGGCGCCGATCAAGGTCGTCAGCGAAGGCGGAGTGACCAAAGCATGAGCACGATGACGGTTGGCGGGACCAAGGCGGCCGCGACCAAGACTGTCCGGGACTCCATCCGGTTGCATCTGATGCTCGGGCTTGGAACCGTGGCGTTCCTCGCCGTCGGTCTCGGCGGCTGGGCCTCGACGGTGCTGATCTCAGGCGCGCTGATCGCGCCGGGCCAGGTCGTGGTCGAATCCAACGTCAAGAAGGTGCAGCATCCGACCGGTGGCGTGGTCGGCGAGGTGCGCGCCCGCGACGGCGACGTGGTCAAGGCGGGTGACATCGTGGTGCGGCTCGACGACACCGTGACCAAGGCCAACCTCGCCATCGTCGTCAAGAACCTCGACGCGGCGCAGGCGCGTGCGGCACGGCTTCAGGCCGAGCAGCGCGGTCTCGACAAGATCGAGTTTCCGCAAGCGCTGCTTGACCGCCGTGACGATCCTGACGTCAAGGCGCTGCTCTCCGCCGAAACCAAGCTGTTCGAGGTCCGTGTCAACGGCCGTGCAGGCCAGAAGGCGCAGCTGCGTGAGCGCATCCAGCAGCTCAACGAGGAGATCGAAGGTCTCTCCGCGCAGGAGAAAGCCAAGGACAAGGAGATCGCGCTGGTACAGCAGGAGCTCACCGGCGTCCGCGATCTCTATGACAAGCATCTGGTGCAGATCTCGCGCCTGACCACGCTGGAGCGCGACTCGGCCCGCCTCAACGGCGAGCGCGCGCAGTACGTCGCCTCGCGGGCCCAGGCCAAGGGCAAGATCACCGAGACCGAATTGCAGATCATCCAGGTCGACAAGGACATGGTGAGCGAGGTCTCCAAGGATCTGCGCGAGACCAACGACAAGAGCGGCGAGCTGATCGAGCGCAAGGTCGCTGCCGAGGACCAGCTCCGCCGCGTCGACATTCGCGCTCCGCAGGACGGCATGGTGCTGCAATCGACGGTGCACACCGTCGGCGGCGTCGTCACCGCCGGCGACACCTTGATGCTGATCGTGCCGCAGACCGACGATCTCCAGGTCGAGGCCAAGGTCAATCCGGTCGATATCGACAAGCTGCAGATCGGCCAGAAAACGCTGCTCCGTCTGTCCGCCTTCAACCAGCGCACCACGCCGGAGCTCAACGGCGTCGTCAGCCGCGTCTCGCCGGACGTCACCACCGACCAGCGCACGGGCCAGAGCTACTACACCATCCGCGTCTCGATGTCGGCGGAAGAGGTCGCCAAGCTCGGCGATTCCAAGCTGATCCCCGGCATGCCGGTGGAGGCGTTCGTGCAGACCGGCGACCGCACGATGCTGTCCTACCTCTTGAAGCCGCTGCACGACCAGTTCATGCGGGCGTTCCGGGAGAAGTGACGCGCGAGAGCGCGTCATCCCGGAGCGCGCCTAGCGCGCATCCGGGATCTGGAGCGGCAGACTGGCTGTCATCGCCCGGCTTGACCGGGCGATCCAGTATTCCAGAGACAGTCGTGGTTGACTCGAGAGGCCGCGGCGTACTGGATGCCCCGACCAAGCCGGGGCATGACAGCAGTGCGTGTGACAGGCAATCTACCCTTCGCTGACGATTGCCCACGTTGTTGCTATAGTTCGACTCACGTTCCCAAAACCCAGCCGGTCGAACCATGCAGTCTCCACCATCCATCGCCACCAAATCCTTCTCCGACGCATCCGCGGCCGTCGCCCGCCTCGAAGAGATCTACGAGCGCAACACCAAATTCCTGCGCGACCGGTTCGAGGCCTATGTCTCCGGTGAAGCGATCACGACGCGGGTGCGGGCTTATTATCCGTTTGTCCGTCTCACCACCGCGACGCATGCGCGGCTGGATTCGCGTCTCTCCTACGGTTTTGTCGCCGGTCCCGGCGTGCACGAGACGAGCGTGACGCGGCCGGATCTGTTCCGGGCCTATCTCACCGAGCAGATCGGCCTGCTGATCCAGAACCATGGCGTGCCCGTCGAGATCGGTGAATCCGCCGAGCCGATCCCGATCCACTTCGCCTATCGCCGCGATATCAATATCGAAGCGGCCATCACCACCAGCGAGAACTCGCCGGTGACGCGATCGCTGCGCGACGCGTTCGACGTGCCTGTTCTCGCCACGATGGACGATTCCATCGCCGACGGCACGTTCCAGCTTCAGGCAGGTGCGCCCGAGCCGCTCTCGCTGTTCCGCGCCGCCCGCGTCGACTACTCGCTGCGCCGGCTCTACCACTACACCGGCACGGACCCCGAGCATTTCCAGAACTTTGTGATCTTCACCAACTACCAGTTCTATGTCGATGCCTTCGCGCAATCGTGCCAGCAGCGGCTCCGGTCCGGCGAAGCCGGGCTCGACGCGTTCGTTGCGCCCGGCAACGTCGTCACGCGCGGCGACGGGAGCACGACCGGGGTCGCGCCTGCGCGCACGCCGAACATGCCGGCCTTCCATCTGGTCGCGCCTGATTATCGCGGCATCACGCTGATCAATATCGGCACCGGTCCCTCCAATGCGCGCAATGTCACCGATCACGTCGCGGTGCTGCGGCCGCATGCCTGGCTGATGCTCGGGCACTGCGCGGGCTTGCGCAACACGCAGCGGCTCGGCGATTACGTGCTTGCGCATGGCTATGTGCGCGAGGACCACGTGCTCGATCGCGAGTTGCCGCCGTGGGTGCCGATCCCGGCGCTGGCTGAGATGCAGGTCGCGCTGGAGCAAGCGGTTGAGGACGTCACGGGTCTGGAAGGTTTCGAGCTCAAGCGATTGATGCGCACCGGTACGGTCGCCAGCGTCGACAACCGCAATTGGGAAATCTCCGGCCCAGAGGTCATCCGCCGCCTGTCACAATCGCGCGCCGTCGCGCTCGATATGGAATCGGCTGCGATCGCCGCCAACGGTTACCGCTTCCGCGTGCCCTACGGCACGCTGCTCTGCGTCTCCGACAAGCCGCTCCACGGCGAGATCAAGCTCGCGGGCATGGCCAGCGAATTCTATCGCGCCCGGGTCGGCCAGCATCTCGAGATCGGCCTGAAGGCGCTCGAGCGGCTCAAGCAGCAGGAATCGGAGCGGCTGCATTCGCGCAAGCTTCGTAGCTTTGCCGAGGTCGCGTTCCAGTAGATCGATCAGAGCTGCCCCCAACAACGGCAGCACGCTTGTCGTGTCGAGCTCATCGTATGCCCGCGTGCGTGCCCGCGGGAATATCCCTGCCGAAGCAGGGTTATCACCTCGTCCGGGGCGTGTTCGAGCAGATATCAGGAGACCACAATGGTCAGTCCGATCATCAGGCTTGCCGTTCGCGGCGCGTATCTTGCGGCGCTCACTGCCATAGCCGGATCTGCATCTGTCTGGGCAGCAGGTGGCGGCGGAGGCGGTGGAGGTGGAGGCGGTATGGATCCCTTCGCCCACCCCTCTTCCAGCCAGAGTACGCCGGCGCCGACCTATCCGTCGCGCAGCGGCACCAAAGCCACCCAGAAGGGCAAGAAGGCCAATAACCAGTCGAGTATCGATGATCCGGCCTTTGCCGCAGGCTACCGCGTGGCCTATGACACCATCTATGAGCGCAACGACTACCTTGCGGCGATCGCGCAGTTGAAGTCACTCGGCCACGACGACAATGCGAATGTCGCCAATCTGATCGGTTACTCCTACCGCAAGCTCGGTGACTACAAGCAATCGCAGGTCTGGTACGAGCACGCGCTGAAGATCGACCCGAACCACGTGCTAACCTGGCAATATTATGGCCTGTGGCAGCTCGAGCAGGGCAATCGCGAGCAAGCGATGTTCCATCTCAACCGGATCGCGGCCATTTGCGGGACGGATTGCGACGAGTACAAGTCACTGGCAGCGGCACTGGACAAGCCCACCGGTACAGCTCTCGCCTACTGAAGCCTGTGAGCCGACTGCCACCTGTGGGGTGACAAGTCCGGCGAATTTCAGCATTGTCCCGTTCGGGGGCGAACGGGACAATTGCATGCCGCTGACGCGCGACAGGATCATCGGCCACGACCTCGAACGTCTGGCCTTCCGCTTCACCATGCTCAACGATGGTGACGTTGTGGATTGCCAGATCAGCGACGCCGCGATGGACGAGCTCGCGGGCATGCAGGGCACCGAAAGCAGCGCCCGGCAAGCGCAGTTCTTGTCCTTGCGCGAAACCATCGAGCGGATCGCGTCAGATCTCTATGACGAGGCGCCGCGGTTCAAAGGCCATGTGGTGCGAATTTTTGTGCGCCATTTGGGAAGGTGAGGTCGGTCCTTGCCTCGAGCAATAGTGCCTCTCCGTCATCCTGAGGTGCGAGTGGCGCGATGCGAAGCATCGCGCCGGGAGCCTCGAAGGATGCACGGCCGAGATGCAGCCGGGCCGTCGTCCTTCGAGGCTCCCCTTGCGGTGCAAGGGGAGCACCTCAGGATGACGGTACTGAAAGCGTGGTCGCTGGCAACCGCTCACCCCTCCAGCTTCCTCAACAACAACTTCAGCGCCGTCGCCGCGAACATCTGCATGTTGGCGAGGCGATCATTGCTGCCCGTCTCCAGTGTCATCACCTGCGTTGCGGGCCCCGCGACCGCCATGCAGCTGTGGCCGGCGGCATCGCCGTAGCGGTTGCCGGTCGGGCCGGCTGCGCCGGTCTCGGACAGGCCCCAGTCGGAGCTGAAGCGGCCGCGCATCTGCTCGGCGAGGAGTTTTGCGTAGGGCTCCGAGGATGAGCGGAAGCCTTTCATCCCCTCGTCCGAAATATCCATCAGCACGCGTCTGGCGTCGCGGGTGTAGACCACGGCGCCGCCGAGGAAATAGGCGGAGGCGCCGGGCACCGCGAGCAGGCTTGCCGCGATCAGGCCGCCGGCCGAGGATTCCGCAACCGCAATCGTCTGTTTGCGCGCGATCAGTTTCGCTGCCACCTGTTCCGCAATGCCGACGAGTTCTTTCATCCTCTCCCCCTTGTTTCCTTCGCAACCGAGCTCAGCCTTCCTAGCATATGACAGCAGCGTTGGCCGAGTTGCGGGCGAGGGGCAGGCCTGCTTGAATGGCTACAAGGCGGAGCGGCAAGGAGCCGCCCGCGAACGGAGCGGCCAAGCGCCGCCCCACGACGAGACCGAGACCGACGAGGAAACGTGAGAAGGGAGACGTCATGGCGTCCCTGATCGCCGGTGGGGTGGATTGCGATGTTCATCCAGCCGTGCCGCATCTGACCAGCCTGCTGCCCTACCTGAACGACTATTGGCGCGACCAGGTGACGACGCGCGGCATGGTCGACCTCGTTTCGCAATCCTATCCGAAGAATTCGCCGATCGTGGCGCGACCCGATTGGCGTCCCGAGACCGGCAAGCCCGGCGAAAGCCTTGAGGACATGCAGCGCCATGTGCTCGATCCCTTCCAGCTCAGCTGCGCCATCTGCAGTCCGCTTTACGGTGTGCAGATGGTGTTCTCGGAGGACATGCAGGCCGCCTTCTGCCGCGCGCTGAATGAATGGCTCGCCAGGGAATGGCTCGATCGTGACTCCCGGCTGCGGGGCTCGATCGTGATCCCGACGCAAAGCATCGAGAAATCCGTCGCCGAAATCGAGCGCTGCGCAGAAGACAAGCGCTTCGTGCAGGTGCTGATGCTTGTGATGGGCGACACGCCGCTCGGCAAGCGCGCGCTGTGGCCGATTTATCAGGCGGCGGAACGGCTCGACCTTCCCGTCGGCATCCACGCCGGTTCCGCCTATCACAATCCGCCGACCGCGGTCGGTTGGGGTTCCTATCACATCGAGGACTATGTCGGTCAGGCGCAGGCGTTCCAGACCCAGCTCACCAGCCTGATCGTCGAGGGCGTGTTCGCAAAATATCCGCGGCTGAAGATGGTGATGCTGGAGTCGGGCGTGTCCTGGATCTCGCCTTTTCTCTGGCGCCTGCACAAGTTCTGGCGCGGGGTGCGGATGGAGACACCCTGGGTCGATCGCGCGCCGCTGGACATTGTGCGCAGCAACATCCGCTTCTCATTACAGCCATTTGATGCGCCGCCGGAACCCGAGACATTAATTCGCCTGTTTGATCATATGCAGTCCGACGAATTGGTCCTATTCTCCACGGACTATCCGCACTGGCAGTTCGACGGCCAGGATGCGCTGCCCGAGGGTCTCACCCCTGATCTCGTGCGCAAGATCATGATCGACAATCCGCATGCTACCTATCCCCGCCTGAAATGAGCCCGCTGCCAAAGGAGGCAAGGCGATGAATATCCAGTTCCGCGAGAGCACCGAAACGTCCTCCCCCTTGACGACCAAGACCGCGATTGCAGACTGCGACATCCATCCGGCACGCGCGACCCGGACCGAGCTTTATCCCTACCTCGCCAAACGCTGGCAGCATCATCTCGAAATCTACGGCGTCCATGCCTATCAGGGCATGATGGAAGGCCCGCCCTATCCGAAGGCCCAGCCCAACGCCTCGCGCCGCGATGCCTATCCGCCCGAAGGCGGGCCGCAGGGCTCTTCGCTCTCCTTCATGCAGAAGCAGCTGCTCGATCCCAACAATGTGCAGCTCGGTGTGCTCAATCCGCTCAACACCGGGCAGGGCATCCGCAATCACGAGCTCTCGGCGGCGCTGTGTTCCGCGATCAACGACTGGCAGATCGACAAATGGACCAGCAAGGACAAGCGCCTGAAGGCGTCCATTGTCGTGGGCAACGAGGACGGGATGTCGGCTGCTGCGGAGATTCGCGAGCGCGCCGGCGACAAGAATTTCGTGCAGGTGCTGCTGCTCAGCCGCAATGTCGAGCCGCTCGGCCAGCGCCGCTATTGGCCGATCTATCAAGCCGCGGAAGAGGCGGGGCTTCCGGTCGGCGTGCACGCCTTCGGCTTCGGCGGCAACCCGATCACACCGTCGGGCTGGCCGTCCTATTACATCGAGGAGATGGTGGGCCACTCGCAGTGCCAGCAATCGGCACTGGCGAGCCTGGTGCTGGAAGGCGTGTTCGACCGCTTCCCGAAGCTGAAGATGGTGATGATCGAGGCCGGCTTCGGCTGGGCGCCGTCGCTGGCGTGGCGGCTCGACAAGGTCTGGCAGCGGCTGCGCAGCGAGGTGCCGCATGTGAAGCGGCCGCCGTCCGAATATATCCGCGAGCAGGTGTGGTGGACCACGCAGCCGATGGAAGATCCCGAAAGGCGCGAGGATCTGTTCGACGTCATCAAATGGATCGGCTGGGACCGGCTGTTGTTCGCGACCGACTATCCGCATTGGGATTATGACGAGCCGTCGCGGGTGCTGCCGGCAGGCGTGAGCGAGGCCAATCGCGAAGCATTCTATCTCGGCAATGCGAAGAAGCTGTACGGGATTGCTTGATGGCGCGGCATGTGGTTGCCGCGGTCGATGAATTGCCGCCCGGCACGCGAAAATTTCTCGAGATCGACGGCCGCCCGATCGCGGTCTTCAACATCAAGGGCGAGTATTTCGGCCTGATGAACCGCTGCCCGCATCAGGGCGCGGCCTTGTGCGAGGGGCCGCTGATCGGCCTCGCGCAGTCAAAGGATCCCGGCGAGATCGAGTACACCAAGCTCGGTGAGATCATCCGCTGCCCCTGGCACGGCTGGGAGTTCGACATCCGCACCGGCCAGTCCTATTGCGATCCCCGTCGCTTTCGCGTGAAAGCCTATCCCGCCCACGTCGAGCCGGGCGCAAGCGTGGTGAAGGGACCCTATGTCGCCGAGACGATTCCCGTGAAGGTCGAGAGCGACTACGTGGTGGTGGAGTTGTAGCTCCCTGTCATTCCGGGGCGATGCGAAGCATCGAGCCCGGAATCCATCGTGCGTCAGGAATGCTGGGAGAAATGGATTCTCAGGTGCGCAATTGCGCACCATAGTTCGCGCTACGCGCGCCCCGGAATGACATCAATGCCCAGCCGTCGGCTCGACGACCGGATCATACGTCGGCACCGCCTTGCCGCCGCCGCGATAGACGATCGAGGCCGCAATGATACCCAGCAGCGCCGCGAACATCAGCCAGGCGCCGGGCATGGCCTTGTTGCCGGTCTGCTCGATCAGCCAGGTCGAGGCGAACGGCGTGAAGGTGCCGAACAGCGCGGCTGCGAGCGCGAAGGCCAGCGAAAAGCAGGTCGTGCGCACATGCGCCGGCACGATCTCGACCAGCGCGCCGAGCATGGTGCCGCTGTACATGCCGAAATAGAACGAGAACATCATCTCGACCGCCAGCAGCTTGCCGAAGGTCGGTGCCGCCACCAGCCAGCTCAGCGCCGGATAGGCGGTGAGCAGTGCAAGCGTCGCGATCCCGATCAGCACCGGCTTGCGGCCGATGCGGTCGGACAGCGCACCGCCCACCGGGTTCCAGATGAAATTGGTGACGGCGACGAGCAACGTCACCAGCAGCGCATCCTGCGTCGACAGCTTCAGCACGGTCTTGCCGAAGGTCGGCGTGTAAACGGTCACGAAGTAGAACGTCGTCGTGGTCAGGATCGCGATCATCATGCCGAGGATGACGATGCGCCAATTGGCGAGCGCGGAAGCAAATACTTGGCTCGCGGTCGGGTGCTTCTTCATGGCGAGGAACGCAGGCGTTTCCTCCAGCGTGCGCCGCAGGAAGAAGATCAGGGGAATGATCAGGCAACCGACGAAGAAGGGAATGCGCCAGCCCCAGGACGCGACCGTGTCGGCCGGCATCAGCTCGGACAGGATGTAGCCGAGGATGGAGGCGACGAAGATCGCGACCTGCTGGCTCGACGACTGGAACGAAGTGTAGAAGCCGCGATTGCCGGGTGTCGAAATCTCAGCAAGATAGACCGACACGCCGCCGAGCTCGACACCCGCGGAGAAGCCCTGCAGCAAACGGCCGATCAGCACGATGACGGGCGCTGCGATGCCGATCGTGGCATAGCTCGGACAGAAGGCGATGACGACAGTGCCGACCGCCATGATGCCGAGCGTGACGATCAGGCCCTGACGGCGGCCGATGCGATCGATGTAAGCGCCGAGGACGATTGCGCCAACGGGGCGCATCAAGGCGCCGAGCCAGAACACACCGAAGGTGTTGAGCAGCGACGCGGTCTCGTTGGTGGAGGGGAAGAACGCCTTGCCGATTGCGGCGGCATAGAATCCAAACAGGAAGAAGTCGAACTGCTCGAGGAAATTGCCCGATGTCGCACGCAGGATCGCGCCGATGCGCGATTTGATTGCGGGCGGATTTGATGCTGCTGCTGGTCCAGCCATTGGCGTTACTCCCCTTCAAGACGTGGCCGGACCGGAACTCATTTTCACGGCAAGGCGGCAGATTGCTGCTGCGACAATCTGCCTAACCCCTGTCGCGCGAGGCCCTGCGAGTCAACCCGTTTTGCCGCGGAAGCTGATGAATTTTCAGGCTTTATTCTGCGTTGCCGCAATTATCCATTCCCGGAAGGCGGCGAGCTTGGGCGCCTCGCGGCGCCCCTCCGGCGAGACCAGATAGAAGCCGGCATCGGCCGGCAGCGCGATCTTGAAGGGAACCACGAGCCGGCCCTTGGCGATGTCGTCCTTGACGTAGGAGGTTCGTCCCATCGCGACGCCAATGCCGTCGATCGCGGCCTGGATGGTCATGAAGATCATGTCGAAGGTGATACCGGGCTGCTTGGCGATGTCGACCGGCAGGCCGGCCGCGGTCAGCCACAACCGCCAGTCGTCGCTGTTGGTGTTGGAGGTGTGCAGCAGAGGATAGCCGCGCAGATCCTCCGGCCGGCGCAGCGGCTTGTCGCCGCGCAGCAGCGACGGGCTGCACACCGGGAACAGCTCGTCCGCCATCAGCCAGTCGGCGCGCAGGCCCGGCCACTGGCCACGGCCGTAGCGGATCGCGGCATCGACATCGTCGCGCTGGAAATCGACCAGGCTGGTCGAGGTGGTGATGCGGACGTCGATGTCGGGATGCGCATCCTGGAAATCGGCAAGCCGGGGCAACAGCCATTTTGCGGCGAGCGAGGCCAGCGTCGAGACCGTCAGCACCTTGTCGTCGTCCTTGCGCAAGAGCCGGTCGGTGGCGAGCCGGAGGTCGTTGAAGGCGGCGCGAACGCCAGGGAGGTAGTCGCGCGCCTCCGGCGTCAAGGCCAGCGCGCGGTTCTGCCGGATGAACAGCCGGATGCCGAGCTCCTCCTCGAGCCGGCGGATCTGATGGCTGATCGCGGTCTGGGTCACGTTCAGCTCGCCAGCGGCCAGCGTGAAGCTGAGATGGCGGGCGGCAGCCTCGAACGCCCGCAAACCGTTCAGGGATGGCAATCTGGCAGTCATTTGGCAGCAGGATGCATGAGTTTATTTCATGCGAAGAGGTACAAATTGTCGTTTGTCGCGGCGCACTTGGAAGCAGATATTAGCCGTCAAGTTAGCTCAAGGAGCTCAACATGTCTACTTTGACCCAGAATTCGATGACAAATCATCATGCGCCAGGCCTGATCCAGCAAGTCAGTGAGACCCTCCATGTCTGGCACGAGCGCTACCGGACCCGGCGCGAGCTGACCAACTGGACCGCCCGCGATCTCCACGACGTCGGCCTGTCGTGGACCGACATAGCCTATGAGGCCGACAAACCCTTCTGGCGGGCCTGATAGGCCGTCAGGCCGGCGCCGCCTGACTGTTGGGGGCGCCGGCGGTCCCTCTTTTGAGGTCGCGTGTCATGAGCAGCTATCGTCTGGAAGACCTGAAGCAATATTCGGATACGCTGCGTACCCGCGACGGAGAGGCGGTCAACCTCCGCTTCGTCGTGCCTGGTGACACCGACGAGCTTCAACATTATTTCCGTTCGCTCACGACCCGCTCCCGCTACAACCGCTTCTTTGGCGCGATCAGCGAGCTGCCGAAGGGGCTGCTGAGCGAGTTTCTCGACATCGGCACGCGCGAGCGTTTTTCGGTGGTCGCGACCAAGTTGATCGATGGCTTCGAGACCATCATTGCCGAGGCGCGCTACGCCTTCCACGCCGAGACCGCGACGCTCGAATTCGGCCTGTCCGTCGACGACCGCTGGCAGCGCCATGGCATCGCCACCGCGCTGATGAAGAATCTCGAATGCCGCGCCGCCGCGCTTGGCGCCGACCACATGTTCGGCGACACGCTGCGCTCCAACGAAACCATGATCTCGCTGGCGCGCAAGTCCGGCTTTGCCTTCGTCAATCACCCCGATGACTGGAAGCTGGTGCGCTTCGACAAGGAGATCCATGTCGCGCCGCAGGACATTCCCTGCGCGAGCTGGCGTCTCGCCGCCCTTTCCCGTCAGGCCGAACGCCCCTCAGCCTCGGCCTGACACCACTCCGTGCCCGGCCTGGCCAAGCCAGCGCCGGGCATTTTTTTTGGTTTCTCATTCCGTCATCCTGAGGTGCGAGTGGCGCGATGCGATGCATCGCGCCGGGAGCCTCGAAGGATGAGCGGCCCCGATGCATCCGGGCCGTCGCCCTTCGAGGCTCGCCGAAGAGGCGAGCACCTCAGGGTGACGGTCTACGATTTTCGAACGCTGCTACTTCCCCGTGAACACCGCCTTCCGTTTCTCGATGAACGCCTGCACCGCCTCCTTGTGATCGGCGGTCGTGGTGAGACGGATCAATCGCTCGGCTTCGTGATCGCGCGCCGTCTCGAAATCGAACAGCAGGGCCTCATCGAGACTGTCCTTCATGTAGCGCAGCGCCAGGCGCGGGCCTTCGGCGAGAGACTTTGCCAATGCGAATGCTTCGGTCTGCAGCTTGTCGTCGGGCACGACGCGGTTGACGAGCCCGATCGCCTCCGCGCGCGCCGCGTCGACGCGGTCGCCGGTGAACAGCAGCTCGCGCGCCCGTGCGGTGCCGACGAGGCGGGTGAGCAGCCAGGCGATGCCGTAGTCACCGCTCAGCGCGATGCGGGCATAGCCGGTGGCGACAAAGGCCGACTGCGCGGCGATGCGGATATCGCAGGCCATGGCAATCGCCAGCCCGGCGCCGACCGCAGGGCCGGGCAGGGCCGCGATGGTCGGCTTGCGCACCGAGACCAGCGCGCCGGTGAGCAGCCGCTGCCGCTCTTGGAGATCGGCGACCTTCTCGTCAAAGGACATTTCCAGCTTCTTCGGATCGCGATGCGCGCCCATGCCCTTGACGTTGCCGCCGGCGCAGAACGCCTCGCCCGCGCCGGTGATGAGCAGCGCGCCGACATCGGGACTCTCACCGCAGGTGCGGATCATGGTCCGCAGCGCCGGGGTCAGCGTGTCCGACAGCGAATTGCGCGCCTCCGGCCGGTTCAGCGTGATCACGGCGACGCGGTCGCGGATGACGCAGAGGAGTTCATTGGTGCCGGTGTCGATGGTCGTTTCCGTGGTCATTGATCCTCCCTTTATTTCTTCATTGCGAGCTCTCGTAGGGTGGGCAAAGCGAAGCGTGCCCACCATTGGTTCTTGAGTTCGAGATCGTGGGCACGGCGCTATGCGCCTTTACCCACCCTACGGCAGCTCGACTTCAAAACTTCTCCACCCAGGGCCGCAGCTCGAGCTCCCAGCTCCAGGCGCTGCGCGGCTGCTGCAACACGTTCCAGTAGCTCTCGGCGATGGCATCGGGATCCAGCATCGAATCCGGCTTGTCCGCTGCTTCCGTGCGTGTCGCACTGCGGATGCCGCCGTCGATCACGAAATGCGCGACATGGATGCCTTGCGGCGATAATTCGCGCGCCATGCTTTGTGCGAGGCCGCGCAGCGCGAACTTGCCCATCGCGAACGGCGCCGATTGCGCATAACCCTTGACGCTGGCCGAGGCTCCGGTGAACAGGATCGCGCCGTGCTGGTTCGGCACCATGCGCTTGGCGGCCTGCTGCGCCACCAGGAAGCCGCCATAGGCGCTGACCGCGATGGCATTCGCGACATCGGCCGGGACCAGGTCGACGAACGGCCCGCGCGAACGGCCAGAGGCGTTGTAAACGACGAGGTCGGGCGTGCCGATCTCGCGCTCGACCAGGCCAAACAGGCGCTCGACCTCCTCAGGCTCGGTGGCGTTGCAGGCATAGGCCTTCGCGCCGGTCTCGCTGCAGAGTGCGCCCAGCTTCTCGATCTTGCGCGCGGCCAGCGCGACGCGGATGCCTTGCTTTGACAGCAGCCGTGCCAGCGAGGCGCTCAGGCCTTCGCCGGCGCCGACGATGAGCGCGACCTTGTATTTCGGATGTTCCATGATGTGATCTCTCGGGGACGGGACGCCGTTGATCTAGGCATCCGCCGTGCGGACAGCCAGCCGGCCCCATCGGCCTGCCGATCACAATTCCGCAGAGCGAATTGCTCCTTCACGGCAATCATGCCTCCCTGACAATTTGCAGCTTTATCGCCTCTCGCGACGGGAGCATGATCGACATCATCTCAAGCGGCAAGCGATAAGAATTGCCGCCGGGCGGAAACGAAGAGGACGATCATGCACAAGCCGGTCATAGCGCAGCCGAAAAGTGCCGCGGCCGCACCTTCCGGCCTGCTGGCGCCCGACACCTCTGGCATGAATTTCTACCGTGCCGATCCGGCGCTGACGGACCTCCTGCGCATCCATCTGCCGGATAATCTGTTTCGCCACATCGAGCCGCATCTCGACCGCCTCGGCGAGCTCGCCGGCGGCCGTCTCGATGAATGCGCGCGGCTGGCCGATCGGCACACGCCGATATTACATCAGCGCGACAAGTTCGGCCGCGACGTGCAGTGGATCGAATATCACCCGGCCTATCGCGAGCTGGAGAACGCCGCCTTCGGCGAATTCGGCATCCACGCGCTGTCGAACGCCAAGGGCATCATGGGCTGGCCCGACAAATACCCCGTCGTTGCCAAGCATGCTTTCACGTTTCTGTTCAACCAGACCGAATTCGGCATGGGCTGCCCGATCAATGTGACCGATGGCTGCGCCAAATTGCTGTCGAATTTCGGCAGTGAGGCGCTGAAGGCAAAGTATCTCGATGGCCTGACTTCGACCGACATGAGCAAGCTGACGCAAGGCGGCCAATTCATGACGGAGAAGGAAGGCGGCTCCGACGTCGGCATGCTCACCACGCGCGCGGTGCAGGAGGGCGATCACTGGCGCCTCCACGGCGAGAAATGGTTCTGCTCGAATGCGGACGCCAAGGTCGTGATGCTGCTGGCGCGCCCGGAGGGCGCCGGCCCGGGCACGCGCGGCGTCGGCCTGTTCCTGATGCCGCGCTTGCTCGATGACGGGTCGCAGAACCACTACCGGATCGTGCGTCTGAAGGACAAGCTCGGCACCCGCTCGATGGCCTCGGGCGAGATCAAGCTCGAAGGCGCGATCGCCTATGCGGTCGGCAAGCTCGACCGCGGCTTCGTGCAGATGGCCGAGATGGTGAACTCGTCGCGGCTCTCCAATGGCGTCAAGTCGACCGCGCTGATGCGCCGCGCCTATCATGATGCGATGACGGTGGCGACGAACCGCGTCGTGTTCGGCAGCCGCATCATCGATCTGCCGCTCGGCCGTCGCCAGATGCTGAAGATCATGCTGCCGGTCGAGCAGGCGCTGTCGATGAGCTTTCTCACCGCAGACGCGCTCGACCGCGCCGAAGCCGGCAGCCAGGACGCGGCGGCGCTGCTGCGCATCCTGACGCCAACCTTGAAATTCCGCGCCACGCGCGATGCGCGAAAAGCCTGCGGCGATGCGCTCGAGATGCGCGGCGGCATCGGCTATATCGAGGAATTCGCTACGCCCCGCCTGCTGCGCGATGCGCATCTCGGCTCGGTCTGGGAAGGCACCGGCAACATCGTGGCGATCGATGCGCTGCGGCGTGCCGTTGGCCGCCACGGCGCGGAATCCGCGCTATCAGCCGATCTGCATGCGCGGCTCGATGACAGTGCCTCCGTGCCGCAGGCCTGGCGCGACAATCTGCGCGGCTTCGTCGATCGTGCGGTCCGCTTCGCGCGCGAGGTCGCCGGCAAGTCCGAGAACGAGGCCGAGGCGCGGCGCGCCACCAGCCTGCTCTATCATGTCGCCAGCGCAGTGGCGCTCGCCTGGGAGGCGCATCGCATCCACGACAGGCGCGGCGATGCGCGCCGGCTGCTGCTGTCGCGGCTGGTGATCGACCACCGGGTGACGCCGGGCGATCCGTTCCGGCTGACGGAAAATGCCACGCAGGCAAAGATCGCAGCGCTGCTGCTCGGCGATAGCTCAGCCGGAATGAGCGAGGTTGGCGAACTCGTTCTGGCAGCGTAGGCTGCGCGTCACGATCAAGCAAAAAACGCGATAGGGAGTGCTCGATGAAGGCCGCCGTCCTCTACGAAGTCAACAAGCCGCTCGTCATCGAGGATGTCAGCCTGCCGAAGCCCGGCCCGCGCGAGGTTCTGATCCGCACTGCTGTCGCTGGCCTCTGCCATTCGGACCTTCACTTCATGGAAGGCCTCTACCCGCATCCGCTGCCCGCCGTGCTCGGCCATGAGTCCGCCGGAATCGTCGAGCAGGTCGGCTCCGATGTGACCTATGTGAAGCCGGGCGACCACGTCGTCACCTGCCTCTCCGTGTTCTGCGGCACCTGCGACAATTGCACCACCGGCCGCACCGTGCTCTGCACCGACACCACGGTGAAGATGCTGCCGGGCGTCTCAGATCGGATGCAGTGGTCGAAACCCGAGAAGCTGCACCAGTTCCTCAATCTCTCGTCCTTCGCCGAGCAGATGCTCGTGCACGAGAATGCCATCGTCAAAATCCGCAAAGACATGCCGCTCGAGCTCGCTGCGCTGATCGGCTGCGGCGTCATCACCGGCTACGGCGCGGTGGTGAATACGGCGAAGGTCACGGCCGGAGAGACGGTCGCGGTCATCGGCTGCGGCGGCGTCGGCATGGCCGCGATCAACGGCGCGCAGATCGCCGGCGCCGGCCGCATCATCGCCATCGACACCAATCCGGCCAAGCTGCAGCTGGCGACCAAGCTGGGCGCGACCGACATCATCAACCCCGCCGACGGCGACGTGGTGAAGCAGGTGCGCGACCTCACCAATGGCGGCGTGCATCATTCCTTCGAGGTGCTCGGCCGCAAGGAGACCGCCGAGCAGGCGTTCGCCATGCTGGCCTCGGGCGGCACCGCCACCATCGTCGGCATGATCCCGTTCGGCCAGAAGATCGAGCTGCACGGTTTCGACTTCCTGAGGGAGCGGAAGATCCAGGGCTCGTCGATGGGCTCCAACCATTTCCGCGTCGACATGCCGCGCTTGGTCGATTTCTACCTGCGCGGCCGGCTGCACCTGGAGGACTGGATCTCGGCCAAGCTGAAGCTCAGCGAGATCAACGAGGGCTTCGCCAACATGAAGGCCGGCAAGACGCTGCGCAGCGTGATCGTGTTTGATAGCTAGGCGCTGGTGCTCGTCCGTGCCGCCCCAACACAGGTGTCATCGCCCGGCTTGACCGGGCGATCCAGTACGCTGCGGCGATGATTGTGTGACCCAATTTCCGCCTCGGCGTACTGGATGCCCCGGTCAAGCCGGGGCATGACAGTGGAGAGGAGGCGGGCAGTGCCCTCCTCACCGCGACACGTGTGCCGACACCGCCAGCCACGTCCCGTTCTTCTTGGCCCAGCAATCGGTATATCGCCCGGTCGCCTGCTGGCCGTCCGCCGTGGTGTAGCTCGTCGCCGCATGGATGATGGCGAAGTCGCCCATGATGCGGATGATGACGTCGAACGCGTGCAGATTGCGGATCGCGATCGGCCGCGCGGTTTGCTCGAGGAAGGCGGCGCGGTCGACCAGCGTCTTGTCGGGATTGGAGCAGTAAAACTCCGGCGCCAGAATCTCGTCGAAGCGCTTGACGTCGCAGTTCTGCACGGAAGCGACGTAGTCGCGGTTGAGCGCGGTGAGCTGTTCGAGGTCCTGGCTCATGGTGCTTCCTCCCTCCTTGTCATTCCGGGGCGCGAACCCGGAATCTCGATGTTATTTTACTCCGTCATTGCGACTAGTCCGTAGCCCGGATGGAGCACAGCGCAATCCGGGATCTTTGCCGCGGAAAGGCCGCCCCGGATTACGCTTCGCTCCATCCGGGCTACAGGCCTTTTGCGCAATGGCGAAGCCATCAATCGTCAAACATCTTCGGCGGCACGAACCCGCCGAACTCGCGCTCGATCAGCTCGGCGAGCTTCAGCGGCGTTCGATCTTCCAGCCACGGGCCGACGATCTGAACGCCGACCGGAAGTCCATCCGGCGCAAAACCCGTCGGGATCGCGGTCGAGGGCAGGCCGGGGAGCGTGGCGATGCCGGGCCAGGCGAGCTGGTCGGTATAGACGTGTTCCTTGTCGTCGATCTTGATTCGGCGCTGCTCCTGGTTCTCCGAGTGATCGTGGGGATAGGCCGGTGTCGGCATGATCGGGCAGATCACGGCATCGAACGTCTTGAACAGCTCGTGCCATTGCGCGCGCAGCCGTGTCCGGCTGCCGCGCGCTATCAGCCAGTCACGATGGCTGAGCGCGATGCCGCGCAGCCGTTCGGCCTGCAGGCTGTCGTTGCTGGCCGGCAGTGTGGATGCCGCCGCAACCGCGCCCGCATAGAATTCGGGCGTGAAGCTGGCGGCGAGGAACGACAGCAGCATCCGCATATAGAGCCGCGAGGACGCCGCGAAATCCGGCAGCAGCGGACTGTTGCGCTCGATCCTGACACCGGCCTTGGCAAGATTGTCGGCGAGCGTATTGATACTCCCGCGCACGACGGCGTCGGTCGGCAGCACCGGATCGGTATCGACCACGAGCACGCGGAAATCTTTCAGCGAGCTGTGGCGCGGCGCAGGCAGCTCGAGCCTGTAGGCCTTGCCGTTGTCGAGCGGGTCGGGCCCGGCCATGACGTCGAGCAACAAGGATAGATCGCCGGCGCTGCGCGCCATCGGGCCGACCACGGCAAGATCACGCTCATAGGCGAGGGGCGGAGCCGGCGGCGGCGTATGGCCGCGCGAGGGCAACAGATCGAAGGTCGGCTTGTGCGCGCAGACGCCGCAGTGAAAAGCGGGCACGCGCAGCGAGCCGCCGATATCCGAGCCGAGTGAAAGCGGGCCGTAACCCGCCGCCAGCGCCGCAGACGAGCCGCCGGACGAGCCCCCCGGCGTGCGGCCGAGATCGTAGGGATTGTTGGTGGTGCCGTAGATCTCGTTGTAGCTCTGCCAGTCCGCGAGGGCGAGCGGCACGTTGGTCTTGCCGAGAACGATGGTGCCGGCCTCCTTCACGCGCGTCACCGGCAGCGAGTCTTCCCTGGCAATGAAGTCCTTATGGGCGGGATTGCCCCAGGTCGTGGGCAGGCCGGCGATGTTGTAGGATTCCTTCACGGTCATCGGCAGGCCGAGCAGCGGCTTGCGCTCGCCGCGCGCCAGCGCCGCGTCAGCTGCGCGTGCCGCGTCGAGGGCGCGACCGAAATCCCGCACGCAGATCGCGTTGATCTTGCCGTCATGGCGCTCGATGCGGCCGATCGCATCCTGCGTGAGTTCAACGGCGGAGACCTTCTTCGCCGCCAATGCGGCCGACAGCTCGACCGCGCTCTTGAAACTCCATTCCGATTTCGCCACGACATGCTCCTGCGCTTCAACTGATGGATGATGCGCAGTTTTAGCCGATGCCGCAACCGACGTTTGATCGCGGTTGATCTGTCCTGACGATATCCCGGGCGCTATCCTGGCAGCATTCGCTGCATCACGCGGTCGCGATAGATGAAGATGTGCGCAAGCGCGGCGGCGACGTGAACGACGATGGTGACGAGCAGCGCCCATTCCATCGCCTGGTGAAAGCCGTCAATGGCACGCCCTGCGGCGGCGTTGTCGGACGCCAGCATCGGCAGCGGCACGAGATAGAAGAACGACACCGACCAGCCCCGGAAGGAGGCAAACAGCCAGCCCGAGATTGTCGTCGCCAGCACCAGCGCGTAGAGCAGCCAGTGCACGACCTCGGAGGTCAGGCGCTGCCAGGCGGGAAGAGAACTTTCGGGCGCGACCGGATGAGCGAGCCGCCAGACCAGGCGGAGAGCCGTCAGCACGAGGATCGCGATCCCGATCGAGACGTGAAACGTCATTCCGGCACCTGGGCTCATGCCGCGATGGATGTCCGGCATCAGCCAGCCGATCGGGTATTGCACGGCGAGCAGCGCGACGATGCACCAATGGAAGACCTTGGCAGGTGTGCCGTATTGCAAGTGGCGCATCATGGAGGACCTGGAGTTGCTGCTGCGCCGGTCAGGGCTGGAAGCCTCTTGTCGCAGCGTGGATGAGCGGATTGACCGGCCCGCTGCTCATGCGTGGGCACGGCTTCGACCGATGCCAGCAGCATCGATGCGCCGGCCAGGCTCGCGCGCGCGACAGTGCATGAACGACGTCGCATCATCATCGCCGCCTAGGCCGCCCCGATCAATATTCCCACGGCGAGCACGATCGCGCCGCCGAGCACGATCTGGAATACGGCCTGGAGGAACGGCGTGTCCATGTAGCGCGAGCGGATGAAGGCGATCGCCCACAATTCGAAGAACACGACGACGCCCGCGATTCCGGTGGCGATCCAGAACGCGTTGGCCCAGTGGTCGGGCACGAGATAAGGCGCGGTGTGACCGAGCCCGCCGAGCGTGGTCATCGCGCCGCAGGTAAGGCCGCGCAGCCATGGAGATCCGCGCCCCGTGAGCGAGCCGTCGTCGGACAGCGCTTCGGCAAAGCCCATGCTGATGCCGGCACCGATGGAGGCAGCAAGGCCGACCAGGAACGTCTGCCAGTTCTGGTGGGTGGCGAAGGCCGCGGCGAACAACGGCGCCAGTGTCGAGACCGAGCCGTCCATCAGGCCGGCGAGGCCCGGCTGCACATATTGCAGCACGAACATGCGGCGGTTGGTGCGGTCTTCTTCCGCGCGCACGTCGGAGCTCAGGATCTGGTCTGTCAGTTTCGCAGCGGTCTCTTCATGGCCTTTCTCCGCTTCCGCGAGATCGCCGAGCAGGCGGCGCACACCGACATCCTGGGCGTGTTCGGCGGCCTTCACGTAAAAGCGCTCGGCCTGCAATTCCATGGTCTCGACCTCCCTGCGGATGGTGTCGAGCGGCAGGTTCTTGGTGAGCCAAACCGGGCGGCGCTTCAGGAATCCCTTGACGTCCTCGCGGCGGATCGGCGGCAGATGCTGGCCGAAGCGCTGCTCATACATTTCCAGCAGCATGTGGCGGTGGCTGCGCTCCTCCTCGGCCATCTGCTCGAAGAGCTTGGCCGAATCCGGATAGCGCTCCTTGAGATCCTCGGCGAAGGTCATGTAGATGCGGCTATCCTCCTCTTCAGAGGAAATCGCGACCGCCAGCACTTCACGCTCGGTCAAATCGGCAAAATTCTTCACTGACTGCGCCTGATGTAGTTTAGAAGCATTCTAAACTGCTATAGGCTGCAATTCGTTCAGGGTCAATTCACGCGAGCCGCGCGAAGGCTTGGCATCCGAACGTCACAACGGTGCGTGGGTGCACGGAACCGGGTCCCGTCGTACAGGTTCGAATCTTTGGATGTGGGTGAAGGGGTGAATGATGGACAAGGTCAAATTTCGTCTGAATGATCCCCGGCTGGCGCCGCGCCGCACCAAGCTCGAAATCCCCGGATGGGCCGGCAAGCGCGAACCACGTGCGAACGGTTCGCGTGAGCAGGTCTGGCACTGCGTGCCCTTTTCCGAGGGCGCGCAATACGGCATCGAGCTGTTCTATCCCTATGATTTCGAGCTTCACGTCACGACCAGGGAGGGTCGCTTGATCCTCGAAGCCGATTGGGGCGAGCCGCCCGAAGGCGGCGCGGAATGGCCGCCGTTTCGCAAGTTCGGCGACGCCTTCTACACCTATCAGATCCTGCTCGATCTCAAGGTCGCAAAAGGCATGGCTGTTCGCACCGAGCCGCATCCGCGATTCTATGCCGATCCGACCGACACCGTGCCGATTGCCGTCCCCGCGCTGATCCGCAATTGGTGGCCGATGATGTTCTTTTGCGTGTTCAAGGCGCCGGCCGAGGGGCGAACCCATATCTTCCGACCCCACGAGCCGTTCGCGCAAATCATCGTCATTCCCGAGGAAGCGACCTTCGAGCTCGAGCCCATGGGCGAGGAGGAGGCGGCCGAGCGCGAGCTGCAGGCCCGCCGGATCTACACCAATCGGCCCAAGCTGGCGGCAGGCACCGAGTGGACGTCGTCGTCTGATACGGTATTCGACGGTACCTACCGGCACCTGCACCGCGCGGCCAAGGAGAAGGCTCGTAACGGGTAGGGCGGATGACCATTCCTGGACAGTGCTGCCCCCCTGCGATCTTGCCTATCTTTCCTGGTTTCCCGTCATCAAATGCAAACAGGACCCGCAGGTCCTGTTCATCTCCATCCTGGTATCGGCGACCTCAGTAGTAGTCGCGGCGATAGAAGCTGTGATGATGGTGGTGGTGATGGTGATGATGGTGGTGATAATACCGCCGATATCGCGGGACCACCACGACCGGCGCGTCGTAGTCGTAATAGCGCCGACGATAGAAGCTGTGGTGGTGATGGTGATGATGATGATGGTAGTAGAATTGAGCGAGCTGAACATTTTCGCTCGCTTTTGGCGGAGCCGCTTCATCGATCGCTTGCAGCAAGGCGCTCGCGTTCGCAATCGGCTCGAGCAGGTCCGCGTATGAATTCGCCTGGAGGACGTCCGTAGGCGCGGGCGCAGCCTGGGCGGCTCCTAGCGTTCCGAGCGCGGCCACGGCTCCCAATAGTCCGGCGATCTTCTTGTCCAATGTCGTTCTCCATGGTCGCCGGACCCAGCTCCGGTATGTCGCAACGTCAGATATTGCCGGATGTTCCCTGAACCGCCGATTAACGCCTTGTGGCGGGAGGGCGGCGTCGTTCAGCTTGCGGAGACTGCGGCGGCGCGGCGGAGGAATTGCAGCAGCAACCGGCCGACCTCCGCCGGCTGCTCTTGTTGCACCCAATGACCGGCACCGTCGACGAGATGGCAGCCGAGCAGCTTCGTGCAGCCGCGCCCCTGCATCGCCTCGAACGCACCGGGGCGCTGATAGGTGCCCCAATCCTGCTTGCCCGAGATGAAGCAGGACGGCACGTCGATGCTGCGCCCGGCGAACAGCAGCATCTCGTCGTTGAGCATGCCCGACGTGCCGTAGCGATACCATTGCAGCCCGCCCTGGAATCCGGTGCGGCCATATTCGGCGCTGTAAAAAGCAAGATCGCTGTCCGGCAGCCATGGGTTGGCGGCGATCGCATCGCGCGATGGCATCTCCTTCGCGACCGTCTCGGCCATGGTCTCGCCGAGATCCATCACATAATAGGTCGGCAGTTTTGCAAGCTCGTTCGCCGACCATGATTTCAGCGGATACGGCTTGTTGTCCGCCCAGTCCGCGCTCTTGTGATGATAATAGGCGCGCAGGAAATCATGCAGGCCTTGTGGCGCGTGCAGCATGTCGGCATTGGCCGCCCGTGTCGAATAGTACCATTGATAGTGGATGCGCGGGCGCGGCAGCGCGGCAAGCTCACGATGCACGGGATCTTCGACCGCAGGCTTCGCCGGCGCATCGACGGTGTTGAACGGCAGTGGCGGCGCACCGCCGAAGGGTGCGCTCATCAACGTCACCGAGCGAAACACGTCGGGCCGGATCAGCGCGCACCAGGCCGCGACCGGGCTGCCGAAATCATGCCCGGCGAGATCGACCTGCCTGTAGCCGAACGCCGATACGAGCGAGAGTGCATCGCGCACCAGATTAAGGAGCGAGAACGGCGCGAGATCGCCGTCGTAATCCGCGGTCCATCCGGTGGTGCGGCCATAGCCGCGCTGATCGGGTGCGAGCACGTGATAGCCGGCCGCGGCCAGCGCCGGCATCACCTTGCGCCAGGAGAAGGCGAGCTCGGGAAAGCCGTGCAGCAGCAGGATGCAGGGACGGCCCTTGGTCTCGAAGCCGGCCTCGAGCACATGCATGCGCAGCCCGTTGATGCCGTCGACATAACGCGAGCGGATGCCGGCGGGCAGGGGAATGTCGGGAAGTGATGTCATTGCTTCTCTCCATCCGGGCGGAATCGTAGGGTGGGCAAAGCGGAGCGTGCCCACGCATTTTTCGTGATCGAGAGAGATGGTGGGCACGGCGCAAGGACGCCTTTGCCCACCCTACGGCATCTCACTCCACCGCTGCACACACGAACGCGTTGCCCTTGCGCCTGATCTTCCCCACCGACGGCGAGGGGAAATGCGCGGTGCAGCACAGCGTGTCGGTGTCGCAATAACGCTCGAGGAAGCTGCGGCGCGTCGTGGCCGCCTTGGCCGGATCGACGTCGAACTTGATCGACAGCTCCGGATAAAGCGTTTGCAAGGGCGAGTGCATGAGATCGCCTGAAAACACCGCATCGTCCTTGCCGCGGCCCATCGTAACAGCGATGTGGCCCGGCGTATGGCCGGGCGTCGGCAGGATACGAACGTGGTCGCCGATCTGGTGATCGTTGCCGACCAGCTCGTGGCGCCTGGCTTCGACCACGGGCAGCACGCTGTCGACGAAGGGCGGGATCGCCGTCTTTGTATTCTGCTCGAACCAGTGATCGTATTCCTGCTTGGCGAAGAGGTAGCGCGCCCTGGGGAAGGTCGGCACCCAGCGGCCGTTCTCCAGCCGCGTGTTCCAGCCGACGTGATCGACATGCAGATGCGTGCACATCACGAAGTCGATGTCGTCGAGCGAGACGCCCGCGGCATTGAGCGCGCGCAAATACGTGTCGTCGGTCTTCATGTTCCATTTCGCGCGATTGGGGCGCGGCTTGTCGTTGCCGATGCAGCTGTCGATCAAGATGGTGTGGTGCGGCGTCTTCACCACATAGGACTGGAAGCACAGCAGCAGCACGTCCTGCTCATCCAGTGCTTTGGCCTGCCGCATCCACGCCCGGTTCTCGGCCAGGACCTCAGGCGTCAGTCCCGGCAGCATGTCCAGTGCCGGCACGAATGAAGTTTCCTGCTCGATGACGCGATGGATGGTGAGGTCGCCGACGGAAAATTTCAGGCTCATGAGGACTCCCGCGTTTTATGCGGCCGGCGGGACCGAGATCTTCACCGAGGGCCGCTCCAGCATCTTCTGGTGGAAGGCATCGAGCTTCGGATAGGCCTTGCGCCAGCCGCAATCGGCGAAGCGGAAGTCGGCATAGCCGAGCACGCAAACAAGGCCGATCTGCGAGATGTCGAACGGGCCGTTCAGCACCTCGGGCATGTTCTCGAAGCGCGCCATGCCGGTCCAAGCCCGGTTCCAATGGTCGTCCGACCACGCCTGCCATTGCAGGCCCTGCGGCCGTACCATCTTCTCGTAGCGGCACAGCAGCATGGAATCGAGCATGCCGTTGATGAGGGAGTGATTGGTCTTGGTCTTCCAGCGCCGCGGGCCGTAATCCGGGATCAGGCTGCCGCCGGCCATCTCGTTGAGATATTCGACGATGACGTAGGAATCCAGAATGACGTCGCCATCATTGGTGATCAGCACCGGCAGCTTCTTCAGCGGCGTGATCTTCGAATAGTCCTCGTTGGCCGTGCCCGGCGCGACTGTCGCCGGCATGAATTCGATCTTGTCGATCAGCCCGAGCTCGATCGCGGCGATGCGCACCTTGCGGGCAAAAGGGGAGGCGGCGGAGAAGGAGAGTTTCATTGTCGATGGCCTCTATCCAAACACACAGACCTCATCCTGAGGAGCGCGCCCCTTGGCGCGCGTCTCGAAGGATGGGCAACGGGCGGGACTCTCGCGTCACCCGGCGCGAACGCCGGGCGACCGTGCTTGTGGCGCATCCTTCGAGACGCGCGCTTTGCGCGCTCCTCAGGATGACGGGAGCGGCCCTACGCCGCCACGATCTCCTGGCGCTGCTCGCCGAGGCCTTCGATGCCGAGCGTGACGACGTCGCCGACATTGAGGAAGGTCGGCGGCTTCATGCCGAGGCCGACGCCGGGCGGGGTGCCGGTAGTGATGATGTCACCCGGCAGCAGCGTCATGAACTGCGAGACGTAGGAGACGCACTTGGCCATCGAGAAGATCATGGTCTTGGTCGAGCCGGTCTGGCGGCGCTGACCATTGACGTCGAGCCACATCGACAGGTTCTGCACGTCCTTGATCTCGTCCTTGGTGGCGAGCCAGGGGCCGAGCGGGCCGAACGTGTCGTGCGATTTGCCCTTGGTCCACTGACCCAGGCGCTCGATCTGGAAGTTGCGCTCGGAGACGTCGTTGCAGACGCAGTAGCCCGCGACGTAGTTCAGTGCGTCGGCTTCCGAGACGTATTTGGCGCGGGTGCCGATGATGGCGGCGATTTCGACCTCCCAGTCGAGCTTGGTCGAGCCGCGCGGCTTCTCGACGTTGTCGTTCGGGCCCGACAGCGAGGTGTTGGCCTTCATGAAGATGATCGGCTCGGTCGGAATGGCAGCGCCCGTCTCCTTGGCGTGGTCGCTGTAGTTGAGGCCGATCGCGACGAATTTCGAGATGCCGGTGACGGGTGCGCCGAAGCGCGGCTTGCCGGAGACGGCGGGCAGTGAGGCGGGGTCGATGGCAGCGAGCTTCTTCAGGGATTCCGGGGAATAGGCCTCGCCGGTGAGGTCCTTCAGATGGGCCGACAGGTCGCGCAACTGGCCGGATTTGTCGATCAGGCCGGGCTTTTCCGCACCCTTTTCGCCGTAACGAACAAGCTTCATTCTGGTTTCTCCCTTGGGATGGACTGATCGGTTGAACAGCTTCATGGAACAGCACGGCGGGAAATTCAACCGCCGAAAAGGGATGCATTGCAGCCCTTACTTTGTGGGGTGGTCCGGGATCGTAGGGTGGGTTAGCCCCGCAGATGCGCAAAGCGCATCTGCTCGGCGTAACCCACCAATTCTGCCTCTGCGGAAACAGAAGAGGCGGGTTACGCCCTCGACTGCGCTTCGCGCAGCCGCAGGCTAACCCACCCTACGAAGACGACGATCCCAGCGCCTCGAACCTGAACGCTTCCCCATCCCGTTTGATGTGCCCGGCGGAGAAATGCCCGCCAATCACCAGCGTCGGGGTGTCGGCAAAGCGCGAGAACACCTTGTGCCGGCTCGCGGCCGATTGAGCGGTGTCGGTGTCGACGACCGAACACCAGTCGAGATGCGCCATCTGGCAGGGGTGATGGGCGACATCGCCGCTGAGCAGCGCCTCTTCGCCGCCGGATTCGATCAGCACGCTCATATGCCCCGGGCTGTGGCCGGGCGTCGGGATAAGGCCGATCTCCTCACAGAGCCGGTGATCGCTCGGGATCAGCTCGGCCCGGCCCGCATCAACGATCGGCTTCACGGAATCGTTGAACACCGCGACCTTGTCCGGCTCGGCCGTATAGTCACGCCAATAGTCATATTCGGTCCTGCCGAACAGGTAGCGCGCCTTCGGGAAGGTCGGCACCCATTTGCCATCGACCAGCTTCGTATTCCAGCCGACATGATCGACATGCAGATGCGTGCACAGCACGGTGTCGATGCTGTCGGGCGGAAAGCCCGCTTCCGCCATCATCTCGACGAACGGCGTGTTGCGGTTATTCCAGACCGGGACGCCGCGGCCCTGCTTGTCGTTGCCAAGGCCGGTGTCGACCACGATGCGGCGCGCCGGCGTCTCCACCACCAGCGAATGGATCGACATTTTCAGCCGGCCTTCCTCGGTGGCGAAATGCGGGATCAGCCAGGGCAGCTTCCGGATTTCGTCATTGGTGGCGGCCGGCAGGATGAAGCGGGTCGAGCCGACCGTCTCCATTTCGACGATCTTGGTAATCTTGACCTGGCCGACCCTCCACCGCATCGGGCGTACCCCCATTTTCTCTGTTTGCCGCCGCAAGATGCACATTTTCCGCCGCCAAGCGCAATGGATCATCTGTCGTGATGTTGCGTTATGTGAGGAACCCGTCGAGATCCACAGGGGGAGCCCATGCCCGAGCTTGCCATTTCCGCCGACAAGGTCGCCTTCATCATCGAGAAGGCGCGCGAATTCGACGTCAAGGAATCCGGGTCCGATCCGGATTCCGGCTCCAACCCCACCGATGACGACGAGATCGACGTGCTCGAGGACAACAATTCCGATCCGGTCGCAGCCGAGCTCGCCAGCTTCATCCGGGCGCTGAACGAGGATGAGCAGGTCGACCTGGTCACGCTGATGTGGCTGGGCCGTGGCGACGGCGATGTCGAGGAGTGGGACGATTTGCGCGCCCGCGCGATCGAAGCGCGCAGCGAGTACAAGGCGCCACGCCGCGAGACGGTGCGCTATCTCCTGGGTGAGCCGATGCTGGGCGATCTGCTCGCCGACGGCATGGACGAGCTCGGCATCGACTGGAGCGATGAGCGGATCACGCCGGTATCGTAAGGCAAATCGCTTCGAGTTTGATCAGTCGAGCCGCGAGCTCGCTTCAACCTCTCCTTTGGAGAGGTTGAAGCACCACTGGCCTCACAGCGTTCCCGGGAACGCACCACCGTCGAGCAAAATGTTCTGGCCGGTGATGAAGCCGGCCTTGGCGCCGCAGAGGAAGGCGCAGGCGTAGCCGAACTCGTCGGGCTGGCCGAAGCGGCCGGCGGGGTTGAGTTTTGCCCGCTCGGCCAGGATCGCTTGAGGCGTCGTGCCGCGCTTGTCGGCCTCGGCCTTGGCGGTGCCGGTCAGGCGATCGGTCTCGAACGGGCCCGGCAACAGGCCGTTGATGGTGACGTTGTTGATCACGGTCTTGCGCGACAGGCCGGCGATGAACCCGGTGAGGCCGGCGCGCGCGCCGTTGGAGAGGCCGAGAATGTCGATCGGCGCCTTCACTGCGGCCGAGGTGATGTTGACGATGCGGCCGAACTTGCGCGCCATCATGCCGTCGACAGTCGCCTTGATCAGCTCGATCGGCGTCAGCATGTTGGCGTCGATCGCCTTGATCCAGTCGTCGCGGGTCCAGTTGCGGAAATCGCCGGGTGGCGGGCCGCCGGCATTGTTGATCAGGATATCAGGCTCGGGGCAGGCCTTGAGCACGGCTTCGCGCCCCGCAGGCGTCGTGATGTCGCCGACGATCTCGGTGACCTTCACGTCTGGATAGGCCTTCCGGATCTCGTCGGCCGTCTTCTTCAGCGCATCAGCGCCGCGCGCGGTCAGCGTGACGTCGACGCCGGCTTCGGCCAGCGAGAAGGCGCAAGCGCGCCCCAGGCCTTTGCTGGATGCGCAGACGATGGCGCGGCGACCTTTGATCCCAAGATCCACTGTTTCACTCCCGAAAAATAGCAAGCAGGTTTTGGATGGCCGGCACTCTAGCCAACATCAGGGCCGCTGATAAGGGAAATGCCGGCGTCAAAATGCATGGCGCCGGCTGCGGCGATGCACTAGATGCGCCGCTCCTGCTTGAGGCGGTCGATCGCCTCGGCGGCCTCCGGCGGCAGCGACTTGAACCCCATCTGCCCGACCGCCGAGAACAGCGGCCGCAGATGCGAGTCGGCAAGGAAGGGCGGCTGGTGGTTGGCCGGCACGATCTGGTCGAATACCAGCACAAGTGTGGTGGCGACGAGCCCCACCCTGATGGCGCCGAGCGCAGCCCCGCCAAGGCGGTCGCCGATCCCGGCGTCGCGGATGGTGTCGCTCAGCGCGAGGTGGCCGATATGGCCGAACAGCATGCCGACGACGATGAAGATGCCGAAGAAGCAGATCGAGTTTTGAACGAGCGGCGCGTTCGGATTGCCGGCGACCTGCGGCACGATCAGCGGCATCAGTGCGACAGCGATGGGGGCGGCGAGCAGATAAGCGAGGATGGTCATGGCGCTGCCGATCAGGCCGGTCCTGAAGCCGAAGCCGATGGCAATTGCGAGCGCCGCATAGACCGCGAGATCGAAACTGTTCATGAGCGAAACCCTGCCAATGGAACGTATGAACGCCAAACCGATCGTTCCGGTTTCAGATCGCTAAAATCGTCCGTATTTTTTGTGGCTCCGGCGGCTGAGGAGTGTTGTTCGTTTCAGGTTTATTTGGGGTCAGTCAAGAAAATGTCTTAGGCGTCGTCCCGGCCTGGCGCGCAATTGCGCACGGGGGCCGGGACGCCGGCGGAGATTGCGGGCTTCGCTCTACCGCATCTCTCCCTTGATCATATCCGCCGCTTTCTCCCCGATCATAATGGTTGGTGCATTGGTGTTGCCGCCGATCAGCGTCGGCATGATCGAGGCATCGACGATGCGCAAGCCGTCCACGCCATGCACCTTCAGCTTCGGATCGACCACGGCCATCGCATCCGTGCCCATCTTGCAGGTGCCGACCGGGTGATAGACGGTGTCGACGCGATTGCGCAAAACGTTGCGGATGTCGTCGTCGGTGCGGACATCCGCCGTGAACATGTCCTTCTTCTGCAGCGCGCGCAGCGCGGGCGTCTCCATCAGGCGCCGCGTGGTCTTGAAGCCTGCGACCATCGCCTCGAGATCCTCCGCCTCGCCCAAGAAGTTTGGATCGATCATCGGTGCAGCGAGTGGGTCGGCGCTTTTCAGCCAAACGCTGCCGCGGCTCTTCGGCCTGAGCAGGCAGACGTGGCATGAGAAACCTGGCTCCTTGTGCTTCTTGCGGCCGTGATCGTCGAGCATCGCGATGACGAAGTGGAGCTGAATGTCAGGCGCGTCGAGGTGGGCCTGCGTCTTCAGGAAGCCGCCGCATTCGGCGAAATTGGTGGTCATCAGGCCACGTCTCTCCTTGCGGTACTGCTGGATGCCGCGGAGCAGGGATGGCAACCGACCGAGCGAGGCGTGAACGAAATGCGGGTAGTCGGAGGCGTAGACGAACACGAAATCCGGATGGTCCTGCAGATTGCGGCCGACGCCCGGCAGATGTCTGATGACGCCGATGCCGTGCTTGCCCAGCGCTTCGCCATCGCCAATACCCGACAGCATCAAGAGTTGCGGCGATTGGAACGCGCCGGAGGCGAGGATGACCTCGCGGCGCGCGCGCAGCTGCTTCTTTTGCTTGCCCTGCACATATTCGACGCCGACCGCACGCCCACCTTCGAACAGAATGCGCGTTGCGTGCGCCCCGGTCTCGACGCGCAGATTGCTGCTGATGTCCAGATGGGGATTCACATAGGCCCGCGCCGCGCTCCAGCGCTCGCCCCTGTGCTGCGTCACCTGATAGCTGCCGAGGCCTTCTTGATCCTCTGCGTTGAAGTCCTCGCGGATGCGGAACTGCGCCTCGCGCGCGGCCTGATGAAAGATCTCATGGATCGGATTGTCCGAGCGCAGCCTGTTGACATGCAGCGGGCCGCCCTTGCCGTGATATTCGCCGTCGAAGTCGGAATTGTTTTCCGAGCGCTTGAAATAGGGCAGCACGTCCGCGTACGACCAGCCTTGATTGCCGAGCGAGGCCCAGTGGTCGTAGTCCGATTTGTGGCCGCGGATATAGACCATGGCATTGATCGCCGAGGAGCCGCCGAGGCCCTTGCCGCGCGGCTGATAGCCGATGCGGCCGTTCAAGCCCTTCTGGGGCACCGTATCGAAGGCCCAATTGGCCGTCTTGTACGGCAAAGCGAGCCCGAATGGCGTGGTGATCCGCCAGCTGTCGTTGCGCCCGCCGGCATCGAGCAGCGCCACTGACGTCGCCGCATCCTCCGACAGCCGCCCCGCCACCGCGCAACCGCCGGAGCCGGCGCCCACCACGATGAAATCGAATGCGTCAGTCATTGATGATTCCCCCCTTGCACTTTCTTCTCGTCATTTCGGAGCGCGACGAAGTCGCGAGCCCCGGAATGACCGATCACTACGACATGAACCGCATCATTCTCTCCAGCCGCGCGACCTTGCCGCCCTAGGGGAACCGTCCATGCCACTCCTCCCCTTCAGGCGTTTCGCCGCCGTTTTGTTGCGGCAAGCTGGCGGTTTGTGGAACTTCTGGCAAGTGTGCGGCAAATCGGCCGGAATCCGCGCCCGTTAGCTGTCATAAAGTCGAAAAAAACGTCACCGCAGCCCTTTCCAAAGACGGTCCGGGTTGGTACATACCCCCCGCACCCGACGGGCTTGGCCCCGGGGTTGCCTTCCAGGGAAGCCTTCGGGACGGGAGAAGCAAGCCACGCGCACCGCGTTGGCCCTCAATCCACCGTCCCCGGCATTTTGACGAAGGCGCGCAACGGTTTAACGCGGGGTGGAGCAGCCCGGTAGCTCGTCAGGCTCATAACCTGAAGGTCATAGGTTCAAATCCTATCCCCGCAACCAAATTCGGACTTCACCGGTTCCGATACGAAAATGGCCCGCTTGATGCGGGCCGTTTTTGTTTGGGCCGGAAGCTGCGACGGCTTGTTTCTCGGACGAATTTTACTGTTCGGTTGTCATCGCTACGGCGGACGGCCGTCGCCGCGAACAGGTCACACTGGTCGCGCTAGCTGAGATCGTGCAGATCCTTGCCGAGCGGCGGCTTCAGCGAAAATCCGCTGAACCTGACCGGCAATCCCTCGCGTTCCGGTGTGCAAGCCATTGGACCGACGAGACAGGATCGCGCCGCGGCGAACGGAGCCAGTCGGACGAGGGGCCAGGTCTTGCCGTCAGCCGAGGCCTGCAATCGCACAACGCCGTCGGCGACGGTGACGCGCATCCAGAAATCGCCGGCCTCGTGCTCATAGGGCGCTGTTGCCCAATCCGACTGCCCAATGGTCAAGACGCTCGAGAGCATCGCGCGCCCGTCCGAAAATTCGATTCCGGCTTTGATCCAATGCTCCGCATCGATACGCACCATGATGCCGGCTTGATCGTAGAGTTCCCGAAAATCGCTCTGGATGCGCAGCTCGGCGGTGAACGCCTCCGCGGTCGGAAAACCCAGAAAATGGCCGCTGTCGCGGCAGAAGCCGTAATGCGTTTTCTGCCAGAAATCGGTGGCCTTGTCGGTGACGAGCTCGAGGCTGTCGCCCTGCGCGGTCCACCGTTTTGGTTGGTTCAGCCAGACACCATCGTGTCTTGCGAAGATGGCAGCGCTCATGTCGAACCTCGGCTCGTAGCTCTTGCGAAACCGATAGCCTGACGGGGGAGCCGGTACCAGCAATCGTTGGTGGGATCTGTTCGAAAGAGCAAAGTTTGCCGGGGGTCTCTTCGCTCAAGCCATCCTCCACGCGAACCGCACGCCTTAGTGGAGAAGCGCCCTTCTTCGAGAGTTAGCCGGCGGTGGGTCCTCTAAATCCGCAATCACTGTCCCATCCGCTCCCACCGCAGACCGCTCCCGCGTGAGCAGGGTCACGGTCTGCGGTTTGGACTTCCCTTAGCGTCCTTCCCGGATGACCGGCACGGTGCGCGGTCATATCTTTTGGAGGACACAACATGAAAGTCTCCCGCATCACCCTGCTTGCTTTGGCCGCCGCCGCCAGCCTCGGCTTGGCGGCTCCCGCTTCCGCAACTGACTGGAGCTGGCTATCGAACAAGGACTACATCGCGTGCCTGCAACTCTACGCCTACGGCAATTTTCAGATGCCTCCGAACCTCTCGCCAGCTCAGCAAGCCGCCTACCATGAGAAGGGGCGCCAGTTCTGCAACCGGACCTACTACGGGCATAATTGATATGGCTATATCGGCTTCGACGCGGCCAGGCTATCGCCGGTCTCAGCCGCGTCGGACGCCCCGGTTGCTTCCAGCGGTCAAGCAGGTATCGTTGTGCGCTGTGTTGTCTGTAGCCGTTGCCGCCCACAGTTCGAACAGAGATTTGCTGGTTAAACGGGATGAGACGGCGGGATTTTCTTCGAGCTATGGGCCTGGCGGCGGCATGGCCGCCAGCGGCGCTGGCAGAGCAGGATGCATCCCGTCACGTGCCGACCGTCGGCTTCATGGGCTTTGCGACAGCGGAGGCTGATGCGCCGGCCCTGCAGCATTTTCGCAAGGGCCTGAACGATCTTGGCTATGTCGAAGGACGCACGATCTTCATCGATGCACGCGCGGCCAACGGCGACGTGGCGCGCGGGCTCGCGATCATCGACGAATTCGCGGCCAAGCCGGTCGATGTCCTGTTGTCGCCGGGTCCCGCTGCAGCGCGCGCGGCCGTGCGCAAGACCAGGATCCCGGTGGTCGCCGTGGCGCTGCCCGCCGTGCAGTCTGATCCGGACCTGTTCCAGAGCCTCGCGCGTCCCGGCGGCACCCTGACCGGCTTCGCAGCTTTCGGTGAACAGATGTCGTCCAAGCGGATCCAGATGTTGAGGGAGATCCTGCCCGAACTGAAAAAGTTGGGCGTGATGAACAACGCAACCGATCCCACGTTCAGCGCCTGGGGCGCGCAGACGATGCTGGAAGCACGCTCTGCCGGCATGGAGCCAATGCGTCTCGGCCTCACGGCTGCCTCGCAGGCAGCCGTGTCGGAGCAGATCAAGGTGTTGGCGGACGCGGGCGGTGCCGCAATGGTGGTGATCCGCGATTACATGACGTCGGCGATGCGGGACGAAATTTGCCAGGCCGGCATCGAGAGGAAGATTGCCGTCGTCGGCGAACAGGCCGAGTTCGCTCGCGCCGGCGCACTGCTCAGCTATGGCGCCGACATCGGCGACCTGTTTCGCCGTGCGGCCGGCTATGTCGATCTGATCCTGAAAGGGCGAAAGCCGGCAGAGATGCCGATCCAGCTGCCAACCAAATTCCAATTGGTCGTGAACCTCAAGACGGCCCGCGCATTGGGGCTGACGGTCCCACCCTCGATCCTCGTGCTGACGGATGATGTCATTGAGTAGTTCGTAGGATGGGTCGAGCTCTTGCGAAACCCATCACCTGATGGGCGAAGCTACCACCTGCAATCTTTGGTGGTATCCATGCGAGAGAACCAAGGAGGATGGGTTTCGCTTCGCTCAACCCATCCTCCGCGCTGCGCCTGCGATATGGATTGTTTCGGCACAAAATCCTATCATCCACGCGAACGAGGGGCACCGCGTGGAAAACAAGACCATCTCCCGCGAGCATTCCATCCTGGCGGTCGCGGACTTGCCCGCGACGCCCCGGCAACGTCGTGTGGTCCTCATCCTCGCCGTCGTGCAACTGGTCGCATTTGTCGTCGTAGCGCCGCTCGCGGAAATACCGCTTAAGCCGCTTCCGGCTTTCATCCCTTCGGTGCAAGCGGTCATGTTCGCCAATGATCTCATCACCGCTGTGCTGCTATTCGCGCAATATTCGATCACACGATCAACTGCGCTTCTGATATTGGCCAGCGGCTACGTCTTTACGGCGTTGATCGTCATCCCCCAGGCACTCACATTTCCGGGCGCTTTCGCGGAGGACGGCCTCTTGGGCGCGGGCCCTCAGAGCTCAACCTGGCTCTACATCTTCTGGCATATTGGCTCGCCGGCTTTCATGGCGGCCTACGGTTGGATCAAGGACCGCGATGGTCCTCACGCGAAGAAATATGGTTCCGCGGTGCCCGCGATTGGTTGGTGCGTGGCGCTTGTCGGCATTCTTGTGTGTGCCCTCACTTGGGTTGCCACCGCGGGGGAGCCATTTTTGCCCGCCGTCTTTGCCCCGGATCGCATCCACATGATCCCCACGCGGGCCGCGATTGCTTCCGCTGCGGAACTATCAGTCACTGTCGCCGCAATGGCAGTCCTCTGGATGCGCCGGCGCTCGATCCTCGATTACTGGCTCATCCTGGTTCTGGGTGGGATGGTGCCCGACAAGATACTTCCGATTTTCTTCAGCATTTCGCGTTGGACTCTCGGCTATTACGCAGGCCGGGCGTTCTTGCTCGCGACCTCGGTCTACGTTCTGGTGCGGCTGCTTGGCGAAACGACCAGGCTTTACGATCGATTGGCCCGCGCAAACATGCAGCTCCTGCGCGAGCACGACAACAAGCTCATGACCTTGCAAGCGGCGTTGGCGTCGATTTCGCATGAGATCAAGCAGCCGCTCAGCTCCGCCAGGCTCAACGCGGAGGCAGCACAAGCAATGTTTCAAGTTGATCCACCCGATCTCGAAGAGGTTCGACCCGCGTTGAATGACGTGGTCGCCGACGTCGATCGGGTGAATGAAATTCTGAACAATATACGTCAGCTCTTTGGGAGAGCTGGCACGGAGAAGACTCCGATCGATCTAAACGCCGCTGGGCATGCTGTATTGCAGCTTCTCCGCGAGGGCCTTGGACACATAGAAACAACCGTTGAATTCGACGGCAGATTGCCACGAATCATGGGTAACCGCATTCAACTTGAGGAAGTCATCGCTAATCTGATCCGCAACGCGATCGAGGCTATGGAAGCGGTCGAGCCCGCTCGTCGGACATTGAAATTGAAAACCAATACGGATGGCAGCGGAAACGCCATTTTGGAGATAGCCGACACGGGGCCTGGAATTGACCCAGAACGGTTGGAGGAGATATTCGACGCGTTCGTTACGACCAAAGCTAATGGCACAGGGTTGGGACTCGCCATCTGCCGCTCGATCGTCGAGAATCACAAGGGTACTCTTATCGCCTCGTCCGACGGCAAGCGTGGAGCGTCATTCCGAGTGATTCTACCCACCGTGCACATTGGTAGCTCGTAGGATGGGTTGAGCTTTTGCGAAACCCATCGCCTGACGGCCGGTACCCAAGCGATCGTTGGTGCGATCCGATCAGAAACGATTTTGATGGGCTTCGCTTCGCCCGACCCATCCTGCGCGTGACTGCGCCTCCGCATTCAGTCCGGAAAGCTCAGGATCATCTTGAGCAGCTTCGGAAATCGCGCGTTGATGTCTTCCTCGCGCAGGACGTTGCGGTGCTGGACGCCTTGCTTTGACGTCCGGACCAGGCCGGCCTCCCGCAGAATGCGAAAATGGTTCGAGAGCGTCGACTTCGCCATATCGGGGCAAGGCGCCGCCTCGGTGCACGACATGCAATCCTTCTGTGCGGCCAGGCTCTTGACGATACGCAGCCGCATGGGATCCGCGAGCGCGCCGAGCACCCCCGCCAGTGTGATCTCCTCCCGCGCCGGGTGAACGAACTGGGCCATGCCCAAAATATAGCACGTCCCTTGAATTGGTCCAATAGTTCACTAGTATTGAACTATTGAATATCGGCATCCCGCCGAACAATGGAACACATGCGATGACCAAGAGACTCGAAGGTAAAGTTGCCCTGGTGACCGGCGCATCCAAAGGCATAGGTGCCGAAATCTCCGCCCGGCTTGCGGCCGAGGGCGCGGCGGTTGCCGTCAATTACAGCTCCAGCAAGCAGGCCGCCGACCGCGTGGTCGCCGGCATCATCGCCAGGGGCGGCAAAGCCGTCGCGGTCCATGGCAATCTGGCCGACGCCAAGGACGTGAAGAACGTCGTCGCGGAGACCGTGAAGGCGTTCGGTGCGATCGACATCCTCGTCAACAACGCCGGCGTCTACGAGTTCGCCCCGCTCGAGGCCATCACGCCCGAGCATTTCCACAAGCATTTCGACCTCAATGTGCTTGGCCTGCTGCTGGTCTCGGGTGAAGCGGCGAAGCACTTCAACGCCAATGGCGGAAGCATCATCAACATCTCCTCCGGCGTATCGACCATTACACCGCCAAACACCGCCGTTTACACCGCGACCAAAGCCTCGGTGGATGCGATCACCGCCGTGCTGTCGAAGGAGCTCGCGCCGCGCAAGATTCGCGTCAACGCCGTCAATCCCGGCATGATCGCAACCGAAGGCGTCGTGTCGGCGGGGCTGCACGAGGGCGACATGCGCAACTGGATCGAATCCGCCACCCCGCTCGGCCGCATCGGCAAGGTCGAGGAGATCGCCGCCGCGGTGGCCTTCTTCGCATCGGACGATTCGTCCTACGTCACCGGCGAGACACTTCACGTCACCGGCGGGCTTCGCTAGCGAGCAAAGCTGCCCCGGCGGCCCAGGATGGCTTTCGCTCTTGCGAAACCCATCGCCTGACGGGCGGAGCCAGCGTCCGCAATCGTGGCTCGATCGAGCCCGGTCGCCGCTCCAGCGATCCTCGGTGGTTCGACAAGAAAGCGGGCCGGCAACATACCGGCCCGCGCCTTGATGTCTTCCAACACACCGCCGACCGGGGGCGATCAGCTCGCCTGAGGCGGCAATCGCGCTCGCCGCCGGTTTGCCCGACGGGCAGAACGATTTTTGTAAGATATGCAAGGGTTTAGCTACTGTGCATGGGGTTGTTCCGGGCTTTGCGCGCGCTGCCGACGCATGTGACGACAAAGTCCCTTGCGCGGCCACCAAGGTCGGCTACCGTTGGCGCTCTAACCGCAGGGTTAGGTGACCTTTTGATTGATCTTTTTTAGCATCCGATTTCGCCGGCGCCGCGATGGCGCGACGCCTACCTGACGAGGCGGGGGCCATGAGCATACGGGATCAGGCAGCACTGTTGGCGCCGGTCGAGCGCGACTTGCGGCTCGACCTCTTCCGCGGCATCGGCCTGTGGATGATCTTCCTCGATCACATCCCGCACGACGTCGTGGCCTGGCTGACGCTGCGCAATTACGGCTTCAGCGACGCCGCCGAGTTCTTCGTCTTCATCTCCGGCTATCTGGTTGGCTGGATCTACGGGCCGATCATCGCCGGCGGCTGGTTCCTTGCCGCGCTGAAACGTCTGTGGCGGCGGACGGCGGAAATGTATGTCGCCCACATCATGCTGTTCCTGCTGTTCACGGCGCAGATCGCCCGCACCGCCCGCCGCTTCGACAATCCGATGTACGAGCACGAGTTCAACGTCTTCAATTTCCTGGCGCATCCGGACGAGTTGATCGGGCAGGCGATCCTGCTCAAATACAAGCCGGTCAATCTCGACGTGCTGCCGCTCTACATCACGCTGATATTTGCCTCGCCCTTCATCGTCTGGTGCCTGGTGCGCCTGCCGAACCTGACGCTTGCGGGGTCCGTGGCGCTCTACGTGCTGTCGCGCTGGTTCGACTGGAACGTTGCCTCCTACCCGCCGGGCACGACCTGGTATTTCAATCCGTTCTGCTGGCAGCTGATGTTCGTGTTCGCCGCCTGGTGCGGCATCGGCCAGATTGAGAAGATCAGCCAGTGGGTATGGTCGAGGGCCGCAATGACGCTGGCCGCGGCCTGGCTCGTCTTCGCCTTCATCATCGTGATGACCTGGCACATCCCCGCGCTCGAGGCCATGATCCCGAAATGGATGATCAAGGCGATCTACCCGATCGACAAGACCGACCTCGACTTGCTGCGCTTCACGCATTTCCTGGCGCTGGGGATCTGGGTGACGCATTTCCTGCCGCGCCATTGGAAAGCGCTGCATACCTCCTGGCTGCGTCCGATCATCCTCTGCGGCCAGCACTCACTGCCGATCTTCTGTCTCGGCGTGTTCCTGTCGTTCTCCGCGCACTGGATCCTGACGCAATACACCAAGGGCGTCTGGGAGCAGCTCGCGGTCTCTTTCCTCGGCATCATCATCATGATCGTCGTCGCCTGGCTGCTCGATCGGGCCGAGCGTGTGCCGAACCTCTTCGTGAAAGTGTCGGAAGTCGAAGAGCCCCAAACCGCCGCCGTCGAGATCGTGCCTGCTGCAACCGCCGCCGCGCCGGCGCGCCGCTGAGGGGAGAGGTCCATGTCCAGACGTTTGCTTGCGATCGCCGGTATCCTCCTGCTCCTCGTTGGCCGCGCTTCCGCGCAAGCGCCGTCGCCCGAGGCGATGAATGCGGCGCGCAAGCTCGTGGTCACGCTGAAGATCGCCGATCAATACCGCGCGCAGCTGCCGCAGCTGCTGCTCAAGCTGCGGCCGGTGGTGACGCAGGAAAGGCCGGAGATCGAGCGCGACTATGACGCGATGACGGCGCCGGGTGCCGAGATCTTCCCCCCGCTCTTCAACGCGATGGTCGACCAGATCGCCGCCGTCTATGCCGCAAGCTTCACCCCGGACGAGCTGCGCCAGATCGAGGCGTTCTACGCCCAGCCGGCCGGACAAAAATTCCTGGCGCAATCCGATGCGCTGGCGCAGGCGAGCGCGCAGATCGCTCAGGATGTCAGCCAGAAGGCCGGTGACCAATTGAAGCAGCGCCTGATCGAGGCGCTGCGCCAGAAGGGACACAAGCTGTAAGCGCCCTCAGTGGATCGCCGCGTACATGATCTTCTCCTCCGTCGCTTCCAGCGCGGAGAACTCTTCCACCACCTTGCCCTGGCGCGACACCAGGATGCGGTCGGACAGCGCCATGATCTCGGGCAGATAGGACGAGATCACCACCACCGCCTTGCCCTCGTCAGCGAGCCGGTTGATCAACTCGTGGATCTCGACGATGGCGCCGACATCGACGCCGCGGGTCGGCTCGTCGAAGATGATCAAGTCGGGCTCCTGCACCAGCGACTTCGCGATCACCACCTTCTGCTGATTGCCGCCCGACAGTTCGACCACCTTGACCTGATCGCCGATGGCGCGAACCTTGAGCTTCTCGATCCAGGACTTGCCGACCGCATCCGTCTCCCGCCGCGACAGCATCATCCGGCCCCGCGGAAACTTCGACAACAGGCCGAGATAGATGTTGCGCGCGATCGAAGACGTCTCGAAGAAGCCCTCGACCTTGCGGTCCTCCGTGACATAGGCGATGCCAGCCTTCACCGCCGGCGCCGGCACGCGGTAGCGCACCGGCTGGTCGTGCAGCAGGATCTCGCCGCCATGGAAGAAGTCGCGCTTGAGCACGCCGGCGACGATCTTGAAGGTTTCGGTGCGGCCTGCACCAACGAGGCCGAACACGCCGGTAATTTGACCAGCGAACACCGACAGCGAATTGTTCTTCACCATTGGTGCCATCTTTAAATTCTGCACCGTGAGCACGCGCGCGCCGGCCGGGCGCACGCTGTTCTTGCGTGCGCCGTAGAGGGTGTTGGAGAGGTCGCGTCCGACCATGGCTTGCACGATGGCGGCGCGATCGAACTTGGCGACATCGTCGGTGACCACATGCTTGCCGTCGCGCAGCACCGTGATGCGGTCGGCGAGCAGCAGCGCTTCTTCAAGCGCATGCGAAATGAAGACGATCGAGACGCCGCGCTTCTTGAGGTCGCGGACAAGGTCGAAGAAATATTTCTTTTCTTCCGGGGTCAGCGATGCGGTCGGCTCATCGAAGATGATGACCTTGGCACGGTGCAGCACCGCGCGCGCAATCTCGACCATCTGCTTCTTGGCCGCGCCAAGGCCGCTGACGGTGGCGGTCGGCGTCACGTCGAAATTGAGCGATTGCAGGAACTGCTGCGCGGCGATGTAGATCCCCCGCAGGCGGTTGTAAAACTTCTCCTGCCCCAGAAACAGGTTTTGCGCCACCGTCATGGTCGGCACCAGGCTGTTCTCCTGGAACACCATGGCGATGCCGAGATTGCGCGCCTCAAGCGGTGTCTTCGGCGCGACCTCGGCGCCGTCGACTGTCATGGTCCCCGAGGTCAGCGTCACCACGCCCGCCATCACCTTGGTGAGGGTCGACTTGCCGGCACCGTTCTCGCCGACAAGTGCATGGATCTCACCGCGGCGCAGATCGAAGTCGACCCCGTCGATGGCGGGCACGCCGGCATAGAGCTTTGTTGCCTCGCGCAGCGAGAGTGCGATGTCGCTCATGTCCGAAACTCCTCGGCAAGGCCGGCAATGGGCAGCCTCAAAATGCGGCCCGGTCCCTTGGCGATCAGCACGAGATCGCTGCCCATCTCGACGGCCGCGACGACGCCGTGATTGATGCCGTCGACCCGGCTGTGCAGCGAATAGAGCGGCTGGCCGTCGGCATCGAGACGGATGACGAGGCCATAGGAACGCGGCGGCGCCCACGGCTTGATGACGCCCATGGTCTTGATGTGCGCGCCCTGCATTGGCTCCTTGAACGAGCGCCCGGAACGCAGCCGCGGTGCAACCCAGTGCTCGGGTGCGATCTCGGCCATCATGCGGCGCCGATAGCCGGGTTCGCGCAGCACGAACTCGACAAGCTGGGTCCGCGCGGTGAAGGCGGTGAGCCAGTAGCCTCCGCCCGAGGCTTTCGACAGCCGTGATGGATAGACGGGCAGGTGAGCGAGCACGATCTTCGGCGATGCACCTGGCGAGACAAGAACGAGGCGATGGCGCCAGCTCTCGCTGACCAGCATGGCGTTACCATGCGCGCAGGCACCGAAGGCATAGCCGAGGCTTTGGGCCAATCGCGTCACGGTCCTGCTGCCGGGATCGAGCCGGTACACGCGGCCGCTGCGGTTGAGCTCCAGCAGGTCACGTGCCCAATCGTCGACACTGCATGTTGCAGAGCCGTCTGTCGCAATCAGCGCACTGTCCTCCGCCAGCGCGAGTGCATTGATCGCATTGAACGCGGTATCGGCAAAGCTTACGCTCGGCTGCTCGGCCGAGGGGCTTTCGTAGACGCGGACCTCACGCCCACCGAGCGCGACGGCGAGGCCGCCACAGGGCAGGGCACAGAGTGCGGAGATTGGCTGCTCGAAGCGGCGCAATTCAGAGGCCGAGCCGCCGTCCAGCGACAACAGCCTTCGTCCGTCTGCAATAAAGAGCTTGTTGCCGTCAGCGGCAAGATCCGCAGGTGACTCGCAGGTCAGCAAGGTTTCGGCCGATTCCAGCTTCTGGTTCGGCTTCAACGCGCCGTCGAAGGACGGCACGGTGATGGTGGCGTCGCCGCGTCCGAGAAAGCGGTTGGCGAAGTCTCTGACGGCCGCGATCACGACTGCTTCCCCCACCTTTTGTCATACTGAACGAAGTTCGGATCGGCGTTGTCGAGCTTGTAACGGCCGATCCGGTTGTTGAGGATGCCGCCGAGATAGAGGTAGCCGCGATGCTCGCGCATCGAGGTGATCATCGGATGGTTCTCGCCGTGCAAATCCCAGAACGATTCGAGGATCCTGCCCTGCTCATTGAATTTAACCACGCAGCCGGTGTTAATGTTGGGAAACAGCCACTCATCGACTGGTACGCGCTTGGCCATGCGGCGGCGGAAGCCCGGCATCTTCCAGGCGAGGTCGAGCGAGGGGCTGCGCATGCCGACCAGCGCCAGCCAGTAATTGCCGTCCGAGGCGAGGTTGATGTTGTCGGGGTATCCAGGCAGATTGTCCATGACGACCTCGACCGCGCCTTTCTTCGGCCCGGCGAACCAATAACGCTTGATCGAGCAGCCGAAGGTCTCGGCGAACAGGATCGACTGGCCGTCGCTGGCGACGCAGATGCCGTTGGGGAATTTGAGTCCGCGCAGCTCGGTACGGGTTGTGCCGGTCTTGGTATCGTAGCAGATGATGCGGCCATTGCCGCGCGCCTCTAAGCCATCGATGGGCCATTCGTCCATCTCGTAACGGACCGTCGCTTCGGAGAAGAAGATCAGGCCATCCTCTGTGATGTCGAGGTCGTCGGCGAGGCGCAGGCGGCTGTCGTCGTTGACCGAGCGTAGGCTGCGGTTGGTCTCGTCGGTCGCCTTTTCCACGGTGCGGTCAGGCTTGATGCGATAGAGCCCCATGCCGCCGATGCAGACATAGAGATTGTCCTCGCGGTCGAAGGCCATGCCGAGTGGCTGGCCGCCGATATGAGCGAACACTTCCATCTTTTGGTAGTCGGGCGCGAGGAAGCGCATGATGTCGCCGTGGCGGGAGCCGGCATAGAGATTGTCATGGCGATCGAGGATGACGTCTTCCGGCGCCTCGATGCGGCCAAGGCCGATCGCCTCGACATCACGGAGCTTGTCGTTCTGCTCAAATGGGCCGCCTTGCCCGATCTCGGTCGGTGGTGGAGGCGGCAATTCGTGATAAGTCGGGGCGACATAGACCTTGCTGATGATGCGGGTCCGGTTCTTCTGCCAGCGGATGTCGACCATGGCGGCGACAAGCAGGATGCCCGCGAGTGCCATGCGATTGACGCCGCCGCGTGCGTTCATCGTCGTCAGGCCATTTGTGATCAGCAGCACGATCAGCACACCCACTGCCGATTTGGCGACCGAGCCCTTGCCGCCGCCGAGCGTGATGCCGCCGAGCACGGTCGCGGTCAGCACGATCACCTCCAGGCCGACGCCGATGTCGCCGCCGACGGTGCCGAGCCGGGAGGCGAAGAAAAGCGCGCCGACGCTGGTCAGCGCGCCGCTTGCGACGTAGCAGAGCGCGATGGTGCGGCGAACCGGAATGCCCGAATTGTAGGCCGAGCGGCGCGAGCCGCCGATCGCGGTGATGTGCCAGCCCGGGCGCAGCCGCGTCATGAAGATGTGGCCGAAGATCGCGATGACGATATAGGCGAGTGCCACGGTGGGAATGCCCAAGACAGAGCCGGAGCCGATGAAGTCCCAGGACGGGATGTCGGGGAAGGCAGAGGCGATCGCGTTGGAGTAGCGCTGGATCAAAAGGTCATAGGCCGAGCGGTAGATGATCAGCGTGATCAGCGTGGTGATGAAGGCGCGGAGTCGCAGATATCCGACCAGAATGCCGTTGACGGCGCCAAGCAGCGCGCCGCACAGCAGCGTAGCGATCACAACGGCCGGAACCGGCCAGCCCGCGACGTCGAGCAGATAGAGCGCGCAGAAATCGGTCAGTGCGAAGATCGACCCGACGGAGAGGTCGATGCCGCCGACGATGACCACCAGGGCAAGCCCGAGCGCAATGAAGCCGATCTCGCCGGCCTGGCGCGCGGTGTCGGCGAGGCTCGCCGGCGACAGGAAGTTGTCGATGGACCGGCTGAACGCAAAGCCGACGATCAGGAGCAGGATGACCGGGATGGCTGTCTCGGTCCATCGCTTGGACAGGATTTCTCCGAGAAGATGATCAGGCCAGTAGCGGTAACGCAGGCTTGTGATTGTGTCGCGCATCGGCATTCCAGCAGGGCATGGAAACTATCGGGGGCAAGGTCCCCGGGCATAGATCCCGGGGACCGCGAGCCCTGGCGGGACTATTTCTTGAGGTCGCTGAGATTCCAGCAGGCGGTCTGGCTGTCGGCGTTCTCCTTGGTGATCGGAATCAGCGTGGTGTATTCCGAACCCTTGATCGAGCCGGGCTTGGCGCCCGAGGACAGCAGCCACTTGATCGTGCCGGCCATTTGTGTGGCCTGGGTCGGTACGTCGTAGCTCAAGTTGAGGTCGAACGCGCCCGACTTCACCAGCTCGCAGGCGCCCTTGCGTTCGCCGCCGCCCGATGTCGCCAAGAACACCTTGCCGGTGAGCCCTGCCTCCTTCACGGCCGCTGCGGTACCGATGTCCATGCCGTCCCAGAAGCCGACGATGCCGCAGAGATCGGGATTCTGCTTCAGCACCGTTTGCGTGATCGCCTTGGCCTTGGCGGCATCCCAATCGGCGGCCTGGCTCGATACCACCTTGATTTCGGGATGCTTGGCCAGAACGTTCTCGACGCCCTTGAGCGTATAGGCGCTCGCGGCGGCCGACAGCGCACCCTGGATGATCGCGATCTTGTTCGACTTGCCCTCGCAGGCCTTGACCACGCCTTCGGTCTGGCGTTCGCCGATCTCGACCCAGTTGGCACCGACGAAGGCGGAGCTGCGATAGGCCGAGCCCATGTTGATCTGGATGACGTAGATGCCCTCGTTCTCTGCGCGCTGGAGCAGTTTTGCGTAGGTCTGGACGTCAGGATTATGCACGACCATCACCGCCGGCTTCTCCGAGATCAAGGAGGTCACGGCCTGTGCGCCGGCGTTGGTGTTCCAATTGGCGTCGCGGATCACGAACTTGACGCCGTAGGGCTCGAGCTCCTTCTTCAGGCCGGCATACCAGCCCTCCGTGAGGTCGAAGTTCATCGCGACCGGCACATAGGCCACGGTCTTGCCGGCGAGCGCCTCCTTGAACGGCTTCTGGAACGGCTCGTCCAAGCCCTGCTGGGCGAGCGCCGGTCCGGTGAGCGCGGTGAGAGCCAGTGCGGCGAGGGGTACCCTGGTCGAGTTGCCAAAGATCTTCATTGCTTCCTCCTTGGTTGTAGTTGTCGTTGCTGTCGATCGTTCAGATGTCGCCCTGCTGTGCCGTTTCTTCGTTGCGTGGATTCAGGAAAGAGTCCGTGATGACGGCGAGCAACAGCACCACGCCCTTGATGAGATTTTGCCCGGCGTAGGAGATATCCATGATGGTCATGCCATTGAGCATGGTGCCGATCAGCAGCGTGCCGATGATGACGTTCAGCACGCCGCCGCGGCCGCCGGAGAGACCGATGCCGCCCAGCACGACCACCAGGATCACGTCGTAGATCAGCGTCGAGTTGAAAACGCGCGTCGGCATCGAATTGACCGATGCCGCCATCACGAGACCTGCGAAACAGCCGATCAGGGCCGCGATCACGTATTGCAGCACGATGATCGGGCGGGACGGAATGCCGGTGACACGTGCGGCGTAAGGATTATCGCCGATCGCGTAGATGTAGGCCCCCCAGCGCGTCTGGCGCAGCAGGAATGCGACCACCATGCAGGCGATCGCGAACATCACGATCGAGGTGGGAATGCCGAGAATAGTGCCCTGTCCGAGTCGCTCGAAGCCGTCCATGCCCGAACTCCATTGCACGACGTCGAGCTGGAACAGCACGGCTTGCCCAAGGCCTGCGAGCAACAGGCCCGTTGCGAGCGTCGCAAACAGCGAAGGCACCTCGGCATAGGCGATCAGCCAGCCATTGACGAGGCCGAAGGCGATCGTGATCAGGGCGGCCGTCAGCAACGAGAAGGGGAGTGAATGGCCGTTCTGCACCATTTGCAGCACGAGCCCGGGGGGCACCGCGAGCGCTGCGATCAGCGAGATGTCGATGCCGCGGCCGATCACGACGATCGCCATGGCGAGGCCGAGGATGCCGAGCACTGCCACGTTCTGGAGCAGCGTCAGCATGTTGTCGGCCGTCAGGAAGCCGTTCAGGAAGATCGAGAACACCAGGAACAGCAAGGCAAAGACGGCAAAGACGATCTCTTGCTGGCTGAATCGGAAGCGCTTCATCGTCCGGTCCTTCCTGCGTTCTATGGTTGCGCCATTTGCTTTGGCCTCGGGCGAACCCCGGCGGACGTTCGTCCGCTGCTGCGGTTTCCGCGCGACAAGGCGGCGCTTACGAAATTGTCGACGCCGTCGATATATCCGTCGATCGACGTGCCGCGTTTGCGGTATTTGGCGCGTTTGACGTACCAGTCCTGCAGCAGCGGCTTGATCAACGACGCCGTAAGCCCGACATGTTCGACCGTGAAGGCGCCGCTGGCGACGCCTTGCCGGAGCACGTCGGCGATGATCTTCTCGGTGGTGGCTTCCATGTCGATCGCGCGCTGGCGTTCCGCCGGCGGGAAGGACTTCGCTTCCATGAAAGCGAACACGAACCAGGGCTGCATCGCCTCGCTCATGCGGATGTGAGTCGCGATGATCCAGCCGAGGTGCTTGTTGGCGTCATTCCTGACGTCGTCGGGAGGCGCCGTCAGAACCTCGGTCGCCGTTGCCGCGACCTCGCCGAGGATCATCGAGAGCAGCCTGGGCTTGCTGTCGATATAGGTATAGAGGCCGCCCATGCTGAGGCCGGACGCTTCCGCAAGCTGGCGCAGCGTGGTGGCGTGGAAGCCCTGCTTGTTGGAGAGCGCGAGGGTGGCGCCGATGATGCGTGTCAAATTTGCGATGGCGAGCCGCGGCTTCCGCACGCGAATGGAGTCGCGATGACGTTCCAGAATGCGCGTGCACAGCGCTTCTGTCGAGAACGCATTCGTCCAAGGTCGTCGGCGCGCGAGGTTCACGCTGCCTCCCCTTATGTCTTCCCGGACCTTTGGCGTTGTTGTTGACCCAGGCGTGGGCTTTGCACCCTTATCGTTATTCCTAGCGCAGAGAGTGGCAGTCCGGAAAGGGGGCATGCCAGAATTTTCCGAGAGAGCGCTCGCTCGCTTTTTCCGGCCGATAAAATCACCCTGACCGATTTGACGTGGCCAGTTGCGCCGAATACTTTTCTTGCGAACTCGAAAAAGCGCGTAAACGCAAGAGTCTGGCGGCGGCCAAGGCTGGCGTGTACGCGGATGACGGATTGCGGGAGGAACGAACATGTCGAACGACATCGGAGCCACCATCGCGAAAGCGCGCGAGCATTCGATCGGCGATCTCCTGCGCCGATCGGCGGCCCGCGAGCCGAGCAAGCTCGCGGTGAGTTGCGGCTCCGTGAGCTGGACCTTCGCGGAGATGGACGCGGTCTGCAACCGGCTCGGCCGCGGCCTGCTCGGCCTTGGCGTGAAGAAGGGCGATCGCCTTGCCGTGCTGTCACGGAATTCCCACGCCTTTGCAGCGCTGCGCTTTGCCGTGGCGCGGATCGGTGCGGTGCTGGTGCCGATCAACTTCATGCTCAATCCGGACGAGATCAATTTCATCCTCAAGAGCTCCGGCGCCAAGCTGCTGGCCACGGGCCCTGATTTCGTCGAGCCGGCCCGCGCCGCTTCAGCCAAGGATTGCGCGGTCGAAAAAATGATCTGGCTGCCGGGTGAGGATCCCGCCACGGCGCCTGCAGACCTCGCCACCTTCGACGGTCTGCTTCATGCTGACGGCTCGGGCCTCGAGGCCTCCGTCGATAGTCGCGATCTCGCGCAGATCGTCTACACCAGTGGCACCGAATCCCTGCCCAAGGGCGCGATGCTGACCCATGAAGCGGTGATGTGGCAGTATGTCAGCTGTATCATCGACGGCGGCATGAGCGTGGACGACAAGTTCTTACACGCCCTGCCGCTCTATCACTGCGCCCAGCTCGACGTGTTCTTGGGTCCGCAAATCTATCTCGGCGCCTCCGGCGTGATCACGGGCAAGCCGACCGCCGACAACATCCTGGCGCTGATCCAGGCACATAAGATCACATCGTTCTTCGCGCCGCCGACGATCTGGATCGCGATGCTGCGGTCGCCGAACTTCGACAAGACCGATTTGTCGACGCTGCAAAAGGGCTATTACGGCGCCTCGATCATGCCGGTGGAGGTGCTGCTTGAGCTCCAGCGCCGCCTGCCCGCGGTAAAATTCTGGAATTTCTACGGCCAGACCGAGATCGCGCCGCTCGCGACCGTGCTGCGGCCGGAGGACCAGTTGCGCAAGGCCGGCTCGGCCGGCAAGCCCGTGCTCAATGTCGAGACGCGGGTGGTCAACACGTCGATGGAGGACGTCAAGGTTGGCGAGGTCGGCGAGATCGTGCACCGCTCGCCGCATTTGCTGTCGGGCTATTACAATGATCCCGCGAAGACCGCGGCGGCGTTTACCGGTGGCTGGTTTCACTCCGGCGATCTCGCCACCGTCGATGAAGAGGGCCACATCACGGTGGTCGATCGCGTCAAGGACATGATCAAGACCGGCGGCGAGAACGTCGCCAGCCGCGAGGTCGAGGAGATGATCTATCGTATTCCCGCGGTCTCCGAGGTTGCCGTCGTCGGCCTGCCTGATCCACGTTGGATCGAGGCGGTCACGGCCATCGTGGTGGTCAAGAGTGGGGAGACGCTGGATGAGGACAGCGTCATCCAGCATTGCGCCGGCCAGATGGCGCCTTTCAAGGTGCCGAAGCGCGTGATTTTCGTGGATAGCCTGCCGAAGAACCCGAGCGGCAAGCTGCTCAAGCGCGAGCTGCGCCAGCGCTTCGTCGGGGGCGAGACGCTCGACAAGGCGATCCAGAAGAACTTTGGGGCGTGAGGCGTTTCTTTTCGGAGAAGAGGACGCCGGCTCAATACTTCTTCACGTGCGCGCCGAAGGCCAGCCACAGCGCCGTCGATGCAAGGCCGAAACCGCCGAGCAGCAAAAACGTCGGGCCGTAGCCGATCCATTGCGCGATCCAGCCGCCGAGCGCGGGGCTCAGGCTCGCACCGACGCCTTGCACGGTGATGACGGCACCTTGGCCGAGATTGATGCGACCGGTGCCGTCCAGCGAGCGCGCGACCATGCCGGGAACGGCGACCGTCTGTAATCCGGTGCCCATCCCGTCCAATATCTGCATCGGGACCACGCCCCACCATCCCGTCACGAAGAACGCAAGCACGCCCCGGACGGGTAAGAACAAGAAGGAGACCAGGATTACCGGCCAGTAGTTGCGCTTTCCCGCGACTTGCATGGCAACCAGCGACGTCACGACCATGACGCCCTGCGCGATGACGACGGTGGTCGCGACGAAGCTCGGACCGTTGGCCTGACGTTCGGCCACCGCTGCAAGGCCATAGAGCGGGACGATGGCTGCATTGCCGAGATGGAAGATGGCAAGCGCGAGCGCCAGCACGAGGAGTGGCTTGTGCTTGAGGAGGACGGACATGGCATCCGGCGGTTTCTTGCTCTCATCCTCCTTGCTGCCGCGGGCCTGACGATCGTCGATCGCCTTGGCGGGAATCATCAGCACGCAGGCGATCGCGATAGCACCGAACACGGCCGCCAGCACGAACACGGCGACGTAGCCGAAGGTGTAGCCGAGATAGCCCGACAGCGCCGCGCCGACCATGTTACCGGCATGGTTGAAGGCCTGGTTGCGCCCGTTCAGCGCATTGAAACCCTTTTGCTTGGCCATGCCGAGCGTGATGCCAGTCACCGCCGGCACGATCGCAGCGCTCGCCAGCGATTGCGCGACTTGCGAAAACGTCACCGCCCAGAAATTCTGCGAGATCAGGATGATGGCGGAGGCAAGGACCACAAAGATTCCGGGAATGACCACCCACAGCCGCTTGTTGTGGCTGGAATCGATGAAGCCGCCGATCGGCGTCGTCACCAGCATGCCTGCGACATTGCCGATCGTCAGCGCAGTGCCGATCAAGCCGGTGGTCCAGCCGCGCTCTTGCAGGAAGACGCCGACGAATGGGCCGATGCCGGACTGCATGTCCGCCATGAAGAAATTGACGGCGAACAGCGGCCAGATGCGCGAGGGACGCGATGTCATCGAAACGCTGAACGTGATGCTGCCGATCGCATGAGGTCTCGCGCAGGTGGAAATGGCCGACTGTTTGTGCCGGAGCGGTCCGAAAAGTAACATGCGCTAACCGCGTTGGTTCCTCCGGACTTGCAATTGGAGGGATGCGACGTCACCTCATCGGCGTCCACTCTCGTTCCGGATCACGCCATGCCCCTTTGGACCTGCGAAACCTGCGGTGCGCAATTTCCGGACACCGGAAATCCGCCCGCGTCCTGCCCCATCTGCGAAGATGAGCGGCAATATGTGAACTGGAAAGGCCAGGCCTTCCTCACGCGGGATGCGCTGGCAGAGCGTCACCGCCTCGTCTGGCGCGACGATCTCGGCCTGACCGGCATCGCGCTCGAGCCGAGCTTTGCGATCGGCCAGCGCGCGCTGCTGGTCCCCGATGGCGGAGGGTACGTGATGTGGGACTGCATTCCGCTGGCAACGCCGGAGGCGGTCGCCCATGTCAAATCGCTCGGCGGCCTGACAGGGATCGCGATCTCGCACCCACATTATTATGGTGCGCTTGCGGACTGGAGCGAAGCGTTCGGCGGGGTGCCGGTCTATCTGCACGCTGACGACCGGCAATGGGTGACACGGCCGCATCCGTCGATCGTGCACTGGACCGGCGATCAGCATCGCATCTCGGACGATGTGCTGCTGTTGCGGACCGGCGGCCATTTCGCCGGTGCCACCATGTTGCATGATGCGCGCGGCGCCGATGGCAAGGGCGCACTTCTGACCGGCGATATCGCGCAGGTGACGATGGATCGCCGATTCGTCAGCTTCATGTATTCTTATCCCAATTACATGCCGCTCAACGCCCCTGCGGTACGGCGGATTGCGGCTGCGGTCGCGCCTCTCGCGTTCGACCGCATCTACGGCGCCTGGTGGGGTCGCAACATCGCCAGCGGCGCCAAGGCCGCCTTCTCGGCATCGGTCGAGCGGTACATTGCTGCCATCGCCTGAGCCGGCGGGAATGCCATTGCCTATCGCTATTAACTGTACTATAAGTACAGATATTTGGCGCGACGCAACGATGCGTTTGCTGGTCCGGCACGATCAATGCATCGTGGCTTTGGCTGGCGCGTTTTGTCGCCCTGTGAGCGGGAATCGGACGCATGACCGGGCGGCGCGACTACGAGATCTTTGAGGCCGGCAATTTCGTGCTTCAGTCCGGCGCTGTCTTCCCCGCGATGAACCTCGCCTACAAGACTTATGGCGCGCTGAATTCGGCCAAAGACAACGTCATTCTCTATCCGACCTCATTCAGCGCGCAGCATTTCGACACCGAGTGGTTGATCGGGTCCGATGGCGTGCTCGATCCCACCAGCTATTTCATCATCATCCCGAACCTGTTCGGCAACGGTCTGTCGTCGTCGCCATCGAACTCCGGCAACGAACCATTCCCGCAGCTCACCTATCACGACGCCGTCGCGGTCCAGCATCGGCTGCTGATCGAGCGCTTCGGCATCACAAAGCTGGCGCTGGTCTATGGCTGGTCGATGGGAGGCATGCAGGCGTATCACTGGGCCGCGCTTCACCCCGACATGGTCGAACGAGCAGCGGTCGTCTGCGGCAGCGCGCGATGCACGCCCTACAATTACGTGTTCCTGGAAGCCGTGAAGGCTGCGCTGTCAGGCGATCCCGCCTTCCGCGACGGCCGCTTTGTCGAAAGGCCCGTTGCCGGCTATCGCGCCATGGGGCGCGTCTATGCCGGCTGGGCGATGTCTCACGGCTTCTATCGCGACGAGCTCTGGCGCGAGGCCGGCTTCACTTCGCTCGAGGACTATCTCGTCCGCGCCTGGGACGCGACCTTCGCCCGGCGCGATGCCAACGATCTGCTGGCGCAGATCGGTATCTGGCAGACTGGCGATATCAGCCGGTGCGCTGCCTTCGGCGGCGATTTAGATCGCGCGCTCGGGGCGATCAAGGCGCACATGCTGCTGATGCCGGGCGCCACTGACCGTTACTTCGACGTGCGCGACAATGAGGACGAGCTCGGCCGCCTCGTTAATGCAAAATCAGCCGTGCTGCATCCGATCCCGTCGCTGCACGGCCATCGCGCCGGCAATCCCGTCAACAATCCGCGCGACCGGGCCTTCCTGAAGGCCGAGATCGCAGAGCTTCTCAACACGTAACGCAGGTCCCTGATCATGACTGACGCGACCGTTTCCGTTTCAGAACCGGGCCACCGCCTGAAGCCGCTGACGCCGGCGATGCTGCGCCAATTGTCGGTTCGCTCCGATCTCAAGGGCGCGGTGCGCAGCCTCTGCCACTACGCAATGGTCGTGCTGGTCGGATCGTTGATCTGGAAGGTGAGCTCGCGCTATGGCGTCCTCTGGGCGTTGCCGCTGATGGTGATACAGGGCTATTTTGTCGCCTTCCTGTTCATGGCGCTGCACGAGACCGCGCACAAGACCGCGTTCAGGAGCCGCGGCCTCAACCTCGCGGTCGGCTATCTCTCGGCCTTCATCATCGGGCAGCCTTACGAATATTACTGCCTGTTCCATTGGGACCATCATCGCTACACCCAGGATCCCGAGAAGGACCCGGAGCTGATCGTCGGCGTGAAGCCGAAATCCGACACCCAGGTCGCGCTTGCCTATAGCGGTCTGCTCCAGGTTGCCGGGCGGCTGCGGCTGATGCTCGGTCATGCCGTCACCGGCAAGGTCACGGTACCCTGGATCCCCGAGAACAAGCGCGCCGTCATCGTGGCCGAAGCGCGCGTCTATGCCGCCCTTTATGTCCTGCTGTTCGCGCTCTCTGTGTGGTTCTCCTCGACCCTGCTGCTCAAGGTCTGGATCGCTCCGCTGGTCATCGGGCAATTCTTCCTGCGGCCCTATCTGCTGGCCGAGCACACCGGCTGCGAACGCACCCGCAGCGCCTTCCAGAACACCCGCACCACCTACACCGGCGCGATCGTCAAATGGATTGCGTGGAACATGCCCTACCATGTCGAGCACCACGCCTACCCGTCGATTCCGTTTCACGCATTGCCGAAGCTCAACGCGATCGTCGACGGCGAGATCGTCTATCGCGGCAACGGCTATATCAGGACGACACTTGAGACTTGGGCGTGGTTTCGAAGGCAGCTGAAGGGCGCTTGAACCTAGCGCAGAACTCCGGTCGCAGCGCGACCGGAGCTTTGTCGTGAATGCACGCTATCAGTAGACGGTATAGCCGCAGACATTCACGACGCGGACACGCAGGCCGTGACGGGTCTGGACGACGCGCTCCTGGTAGCAATTGTCGATGCCGGTGTTGACGTAGAGGCCGCCATAGCCAAAGCCCCAACCGGGACCCCAGTGGTGGTGGAAGCCGTGAGCAGACGCCGCGGTCGGCAAGAGAGCGGCGGCGCCGAGCGAGCCGGCGGCGATCAGACCAAGTGCAAGCTTACGAAACATTCTCATTCTCCGGTGTGGCGCGAGGCCTTTGTTATGTCCCTGCTTCTCGGTCGAGCCGAAGCGTGATTGCGTTCACACGGCGAGGTGAGAATCGTGTTTCAGAATGGTTTCGTCGGGCGCGGCGAAACCCGCCGCGGTCAGGCTTTCCGCGCCGCGCGATAGCGCGCGGCCATCGCCCGCGTCATCTCGGCCATCTTCTCGCGGAGATCGGCGGGCTCCAGCACTTCGGCTTCGGCGCCGAGGCGCAACAATTCCGCGGCGGCATGCCATGATGTCTTGCCCGTCGGGACTCTGGCGATATGCCAGCCGTCCGCATCAGCGGTCTCTTCAATCTGCGTGCGCGCCCTGACGTAAGGCTGGCTCAGCGCGTCGAGCAGTTTTACGCCGAATGGCGAGAGCCGCACGACCGCGACGTTCGGGTGCATCTCGGCCTCTAACCGCAGCGTCGCATCCCGCCAGTAGGCCGCGAGGTCGAAATCGGCAGGGCGATCGAAGCTGTCGTCGAGTGCCGTGCAGTCAAGCACGCGCGCGACGCGATAGGTACGCACGCTGCCATCGACTTGACCTGCGAGATACCAGCTGCCACCCTTGAGCACGAGACCGAGCGGGGCAACACGGCGCTGCTTCTCCGAGCGCCAGCTCTGGTAGCGAATCCTGATCAATGTTCCGCGCAAAGCGGCGCCGGCAATGGTGCGCAGATGCGTCGGCTCCTCCGCTTCGCCAAACCAGCCCGGCGCGTCCAGATGAAAGCGCTCCTGCATCCGGCCGGCGTCTTCACGCAGATTCGCCGGCAGCGCCGCCATCAGCTTGTTCTGTGCAGCGATCATCGCGGCATCCAGCCCCAGCGCCGCCGCCGGGCCCGGGAGCCCTGCGAGGAAGAGCGCGCCCGCTTCGCTCTGAGACAGCCCGTTCAGCCTTACGCGATAGCCATCGAGCAGGCGGTAGCCACCCTCCGCACCGCGGTCGGCATAGACAGGGACGCCGGACGCCGCGAGTGCGTCGATGTCGCGATAGATCGTACGCACCGAAACTTCGCAGGCCTCTGCGAGCTCGGGTGCGGTGACCTGCCCCTTGGCCTGGAGGGTGGTGAGGATCGACAGCATCCGGCTCGCGCGCATGCTTCCTTAAACCATACCTGACAAAGGATGTCAGGTATGGTCGGTTAGAGATGCGCCATCGCAAGCCGACCCGAGGGAGACCTGCCATGACCGACCCGAATCGCATCACGCTGTATTATTCGCCGCAGAGCCGGGCCACCGGCACACGGGTGCTGCTGGAGGAACTGGGGGCGCCCTACGATCTCCATACCCTCAACATGAAGGCGGGCGAGCAGCGGCAACCGGCCTATCTCGCCATCAATCCGCTCGGCAAGGTGCCGGCAATCCATCACCACGGGGAGCTCGTGACCGAGCAGGTCGCGATCACCATCTATCTCGCCGATCTCTTCCCCGAGGCGGGGTTGACGCCCACCCTGAATGATCCGCTGCGCGGTCCGTACCTGCGCTGGATCGCCTATTATGGCGCTTCGTTCGAGCCGGCCCTGATCGACAAGTTCATGCGACGCGAGCCAGCCCCGATCACACAGTCGCCTTATGCCGACTACGACACCATGCTGGGGGCGCTCGAGACGCAATTGTCGAAGGGGCCGTATCTGCTCGGCGAGCGGATGACCGCCGCCGATGTCCTGTGGGGTGTCGCGTTCAGCTGGACCATGATGTTCGGCATCGTGCCGAAGAAGGACGTCTTCGTTCGCTATGCCGAGCGCATCACCTCGCGACCGGCGTTCCAGCGTATCAGCGCGGCGGACGATGAGATGGCTGCGCAGCATGCCAAGGCTGTGGGAGCCTAAGCAGACACCTCACTCCGTGTCGTCCCGGGCTCGCGCTTCGCGCGCCCCGGGACGACCACCGAGCATGAGGCGCGCCCTCGGACGCCCTGCCTCCTCAAAACCTCGGTGCCCGCTTCTCGGCGAACGCCTTGATACCTTCCTTGATCTCGTCGCCGCGCATGCTGTCGCGATGGCGCTGCTCTGCGGCCGCCTCGTCCAGTTCGCCGCGAGCGAATTCATTGATGGCGCGCTTCATGCCGCGCATCGCATTCGGTGCGTTGCCGGCGAGGATGTTGGCGAGCTTGTCGACTTCCTCGTCCAGAAACTCGACCGCCACCATGGCGGTGAGGTAGCCGATCCGCAGCATTTCCGGCGCAGTAATCTTTTGCGCGGTGAGGAACAGCTTCTTGGCATTGTCGACGCCGAGCCGGGTCACGTAGCGTTTGATGCCGCTGCTGTAGTAATGCAGCCCGAGCCGGGCCGCCGGCATGAACATCTCGGCGGTGTCGACGCCGATACGGAAATCGCAGGCGAGCGCGAGATCGGTCGAGCCGCCATACACGCCGCCATTGAGTCGGCAGATCGTCGGCACGCCCAGATCCTCGAGCCGGTTGACGACGACTTCGAAGGCCGAGCCCGCGCTCTGCTGCTCGTTGGCGCTGACCGCGCGCTCGGCGACCGAGTTGAGATCGTAGCCGGCCGAGAAGGCGCGTCCCGTGCCGGTCAGCACCAGGACGCGGATATCGGGATCGGCCTCGATCCGGTCGAACAAGTGGACGAGCTCGCCAAGGTCTTCGGCCTGGAGCCGGTTGAGATGCTTGGGCCGGTTGAGGCGGATGGTCGCACGGGCCCCGTCGATTTCGAGCAGGGGGCTAGAAGCCGCGTCGGCTGTCTCCGACATTCTTGTCTCCACTACCTGTTTTCGAGCGCGCGCCGTTTGGCTTCGGCGTCGATGGTCTCGGCCAGATCGGGGTGCCGGGCCATCAGCACGCGGAAGTCGACGAGGTCGAGCACGAGCAGCCGCGACACTTTCGTGGTCGAAACGTTGGCGCCGCGCATGTTGTTGCCGAGCAGCGCCATCTCGCCGAAGAAGGCGCCTTCCCCGAGCTGGACCTTCTTGCCGGGCAGGTCGACCTCGACTTCGCCGGCGGCGATGAAATACATGCAGTCGCCCTGCGTACCCTTGCGGATGATCATGGTGCGCGCCGGCAGCTCCATCGTGCGCAGCATGTGGGTGACGTCGGCGATGGCCGCAGGTCCCAGCGCCGCGAAGAACGGCACCTTGCTGACGGATTCCCAGGTCTTGAGGAAATTGTCACGGCGGGTCTCCGCTGCGAACCCGGTCGCCAGGATACCGGTCCAAAGGCCGAACACGCCGAGGCCGGAGATCATCACCAGCGCCGCCACCATGCGGCCGAGCGGCGTGACCGGCACGACGTCGCCATAGCCTGTCGTGGTCAGCGTGACGACCGCCCACCACAGAGCGGCGGGGACGCTGCCGAATGTTTGCGGTTGCACGTCCCGCTCCAGGAAATACTCCGCGACGGAAGCGAGAAAGACCACCATCAGGAAAATCACGAGCACGCTGAGCAGCGGTCCCGATTCCAGCACGAGCACGCGGCGGAGCTGGCGCAGGCCAGGAATCCCCGGCACGACCTTCAACACCCACAGCACGCTCAGCAGCCAAGCCGTCTTGGGCTCGGCGCCGAGGATCAGTGCGATCGGTACGGCCAGTGCCCCGACGGTGTCGACCAGCCCGGCGGAGGAGGACATATAAAGTCCCAGCCGCCCTTGCCGTCTCATATGGCGCAGCCGGACCAGCCATTCGAACACGAAATAGGCGAGGCTGGCCCACAGCAGGAGATCGACCCAGTGGTGTGCCGTTTCATAGGCCGGGTTGAGCGTCAGCAGCACCATGCTGAGCACGCCGACGGTCACGGCCACATAGGCCGCTTTGGTCATGTTGCGGCCGGCGGTCGCGGCCACGAACTGGGCCAGGGCGGGAAACATCGGCTTCAACATGAGGGATGACGGCTCGGTCTGGCTCTTGCGGTCCCCGGGGCTGGGACTTCGGCGCCAAAGTGCCCGTCCGCACGAGGGCCGTCAACGACAGGCGCCGGCCTTCGATGCGGGTGGCTAATCCGGGCAGGTCAGCCGTCACTTGAAATGGGGTGGCTCGTCATAGCCGCGGCGGCTGCTCAAGAACAGCAGCATCATCAAGCCGATGCCGACCACAAGGGAGAACCCCGCTCCGAGCGCCAGGGCCACATAGCCTTCCGTCGGGATCGGGTCGCCGCCGATCGACATGGCCGAATAGGCGAAGTAGCCAACCGCAACCAGCATTCCCAGCAAGACGATGAGAAGGAGCATACGCATGGCGCGTTCTCCGGTTGTGTCCCTAACCAACGGTTGCTTTGGGAGACGGTTCCGCTCGAGACCGGCCCGCGATTGGCCGGGAAAAACCAGCGCCGGAGTCCCCCCGGGCGCGATCGATAGGTCAGGCACTCTGAGCTGTCTTCACCGCCACGACATTGGTGTCGTCATGAGGGGGAGGGAGGGCCTGTCGGGTGGCCTTCTCGAGCTCGCCGGCATGGCGCTTCAGGTAGTCGCGGCGCATACCGATCTCGTCGCGGACAAATTCGTAACCGAGCTTGAAAGTATCGAGCCCGTCGGTACTGATCGTGCCGTCGCGCAGGCCGATGACCGCGCCGCGCAAGATGCTCTCAAGCTCGTCCTGGAGGCATTCGAGCTCATCCGGTGAATGGGCGTGTTCGATGCGTTCGCCGATGTCGAGGATGGCGGTGGAGAGCTCACTTGCCTTTTCCGGCGCGATGCGGGTGATCTTGGCGTAGATTGCGGCGAAGATCGAGCCGATGACGCTGAGCGCGGCGGCGCCCAGATACATCATGTCGCTGTATTTATCCATGAACGACTTGGTGTCGTCGTTGATGTAGTCGGCCGCGCCCTGATGCGCCATCACGTAGGCGTCCTTCTCGACGGACGCCGGCTCAATGTGGGTCGCAAAGCCGTTGTCGAGCCCGAGCGCGGATTTGTTCTCGTAGACGATGCGCGCGATGTCGCCGGCGGTGGTACCCGACATTTTGGATTGAGCGACCAGGAGCCATTCGAGCCCGATCGTATCGAGATCGTCGTCGGGAATCTCGGGAGATGCCGACAGCGTGCCGGCCGTCAGCGTCTCGTCGGAAATGCCGGGGAATTTGCGCGCCAGCGCCTTGGCCTCATCGATCGCATTCAGCGTGAAGCCGCCGCGCTTGGCGACCTGCTCATAGGCCTTCTCGCGCACGGCCTTGGAGGCGTGGACGATTGCGATCACCGCGCTGAAGCCACTGGCGGGCGCGAACAGCTTGTCCAGGGTCATGCCTTGCGGCGCCATCTGGATCTTGGCGGCGTCGGGGCTGTCGGGCGCGATATCGAGTAGGTTGCGGACGAAGGCGAGCGAGGATTCGCTGTCGGCGCGAACCGCGACCTTTTTCTTCTTCAGCTCGGCCAGCGACTTGATCTTCTTATTGCCGGGACCGAGCAGAAGCACGAAATCGTGCTCCAGCAGCGCCAGAGTGCGCGCCCGCGCCGGCACCTTGGCGTCGGTGCGCAGGATGGCGAGATCGGCCTGCCTGCGGTCGAATTGCGCGATTGCCTTGGCGTTGTCGGGATTGTTGACGATCTTGATCCGGAAACGCGAGCCGCTGTTCTTCAGCAGCGTGGCGAGCTTGTTCGCGAACAGGGCTTCGTCGCCGTCGGGCCCGCCAACAGCAAAGGTCAGCGTCTCCGAATTGTGCAACCAGGCGCGGCCCGCCCAGACGGTCGCCAGCGACAGCAGCAGGGTGAGCACGACATACAGCAGCACCTGCTGCTGATTGGTCTTGATCACTTTGGGACGCCGTGGCGGCGGGGGTTCGGTCGACGAGGTCGGGCCTTCAGCACTCATGGCAGCACCTGGCCTTATTCCTTGAATGGCGGGCGGCCGAATCATCGCCGGCAGCCTGCGCAAAAATTTCGTAAGCGTTTAAAAAAGAACGATAATCCTCTACTCCAGGATGATAGCGCTCCAGTTGCGGAAAGCAAATTACGCGCCGGAGGTAACCTTACTCGGGGCGGCCTCTGGTCTTGTTGATCCTATCACCGTTTAGCCACACTTAGCGATTTTCCCGTTCCCCCGGCTGCATTCCGGCGCAGGAAATGTCATAAATCGCCGGTCCCGATGGATTTGACGGGACCAAGAAGAAGTTGCGCTGAACGCTCCATTTTTTTCTTTTCGAGTCAACGAGGGCGTCAGCTTTGTCGTTTCCACCTCTGTCATCGGCGGTTCCGGTCGAAGCGCTCATTGGCTGGATGTTGCTGCTTACCTTCAAGCACATCATCGCCGATTTCGTCCTGCAAACGGCGTGGATGGCGCACGGCAAGGACCAGAAGCACGGCTGGGCTTTGCCGCTCCTGGTGCATTGCCTGATTCACTTTGCGGTTGCGTTGCCATTGATCCTGATCGTGGCGCCAAAATTCTGGTTCGTGGCGCTGATCGATTTCGTCATCCACATCACCATCGATCGTGCCAAGGGATTCGTGTCGGCCAATTTCGGCGTCAACCAGGAGCACCCCTGGTTCTGGACCCTGATCGGCGTCGACCAGGCGCTGCACCATCTGACCGGCTTCGGCCTCTCCATCTTCATGGCGGCGAACTGAGCTTGGACCTCCGTTCGGAGGACCCCGCCGGCGGCGGGGATCTTGAAGGACTGCCGCAAGGCCACCGCCGACGCCGTCAACCCGGTAGGGCTGCGCTCTGATTCCCGGCATAAGAGCATGGACACCGGGTGACTACCGCCCAGGGTGGTTAACCTTTCATTAGAGAATTGCGCGGCATCTTCCGGACACGAGGGAGAACTGCAATGTTTTCAAGCCGCGACGCTTTTGAAAGCGATTTCTGCCCGGTTCGTGACGAGCTTCTTGGCGAGATGTACCGCGCCAATGCAAGCGGTCTGCCGAGGCTGGTTGAGAGTGTTTCCCCTGACGTCCGCGCCAGGCTGGCGCTGTTTTGCTATCGCCGCAGCCATCTGCACTCGTTGGCCGTCGCGATCGCGAGCAGCTGTAGCGAGCGCGACCTGATCGAGAACGGTGGCCGTGTCGGCTCGACGCTCTACGCGTTGTCGCGCGAAGGCTCGGCCAAATCATCGCCCTCGCTGTCGGGAGGCCGCAAGCCGATCACGTTGTCGACCAAGCCGCTCTCGGTGCTCGCACCGCTGGACGACGAAATCGACGACGAGATCAGCGAAGCCGTTCCCGCCTAAGCGGTCTCTATCACAGGCAGCCCGAACTTCCGCCGCGCCATCGCGCATTCGGCATCTCCAGGCATGCAAGTGCGGCACACCTCCGGCCGCACCGCATAGATGCCGCACGTGGTCGCCTTGCCGATATCTCCCTGCAACGCCGAACAGCGATCGCCCTCGCAGCGCATGCCGGACTGACGCGCGTTGACGAGGCCCGAAGGGATCAACGCAAGCTCCTCGTCGCTCTCGATCGAGAAGCGCGGCCAGTTTTGCGAATAGCCGCAGCAGGCGCCGCAGCTCTGGCAGCAGCTCGATTGATCGATCTCTTCCATCGGCATCATGTGTCTTTCGGCGGTCCCCAGACCAGGCTCTGCCGCCATTTCGCGCGCAGCACGTCGCGCCTTTCAGGATATCGCTCGTCGAGATAGGTCGCCTCCACGACGCGGTCGGTGCGGAAGCTGCGGAAGTCTCCGCGTAGCTCGCACCACGCGGCGAGCAGACGCACGGCTTCGAGATAGCCGACCGAGATCGGCCAGATCATGCGCTCGCTGGGACGACCCTGTTCGTCGCGATAGCGCAGCATGATCTTCTTGCCTTCGTGGATCTGCGTGCGCGTACGCGCCATGTCCAGACGGTCAGGCTCCCTGTTCCAGCTCGGCCGCGCCCGGCTCGCCGGCTCCAGCACGAAGGGCCGCAGCCGCTCGGGCACAGTGTCGGCGATCTTGGCCATCAAATCTTCGGCCGCGCGCGCCAGCGTGGAATCGGCATGGCCCGCGACCCATTGCGCGCCCAGCACCGCCGCCTCGATCTCGTCCGGCGTCAGCATCAAGGGCGGCAGGTCGAATCCTTTTTCCAGGATGTAGCCCATGCCGGCTTCGCCGCGGATCGGCACGCGCTGGCCTATCAGCGTTGCGATGTCGCGATAGATGGTGCGCTTCGAGGTCTCGAGCTCGGCTGCAATTGCGTCCGCGGTCAGCGGCTTACGGGTGCGCCTCAGCACCTGGATGATCTGAAACAGCCGGTCGGCACGTCTCATGACAATTCTCTCATCGAACGGCGGATCAGAAATCGGCGCGCGGCTGCTGACAGGATGTTGGCAGCAGGGGAGTTCTATACCGGGACAACACATCGACTGAAGAGGGTTTGTTCATGATCACTCCGATCCATCTTGGCCTGGCTGGCCCGCTCTGGCGAGCCCAAGCCTCGTTGCATGCCAGAGTCTTCGGCCGCTTCATGTTTCTCGAACTCACTGCCGTCGACCTCCGCCTCGCGATCGCAACCGTGGTGACACGTTCGTTGATCCAGGCTGCGGACGCGCTCGTCCGCCATGTGATGGGCCGCGCCTGGCGGGGGGCCCGTTTCGCAGAAGATATCACGGCTGCTGCCACCATGGTGGCAGCAGCCCGGCACTAGGTTCCGTCAACTCTTTCGGCAGGTTCAGGAGAGCTCACATGATCACGCTTTACGGCTTTGGCACCGGCTTCGGCCTGCCGGAAATCAGCCCCTTCGTCACCAAGACCGAGGTGCAGCTCAAGATGGCGGGGCTGCCCTACCGGAAGGAGCGGGCGATGCCGCCGGCCTCACCCAAGGGGCAGCTGCCCTTTATCGACGATGGCGGCGAGGCCGTGGCCGATTCGACCTTCATCCGCGCCCATATCGAGCGCCGCTACGGCTTCGACTTCGATGCCGGCCTCTCGTTGCAGGAGCGTGCACAGGCCTGGGCCTTCGAGCGCATGATCGAGCATCACGTCTACTGGGCGCTGATCGGCGCCCGCTGGGTTGATCCAGTCAATTTCGCCAAGGGACCTGCGCATTTCTTCGACGGTGCGCCGGAGCACAATCGGGAGAAACTGCGCGAGGATGCCCAGTTCCGCGTCGCCGAGAACTATCTGCTCTCCGGCCTCGGCCGCCACGCCCCCGATGATGATGTCGATCTCGCAGTGCGTTCGCTGTTCGCACTGTCGGTGCAGCTTGGTGACAAATCCTATCTGATGGGCAACAAGCCCAGCGGTGTCGACGCGACTGCGTTCGGCGTTCTCGCCGGCATTTTGACGCCGTTCTTCGAGTCCAACCTGCGCGACCGCGCGGAAGGGTTTCCGAACCTCACCGCCTTTGTCGACCGGATGATGGACACCTACTATCCGGAGTTCGCCTGGACGCCGCTGCGCCAGGCGGCGTGAGGCAAGCGCGCCGGACGTATAAAAGAAAAGAGCCGGCCTGATGGGCCGGCTCTCGTCATTTCGGAGACCGACGCCGCCTACCTCACCAGCGTGTACTTGCCGTTCTTCACGGTGAGCAGGATGCGCGAGCGCTCGTCGAGGCCGTAGCGGTCCTTTTCGGTGAAGTTGTAGACGCCCTGGCTGGCGGCCAGCTCCTTCTCGGACAGCAACGCCTGACGGATCGCTTCGCGGAACTCAGGTGTGCCGGGTTTTGCGGTCTTCAGCGCCGTCGGGATGATACGCTTGAGGATCTCGAAGGCATCGTAGGAATGGCCGGCGAACTGGCTACGGCTGTTCGGGCCGTACTTGGCTTCATAGGCTGAGTTGAGCGCAAGGCCGGGCTTCTTGGTGGCAGCTTCCTCCGGCTGGTCCTCGGGGTCCATGACAGGACCGGATGCCATCAGCACGCCTTCGGCCGCTTGGCCGGCGATGCGGATGAAGTCCATGCTGGCAGCGCCGTGGGTCTGGTAGATCAGGCCCTGATAGCCGCGCTCACGCAGCTCGGTCTGCGGCAGCGCGGCCGCGGTGCCGGAGGCGCCGACCAGGATCGCATCGGGATTGGCGGCCACGAGCTTCAGCACCTGGCCGGTCACCGAGGTATCCGGACGGGCGAAGCGCTCCTCGTCGACGATGGTCATGCCCATCGGCACGGCCTGCGCCTTCAGGTCGTTGAACCAGAGGTCGCCATAGGAGTCGGAATAGCCGATATAGCCGAGGGTCTTGATGCCCTTGGACTTCATGTGATCGTACAGCACCTTGCCGACGATTGGGATCGGCTGCGGCATCGCCACCGACCACTTCATGCGTTCCGGCGTGATCGGGAAGGGAGCCAGACCAAAGTGCGGAATGCCGGCTTCGTTGGCGACGTTGGAGACTGCGATGGTCGGCGGCGTCAGCGCCGAGCCCATGATGATGTCGGCTTTGGATTCGGTGACGAAACGGCGGGCGTTGGTGGTCGCGGTGGTGGGATCGCCGCCGTCGTCGAGCACGATCACCTTCAACGGAACGCCGCCGATTTCCTTCGGCACGAATTCCAGCGCGTTGCGCTCGGGAATTCCGAGCGCGGCGCCCGGGCCGGTGGTGGTGGTGGTGATGCCGATGGTGATTTCGTTGGTCTGGGCGTGCGCGGGCAAGGCCGGCAACGCCAGCGTCGCCGCCGCGATGGCAGTCAGGTAAAAGCGTTTCATCAATTCCTCCCTTGACGTTTTCTTTGAAAGCAGAAATCGGGGATGAATTCAGCCCCGTCTTTTGGCGATGCGGCGATTTGGTTCCGGATTAGCTCCCTGTGAATTTGGCGACCATTTCCGGGGGGAAGGGTGCCGATTTCAGTCTGTCGGGGTTGTCGGGGTCGCGGCCGACCAGAACGCGCGTCTCGAAGCCTTCGATGGCGAGCGCCTCGCCCTTGTAGACGTTGTGCTTCACCTCGAAGCTCGAGCGCTTGATGCTCTCGATCTTCGTTTCGATGGTGATCCAGTCGCCATAGGTCGAGGGAATGTAGAACTTGGACCGCGTATCGACCATGGGGATGCCCACCAGGCCGTATTTGCGAACCAGGTCCTGCTTGGAGAAGCCGGCGACCTCGAACAGGGTCGACGTCGAATCGTCGAACATCGCGAAATAGCGCGGATAGTAGACGATGTTGGCGGGGTCGCAGTCGCCCCACTGGATCTGGACGTCGCGCCGGTTCACGAACATGCGTTGAGTGCCTTATTTCGGCGCCATGCGCAGCGAGCCGTCGAGGCGCACCACTTCGCCGTTGAGATAGGAGTTCTCGACCATGTGCAGCGCGAGCGCGGCGAATTCGTCGGCATTGCCAAGACGGCGCGGGAAGGGGATGGCGGCGGCGAGCGAGTCCTGCGCTTCCTGCGGCAGATTGGCCAGCAGGGGCGTCAGGAACAGCCCGGGCGCGATGGTCAGCACGCGGACGCCGAACTGGGCGAGCTCGCGCGCGATCGGCAAGGTCATGCCGACGATGCCGCCCTTCGAGGCCGAGTAGGCCGACTGGCCGATCTGGCCGTCATAGGCGGCGACCGAGGCCGTGTTGATGATGACGCCGCGCTCGCCGCTCGCCTGCGGCTCGAGCTTGGACATCTCCGTCGCCGCGAGGCGCAACATGTTGAAGGTGCCGATCAGGTTGATCTTGATCACCTTGTCGAAATCGGCAAGCGCCATCGGGCCGTCGCGGCCGACGACGCGTTTTGCAACGCCGATGCCGGCGCAGTTGACCAGTACGCGGGCCGGACCATGGGCCTTGGCCGCCTGTGCGATCGCAGCTTCAGCGGAGGCCGCGTCTGAGACGTCGCAGGTGACGGCGACGCCCTTGATCTCGGCGGCAACGGTCTCTGCAAGCTTGGTATTGAGATCGCACACCGCGACCTTGGCGCCCTGCGCCGCCAGTTTTCGTGCTGTGGCAGCACCCAGACCCGATGCGCCGCCGGTGACGATGGCTGCCTGATCCTTCAACAACATGGCGTTCTCCTTCGATGAGTTTCTTTAGCCGACCGATATCACGCGGTCAGACGGATTGGCAGCGTAGAGCTCTTCAATCAACGCGCCGCGATGCTCCAGCACCGCGCGCTGGTTGATCGAGCCCTTGTCGGTGACCTCGCCCTTGTCGATCGAGAGCGGGGTGTCCATCAGGATCGCACGGGTAATCCGGGTCGAGGAGCCGGTCGCCGAACCGAGAAACTGGGTCAAGCGCTCGCGGAACGCCTCGCGGACCAGCCGGTCGCGCGTCGCGACCACGAGGTCGTCTGGCGGCAGTGTCGGGTTGATCAGGCGGCAGCCGTCGAGATCGAGCACGATGAGAGCGGAGATCTCGTCACGGTTGATGCCGGCGATGACGACGTCGCGCACCAGCGGCGCGCAGGCTGCGATGAGGCGCGCGCGCAAGGGACCGACGCTGACCCAGGTGCCGCTGGCGAGCTTGAAATCCTCGCTGACGCGGCCGTCGAAATCGAAGCCGGCGTTGAGATCATCAGGATCGGCGGGCTTGAGCGCATCGCCCATCTTGTAAAATCCTTCCTCATCGAAGGATTTTGCGGTGATGTCAGGCTGGCGCCAGTAGCCGGGCATCACGTTCGGCCCCTTGGCGCGGACCTCGAGCTTGCCGTTGTTTGGCACCAGCTTGGCCTCGTTGCCGGAAACGGGAAGGCCGACATGGCCGGAGCGGCTGGTACGCGGATTGACCGACATGAAGAACGGTGCGGTCTCGGTGGCGCCGAGGCCGGTCAGCATCGGCACGCGATATCCCTTCTCCTTCACCGCGAGCTCGTCAAGACTGTTCCAGACGAACGGCGACAGCGCAGCGCCGGAGAAGAACATCGCATGCAGGCGATCGAAGAACTTTGCGCGCAGGCCCTGGTCGTCGCGCAAATAGGGCAGCAGCGATTCATAGCCCTTGGGCACGTTGAAATAGACCGTCGGCGAAATCTCCTGGAGATTGCGCACGGTCTCCTCGATGCCGCCGGGCACCGGCTTGCCGGCGTCCAGATACATCGAGCCGCCATTATACAGCGTCAGCCCGATATTGTGGTTGCCGCCAAAGGTGTGGTTCCATGGCAACCAGTCGATGATGACAGGCGGCTCGTCCTTGAGGAAGGCGAGCGTCTCGCGCAGCATCACCTGGTTGGCGCAGATCATGCGCTGGGTGTTGATGACGGCCTTGGGATTGCCTGTTGAGCCCGAGGTCAGCAGGAATTTTGCGATTGTGTCGGGGCCGATCTTCTCATGGAGCTCGTCAAGATCGCTACGGATCGGGGTTGCGATGAGGTCGGCGAGCAGGGTGACGTCGCGGCCCGGCACATGGCCATAGGACGCAGCGATCTCGGTACCGAGGGAGACATTGGCGGCGAGCGCGTCCGCGAACTTGCCGGCATCCTCTGCGAAAACGAGGCCGGGCGTCAGCAGCTTCATCAAATATGCGAGCTTGCCGTAATCCTTCGACACCAGTGAATAGGCCGGTGACACCGGGCAGAAGGGAATGCCGGCATAGAAGGCGCCGAAGGCGAGCAAAGCGTGGTCGATCGAATTGCCGGAGAGGATGACGACCGGCCGCTCCGCCGACAGGCCGCGCTGGATCAGGCCTGAGGCGATATGCCGGCTCGCGGTGAGCAGCTCGGCATAGGTGATCTTGCGCCAGCCCCGGCCACCCTCGCGCTCGGCCATGAAGACGCGGTCCGGCGTCGCCGTCGCCCAGTGATGCAGACGATCGGTGATGCGGACGGGATAGTCGCCGAGGGGCTGCTTCGGCCGCAGATAGATCGTGCCATCGGCGCGACGCTCGACATCGACCACGGGATCTCCGAAGGAGATCGGCCGCAGCGGAGAATTGCTCACGCCGCGCTCTGTGCTGGAAGAGGACGGCTGTGCGCTCATGACTTCGGCTTTACCTTGGCGGTCTTGTGCTCGAGGAACTCGCGGATCCTGCGTTTTGCTTCCTTGTCGCTCTGCGCAACGGTGGCCATCAGCGATTCCATCAAAAGGCCCGTTTGCGGATTGGCCTCCGCGATCATCGGGAGCGCTTGAAGCACGGCGAAATTCGTCAACGGCGCGTTGGACGCAATCTTGGTCGCAAGCTCCAGCGCCTTGGGCAAGCCGTTCCCTCCCTCGGTGACATATTGCGCAAAGCCGTAGGACGCGCCCTCGGTCGCGCTATAGACACGGCCGGTCAGCATCATGTCCATCATCCTGGCAACGCCGATCAGCCGCGGCAGCCGCACCGAGCCGCCGCCGCCGACGAAGATGCCGCGCTGCCCCTCCGGCAGCGCGAAATAGGTCGAGGGCTCGGCGACACGGATATGCGCCGCGCAGGCAAGCTCCAGCCCGCCGCCGATCACGGCGCCCTTCAGCGCGGCGATGACGGGGACGCGGCTATACTGGATACGGTCGAACACCCGATGCCACATTTGGGAATGGAGAAGGCCGCCGGTGGCGTCGTGGTCCTGGAGCTCGGACAGGTCGAGACCGCTGGAGAAATGGTCGCCGATGCCGTGAATGACCACCGCACCGACATCCTCGGGCAGGGACGTAAAGCATTGGCCGATTTCGAGAATGATGCCGTCATTGAGCGCATTGCGCTTGGCCGGCCGGTTCAGCCCCACGGTCAGAACCCGGTCCACCCTCTCGATCTGAAGCAGCCCGGAGGTGCCCGCGCCAGCGGTCTCGGCGTTTCCCTGTGTCATTTGCGTCCTTATCAGAATAGTTATGTTGTATAACGAATTTGGGAGGAGTCAAGGAGGGGCGCCGTCAGGTAGGCAAAAGCCGTCCTCCAATTTGGTGTCGTCCCGGCGGAGGCCGGGACCCATAACCCCAGGGAGGAATTTGGCGAAGATTGGTCGTTCGGTACTCCGACCGCCTGCAGCGGATAGATCACGCGGTATGGGTCCCGGCTTTCGCCGGGACGACAGTTGAGTGTGCGCTCACACCACCTGATGCACGTCGATCACCACCCGGTCTGCGTGCCGCGCGGCTGAGCCGACAAAGATGTGCTCCATCAGCCAGCGGTATTTCTCGTGCCCCGTCTCGAATTTCGGCACGGTCCGAAAATAGATCAGCTTCGGATCAACGGGTTCGCCACGCTTGAGCTTTTGCAGGAGTTCGATCGGGCCAAAGCGGATGCCCTTGTTCTCGACATAGATGGTGGCGCCGTCGTCGGTCTCGAAGGCGTATTTGGCCTCCAAGTCGATCAGCTCGTTGGGGCGGATGGTCTGGAAGTCGGCGCCGAACGGAAGCACCCTGCCTGATAACGCCCCCGTCACCTCGCCGCCGATGATCGGGATGATGCGGCGGACGCCGATGCCGGTCTCGCCGGCGGTGATGACGTCGCCGATTTTTGCAGTGATCGTGAAGACATATTTTGTCGCGAGCGTCGGTGTGGTCATTGCTTCGCCTCGCTAGTGCGCCATCATCCGCATCGGCAGCCATGTCGCCAGCAGCGGGAACGCGATCAGGATCACCAGGCGCACGAGGTCGGTCGCCACGAACGGAATCACACCCTTGAAGATCGTGGAGAAGGAGACGTCCTTCACCACGCTCTTGATGACAAACACGTTCATGCCGACAGGCGGATGGATCAGTCCGAGCTCGACCGTCATGACGATGATGACGCCGAACCAGATCGGGTCGAAGCCGAGATGTGTGATCACGGGGAAGATGATCGGCACGGTCAGGATGATCATCGCCATGGCGTCCATCAGGCAGCCGAGCACGAGATACATCACCATGATCAGCGCCAGCACGCCGTAAGGGCCGAGACCGAGGCCGGTGAGAAATTCCGTCACCTTCTGCGGCGTCTGCGTCACCGTGAGGAAATAACCGAAGATCAAAGCGCCGATCAGCACGGTGAACACCGCGGCCGCGGTGCGCGTCGCCTGCAGCAGCGAGGCCAGCACCTTCTCGCGGTCGAGCCGTCCCGTGACCATGCCGATGATGAAGGCGCCGGTGGCGCCGACGCCGCCAGCTTCCGTCGGCGTAAAGCGCGGCAGGAAGGGCAGTCCGTAGAGACCGCCGATCACGAACACGAACAGCAGCACCGGCGCCCAGATTTCCTTCAGTCCGGCGAAACGCTCGCGCCAGGGCAGCACCTTGCCCTTGGGCAGGAAGTCGGGGCGCAGATAGCCGATCAGGAAGATCGTGATCATGTACATGGTCATCGCCAGCAGGCCCGGAATGATGCCGGCGATGAAGAGTTTGCCGATGTCCTGCTCGGTGATGATGCCGTAGACCGCGAGCACGGTGGAGGGCGGCAGCATCGCGCCAAGCGTGCCGCCGGCCGCGATCACCCCTGTCGCAAAGGACTGCGGATAGCCGAAGCGGCGCATCTCGGGATAGGCAACAGCGGAGAAGGTGGCTGCCGTCGCCACCGATGAACCGCAGATCGCGGCAAAGCCGCCGCAGGCGCCCACGGTCGCGATGCCGAGCCCGCCGCGCAAATGTCCGACAAAACCGTTGGCGGCGCGGAACAGCTCCCGGCTCATGCCGGAATTGCTGACGAACGAGCCCATCAGCAGGAACATCGGGATGACGCCGAAGGTGTAGTCGGTGACCGTGCGCATCGAGGTCTGGCCGACCAGTTTCAGCGCCGGCGTCGCGCCGACCAGATAGGAGAAGCCGGAGACGCCGACGAGGCCCATGGCCATGCCGACGGGCACGCGCAGCAGCATCAAGGCAAACAGGGAGATGAAGCCGATTACGGCGACGGCATCGGTGCTCATGATCATTCCGTCGCCTTCAGCTTGGGGTCGTGCATCTCTTCAGGATGGAAGATCAATCGGTAGGTGCGGATCGCGATCAGCAGCACGGCCGAGACGTCGCCGATCCAGGCGATCGCGAAGAACGGCCAGGTCGGCATGTGCATGTCGAAGGTCTGGACGTTGTCGTTGTAGGTGCCGCGCACCTTGTCGAACAGCGTCCAGGTCTGCACCGTGACGACGAACAGCAGCACCAGCGTCGCGAACACGTCGATCCAGCGCTGGTAGCGTGGCCCGACATTGCCCCAGACCAGATCGACCGTGATGTGCGTGCCGCGGTAGGAGGTTGCCGCGATGCCCCAGAAGATCAGGATGCCGAGCAGCATGCGACCGATGTCGAAACTGTCAGGGATCGAATAGTTCAGCGTGTTGCGCAGCAGCACCGACAAAAAAATGTCGAACGCGACGATACCGACGAACGCGGCGGCGATCCATTCGATCGTGTCGATGATGCGGTCCATCCAGGCGCGCTTCATGGGGAGAGAGTCCTTTCGACCAGTTCGAGCTGTCCCCGCGATGGAGCTGCGCTCCCTCCCCCGCTTGCGGGGGAGGGGTGGGGAGAGAGTGTCTCCACAATCGAGAACCTCCAAGGGGAGAGAGCCCTCACCCGGCGCTCGGGACGATGCTTCGCATCGCCCGGAACGCGCCGACCTCTCCCGCAAGCAAGCGGGAGAGGTGTAGTCTCACTCCGCCAATGCGTTGTACTTCTTCAACGACGCCTTCAATTCCGCCAGCGCAGCGTTCGGATCGATGCCGGCCTTCTTGACGCCATCGCCCCAGGTCTTGACCAGCGATTCGGCGGCCTTCTTCCAGGCGGCGGTCTGGTCCGGGGATAGCTTGTAGACCTCGTGACCTTCTTCCGCCTTCACCTTGTCGACGCCGGCATCTTCGAACTTGCCCCAGTGCTCGCCAACCACGCCGGCCATCTCGGTCGAGCAGTTCTTGTCGACCGCGGCCTTCTGCTTGTCGGACATCGCATTGTACTTGTCCTTGTTGATCACGAACACGAAGGTCGTGGTGTAGAGCGGCGCTTCCATGTGGAACTTGGTGACCTTGTCGATGCCGAACAGCACCAGCGAGCCCCAGGGAAAGGTGACGCCGTCGGCGACGCCGCGCTCGATAATGTCGCGCACTTCAGGGGCGGAGGACTGCACATTGGTGCCACCGAGCGCGGTGACGAAGTTCGCCATGGTGGCGTGCGCGGGGCGGATCTTCATGCCTTTCACGTCCTCCGGCATGGCGATCTTCTTGCTGCGCGAGTGGAAGGACGAAGGCGAGTGGACGAAGGCGAGGCAGTATTTGACGTCCTTCATCTCCTTCTCGGCATATTTGCGGTACCAGGCGTCCAGCCCCATCGAGCCGCCCTTGGCGTCAGAGATCAGGAACGGCAATTCGCCGGCGCCGATGACCGGGAAGCGGCCGGGCTGGTAGCCGGGATTGACATAGGTGACGTCAGCGATGCCGTCGCGTGCCATGTCGTAATGGTCGAACGCCTTGCCGAGCTGCTGGGCCGGAAACACCTTGCCGGTGATGGTGCCGCCGGAATCCTTGTTCACTGCGGCCACCCAGTCTTCAAGAGACTTTTGCAGCGGATGCGACGCCGGCACCCAATGCGACACCTTCAGGTCGACGGTTTTGTCCTGCGCGAACGCAGGCGTCACGCTTGCTGCCAGCAGCAAAGCCAGACAGGCCTTCCTCATTTCGTATCTCTCCCCTTTCGTGACGGCAGGCTTCGACGGCCTGGTCTTGTTAATTAACATGTTATCTAATCGGCCGGCGCGTTCAAGCCGGAACTGCTGCGTCATCTACGTCAGCGGTGTTGCACGGATTTGTCGCTGTCCGCGACCAACCTCCCTTTTTGCCAAACCGTTATATGATATAATTATCCTGCGTGGATCAACGCGACAAGCGAGCCGCGACGAAAGCCTACAGGATCGGGAGGAGCAAGTATTGCGGACAAAAGTCGCAATCATCGGTGCCGGGCCGGCGGGATTGTTGCTTGGGCAATTGCTGCACATTTACGGCATCGACAACGTCATCCTGGAACGGCAGAGCCCCGACTACGTGCTCGGACGCATCCGCGCCGGCCTGCTGGAGGAGGGCACCGTCGCGCTGCTCGATCAAGTCGGTGCCGGCAAGCGGGCGCATGCCGAAGGCCTGGTGCACGAGGGTATCGAACTGGCATTTTCCGGGAGCCGCCACCGCATCGACATGAAGGCCGCCACCGGCAAGACGGTGATGATCTATGGCCAGACCGAGGTCACGCTCGACCTGATGAATGCGCGCAAAGCCGCCGGTCTCACCACCGTCTATGCGGCCAAGGACGTGCAGCCGCATGATTTCGACGGCAGTCACCCGCGTGTAACCTGGGTCAAGGATGGCGTCACCCACACGCTCGATTGCGATTTCATCGCCGGGTGCGACGGCTTCCACGGCGTCAGCCGCGCGAGCGTGCCTGATACGGCGATCGAGGAGTTCGAGCGGGTTTATCCGTTCGGCTGGCTCGGCATCTTGTCCGAGACGCCGCCGGTCAGCCACGAGCTGATCTATTCCAACCATGCGCGTGGCTTTGCGCTTTGCACCATGCGCTCGATGAAGCGCAGCCGGCATTACGTGCAATGCTCGCTCGATGACCATGTCGATCAGTGGCCGGACGATCGCTTCTGGGACGAGCTGAAGCGCCGGCTCGACCAGGAGGCGGCCGACAGTCTCATCACCGGCCCCTCGATCGAGAAGAGCATTGCGCCCTTGCGCAGCTTCGTCGCCGAGCCGATGCGTTTCGGCAAGATGTTCCTGTGCGGCGACGCTGCCCACATCGTGCCGCCGACCGGCGCCAAGGGGCTGAACCTCGCCGCCAGCGATGCGCATTATCTGTCAGGCGCACTTCGCGAGTTCTACGACGAGAAATCGAGTGCCGGCATCGATACCTATTCCGCCAAGGCGCTGGCGCGCGTCTGGAAGGCCGTGCGCTTCTCCTGGTGGATGACCTCGATGCTGCACAAATTCCCCGACAATGGCAGCATCGGCGCGCGCATCCAGCTCGCCGAGCTCGACTACGTCACGCAGTCGCCGGCCGCGATGACGTCACTGTCGGAGAATTATGTGGGGCTGCCGTTCTAGGACGGTGCCGTAGGGTGGGCAAAGGCGCAAAGCGCCGTGCCCACCACCTCTTCACGATTGAGAAAGTTGGTGGGCACGCTTCGCTTTGCCCACGCTACGGCACTGTCAATGCGGCACCACACGTTTCAAACATCTGCGCAAATCCCGTTTAAAACTTTGTAATTGATGCGTTCGTCTCGTCCATCGCGTTCAATGCTGTCAATCGACAACGCGAGACGCGCATGACCTCCATCGACATCCCCGAAGGCTTCGAGCCGCTCGCCCGCAAGAGTCCGATGACCGAACCGTGGGAGCCGCTGTACGCGAAGAAGACCGACCGTGCCGTCATCATCGGCCTGCGGCTGGCAAGGCCGCACACCAACGGGCGTGGCTTGATCCACGGCGGCCTTATCACCGCGCTCGCCGACAACGCGATGGGCTACAGCTGCGCCCAGCTGACGAACTGGACCACCTCATTCGTGACGGTCTCGCTGTCGATCGATTTCGTCGGCTCGGCCGAGACCGGCCAATGGTGCTCGATCGAGAGCGACGTGATCAAGACCGGCAAGACGATCTGCTTCGCGCAGAGCCTGGTCAAGGCCGACGGCGTTGTGATCGCGCGGGCCAGCGGCACGTTTCGCGTCGTGCCGAAGCCGGGGTAGCTGTCATTCCGGGGCGGTGCGAAGCACCGAACCCGGAATCTCGAGATTCCGGGTGCTCGCTTCGCGAGCCCCGGAATGACGACTTCACCCAAACTTCCACTGCGTCGTCTCCACCACGAGATCGATGAACGCCCGCACTTTGGCCGAGAGCAGCCGCGAGGTCGGGTAGACGATGTGGATCGGCAACGCCGGCTGCTCGAATTTCGCCAGCAGGACCTTCAGGCGTCCGCGCTTCAGGCCCTCGGCGGCCTGATAGGCCAGCACGCGCGTGATGCCGCCGCCGGCTTCGGCATATTGCAGGGCGGCGTCGGCACTGTTGCTGATGAAGCGCGGAGATGGCGTCACCTCGATGCCCCGGCCGTCCTGCATGAACTGCCAGCTCGCGGACGGACCAAATTGGATCGTCTGGTGCTCAGACAGCGCCTGTGGCGTCCTCGGCTCGCCGTGGCGCTTGAGATAGCCTGGCGTTGCCACCGTGATCCGCCGCATCTCGCCGACCTGACGCGCGACCAGCGAGGAATCGGCAAGATGACCGATCCGCACCGCGGCATCGACGGCGTCCTCGACAAGGTTGACGAGATTGTCCGACAGCCTGAGCTCGGCCGCCACCTCGGGATAGCGCTTGAGATAGTCGGTCATGACAGGCCCGACATGGAGCCGGCCGAAACCCACCGGGGCCGAGACCACCAGCCGCCCGCTCGGCCGGTTGCGCTCTTCCCGCGCCGCGCCGTCGGCCTCCTCGACGTCGGCGAGGATCCGCCGGGCGCGCTCCAGATAGCGCCTGCCGACATCCGTGAGCCGCACCTGTCGCGTGGTCCGCTGCAACAGCCGCGCGCCAAGATGCTCCTCCAGCGCTGCGATCAGCCGCGTCACCGCCGAAGGCGATAGCCTTAGCTTGCGCGCCGCCGGCGCAAAGCCGCGCAGATCGGCGACCGTGATGAAAACGCGCATGGCATCGAGGCGGTCCATGGACATTATTGCATATATCGCAATGATGAAGTGTCAAGCCGCCTGATTGTTTTAGACGGCAGAAGGTCCATCTTGGGTCGTGAAAGACGCAGACATGCGCCGGAATTTTCAGGAGATATTCCGATGACCACAGTTCATACCTATGCCAGCGATGTCGCCTTCACTCCCGCCGTGAAGGCGATCCAGGCACGCAAGGGCTCGCGCGAAGCCTATGGCCGCGTCGAGCAGCGCGGCTGGCGCACCGAGGTCGACGAGAACATCGAGGCCTTCCTCGCTGAGGCCAACAGCTTCTACTTTGCCACGGCATCGGCGGACGGCCAGCCCTATATCCAGCATCGCGGCGGTCCGAAGGGATTTCTGAAGGTGCTGGACAAGCAGACGCTTGCTTTCGCCGACTATGCCGGCAATCAGCAATATCTGACTCAAGGAAATCTCTCCGAGAACCCCAAGGCCTACATTTTCGTGATGGACTATGCCCATCGCCGTCGCGTGAAGATCTGGGGCGAGGCGCGCGTTGTCGAGGATGACGATGCGCTGACGGATGCGCTGATGCCGAAGGGCTATCGCGCCCGGCCCGAGCAGGTGATTCTCTTCAAGATCGCGGCCTGGGACACCAACTGCCCCCAGCACATTCCGCAAAAGTTCGACGCCCCGGATGTGGCAGCGGCGCTAGCCGCGAGGGATCAGCGGATTGCAGAGCTCGAGGCGGAAATTGCCGCGCTGGAGGGACCAGCGGCTGCGGAGGGCGGCTAATCGTCCACGTCGTCCTGCGTGCGGCCGAACAGGTGCACGATGCCAGGCGTCGCAATTGTCACGAACACGAAGCGCGACAGGTGATGGGCGCCGACGAAGATCGGATCGATGTGCAACGTCAGCGCCAGTGCCAGCATCGCGTCCATCGCGCCGGGCGCGTAGGCGACGACGACGTCCGAGAATTTCACCTGCGTGGTGAGTGCGACGATGCCGACGAAGATGGCGGAGACAGCGATGGCTACGGCAAACGAGCCGAGCGCGGCGTTGATGTGGCCGGCCAGCGTCTTGATGCGCATCCGGGCAAAGCGGCTGCCGATCAGCGCGCCGATGCCGACCAGCGACACGCCGCGCACCCAGTTCGGCAGGCCGCCGTCGACCCAACCCGCGCCGTGCAGCACGCTGGAGGCGATCATGGCGCCGAACATCCAGCTCGCCGGAAATTTCATCAGCCGCAGCACGAGTGACGCCGCCAGCGAAGCGGCAACCAGTTCCAGAAGATCGAGCGGCGAGGCGATCGCGGTCGTCAGAGATGGCGAGACGGAGGGGGCGACGCCCGCAATAGCCAGCACCATCGGCAGCGCCGCCGTCAGGATGATCACGCGCATGGTCTGCACCACCGCGATACCAGGCAAATCGGCCCCGCGCTCAACCGCCAGGATGGTGATCTGCGAGAGCGCACCGGGGCTGCCGGCCAGGAAGGCCGAGGTGCGGTCCCAGCCATGGACGCGCTGAAGGTAATAGCTGGAGCCGAAGGTCGAACAGAAGGTGGCGAGCGCCAGAAGCCCGATGGTCAGCGGATAGGCGCTGACCTGCTGGATCAGATGGCGCGATACGACCGAGCCCAGCGAAATTCCGAGCAGTACCAGCACGGTCTGGGTCAGGAGCGGGGGGACCGAGAGCTGACGTCCGGCAATCGCGGCGATTCCGACCGCGATCATCGATCCCGAGATCAACCCGCCCGGCAAGCCCAGGGCAAGGAACATCAATCCACCGGCCGCGCCGATGATAAGTGTCTCCGCGGTGCCTAAAACCTTGGCGCGGCTCGGCCATTCGAACGGAAGGGAGGCGGTGATTTGCTTCACGCCGCCTTATCGCAAATCGGCGAGAGGGGCACAATTGCAGGCTCGTCATGCCGCAATGCGTGCGCCTCTCGCCAAAGGCGAGGCGAGGATTGTGACGGAATTACTTCTTGTCAGCGGCCGGCGCTGGCGTGGCAGCGCCACCGGCCTTCGCAGTCTTGATGCATTCGGAGCGGAATTTCTTGCGCTCCTTGCCATGCAGGCCCTTGGCATCCGCCTGCTTGGAGCATTCCAGCGACTCGGCCGAGTGCTCCTTTGGCGCCTTCTTGTCAGTGGTGGTAGCAGCATCGGTCTTCATATCGGACTTGGCAGCCGGCGCCGCGGTCTGGGCGAAGGCGGTGCCGGTGGCGAACAGGGAGGCGATCGCGACGACGGCAAGGCGGGAGGCGAGGGTCATGATGTGGCTCTTCTTGCGAGAGTTGCGGAGGCCGCGAACGTCGACCCGCGTTGCTGAACGCCACATGAATAACACGACCGGAGCGGCCACTATATTTTGGCCTCAACCACCATCGCTTTCTTGTCCGAAGTCGCCGACACGCTAGGATAGCAATCCTCGTTTTGCTTCCCTGAGGGAGACCAAGGATGACCATTCAAGCGAAATTGTTGTGTGCCATTGCGGTAACGGGCGTTGCCGCGCTGGTGGCGAGTGCGCCGGCCCGGGCATTGACCGCGCAGGAGTGCAGCGCGAAGTATCAAGCCGCCAAAAAGGACGGCTCGCTCGGCACCATGAAGTGGAATGATTTCCGCAAGGCCCAGTGCGGCGCCGACGCGACGCCTGCGGCTGCGCCGACCGCAGCTGCCCCCGCCGCACCTCCGTCCGCCCCGGCGGCGACAACGACGGCGAAGAAGGAAGCTGCGCCCGCGGCTGCTCCGGCGCCGACCCTGCCGGCCGGTCCCGCGATCTTCCCGAACGCCGTCGATCCGAAATACGCCAAGGAGACCGCCGGCAAGGCCCGCCTTCACACCTGTGTCGACCAGTACAATGCCAACAAGACCACCAACGGCAATGGCGGCATGAAGTGGATCGCAAAGGGCGGCGGCTATTACAGCGAATGCAACAAGAAGCTGAAAGGCGCCGCCTGAGGCTTCGAGATCACGTCGAGGCCGGAGCCAGACTCCGGCCTCTTGTTTCAGTCCAGCAGTTTTTCGGCCGACTTCGCCACGAGCTGCGATCGCTTGCGTGGGCCGCGCTCGACGAACAACAGGCTCTGGCCGAAGATGAAGCAGTAGAACAGGAAGGCCTGTGCTTCAGCTTCTTCGGCTTCAAGGCCGGTCGCGCGATAGAGTTCGGCGACGTGCTTCAGCCGCGCCGCATCGACACTTGCGACCGCCGCCGCGGCGCTCTCGTCTGAACGCGCCCACTGCCTGATCGCGAGCTCGATCGCCATGCCTTCCGGATTGAGCCGCTCGGAGTAGAGCTGGATCACCGCCTTCAGCCGCTCGCGGGGTGCTTCGCCGTCAAGGCTGGTCTGCTGCGCGATCGAGGCCGAGCGGCCCTCGCGCCAGTGCACCAGCATGGCCTCCAGCAGCGCGGCGCGGTCGGCGAAGCGGCGGTAGAAGCCGCCTTTGGTGACGCCGAGATTCTTGGCGAGCACCTCGACCCTGACACCCTCGACGCCTGCACGGGCAAGCTCCTTGAATCCTGCCTCGACCCAGACGTCGCCCTTGCCGTCGTTCATTAATGAAGCCCTCACCGGTTCTTGATACGGTGCCGTATTGCTAACGCGTTCGGCGCTTGATACGCTAGCGTATCAAAATCAAGACACGGCAAGGGCGGGGAATGACGATGGAGCAGGAGGCAACCTACCGCGGCACGGTCTATCCCTGGCACTGCGATCATGTCGGCCACATGAACATCATGTGGTATGTCGGCAAGTTCGACGAGGCCAATTGGAATCTGTTCGCCCGGCTCGGGCTGACGCCGAGCTATCTGCGCATCTCCGGCCGCGGCATGGCAGCGGTGCAGCAGAACATCACCTACAAGCGCGAGTTGCTCGCCGGCGACATCGTCGAGATCCGCAGCCATCTACTCGAAGTTCGCGACAAGTCGATCCGCTTTCGGCACGACTTGACCAATGCCGAGACCGGCGAACTCGCCGCAACTTGCGAGATCATCGGTGTGCACATGGACCGCAGCCAGCGCAAATCGGTGCCATTCGAGGCTGTGATCCGCGAGCTCGCTCTGAGACATCTTGTCGAACCGGTCGAGGCCTGAGCCATGGCTGCGTTCGAGCCGAAAAACCCCGGCTATCGCGCGGCGGCCATCGCGATGTTCGAGCGGCAGCCGGCGATGCACACGCTCGGCATCGTGATCGTCCGCCTCGCGCCAGGCGAGGTCGAGCTCGCCATGCTGCATTCGGCCACCTTCACGCAGCAGAACGGCTTTGTCCATGCCGGCATCATCACCGCCGGGCTCGACAATGCCTGCGGCGTCGCCGCCTTCACGCTGATGCCATCAGAGGCCGATATCCTCACGGTCGAGTTCAAGACCACGCTGCTCGCGCCGGCCCGCGGCGAACGCTTTGTCTTCAAGGCCGAGGTCGTCAAGCCCGGCCGTACACTTACCTTCTGCGAAGCCAAGGCTTTTGCCGAACACGAGGGCAAGACCACACTGATCGCGACCATGACCGGCACGCTGATGGCAATGCTGCCCCGCGCAACCGCTTCGCACGAGCCGCGCCCATCCCACGCCTAGCGGCAATTGACAAGCCCTGCAGCGCATCCCTTGATGCGTCATGCTCGCGAGTCTCAGCCTCATCCTGCTCTGCCAATTGATCGGCGAAGCCGTGGTCCGCGGCCTCGGCCTGCCGCTGCCTGGGCCTGTGCTCGGCCTGCTCCTGCTTCTGATCCTGCTGCTCGCCCGCGACCGGTTTGCACTGCTCGCGCGTGGGCCATTGCGGAACGACGACGTGGAGACCGCGAGCAAGGGGCTGCTGGCGCACCTGTCGCTGCTGTTCGTGCCCGCCGCCGTCGGCGTCGTGCAAAAGCTCGATCTGCTCGCCTCTCATGGCGTTGCCATCATTCTGATCCTTGCAGCCTCGGTGGTCGTGACTTTGCTGGTGACCGTCCTGACCTTCCGCCTGGTCAGCCGTCTGTTGCGACAGCAGGACGTCCCATGAAGGACAATCCGTTCTCGCTCTGGGTCTATCTGTCGCAATCACCGCTGCTCTGGCTGACGGTGACGCTGCTGGTCTATGCCACCACGGATGCCGTGTCGCTGGCGACGCGGCGCCATCCATTCGCCAATCCCGTGCTGCATGCAATGTGGATCATCGGAGCGTTCCTGCTCGTAACGGGCACCTCCTACACCACCTATTTCGCCGGCGCGCAGTTCGTGCACTTCCTGCTCGGGCCCGCCACCGTCGCGCTCGCCGTGCCCCTCTACGAGAACCGCAGGCGCGTGGTCTCATCCATCGTGCCGATGCTGGTGGCGCTGGTGGCGGGCTCGGTCACGGCCGTGGTGTCTGTCGTGCTGCTGGCGGAGCTCGCTGGCCTGCCGCGCGATGTGGTGCTGTCGCTGGCGCCGAAATCGGTCACGGCGGGCGTTGCCATGGGCATCGCGGAATCCCTGCATGCGGACCCATCACTGACGGCGGTTGCGGTGATCCTCACGGGGATCATGGGTGCCATTATCGTCACGCCGCTGATGAATCGTACCGGTGTGACCGATTTTCGCGCCCGCGGCTTTGCCGCCGGACTTGCCGCGCACGGCATCGGGACGGCCCGCGCGTTCCAGGTCGACGAGATCGCCGGAGTGTTCTCCGGTATCGCCATGAGCCTGAACGCTCTGGTGACCTCGTTCCTGGTCCCTTTGGTGGTGACTCTGCTGCTGCGATGACATCGCCTCCGCGACACTCTATATAGTCTGTAACAACTCCCGGTCCTGACGCGTATTTGCTGCAATGGGACCGAAACGGGACAAGATATGGCTGGATATCGGAATAGGGGACTTATGCCGACGCGCCGAACGGCGCTGACGCTGATGGGCGCGGGCGCCCTTGCGGCTGGCGGGATGACCTTGGCACGCGCGGCCACCGGTGATGAGGAGGTGCTGACCGAAGCCAAGGTGCTGCGCGATCCCGATGTTCCCGTTGCCGGCAATCCCGATGGCAACATCAGCATCATCGAATGGTCCGACTACAATTGCCCCTATTGCCGCAAGCTCGAGCCGGAGCTGCGCCAGGTCGTCCAGGACGACGGCAAGGTCAGGCTGGTTTTGAAGGACTGGCCGATCCTCGGGTCGGTCTCGGTGACGGCCGCCCGTATCGCACTCGCCGCGAAATACCAGGACAAGTATCACAAGGCCCATGACGCCATGATGGGCGTCAGCTCGCGCCTGACCGAATCGCGCATCAACGAGCTGCTCGCCTCGGTCGGCGTCGACATGGATCGTCTCAAGGGGGACCTCACCGCGCACGCCAAGGACATCGACGCGATCCTCAAGCGCAACAACGAGCAGGCCGAAGCTTTCGGCTTCAACGGCACGCCGTCCTTCATCGTCGGCAAGTATCGCGTCCCCGGCGTGCTCAGCATGAACGAATTCGAGCAGGTCATCGCCGACGCCCGCAAGGCCAAGATGAACTGAATATCGCCGTGCTGGTCGCAGCCAAGACAAAGGCGCCGCCGCGGATCCGCGACGGCGCCTTGTTCATATCAGGTTGATAGAATTACTTCGACGAGATCTTGACCCAGTCCTTGTGCGCGCGATCGCGCAGCAGGTCCCAATCGGCCTTCGCAACGTCCCAGTTCACGATGGTGCGATTGGTGATCGCGACCTCGCCATTGGCGACTGACGACGTCTGCATGGAATCATAGACATAGACGCTGCAAGCAAGCAGCAGCGCGCCCAGGATCATTCCGAAAAAAGTCTGCATGGAGAACCCTCCGGTGTGTCGGGCGGATAACGTCGGCCCGGAGTGAATGGTTCCGCGAGAGTAGGGCGCGGGTAAGGACGCCTCGTTCACGCCCCGTTCAGCCATTGCAGCAGCTCCGTGTTGATCTCCCGCGGATAGGTGTGACTGAGATCATCGATCTCACGGTAGGTGACCTTGGCGCCCACGGCCGCGAGGGCCGCTTGGGTTTGCCGCGCGGTCTGCACCGGAAACATCCAGTCGAGCTTTCCGTGAGTGATAAAGACAGGCAGGCCCTGAAGCCGCGTAGCGTCGGCCATCTCCGCCATCAGCGGATGGAAAGTCGCCGACACCGGCGCGAGATGGGTGAAGGGCGAGGCGCCATCAAGCCCGCTGACATAGCAGAAGGTGCCGCCGTCGCTCATGCCTGACAGCAACATGCGTGAGGCGTCGATGGTCCAGCGGCCGCGTACGGTCTCGAGAATGCGCATCAGGTTGGGCGTGTCGGTGTCATCGCCCATCAGCGCCCAGGTCTGCCCCGTCGCCGTCGGCGCCACCAGGATGGCGCCCAAGCTGCGCGCATCGCGCAGCCAGCTCCACAGGAAGCCGCGACCATTGCCGCTGCCGCCATGCAGCGCCATCACCAGCGGCCAAGCGCGATCCGGCGTGTAATATTCGGGCACATAGACCGAGAAGCCGCCACGGCTGCCGGGCTCGTTGTGATCATGCAAGATGCCGGTGCGCTCGCTCGCGCCGACCTCCAGCCGGGATAGCAGCTCCTCATTCTCGCGCTTGGCGGTGTTGAGGAAGAAATTGCTCACTGGCGGGAATTGCGCCGACAGCGGATAAAGCGCCTCTTGCGCGCGCGGCAGGTGGCGCAGCGCGCGGAAGACAGAGACGAGATCGCCATTGCCGCGCTCGACGTCGCGGATGCCGGCAAAGGCTGATAGCGTCTCGTTGCAGGCCAGATCGAGCCGCTCGCGAAGTCCGGCAAACTGCTCCGGCCATTCTCCAATCGCAGCGCGCGCGCCCTGCAGCGCATCGTCGGGCGCGCCGATGGCGTTCATGACCGAGCCGAAGGCCGGCGGATGCAAATGCCGGGCGAAGTAGCCGAGCGCTTCCAGCGCGTTGAGCAGCGGCGGCAGCACGGCCACGATGTCGTCAACGACGGCCTCGGTCATTGCTGCTTCCTTTGGCTGGACTAGTGCAGCTTCGGCGCCTTCAGAAGCTTGAAGCGATCAGTCGACGTCACCGTGACGTCGAAGGTGACGCCCTCATGATGCGCGCTGCCCTGATGATGCACGGTGAGAGGCACGTCGACGCCGGCAGGGCCGAGCGCCCACATCTTCTTGTAGAAGCTCGTCTGGCTCGTGACCTTCTCGCCATCCACGGCCAGGATCACGTCACCGGTCTTGAGCTCGGCGCGAGCAGCCGGACCATTGGCGGAGATCCCGATCACCACGACGCGGTTGTCGATTTCGGTCGAATAGAGCCCGAGCCATGGCCGCGCTGGCTTGTTGACGCGGCCAAACTTGCGCAGGTCGTCGAGGATCGGTTTCAACAGGTCGATCGGCACGACCATGTTGACGTGCTCGGCCTTGCCCTCGCGCTCACGATCGAGCTGGAGCGAGCCGATGCCGATCAATTCGCCGCGCTCGTTGATCAATCCCGTGCCGCCCCAATTCGGATGAGCGGGATAGGTGAACAAGGCCTCGTCGAGCAGATACTCCCAATATCCGGCGAATTCCTGCTTGGCGACGATCTGGCTCGCGACCGAGCGCGTCCGCCCTCCGGCGCCGCCGACCACGACGCGGTCGCCGAGCCTGACGTCCGCCGAGGAGCCGAGCGGCAGCGGCTCGATGTCGAGCCGTCCGAGCGCCTGCACCAGGCCGAAGCCGGTGACGGCGTCGAAGCCGAGCACATGTCCCTCCACCACGTGTCCGTCGCCGCGATGAAGCCAGACGGATTCCGCCTCGGTGATGAGATAGCCGATCGTGAGCACGAGTCCGTCGTCGATCACGACGCCATTGCCAGCGCGCTCGGTGCCGAGCGTTTCCGCGCTGAAGGCGTCTGGCGGGATGATGGCGTGGAGGCCGACGACGGAAGCGAGCGCACGGTCAAGATCGAAGCCGTAGTCGCTCGCACGCGGCTGATTGGCCGGCGGCACTCTCCATTCGGTCAGAACGGTCATGGAGTTCTCCTGGCTGAGAGCATTGCTCCGCCGAGGCTGCGGAACAACGCGCGAAGCAAGCATAATTTAGGCCGGAGGAGGCCATCTTGAAAGACTTGACCGCAACTATTCCGGATGTCGTGACGCGATTTCGGAGGATGACAGAAATTGTTCGCCCAAATTCGCTCGGTGGTTGCCTCTTCCGGCACCGGTCGCATGGCTGCCGTCCCGCGAGACGCTAGGCGGGGTGCAATGAAGCTGCTAACCATTGCCGCTTCGTTGGCCAAGAGATCACGGACAGAACCATGGACAATCGCAGCGACATCTGGCGTGGCATCGACACGATCAAGGGACGCTTCATCGACCTCAGCGACAAGGTCTGGGGCATGCCCGAGGTCTGCTACACCGAAGCGCGCTCCTGCGCCGAGCATCTCGCTGAGCTGCGCCACCAGGGTTTCCGCATCACCGAGAAGGTGGCGGGCATTCCGACGGCGGTGATGGGGGAATGGGGCGAGGGCGGCCCGGTCATCGCCTTCATGGGTGAATACGATGCGCTGCCGGGCCTCAGCCAGGAGGCGGGCGTTGCCGAACACCGTCCGGTCGAAACCGGCGGTCACGGCCATGGTTGCGGTCACAATCTGCTCGGCTCCGCCGCGCTGCTCGCCGCGACCGCGGTCAAGGACTGGCTCGCCGAAAACAAGGTGCCAGGCCGCGTGCGCTATTACGGTTGCCCGGCGGAAGAAGGCGGCGCAGCCAAAGCGTTCATGGTGCGCTCGGGCGCGTTCGAGGACGCCGATATCGCCATAACGTGGCATCCGCATAGTTTCTGGGAAGTCGCGGTGACGCCGTCGCTCGCCAACACCCGCGCCGACTTCATCTTCACCGGCCGCACCTCGCATGCGGCGGCTTCGCCCCATCTCGGCCGTTCCGCGCTCGACGCGGTCGAGCTGATGAATGTCGGCGTGAACTACATGCGCGAGCACATGCCGAGCGATGCGCGCGTGCATTACGCGCTGCTGGACACCGGCGGCATTGCGCCCAACGTGGTGCAGGCTCACGCCCGCGTGCGCTATTCCATTCGCGCCCGGGACCTTCCCGGTATGAACGAGCTGGTCGGGCGCGTCAGCAAGATCGCAGAGGGCGCGGCCTTGATGACCGAGACCAAGGTCGAGATGAAGATCATCTCTGCGGTCTCCAACATCCTGCCGAACACGCCGCTGGAACAGGCGCTGCATCGGGTCATGGAGGAGCTCGGACCGCCGCATTTCGACGACACCGACAAGGGCTTTGCCAGCCAGATCCGCGCGACGCTGACCGACAAGGACATCGCGTCGGTCTATTACGCGATCGGCATGGAGCCGACCGATCGGCCGCTGGCCGACTTCCTGGTGCCGCTGGATGCCAAGCGCAACCCGCTGGTCGGCTCGACCGACGTGGGCGACGTCAGTTGGGTGGTGCCGACCGTGCAGGTTCACGCACCAACGGTTGCAATCGGCACGCCGTTCCACACCTGGCAGGTGGTGGCGCAGGGCAAGAGCCCCCACGCGCACAAGGCCATGGTCCAGGCGGCCAAGGCCATGGCCGGCCTCGGCATCAAGGCGTTGACCGAACCGGAACTGATCAAGGCTGCGAAGGTCGATCTGACGAAGCGGACGGCCAAGACGCCTTATGTCTGCCCGCTGCCGGACCATGTCGCGCCGCCGCTCAATATGTCCGTCGCGTAGAATTCAATCTCGATACTTCGTCTGATCTCGCGAACAAATTTTTCGCAGTGCAACGAGGTTTCCAGCGGATTTTGACGCTGGAATGCCGAACCGTTGGGCTGCGGAATGAAGTTTTGCCCAACCGACAGCCAGAACATCGTTTGCACACACACGGCTGCAGTTGACGTGCGGCCTATTCGGTGTGCCATCTACCGCCAGCCAAAACCAGGCGGCCGTTCCGCGGCCGCCCGCAAGCATATGGGAACCAGACGGGGGATAACCATGCTGGACAAAGAACTGCGTTCGATGATCGGTGACGTGAAGGACGGGCGGATGGATCGCCGCGCCTTCATTCAGCGCCTGGCCGCCGTCGGTCTCACTGCCCCCATGGCGAACCAGATCCTCGCCATCGGCGGCGTTGCCATGGCCCAGAGCCCGTCGCCCTATCCGCCGACCAAGCGCGGCGGCGGTGGCCCGCTCAAGCTGCTGTGGTGGCAGGGACCGACCCTGCTCAATCCGCACTTCGCCACCGGCACCAAGGATCAGGACGGCTCGCGTCTGTTCTATGAGCCGCTCGCCAGCTGGGACGTCGACGGCCACCTCAATCCGATCCTCGCCGCCGAGATCCCGTCGATCAAGAATGGCGGCCTTACCGCTGACGGCAAGTCGGTGACCTGGAAGATCAAGCCCGGTGTCAAATGGCACGACGGCAAACCCCTGACGGCCGACGATCTCGTCTTTACCTGGGCCTATGCCAGCGATCCCGCCACGGCGGCCGTCTCCATCAGTACCTATGCCGACATGACGGTCGAAAAGGTCGATGACCTCACCATCCGGCTTGTGTTCAACAAGCCGACGCCGTTCTGGGCCAATGCGTTCGTCGGCGCCTATGGATGCATCATCCCGAAACATCTGTTTGCGGACTACAAGGGTTCGAAGTCCCGCGAAGCGCCGACCAACCTGGCCCCGGTCGGCACCGGCCCCTACAAATTCGTCGAGTTCAAGCCGGGCGACCTGATCCGCGGTGAGCTCAATCCCGACTACCACATGCCCAACCGTCCGCATTTCGACACCATCGAGATGAAGGGGGGCGGCGATGCCGTCTCCGCGGCGCGAGCGGTGATCCAGACCGGCGAATTCGATTTCGCCTGGAACATGCAGGTTGAGGACGAAGTGCTGCTGCGTCTCGAGAAGGGTGGCAAGGGCAAGACCACCTATGCCGTGGGCGGCGACATCGAGTTCATTGCAATCAACTTCACCGATCCGAACACCGAGGTCGATGGGGAACGGTCCTCGATAAAGACCAAGCATCCGATCCTGTCGGACCTCGCGGTGCGTCAGGCGCTCGCTTTGCTCGTCGACCGCGAATCCGTGAAAAAGGCGATCTACGGCCGCGCCGGTCGCACCACCTCGAACTACCTCAATGGTCCCGAGGACTTCGTGTCCAAGAACACCAAATGGGAGTTCAGCGTCGAGAAGGCGATCGCGCTGCTCGAGAAGGCCGGATGGAAGGCCGGTGCCGACGGCATCCGCGAGAAGGACGGCAAGAAGCTGAAGTTCGTCTACCAGACCTCGATCAACGGTCCGCGTCAGAAGACACAGGCGATCGTCAAGCAGGCCTGCCAGAAGGCGGGCATCGACGTCGAGCTGAAATCGGTCGTCGCCTCGGTGTTCTTCTCCTCCGACGTCGCCAATCCCGACACCTATTCGAAGTTCTACACCGACATCGAGGAGTTCCAGATCCCGATGACGCAGCCCGATCCTGCCCTGCACATGAAGCGCTACATCTCGAGTCAGGTCGCCAGCAAAGACAACAAATGGCAGGGGCAGAACTTCCCGCGCTGGGTCAACAAGGACTACGACGCCGCGATCGAGGCGGCGGAGACCGAGATCGACCCGGTCAAGCGCGCAGCGCTCTACATCAAGTGCAACGACATGCTGTGGCAGGACATCGTGTTCATCCCGGTGATGCACCGCCTGACAGTGGATGCTTGCGCCACCGCGCTGCAGCCGGTCGTCTCGGGCTGGGCCAACCGGACCGATAACATCCAGGACTGGTATCGGGGGGCATGATCGCGCGGACATAGACGGGATTCTTCCCCATGAGCCAGTATGTCCTGCGTCGCCTTCTGATCGCCATTCCGAGCCTGCTCGGCATTTCGGCGGTGCTGTTCTTCGTGCTGGCGCTCGCGCCCGGCGATCCCTTTTCGGAGTTGGCGACCAATCCGAACGTGCCACCCGAAGTGCAGGCTGCACTTCGGGCCAGGTTCGGCCTCGACGATCCGATCTATCTGCGCTACCTGCACTGGCTTTTTGCCATGGCGCACGGCGATTGGGGCTTCTCCTTCGTCAGCAGGATGGACGTCGATAGGCTCATCCTCCAGCGCCTGCCGGCCACGCTCTACGTGATCGGCTCGGCGCAGGTCCTGGCACTCCTGATCGCCATCCCCGTCGGGGTCTACGCCGCCACCAAGCCCTATTCGCTGTTCGACCAGATCGCGAACACGCTCGCCTTCATCGGCTTCTCGCTGCCGACCTTCTTCACCGGTCTCCTGTTCATCCTGATCTTCTCGGTCACGCTGGACTGGCTGCCCTTTGTCTACACCACCGACATCAAGGCCACCGGCATCCACTATGTGCTGGAGATGATCCGTCAGGCGATCATGCCCGTGGCGGTGCTCGGCCTGTTCCAGGCGGCGTCGATGACGCGCTTCGTCCGTTCGGCGATGCTCGATGTCATCAGGCTCGACTATGTCACCACCGCGCGCGCCAAGGGGCTCGGCCAAGCCAAGGTCATCGTCAAGCACGTGATGCGCAACGCCATGATCCCGGTGGTCACGCTGATCGCGTTGCAGATGCCTGCAGTGTTCGGCGGCGCCCTCGTCACCGAGCAGATCTTCCGTATTCCCGGCATCGGATCGCTGCTGATCTCCTCCATCCTTTCCAACGACACGCCGGTGGTGATGGCCGTCACCTTCGTTTTCGCGTGCCTCGTGGTACTGTTCAATCTCATCGCGGACGTCCTGTATGGCTGGCTTGACCCTCGCATCTCCCTCCGCTGAGCGGGGCGTCTATTCGCCCTGGCGCGAGACGTGGCGGCGCTATAGCCGCCACAAGCTCGCCGTGGTCAGCGCCTTCCTGCTTCTCGTTCTGATCCTGGCGGTCGTCGTCGGTCCCTTCATCTGGCGCGTCAAGATCAACGACATCGACATCGTCGCCGGCCTGCAGGGGCCATCGCTCACCCATCCTTTCGGCACCGACGATCTCGGCCAGGACATCCTGGCGCGCATGATCTATGGCGGGCGCATCTCGCTTGCCGTCGGGCTCGCCGCGATGCTGGTCTCGGTCTTCATCGGGACCTTGATCGGCGCGCTCGCCGGCATGTCGCGCGGCGCGCTTGGGCACGGTCTGATGTGGCTTACCGACCTCTTTCTGTCGCTGCCGGCACTGCCGCTGCTCTTGATGCTCATCTATCTGTTCCGCGACGCGTTGAAAGCGATGTTCGGTCCCGAGGGCGGCATCTTCATCCTGATCGTGCTCGTGATCGGCGGCCTGCGCTGGATGCCGGTGGCGCGCCTCGTCCGCGCCCAATTCCTGTCGATCCGCGAGAAGGAGTTCGTCGAGGCCGCGCGTGCGCTCGGTGCCAGCCCGGTGCGGCAGGTGGTGAAGCACATCCTGCCCAACGCGCTCGGCCCGGTGATCATCGCCGGCACCATCGATGTTGCCGCCGCCATCATTGCGGAATCGACGCTGTCCTTTCTCGGTCTCGGCTTCCCGCCTGATACCCCGACCTGGGGCCGGCTGCTGTTCGACGCCAAGGACTTCCTCGATATCGGCCCGCACTGGGCCCTGTTCCCGGGCGGTGCGATCTTTATCGCGGTCGTCGCCATCAACTTCATCGGCGACGGTCTGCGCGACGCGCTCGATGCGCGACGGGTGATCTGATGGCGCCGCTGCTCGAGATCAAAGGCCTCAAGACCCACTTCTCTACCGATGACGGCATCCTCCAGGCCGTCGACGGCGTCGACATCACCATCAACAAGGGCGAGACGCTCTGCGTCGTCGGCGAATCCGGCTGCGGCAAGACCGTGACCGCAATGTCGATCCTGAAGCTGATCGCGATGCCGCCGGGCCGCATCGCGGCAGGGGAGATCATCTTCGAAGGCCGCGATCTGGTGCCGTTGACGAGCAGCCAGCTCGACGAAATCCGCGCCAAGGAGATCGGCTTCATCTTCCAGGAGCCGATGACCTCGCTCAATCCGGTGCTCACCGTCGGCGAGCAGATCGCCGAGAGCCTGCGCCGGCACGAGAACGTCACCAGGAAGCAGGCGCTCGAGCGCACCATCGAGATGCTGAAGCTGGTGCAGATCCCGAACGCCGAAGGCCGTGTGCACAACTATCCGCACCAGTTCTCCGGCGGCATGCGCCAGCGCGTGATGATCGCGATGGCGCTGGCCTGCAAGCCCAAGCTGATCATCGCCGACGAGCCGACCACTGCGCTCGACGTCACCATCCAGGCGCAGATCCTCGACCTGCTCCAGGACATGAAGGAGCGCTTTGGCATGGCGGTGATGCTGATCACCCATGCCATGGGCGTCGTCGCCGAAACGGCGCAGCGCGTTGTCGTGATGTATGCCGGCAAGGTGGTGGAGGAGGCCGGCGTCGACGCTCTTTTCGCCGATCCGCGCCATCCCTACACGCAAGGCCTGATCCGCTCGATCCCGCGCATCGATCTCGACAGCGAGCACAAGACCCGGCTTGAGGCGATCGGCGGCTCGGTGCCGATCCTGATCAATCCGCCGGTCGGCTGCCGCTTCGCGCCGCGCTGCAAGTTCGCCATGAAAGTCTGCACCGCGAAGGAGCCGTTGCTGCGCGAGATCGCGCCCGGCCACCGCATGGCCTGTCATCTTGGCGACCCGCAATTGGGAGGCGCGGCATGAGCGAGCCCTTGCTCCGCGTCAGCGGCCTAAAGAAATATTTCCCGGTGCTCGGTGGCCTGCTGTCGCGCCAAGTCGGCACGGTCTATGCGGTCGACGGCGTGTCGTTCTCCGTCAATCGCGGCGAGACGCTTGGTCTGGTCGGCGAGTCCGGTTGCGGCAAGTCGACCACGGGACGTTGCGTGTTGCGCCTGATCGAGCCGACCGATGGCGAAGTGACCTTCGACGGTCAGAACGTGCGCAACCTCGGCGGCAACGATCTGCGGACGATGCGGCGGAACATGCAGCTCGTGTTCCAGGATCCGTTCGCCTCGCTCAATCCGCGCATGACGGTCGGCTCGATCCTCGGCGAAGCCTTCACCATCCACAATCTCGCAGCCAACGCCAGGGAGCGTGAGGAACGCGTCGCGGGCTTGCTGGTCAAGGTCGGCCTCAAGGCCGAGCACATGCGACGTTATCCGCATGAATTCTCTGGCGGCCAGCGCCAGCGCATCGTGATCGCACGCGCCCTTGCGGTCGAGCCGAAGCTGATCGTCTGCGACGAGCCGGTATCCGCGCTCGACGTCTCGATCCAGGCGCAGGTCATCAACCTGCTGGAAGATCTCCAGGCCGAGCTGAACCTCACCTATCTGTTCGTGGCGCACGACCTGTCGGTGGTCGAGCACATCTCCGACCGTGTCGCGGTGATGTATCTCGGCCGCATCGTCGAGTTGGCGAAGGCGAGCGATCTCTATCGCAATCCGCAGCATCCCTACACCAAGGCACTGCTCTCCGCGGTGCCGGTGCCGGACCCCAAGCTCAAGCGCAACCGCATCCGCCTCAAGGGCGACGTGCCGAGCCCGATGAAGCCGCCGTCAGGCTGTCACTTCCACACCCGCTGCCCGATCGCCCAGCCCCGCTGCGCGGAAAGCGCGCCGGAGCTGAAGGAAGGCGCGGGCGGACATTACGTGGCGTGTCACCTGGCTTAAAGTTGCGCGGTTGGCATGCTCGGCGGCTACGGTGCGCTGACGAGCGAGCTTTATCGACGCAAGCCCGCCTCACCCTTCCAGCGTAAAGCCGACGCGCAGCGTCACCTGGTAGTGGCGCACCGCACCGTTCTCGATGTGGCCACGGGTCTGCACCACCTCGAACCATTTCATCTCGCGGATGGTCTTGGACGCGCGGCTGACAGCATTTTTGATGGCGTCGTCGATCGAGGTCTCGGACGATCCGACCAGTTCCAGGATCTTGTAAACATGATCCTTCTCGGCGGTGGGCATGGTGAGCCTCCCTGGTTGCGCGGCAGCCTTCGTCTCCGCATGGGCTCCCGATTGAACGGGTACCGGCCGTTCCGGTTCCGCCGCGCGGCGGCGTGACGCTGGCTCTGTCGCGAACGTAATGGCGCTATTCCGCAGCCTGGGCGGCTCGCGCTAGGACGGATGCGGACTGCATTCCGCGCCAGAGCAGCCGCAGCAGCACGGCCAGCAAGGCCATCATCGCGAAGCCGCCGAGGGCCGGCGCAAACCTGTCGGTCAGTCCGGCGAGATAGGCCTGTTCCTCGCCGAACTGCGCCGCCAGCCGCGCCGATTGAAGCATGCCGTAGGCGCCGGCAAGCAGGATCAGCCCGTAGACGATGCCGCGTTCGCGCGCGCTCGCCAGCAGCGCCAGATCGGGAAGCAGCAAGGCGAGGCCGATGCCGATCATGGGCAGATCATAATCATAGGCGTAGGGGCTGATCATCACCGAGACCATGGCGGTGATGCCGAGGGCGAATCGAGGCGACATCTTGCGCGCCGCGCCAAGCCAAACGGCAAGCACCACCGCGCAGAGCGCAAGGCTCGCGACCGCTGCCTGCGCCCAGAAGGCAAGAGTTGGCGGAACGCCCGCACGGGAAAGCGCCGCGTAGGTCGAGATCATTCGCAGCAGCGGGTAAATGCCCTGATCGAGAAAGCGCGCCGATTCCCCGATCGCGCCAAGCCATGCGGTCCAGATCTGCCAGCCGAACACCAGTGTGCAGACCATGGAGCTTGCCAGCACGACCATGGCGGCGGTCGCGAGCGCCACCCAGCGGCGTGTCGCCAGCATGTAGACGCCGACGGCGATGGCGAGATGCGGCTTGACCACCATCGCACCCAGCGCGAGGCCGGCGACAAGCTGGCGCCGCTCCACGTTGAGGCAGGCCAGGCCAACCAGGGCGCCGGTGAGAAAGCCGTTCTGTCCGCCGCCGATCGTGATCGCAAGCGCGGGAAACAGTGCGACCAGGACATGGGCGAAATTCGCGCCCGCAATGGCGCGAAGCATCAGCAGGTAGGCCACGAGCGTTGCGACGATGAATACGAGATAGGCGATGCCAATCGGCAGCAGCGCCAGCGGTGCGACGAGCAGGTCGAACTGCGGCGGGTAGGTCCAGGGCATGAAGCCGGTGGCTCCATGCGCAGCCTCGGCCTGGAGCTTCATCAGCGTTTCGAACCGGTAGACCAGTTCGACCTGGCCGCGCCACACCTGTTGCGCGGCGATGTAAAAGGCGTCGAAATCGGAGAGCTCGCGGATCTGGAAGACGCCCCAGCGCCCAAACCTCAACGTCTTGAACAGCACCATCACGGCCAGTGCCGCCAGCACGAAGCGGACATAGGCGATCCGTTTCGATGGCGAAAATTGAACCGCTTCCAGCGCCTCGGCAAACATGAGCGACGACCCGACCCTGACCCGATCAGCGGCGTGCAGGCCCGCAGATCCCCGGCCAAACTGCCATCGGAGGCTTAAGGGACGGTAACGAATAGGGAAGGATTTTGGCTGATAGCGCCTGACCGGCGGAATGGAAACGCGACCGGTTTTGCGCCGAGGTGAGGCGATTTTCGGCCGGGTCCTGGTGAGAGATCGCGGTAATCTTTTCGAAATCGCCCGTGGGCCTCGCATGGGCCTGCTTGCCGGTTCGGTGACGGGCGAGCTAACGTCCGCGAAGTTCCTGAGATATTCGATGTGCGGCGATGATCGACCGTGGGACGAAAGGCGCTCTGGTTGCGATCGGCTTGCTGGCCTTGCCGGCATTGAGTGTCGCGCAGGACGAGCTTCAAGACGCACCGCAGGGCCTGTCGCTGCAAGTCACCACCGATCCTTCCACCATCGAGTGCCGCAGGCTGGAGACGGTCAATCCCGCTTCGCTGATCTTTCTGCCGCTGCGTCGAACCTTCAACGACGATTTTGACGAGCATCCGCTTTCGCACGGACGCTGGGCCCCGCATTACGCGGGCGGGGCGGCGTGGCCGGAGGCGCGCTATTGGGGCGGCGACGGCTCCGACTTCAAGCGCAAGACCAGCGCCAACGGCGAGCAGCAGATCTATGTCGATCCGCGCTACGCCGGACGTGCGAGGGTGCCGCTCGGGCTCGATCCGTTCAAGGTCAACAATGGCGTGCTGTCGATCGTCGCGAGCCGTACGCCACCGGAATTGAAGCCGGTGCTCTTCGACAACGAGTACATCTCGGGAATCCTGACCTCTCAGGGCACGTTCGCGCAGAAGCACGGCTATTTCGAGATCCGTGCCAAGCTCCCGGTCGGCCATGCGGTGTGGCCGGCATTCTGGATGCTGGCGGATGACGGCGGCTGGCCACCTGAGGTCGACGTCCTGGAAGGCCGTGGCGAGCGGCCCGGCGATCTCGTCATGACCACGCATTGGCGGATTCCGTCGACCCAGAAGATCCAGTCCTGCGGCTTCGATTTTGCGGTCGACGATGCTTCGCGCGCATTCCACAATTACGGTGTGCTGTGGGAGGAGGATCGCCTGGTCTATTTCATCGACCGTAGGCCGGTCTCCGACATCAAGGTGCCGATCGGCTTCGACGATCCCATGTACATGATCGTCAATCTCGCGATCGGATCGAAATTCTTCGTTGGCGTCGGTCCCGTCGATGCGGAAACGCCACCCACCGTCGCGTTCGAGATCGACCGGATTTCTGCCTATCAGATCGACCAGCAACAGGCGCAGAGGTGACGATGTCGGTTTCCATCTCGCGCCGCTCGCTCGGGAAGCTTGCCGGCCTTGCCGCCCTCGGCCTGACGACGCGCGCTGGTGCTGCCGAGGTCGGGATGGCTGCGCCGTTCCCGAAGGATTTTCTCTGGGGCACGGCGACATCCGCCTATCAGATCGAAGGCGCCGTCGATGAGGACGGCCGCGGCAAGTCGATCTGGGATACCTTCAGCCACACGCCCGGCAAGATCGAGGATAGCTCCACAGGCGACCGCGCCAACGATCACTATCACCGCTATAAGGACGACGTCCGGCTCATCAAAGAACTCGGCGTCAAGGCCTACCGCTTCTCGATCGCATGGCCGCGGGTGTTTCCGGAAGGGACGGGGCAACCCAATCCCAAGGGACTCGATTTCTACAATCGCCTCGTCGATGAGCTGCTCGCGAGCGGCATTGAGCCTTATGCCACGCTCTATCACTGGGACCTGCCGCAGGCGCTCCAGGATCGCGTCGGCGGATGGTCGTCGAGCGATACGTCAAAGGCCTTTGCCGATTACGCCGCTTTAGTCGCCGCGCGCCTGACCGATCGCGTCAGAAGCATTTTTACCGTTAACGAGGTCGGGCGCTTCGTGAATTTCGGCTATGGCTGGGGCATCGACGCGCCCGGCCTCAAGCTGCCGGCCGCGAAGCTGAACCAGGCGCGCCATCACGTCGCGCTGGCGCATGGGCTTGCCGTACAGGCGATCCGCGCCTCCGGGCGCGCCGGTACCCGTGTCGGCGCAGCCGAGAACATCGCCGCCTGCGTCCCGGCGATCGCGACGCCGGAAAACATCCGCGCCGCCGAGATCGCAACGCGCGAGCTCAACGCTGGATTCCTCGGCGTGGTGCTGGAGGGCAAATACACCGACGGCTTCCTTGCCTATTCCGGTGCGGACGCGCCGAAATTCACTGCGGAGGAGCTGAAGATCATCGGCGCGCCGAACGATTTCGTCGGGCTCAACATCTACGCCCCGCAATTCTACGTAACCGCCTCCGATCGCGCGCCGGGCTTCCACGTGCTGCCGTTCCCGACCTCGTTCCCCCACATGAACTCGGAATGGCTGCGGATCGGCCCCGAGGTGATCTACTGGGCGCCGCGCCTCGCCGCGAAGATATGGAACATCGAGAACATCTACATCAGCGAGAACGGCACCTCATCCGAGGACAGGATTTCCGCCGACGGCCAGGTCTACGACCTCGACCGCATCATGTTCCTGCGCAACTATCTGACCCAGATGCAGCGCGCCATCACCGAGGGCGCGCCGATCCGCGGCTATTTTCTCTGGAGCCTGATGGACAATTTCGAATGGATTTTTGGCTACGGCAAACGCTTCGGCCTCTACCGCGTCGACTTCGAGACGCAAGCGAGGACGCCCAAGCTGAGTGCGGCGTTCTATCACGACGTGGTGGCGCGGAATGCGATTGGAGTGTGACCGACGCCGCTACGGATCCAGCTCCGTATCCCAGTAGAGGTAGTCCAGCCAGCTGTCGTGCAGATAGTTTGGCGGGAACAGGCGACCGTTGCGGTGGAGCTGGTGCACCGTCGGCGCGAACGCGCTCTGGCGCGGAAACATTTTTGCCTGGGCCGGCGTCAAATTGCCCTTGCGCAGGTTACACGGCGAGCACGCTGCGACCACGTTCTCCCAAGTGGTCTGGCCGCCTTTGCTGCGCGGGATGATGTGATCGAAGGTAAGATCGTCGGGCGAGCCGCAATATTGGCAGGCGAAACGGTCGCGCAGGAAGACGTTGAACCGGGTGAAGGCGGGATGCGTGGTCGGCTTGACGAAGGATTTGAGCGAAACCACGCTCGGCAGCTGCATTTGCAGCGTGGGACTGTGAACCGCCTGGTCGTAATGCGCTACGATATTGACGCGGTCGAGGAACACCGCCTTGATCGCGTCCTGCCACGACCACAGAGACAGTGGGTAGTAACTCAGCGGCCGGAAGTCCGCGTTCAGGACCAGCACCGGCCAACTGCCTTGCGAGACATGTGCGTTCAAGTAACGCTCCCGGCCTCCAATATACGCTGCGAAGCAGCATGTACTGACATACTACATGCAGCGTGACGGGATTGTGAAGCCCGTTGAGCGACTTATTCAGGTGCAAGCAATACGGCGGCGGGGTGGCAAACGCCCAAAAATGCCGCGATTTGGGAGCTCGAAATGGGGCGGGGCGCCTATGGCCCGGACAAGGCGCCGCTCCAATCGCCTATGTGGACCTTGCCGGCTCAACTACTCCCGCACCCGCTCCAGCTTCTGCAAGCACCGCGTCGCGCGCACCACGGCCGGCAACTCCTCGTTGGGGAAGCTGGTCGTCCAATTGGTGACGCCGACTTCGCCGACATAGATGTCGCCCCGCGAATCCAGCGCGAGGCCGTGCGGCGCCAGGAACTTGCCGGCCGCAATGCCCGGACCCGTTTCGCCGCCGAGCCGAGCGAGGCGCTTGCCTTGCGCGTCGACGATGGAGAGCCGCGGCCCGAGATTGGGAACATTGCGGTTGATGTCGAGGCCGGGGCCGAGTTCGCCGATCACGAAGGTCGGATTTTCGGCGCCGCCACAACAGCACAGCGCGCAAGGCCTATGCAGATTGTTCCACTGGGTCTCGTATTTACCTTCGCCATTGAACACCTGCACGCGATGGTTCTCGCGATCTGCGACATAGACCCAGCCGTCGGCATCGGTGGCGATGTTGTGCACGATGTTGAACTGGCCCGGATCGGTGCCGGGCTCGCCCCAGCTTTTGATCAGCTTGCCGTCCGGCGTGAATTTATGCACGCGCGCATTGCCGTAGCCGTCGGAGACGTAGATCTCGCCTTTCGGCGACAGCGCGGTGTGGGTGCAGCGGTGAAAGGGCTCGCCGCTCATGAACGGCGCGGGCTTCCTGGGGATACCGATCGTCAGCAGCACCTTGCCGTCGGTGGTGCATTTGCGCACGGTATGGTCGCCGTCGTCGGTGCAATAGAGATTGTCGTCGCCATCGATATGCAGCCCATGCGCACGCGAAAACAGACCTTCGCCGAAACTGCGCAGGAAATTGCCCTCGCGGTCGAGCACCACCATCGGATGTTCGCCGCGGTTGAAGACGTAGACGCGGTCCTTGCTGTCGACCGCGACGGAGGCGACGTCGGTGAGCTGCCAGCCGTCGGGAAGCTTTGCGAAGTTTTCGACGACACGGTAGCGGTGTTCGCCCGTGCCGAGAATGGCTGGCATTGGTGGTCTCCCTTTATTCACTGTCGTGATGCGAGGCTGTGCCCGCCTCACGCGGCAAAATCCCTTCCTCGATCGCCTTGATCTGAAGCGCGAGGAATTTCGAGTTGATCCGGCACTGTGCGAGGCTGCCGCCGATGAACCACAGGCCGGGCTGGTTTGTGCGCGCGTACATGTTGCGCAGCTCATAGCCGTCGCCAAAGCCCCAGACCGGGCCGACGCGGTCGGCGATGGCCTCTCCGAACAGCTTTCGCACGAGGTATTCCTGCGGCTTGTAGCCGGTGGCGAGCACGATCAGGTCGGCGGCGATGCTCGTGCCGTCCTTCATTCGCGCGCCGTCAGCCGCGAAGCTTTCGATGTCCTCGAACTGCTTCAGCTTGATCTCGCCTTCGACGATCAGGTTGGAGCAGCCGACGTTGAAATAATAACCGCCGCCGCGGGTGAGATATTTGAACTGCCAGCCGGTGCCGGCCTCGCCGAAGTCGAGCTTGAAGCCGACGCGGCGGAGGCCGTCGAGCAGCTCCTTGTCGAGCTCTTTCGATTGCTCCGTCAGCATCACATGGGCCTTCTTCGCGAGCGGCGTCGGCATCGAGGCGGCGATCAGATCGTTGTCTTCCAGCGTGCCCTCATTGTAGGTCGCGTAGGCCAGCTGTGCCGACGGCTCGATATTGGTCACTAGCGTCGGCGAGCGTTGCACCAGCGTCACTTCGGCGCCGCTGGAGTAGAGATCCTGCGCGATGTCGTGACCGCTGTTGCCGGTGCCGATGACGATCGCGCGCTTGCCGTGCCAGTTCTCGCCATCCTCGTAGCGGCTCGAGTGCACGAGCGTGCCCTTGAAACGATTGAGCGTCGGAATGTCGGGGATGTTGGCGATGCCGCTGACACCGGTCGCCATGATGACATGGCGCGGATGCGTCGCGCGCTTGTTCCCGTCCGCACGGCGCAGCGTCACCGTCCATTGGTCCTTGGCCTTATCATAGGCGCCGCCTTCGAACTCGGTGCCGGTCCAGAAGTTCAGCTCCATGGCGTCGACATAGGCTTCGAACCAGTTCGCGAGCTTGTCCTTGGGGATGTAGGTCGGCCAGTTCGGCGGGAACGGCATGTAGGGCATGTGATTGACCTGCACCTGATTGTGCAGGGTCAGCGCGTGATAGCGCTTGCGCCAGACGTCGCCGATCCGCGGCCATCGATCGACGATCAGCGTGTCGATCTGCAACTGCTTCAGCCGCGCTGCGATTGCGAGTCCCGCCTGGCCGCCGCCGACCACCAGCACGGTGGGGTCACGATCGGCATAGTCGCGCGAGGAATTGCGCAGGTCGAGCCAGTTCGGCCCGCGGAAGTCGCGCGAATAGGCCTGCCCCCGCGGCCGTGACGTGCCGAGCTGCTCTTCGAACCCTTTGAGCTCTTCGAGCGCTGTCAGCAGTGTCCAGGCCTTCAGCCTGTCACGGTCCGCGGGGTCCGGCGCGAGCCGCACGATGCCGCTGCCACGGCCGAGCGCGGTTTCGAAATTGAAGATGGCCTCGATGGTGTTCGTGCCGGCGCGCGTGACCGAGCGCGGCGCCGCGCGGGTCGGCGCGATCTTGAAATTTGTCGGCACCGCCTTGGGCGCGAGCGCGACCAGCGCTTGCACGACGGTATCGCGGCCCGCAAACGTCTGCAGGTTCCAGCTCAGTGCCAGCACATCGCGCCAAAAGCTATCGGTGAGGAAGAGGCAGTCCAGCGCAGCGCCATCAGGCTTGATCAGCGAGCCCTCGAATTCATCGAGCCAGGCTTGCGCGGAGACGGCGATATCCTTCGTGCGATCCAGCATGCGCAACCTCCCTTGAGAGGAACGCTATACTGGATCTGGCCATGTCAAAAGCGCTTTACCCGAGCAGCGTGAGCATGTGGCCCTGCTCAGGCGGAATGCGCCCCTTCAGCGTATCGAGATAGACCTGCCGTACGGCGTCGGGGCCGCCGCTCTCGACCACGCTCAGGCACCGCTCCAGCATCGGGGCGAAGCCCGACCATGCCGCGCCGAAGCGCTGCTCGATGCCACCCGGGCCCCGTTCCTTGGCGCGTTTGCGGATCTGGTCGGGAGCGAAGAACCAGCGCGGCTTTGCGCCGGGCAGCACGCCCTCATCCGCGTCGGTGGCGCGATGCGTCAATCCGACGCGCACGGAGCATTTCATCTGCTCGCCAAAATGCCGGTGCAATCCGGCGCGGATCGCGCTGTTGCCGGCCATGTCGACGAAAGCGACCGGCGCATCCGCCGGCAGCGATTCGATGCGATCATAGGTGACGACGTCGTCGTAGCAGCCGAGCGAGGTGACGAAGCCGGTATTGCCTGACGATGTCAGCCCGATCACCTTCCGCCCGCGCGTATGCAGAAGATGGGCAAGCCCGAATGCGGTTTTGCTCGATGCGCTCGACAGCAGCACAGCACCTGCGCCGAAATCGTTGTTCTCGGCGAGGAAATCGTCGACCAGGAACGACAGCATGAACAGCGGTCGCAGCAGCGCCTGGTAGTCGCCCTGCCGTCCGTCATAAGCGGGATCGCCGCCCACGCGCGCATAAGCATTGTAGACCGGCGCCACGCCTTGCCGGTGCGCAGCGCCATCGCGCAGGCCGCGCTTGCTGACGTCGGTGGCCTCGATCACGAGATGCGTCGCCATTGGGAAATAGCCGAACAGGCGCTCGCCCACCGGCACGTTCGGATGGTTCGAGGCGATCACCTCGCCAAAGCCCCACACCGGAATGTTGCCGAAGCCGCTTGGCGCGGGGAACAGCTGCCAGTATTTCAGCTCGTCGCCGAGCACCGCATAGGTGATGTTGTTGGCGGTAAGGGCAAAACGGTCGACCTGCACCAGCAGCGCATCCTGCGGCAGCGCGTCCGCAGCCGGTAGCTCGGTCGCGATCGTCTTGCAATTTTCGAAATCGTCTCGCGCAACGATGAAGTCGGTGGCTATCATGATGTCGATCCCGGCTTGTGTCCTTGCCGGCATCTCAATCGTTCAGCCGCAGGCCATTTGCAACCGCAACATAGTTTGAAACGTTGTTCGTCTCGGCCTTTGCCCAATAGGGATCCCGCAGCTTGCGCTTGAAAATCTTCCCCGTCGCCTCGCGGGGCAGCGCGTCCAGGAACTGGACCTCCTTCGGCACCTTGAAGTTTGCCAGCCGCTCGCGCAGGAACGCCTGCACGGCGGCGGCGGAGAGCTGCGCCCCTGTCTCCGGCTCGATGCAGGCGCACAGCCGCTCGCCGTATTCGGCGTCGGGGATGCCGAACACGGCGCAATCGCGCACGCCGGGCATGGCGATCAGCACGTTCTCGATCTCGGCGGGATAGATGTTGACGCCGCCCGAGATCACCATGTCGCGCTTGCGGTCGCACAGGAAGAGATAGCCGTCCTGGTCGAGATAGCCGACGTCGCCGACGCTGACGAGGCCGTCGCGCCCGGCCTCGGCGCGTGCCTGCGCCTTGCCGTGATAGTCGAAGTCCGGTACCGCCGTCTGGCGCATGTAGATTTCGCCGACCTCGCCGGCGCCGCAGAGGCTGCCGTCCTCGCGGAAGATCTTGACGATGCCGCCTTCGATGGCGCGGCCGACCGTGCCCGGCTTCTTCAAGGCCTCCTCGGCCGAGTGCCACACCGGAATGCCGGTCTCGGTCGAGCCGAAATATTCGTTGATGACCGGTCCCCACCAGTCGATCATGGCGCGCTTGATTTCGGGTGGGCAGGGCGCAGCACCGTGCACGACGAAACGCAGCGACGAGAGGTCGTAGCGCCGCTTGATTGCATCGGGCAGCCGCAGCAGCCGGACGAACATGGTCGGCACCATGTGGATGTGGGTGACTCGGTGGCGCTCGATCAGCGCCAGCAGCTCCTCGGCGTCGAACCGCGCCTGCAGAACGATGGTACAGAAGCTGCGGAACGCCAGCATGCCGTAGGAATGCGGCGCCGAGTGATACATCGGCCCGTTGATCAGCACGACCTGGTCCTCGCGCGGCTTGATGCCATAGGCGATCGCGCCGACGCGCTCGGATGCGGCGGCCTGCTCGGGCTGCATCGGCATGCGCCTTACGCCCTTCGGCATGCCCGTGGTCCCCGACGTGTAGATCATCGCTGCGGCACGCCGCGGCGGTTTCTCCGACTCCGGATGGCCGTTGCGCCAGCTGTCCCAATCCGTCAGGCCGGCCGGCACCTCAGCCATACCCGAAGGAATTGCGAAGGTCGACATGAGCTCGGGCGGGGTTGCCACGACGAGGAGGCGGACGTCCGCAGGCAGGCCGGCACGGATCTGCGGCAGCAGATCGGCATGGCAGACCAGGATCTTCGCGCCGCTGTCGATGAGGATGTAGCGGACTTCCTCGGCCTTGAGATGCCAGTTGATCGGGACCACGGGACTGCCGAGCGCGGCCGAGGCCGCGACCACCTCGAACAGCGCAAAATCGTTGCGCAGCATCATGGCGACCGGCGCGCCGTCGGCGAGGCCCAGGCTGCGAAGCCCGCTCGCGGCCCGCCTGATGCGGGCCTGAATCTCGTCATAGCCGATCCGGCGTTCACCGCTGATGATCATGGCGTGTCCTTGTTTCGCGCGAGCCTAGCGATCGTCCAGCACGTCGCCGAACCCGACCCAGCTCTTGCCGTTGAAGCGGCGGAGCTGAAGCTGCTGGAACGGCAAATAATCATCAGGACCGGTCGTGACAGACATGCCTGGCAGCAGCAGCGGCAACTTCACCTCCTTCAGCAAGGCAGCCTGGCGCATGATGTTGTCGCGGCTGACGTCGTCCTTGCACGCTCGGAGCACCGTCATCAGCAGCGTCGCGTAGTGGTAGCCGGCCGCGTGGTTGGAGTTGGAGAGGTCCGCATTCGGCATGTACTGCTTCATGAAGGCGAAATATTCCTTCACGCCGGGATCGTCGACCCATTGCGGGTCCATCGTGTCCTTCTGGTTGCTCGACGAGATCAGCCCGACCGCGTTGTCCAGCCCAGCCGGCTCGAGGAACGAGATCGAGGAGGCCGAGGTCGGCACGAAGAACAGGTCCGGCTTCCAGCCGATCTCGGCCACACCCTTGATCGCCTGCGAGGTGAACTTTCCGAGCACGACGCCGAACAGCACGTTGGCGCCCGAGGCTTTCAACGTCGAGAGCTGCGAGCTGATCGTCGGTGCGCTGGTCTCGTAGCTCGCTTCCGCGATGATCATGCTGGCGGCTTTGGCGCCGAGCGCACGCTTGAAGCCTGCGACATAGTCACGGCCGAAATCGTCGTTCTGCGAGAGGATGGCGATCTTCGCGTCGGGTTTGGACTGCAGGACGTATTTGGCATAGACGGCACCCTCGGATTCATAGGCCGCCATGCCCGGCATCGTCCACGGGTTCTTCTGCGGATCGGCCCATTTGGTCGCGCCCGAGAGCACGAACAGCTGGGGCACCTTCTTGGCGTTGAGGTAGCGCTGCACGGCGCTATTGGTGGCGGTGCCGAGCGAGCCGAACATCATCAGCACCTCGTCCTGCTCCACCAGCTTGCGGGTCTGCTCGACCGTCTTCGGCGGCGAGTAGGCATCGTCCAGCGAGATGAACTTGACCTTGCGGCCGTTGATGCCGCCTTCCGCGTTGACCTTCTCGAAGAACGCCTCCTGGGTCCGTCCGATCGCGCCGAAGCCGGAGGCTGGTCCGCTATAGGGCAGGGTCTGCCCGATGCGGATCTCGTCGCTGCCTTCGGCGTGGGCGGTTTCAGCCGCGAGCGCCAGCATCGATAGGCCGATCAGTGCGGCTGCCAGCTTCATGATGTCCTCCCGTTCGTCTTTTCTTGTCAGTCTGAACCGTCAGGCGCTGGCGCGCATCAGGAAATCCTGTCGGGCCTGCTCGAACTCGCCCTTCATCCGCTCGACGAGCTCGGCGACCGGAGGCGCGTCGGTGATCTGGCCGATGCCCTGGCCGGATCCCCAGATATCGCGCCATGCCTTGGATTTCATGTTGCCGCCGGAGCCGAAATTCATCTTCGTCTTGTCGGCGACCGGGAGATTGTCCGGGTCCAACCCGGCGGCCGCAATCGACGGTCCGAGATAATTGCCGTGCACGCCGGTGAACAGGTTGGTGTAGACGATATCGTGCGCGGCGTGCTGCGTCAGCGCCGACTTGTAGGCTTCATCGGCGTTGGCTTCCCGCGTCGCGATGAAGCGCGTGCCCATATAAGCGAGGTCGGCGCCCAGCGTCAGCGCCGAGGCGATGCCATAGCCGTCGCTGATCGCGCCCGACAGCAGGATGGCGCCGCCAAACCATTGCTTGACCTCGCGCACCAGCGCGAAGGGCGACAGCGTGCCGGCGTGTCCGCCGGCGCCCGCGCAGACCAGGATCAGGCCGTCGACGCCCTGTTCGGCGGCCTTGCGCGCATGCTTGACGTTGATGACGTCGTGGAACACCAACCCGCCATAGGAATGTGCGGCCTCGACGATCTCCGCCGGCGGCCGTAGCGAGGTGATGATGATGGGCGCCTTGTGCTTCACACAGGTCTCCATGTCCTTCATCAGCCGGTCGTTGGAGGCGTGGCAGATCTGGTTGACGGCGTAGGGCGCGACCTTTTTGCCGGGATTGCGCGAGCTGTATTCGCCGAGCTCGTCCTCGATGCGGCTCAGCCATTCGTCGAGCTTTTCGACCGGACGGGCGTTGAGCGCGGGAAACGAGCCGACCACGCCGGCCTTGCACTGGGCGATCACCAGCTCCGGGCCGGAGACGATGAAAAGCGGCGAGCCGACGACGGGGAGCTCCAGCTTGTTCCTGAGCAGAGCGGGCAGTGCCATCCGATCCTCCTGACGACGCGTCGTCGGCCTGCCGGCCGAAGCTTGAGCGCTTCCATGTCGATTGTCGCGCCGGCGCGGCTTTCCGCCAGCCGGCGCTTTGACCCCACTATAGGATTGGACGGCCGGCGGCGGATCGTTCAATATTGAACACACGTATATTCAGATTTGTACGGAGCGCGGCGGTGGATTGGGATCTCTGCAAGACCTTCGTCGCGGTCGCCGATACCGGCAGCTTCACCGCCGCGGCCAAGCGCCTGCACGCCAGCCATCCGACCGTCAGCCGCAAGATCGCGGCGCTGGAGGCGCAGCTCGGCACAAAGCTGCTGGCGCGTGCCGCGGATGGTTTTGTGCTCACCGCCGACGGCCGCACTCTGCGCGAGCATGCCGAGGCGATGGCCGCCGCGGCGCTGCGGGCCGAGGCGGCGGTTGGCGCCGGCGGGCGCAAGGCGCGCGGCACGGTCAAGCTGTCGATCGGCGCGACGCTGGCCTCGCACTGGCTGATGCCGCGGCTGCGTTCCTTTCTCGGCGCGCATGATCACGTCCGGCTCGAGATCATCACCCATCCGTTTCCGGCCAGCGTGCGCCGACGGGAGGCCGACGTCGTGCTGCGGCCGGTCGACAGCGGCGAGGAGAATCTGGTCGGCAGGAAGGTCGGCCGTCTCGGCACCGGCTTCTACGCCTCGCGCGACTATGCTGCCGGCCGGTCTCTGCCGGAACGGAGCGGCGAGTGGAAGGGGCACAGCGTCATCGGCTTTGCCGATCAGGATTCGAACGCGCAGCTGGCGCGCTGGAGCGATGCGATCACGCGCCAGGGCACCGTGGTGATGCGCTGCTCTTCGCAGGGCGACATGCTGGCGGCGGTACGCGCGGGGATCGGGATCTCCGCGCTGTCCTGCTTCGTTGCGGAAAGCTATCCGGACCTCGTGCGCGTCGCGCCGCAAAAACTCGTCAGCGTCGCCGACCTCTGGCTGCTCGCCCATCCCGATCTGGTCGAGCTGTCCGCGGTGCGCGCCGTGGTGGATTATGTCGCGGAATGTGCCCGGGCCGACCGCGAACGGTTGCGGGGCTAGTTCGATCCCGCAAGCACACCCTCGCGCTTCTTCACCGCGCGGTAGTAGCTCCACCACAGATGCGCGGCCGCGCCACGCAGGGGACGCCAGGGTTCGGCGAGCGGCGCCATCTGCTTTTCCGTCGGTCGGGCCTTCAGGCCGAGACCCATCCTGATGCCCTCCTGCACGGCGAGGTCGCCGGCCGGCCAGGCATCGCCATGGCCAAGGCAAAACAGGAGATAGAGGTCGGCCGTCCACGGCCCGATGCCCTGCAGCGAGACCAGCGTGTGATGCGCGGCGTCGGCGTCTTCCTCTGCGAGGACGTCGAGGTTCAGCCGCTCGGCGATGATCTCGCGCGCCAGATGTTTCAGCGTCTTGATCTTGGCCGCTGACAGTCCGAGCCGCCCGAGCCGGTCGGTGCGGGCGCGGCGCACCGCCTCATGATCGAACGGATCGAAGGCCGCAGATAACCGTCCCCAGATCGCCGCCGCACTCGCGGTCGACAGTTGCTGCCCGCAAACGATATGCGCCAGCCCCGCAAAGCCCGGCTCGCGCCGCCTGAGCGCCGGCATGCCCGCGATCTCGAGCACGGACTTGAGGCGCGGATCGCGCTTGACCAGCGTGCGGACGGCGTCTTCGAGATCGGATTGGGATTCGAGGTGGATGGTCATGGCAGTTTGGCAAACTCTCTCCGCAGTCATGGCCGGGCTTGACCCGGCCATCCACGTCTTTCTAACCGCAGGACATTGTTTAGCATGGGCCGCGGTCATCGTGTTCGTCCATGACGGTGACACGATCGGTCTGTGATACCGAACAACGTGGATGGCCGGGACAAGCCCGGCCATGACGAGATTCATCTGATGCCGCCACCCGTTTTCCGATTTGCCCCGAGCCCGAACGGCCACCTTCATCTCGGCCATGCTTATTCGGCGCTGCTGAACTTCGACCGCGCGCAGGAGACCGGTGGACGGCTATTGCTGCGCATCGAAGACATCGACGTGGCGCGCTGCCGGCCTGAATATGAGACCGCGATCTACGAAGATCTCGCCTGGCTCGGGATCGCCTGGGAAACGCCAGTGCGGCGGCAATCGGAGCATCTCGCCGACTATCGCGCGGCGCTTGAAAGACTCTCCGCGCTCGGTCTCGTCTATCCAGCTTTTGAGAGCCGCGCCGAGATCGCAAAGCTGGTCGCGGCCCGTGAGGGGGATGGGCCATGGCCGCGTGATCCCGATGGCGCTCCACTCTATCCTGGCGATGCGAATTCGCTGCCAGCCGGCGAGCGAGCGCGCCTGATCGCCTCCGGCGCGCCCTATGCCTTGCGCCTCGATATGGCGGCGGCCTGCCGGCAGGTCTCCGGTCTGACCTGGAACGAGCAGGGCGAGGGGCCCGACGGCGAGCGCGGCCTGGTCGCCGCCCGGCCCGAGGCGTGGGGCGACGTGATCCTGGCCCGCAAGGAGACGCCGACCAGCTATCATCTATCCGTGGTGGTCGACGACGCGCTCCAGCAGGTGACCGAGATCGTGCGTGGCCAGGACCTGTTTCACGCCACCTCGGTTCACCGGCTGCTTCAGGCTCTGCTCGGCCTGACCGAGCCCATCTATCGCCATCACGGCCTGATTCGCGGCACCGATGGCCGGAAGCTGTCGAAATCGAACCGCTCGACTGGCCTCCGGGAGCTGCGTGCGGCCGGCATCTCGCCCGCTGGCATCCGCACGACCGTAGGATTAGGCTAAGTTTCTCTGGGGGTTAGCACGGCAGTGCCGTGACTCCGGGGTGGCGGCCATGCCATGCTCGCCTTTGAGCCCGGGGGGTTCGAAGCGGAGACTTCGAAGGGGAGCTATGGCGGCGAAAACGCGCGCAGCGCGCACCACGCGAAAGTCCAGGCAGCCGCCTCGGAAGCGGTCCGGGGCGGTCGGGAAAGTGCGCCAGCGCAGCACCGGGAACGTTGCACCCGACGTGATCCAGGCGGCGCTCGCGGCCTTTGCCCACGAGGTTCGGACGCCCCTGACCGGCATTCTGGCGATCAGCGACCTGCTTTCGACCTCCGACCTCGGCGAGCGGGAGCGGCGCTGGGCCGACACCATCAAGGCCGGTGCCGAGCATCTGGCGAACCTCGCCACGCTGTTCGTCGATGCGGCCAAGACCGGCAAGGGTGCCGGCAAGAGCGGCACGCTGCGGCAGGATCTGTTTGATCTGCGCGCGCTTGCCCGCAGCACCGGCGATTCCCTCGCCGGTCGTGCCGCTGCCAAGGGCCTTCAGGCCGAGGTCGATATCTCCGACAAGCTCCCGGGCCTCGTGGTCGGGGATTCCGTTCGCCTCCGCGCCGCACTCGAGAACCTGATCGACAATGCGGTCAAGTTCACCGAGCAGGGGGCGGTCGCCATCTCGGCTGCGCCTTGGCGGCCGGCCAAGGGCAAAGCTAGCGGCAAAGCCAAGGACAAGCATCGGGTCGGCGTCGCCTTCTCGGTCTCCGACAGCGGCATCGGGCTGACCATGGCCGAGATCAAGCGGCTGTTCCGCCCGTTCACCCAGGCCAATGTCACCATCGCCTCGCGCTTCGGCGGCGCCGGGCTCGGTCTGTCCTCGGTCAAGCAGCTGGCCCGTGCGATGGGCGGCGACATCACGGTCGCACCGCGGCGAGGTGGCGGCGCCACCTTCACCCTGACTGTCACGCTCGATGCGGCCGGGCCGGCGAAGGCCGGCAAGACCGAAGGCGGCGAAGCGGAGCCGCTGACATCGCTGCGCGTGCTCAGCGTCGAGGACAATCCATTCGGCCGCGTCGTGCTCAACACGATCCTGACCGAGCTCGGCCATCATGCCGAGTTCATCGGGCGCGGCGAGGATGTAGTGAACAGGCTCGCGCAGGGCGGCTTCGATGCGGTGCTGATGGACATGGTGTTGCCGGGCATCGACGGCGTCGAGGCGATCAGACGGGTTCGCAAGATGCCGGCGCCGCTGGCCCGGATCCCGATCATCGGCGTGTCTGGCCGCGGCGAGGACGAGGCGGCCGCGCGCGAAGCCGGCGCCGACGCCTTCCTCGTCAAGCCTGTGTCCCCGCGGGCGTTAGCGATTGCGCTGCTTGAAGCGACACGCCGTGAGGAAGTCGCGATTTGATGATCGCGGCGTTGAGTTCGCCGCCGAAGACGAAGATCGCGGCAATGAAATACAGGAACACCAGCGCGATGATGACCGAGGCGAGTCCCGCATACATCGTGACGTAATTGTTGGCGAAGCGCGCCAGGTATTGGCCGAACACGATGCCCGAGATCAGCGATGCCACCACGGTGAAGACGATGCCGGGCAGGATCTGGAAGAAGCTGCGCCGTCCCGACGGCAGCCAGGCGTGCAGGATGAACAGCGCCACCACCAAAGCGGCGATAGTGATGCCATAGCGAAGCCAGGTGAGGATGCTCTCGTTGGATTCGACGAACAGCGGAATGTGCCGCCGGGCAGCTTCGATGAGCAGCGGCCCGAGCACGATCAGGAATGCCATGGCGAGCGCAGTGAACGCCGCCACCAGCGTGTAGCCGATCGATTCCAGCCGGAGCCAGTACCAGCGCCGCATCTCCACCACGGCATAGGCACGGTTGAGTGCAACCCGGAGTGCCTCGACGCCATTCGAGGCGAAATAGACCGACAGCACCGCGCCGATGGTCAGCACGCCGGAGCGGGTCGTCGTCAGCACGTCGTGCACCTCGCCCGAAATCGAATCGGAGACCTGTTTGGGCCAGACCTGAAGCATCAGGCTGGCGGCCTGGTCGGCGAGCTCCTTGGAGCCAAAGAAGCCGGCCAGGGACGTCAGCACGATCAGGAACGGGAACAGCGCCATCAGCGTCGACAGCGCGATATGGCTCGCGATCGCCCAGCCGTCGTCGGCCAGGAACGTGTAGAAGGCGTCCTCCACGATGACATAGATGGTGCGAACGGCTTTCACGCGCAGCCTACACGACAGCTGTTGCTCGCTCGCCCCTTGCGCGGGGAGAGGCAGAGAAGCCGGGCAATTGGCTCGGACCGGAAATCATCTCGCTACCATCTGATATTATTGGCGGAAAAGCCAGATCGCGAAGCGCCCCGTCGTCATTCCGGGGCGATGCGAAGCATCGAGCCCGGAAATCCATTTTTTTCCCACTCGTCATGCGGCCCAATGGATTCCGGGCTCGCGCTGCGCGCGCCGGAATGACGGCGGTGGGTTGCCGCGACGCCATGGCGGAGCGCCGCACACGGTGTTATCACCCCCAAATGGCATCTCTCCTGAGTACTTTCATCCTGCCGATTGCCGTGGCCGCCGTGGCGGTGGTGCTGCTGCTCGGCCTCGTCAACATGATGCGCGGCGGCTCGCCCAACACGTCGCAGAAATTGATGCGCTGGCGCGTGCTGCTGCAGTTCATCGCGATCGTCATTGCCATGGTCGCGGTCTGGGCGATGGGGCGATAGGGCGATAGGGCATGATCCGGACCCGAAGGGCCGCGCTTGCGCAAAAAGTGAAGCGGTTTTCCGATTAGATCATGCCCGAAGAACAAGGACACTCTCATGGTTGTTCTGAACCGCATCTATACGAAGACCGGTGACGACGGCACGACAGCGCTCGGAACCGGCGAGCGCCGTCCGAAATATGATCGGCGCATCGCAGCATACGGCACCGTCGACGAGACCAATGCCGCAATCGGCGTGGCGCGCCTTCACACCAGGGATGCACTGGAGCTCGATGCGATGCTCGGCCGCATCCAGAATGATCTGTTCGATCTCGGCGCCGATCTCGCGGTGCCCGAACGGGACGGCAAAGCGGAGCGGCTGCGGGTGGTGGCGGGTCAGGTCGAGCGGCTCGAGCACGACATCGACGCGCTCAACGACAAGCTGGCGCCGCTCACCTCTTTCGTGCTGCCGGGCGGCACGCCGGCCGCCGCCTATCTCCATGTCGCGCGCACGATATGCCGCAGGGCGGAACGCATGATGGTGGAGCTGGCAGCCCAGCCCGGCGAGCCCGTAGGCGCCGCTGGCATCCAATATATGAATCGCCTGTCGGACTTCCTGTTCGTGGCCAGCCGCGCCGCTAACCATGATGGCGCCGGCGACGTGCTCTGGGTTCCGGGCCAGAATCGCTGACCCCAAGGGGTCGCTGACCCCATTGAGATCAGCATTTCAGGGGACTAAAATTAGGCCTTCGCGCGTTGACCGGGCCGGATCAGGCCTTTAGGTTCCGCGCCAGTTGAAATACCCCCCTCCCAAATTGAGTGAAAGAGGATCGATGAAGGTCTTAGTGCCGGTAAAGCGGGTGGTCGATTACAACGTCAAGGTCCGCGTCAAAGGTGATGGATCGGGCGTTGAACTCGCCAACGTCAAGATGTCGATGAACCCCTTCGACGAAATCGCGGTCGAGGAAGCGCTGCGTCTGAAGGAAGCCGGCAAGGCGACCGAAGTCGTGGTGGTCTCCATCGGGCCGGCGCAGGCATCGGAGACGATCCGCACCGGTCTTGCGATGGGCGCCGATCGCGGCATCCTGGTGAAGGCCGAGGGCACCGTCGAGCCGCTCGCCGTCGCCAAGATCCTGAAGAAGGTTGCTGAAGAAGAGCAGCCTGGCCTGATCATCCTCGGCAAGCAGGCGATCGACGACGACAGCAATCAGACCGGCCAGATGCTGGCTGCGCTGCTGGGCTGGGCGCAGGCGACGTTTGCCTCGAAGCTCGAGGTCGAAGGTTCGGATTTCAAGGTCACCCGCGAAGTCGATGGCGGCCTGCAGACCGTCAAGCTCAAGGGACCGGCGATCGTCACCACCGATCTGCGTCTCAACGAGCCGCGCTATGCTTCGCTGCCCAACATCATGAAGGCCAAGAAGAAACCGATCGCGGAGAAGGCCGTCGCCGATTACGGCGTCGACGTCACTGCGCGCCTCGAAGTTCTGAAGACGGCTGAGCCTGCAGGCCGCAAGGCCGGCGTCAAGGTGAAGGACGTCGCCGAGCTGGTGTCGAAGCTCAAGAACGAAGCCGGGGTGCTCTGATGACTGCGCTGTTGATTGCTGAACACGAACACGAGGTCCTCAAGGACTCCACCAACAAGGCGCTGACCGCGGCCTCTCAGCTCGGCGGCGACGTCCACGTGCTGGTCGCCGGTGGCGGGCAGGGCACCAAGGCTGCCGCCGAAGCGGCCTCGAAGCTCGCCGGTGTCGCCAAGGTGCTGGTGGCTGAAGGCGAGGCCTACGCGCACGATCTCGCCGAGGCACTGGCCGCACTGATCGTCTCGCTGGCCCCGTCCTATGACGCGATCGTCGCGCCTGCGACCTCGCGCTTCAAGAACGTGATGCCGCGCGTCGCAGCTCTGCTCGACGTCATGCAGGTCTCGGAGATCATCAAGGTGGTCGCGCCCGACACTTTCGAGCGTCCGATCTATGCCGGCAACGCCATCCAGACGGTGAAGTCGAAGGATGCCAAGAAGGTCATCACGGTCCGGACCTCGACCTTCGCGGCGGCAGCGGCCGGTGGCAGCGCGCCGGTTGAGAGCGTCGCGGCCGCGGCCGATCCCGGCCTGTCGACCTTCGTCGGCGAGGAGGTTGCCAAAAGCGACCGTCCGGAGCTGACCTCGGCCAAGATCATCGTTTCCGGTGGCCGCGCCATGCAGAGCCGCGAGAACTTCGCCAAGTACATCGAGCCGCTTGCCGACAAGTTAGGGGCCGGTGTCGGTGCCTCGCGCGCGGCGGTCGACGCCGGCTATGCGCCGAACGACTGGCAGGTCGGCCAGACCGGCAAGGTCGTCGCCCCCGAGCTCTACGTCGCGGTGGGCATTTCCGGTGCCATCCAGCATCTGGCCGGCATGAAGGACTCCAAGGTGATCGTCGCGATCAACAAGGACGAGGACGCGCCGATCTTCCAGGTGGCTGATTACGGCCTTGTCGCCGACCTCTACCAGGCGGTTCCGGAGCTGACCGCCGAACTCGGCAAGCTCGGCAAGTAAAACCCCATAAAAACACCGGCCGGAGGTATAAACTCCGGCCGGTGTTTCATTTCTGAGGCGTTTTCTTTGGCGTGGGGCACGCCTTTGAAGCGATCCAATCTAGGTTTCGAGCCAAGGTTCTGATTAAATCGGGCTTCTGGTCAAATCAGACCTCCCGGCTCAGGGGATAGGCAGGCGCGATATGCGCGCCGTTCCGGTGGATGGCATTATGGCGGCAGTGATCAAGAAGGTCGGCGTGATCGGCGCGGGTCAAATGGGCAACGGCATCGCGCATGTCGCGGCCCTGGCCGGCTTCGACGTGGTGCTCAACGACGTCTCGGCCGACCGCCTGAAGTCAGGTATGGCCACCATCAACGGCAATCTGGCGCGGCAGGTCTCCAAGAAGGCCGTCACGGAGGACGACAAGACCAAGGCGATGGCGCGCATCAAGCTCGCCGAGAAGCTGGACGACCTCGCCGACTGCGATCTCGTGATCGAGACCGCGGTCGAGAAGGAAGAGGTCAAGCGCAGGATCTTCCACGACCTTTGCGCGATTCTGAAGCCGGAGGCGATCGTCGCCTCCGACACATCCTCGATCTCGATCACCCGCCTTGCCGCCGCCACGGACCGGCCCGAGCGCTTCATCGGCATTCACTTCATGAATCCGGTGCCGCTGATGGAGCTGGTGGAACTGATCCGCGGCATCGCCACCGACGATGCGACCTTCGAGGCGTCCAAGGAATTCGTCGCCAAACTCGGCAAGCAGGTCGCTGTCTCCGAGGATTTCCCGGCCTTCATCGTCAACCGCATCCTGCTGCCGATGATCAATGAGGCGATCTACACGCTGTATGAAGGCGTCGGCAATGTCGAGGCGATCGACGCGGCGATGAAGCTCGGGGCGCACCATCCGATGGGCCCGCTGGAGCTTGCCGATTTCATCGGTCTCGATACCTGCCTGTCGATCATGCAGGTGCTGCATGAGGGCCTTGCCGACTCCAAGTATCGCCCGTGCCCGCTACTGGTGAAATACGTCGAGGCCGGCTGGCTCGGCCGCAAGACCCAACGCGGCTTTTACGACTACCGCGGCGCCAAGCCGGTTCCGACAAGATAAGGCGGCACTGCCGTAGGGTGGATTGGCCCTGCAGTTGCGCGAAGCGCAATTGCTCGGCGTGATCCACCACTGTTTGTCTCCCCGGAAACCGAAGAGGTGGATTACGCCTGCGGCTAATCCACCCTACGGGACCTGCGGCAATTCATGTCCCATTAACCCCTCGCGGCTAGGTTACGGCCGGTACGAGGGTCTGCGTAATGGACATGATGGCGATGGTCAGCACCATGCTGGCCTCTCAGCAGGGCGCGCTGCAGTCGAACATCGCGGCGACGCTGACGAAGCAGAACATGGACATGGAGAAATCCACTGTCCTGACGCTGCTGGGCGCAGGTCAGCCATCCCTTGCCAATGTCGGCCCCGGTGTCGGCGGCAACCTCAACGTCACAGCCTGAACTTCCCTAGAGCGATGCGGCAGCCGGACCTAACGCGGCCCGGATCAGCTTGAGCGCATCGTCGCTCCCCCATTCGGCCGGCCCCGCGATCGTCGCGATCTCGCAGCCTTGTGGGTCGACCAGCACCGAGGTCGGCATGCCCAGGGCCCGGCCTATCGCCTTAAGGTCCTGGAAAACCTTGGCTTTCTGGTCAGTGAAATAGCCGAGCCGGGTCAGGTTGGCATCCTTCAGGAAATTCTTCGGCTTCTCGGGGTCGCGGGTGTCGATATTGATCGCCACCACCTCGAAGTCAGGGCCCGACAGCTCGGCCTGGAGTTGGTCCAGCGCCGGCATCTCTTTCCGGCAGGGCACGCACCAGGTGGCCCAGAGGTTGACCAGCACGGTCTTGCCGCGGAAATCCGACAGCTTCCTCGGCTTGCCGTCGGCGTCCTCAAAAGTGAGGTCCGGCAGCTTCAGGGGGGCACTCGCCATGGTCAGCGCGGCAACCTCGCCATGAGCAAGCGGCGCGAGCTTCTGGGCCCTGGCCACGGCCGGCTTGCAGGCGGGATCGCCTGACGGAGCCCGGTTCAGGCCGAGCCCATACAGCGCGACGAAGCCGGCCAGCCCACCGACCACAACGGTGGCGATGACGATGGGGATCCGGCGCGTGGCGGAGGGCTTCTGGTCGAGCATATCGTTTGTCATCCGGTCGCAGATATGGCTATCAGGGGCCTCTTAATACGGCTGGCATCAGTCAGCAAACATGCGGCAAAGCAAGGCGTGAGCAGGGAATCATGAGCAACAAGATGTGGGGCGGCCGGTTCTCGGAGCGTCCCGATGAGATCATGGAAGAGATCAACGTCTCCATCGACGTCGATCGTCACCTCTTCGCCCAGGACATTGCCGCGTCCAAGGCCCACGCCGCGATGTTGGCCGCGAACGGCATTATCACGGCCTCTGATGCGAAAAATATCGGCAAGGGTCTAGACACGATTTTGTCAGAGATCGGCAAGGGCGGCTTCGAGTTCAAGCGCGCGCTCGAGGACATCCATATGAATGTCGAGAGCCGCCTGTCGGAGCTGATCGGCCCCGCGGCCGGCCGCCTGCACACCGCGCGCTCGCGCAACGACCAGATCGCGACCGACTTCCGCCTCTATGTCCGCGACATCGTCGACGAGACCGATGCGGCGCTTGCTGCGTTCCAGCAGGCGCTGGTGGCGCGCGCGCTGGAGCATGCCGGAACCGTGATGCCCGGTTTCACCCATCTGCAGACCGCGCAGCCCGTCACTTTCGGCCATCACCTGCTCGCCTATGTCGAGATGGCTGCGCGCGATCGCGGCCGTTTCCAGGATGCGCGCAAACGGCTCAATGAATCCCCGCTTGGCGCCGCCGCGCTTGCCGGCACCTCGTTCCCGATCGACCGGCACGCTACTGCGAAGGCGCTGGCATTCGATCGTCCGATGGCGAACTCGCTCGACGCTGTCTCCGATCGCGACTTCGTGCTGGAGACGCTGTCGGCGGCCTCGATCTGCGCCGTGCACATGTCGCGCTTTGCCGAGGAGATCGTGATCTGGACCTCGCCGCTGGTCGGCATGATCCGCCTCAGCGACAAGTTCACCACCGGCTCCTCGATCATGCCGCAGAAGCGCAATCCTGATGCCGCTGAGCTGGTGCGCGCCAAGACCGGCCGCGTCATCGGGGCCCTCAACGGCCTTCTGATCGTGATGAAAGGCCTGCCGCTCGCCTATCAAAAGGACATGCAGGAGGACAAGCAGGGCGCGATGGAAGGCTTTGCCGCGCTGTCGCTGGCGATCCGCGCCATGACCGGCATGGTTCGCGACCTCGTGCCTGACGAGGCCAAGATGAAGGCGGCCGCTGGCGAGGGCTATGCCACGGCGACCGATCTCGCCGACTGGCTGGTGCGGACGCTGAAGATGCCGTTCCGCGAGGCCCATCACGTCACCGGCCGCATCGTCGCCAAGGCCGCGAGCGACGGCGTGGCGCTGCATGAGCTGCCGCTGAAGGAGATGCAGGCGATCGAGCCCCGGATTACCAAGGACGTGCTCGGCGTGCTCTCGGTCGAATCGTCGGTCAAGAGCCGCACCAGCTACGGCGGCACCGCGCCGAAGAACGTGACTTCGCAAGCCAAGGCCTGGGCCAAGCGGCTGGAAAAAGAGCGAAAATTGGGCTGAGGGCCGAAAATTCGCCGGCCTTCCGTGGCCTTCCGGCACTCGCCAGCGGGGGCCAACCTCTGTATGGTGCGGCCGCATATTGGGGATTTCGTCGTGACGTCAAAGTTTCGCCCGGCCGGCTCGGGGTGGGCCATCATTGTCCTTAGCCTGACGGCGCTCGCGCTCGCCGGCTGCGGCCGAAGGGGCCCGCTCGACCTGCCGCCGACCGCCTCCAGCGCGTCCACGGCCAATGTCGCCGCGCCTGGCGACACCGAGACCGAGGCCCAGAGGACGCCGAGCGTGTTCAATCCGACCTATGGCGCGGATGCCGCGCCGGCGGCGACCAGGGGCAGGAAAAAACCGTTTGTCCTCGACCCGCTCCTGGACGAACCTCCCGGTAAGCAATGAGCCGGGGCAACTGAGCCAACGCCATGAACCATTTCGACTATCGCAACGGCGTGCTGCACGCCGAGGCGGTGAACCTGTCCGAGCTGGCCGCGACGGTCGGCACGCCATTTTATTGCTATTCGACCGCGACGCTGGAGCGGCACTATCGCGTCTTTGCCGATGCCTTTGCCGGCGAGAAGGTGCTGGTCTGCTACGCCATGAAGGCGAACTCCAACCAGTCGGTGCTGCGCACGCTGGCCAAGCTTGGCGCCGGCGCCGACGTCGTCTCCGGCGGTGAATTGAAGCGCGCGCTCGCGGCCGGCATTCCCGCCAGCAAGATCGTGTTCTCCGGAGTAGGAAAGACGGAAACCGAACTGCGCGCGGCGCTCGCCGCCGACATCCTCTGCCTCAACGTCGAATCCGAGCCCGAGCTCGAATTGCTGTCGCGCCTTGCAACCGAGATGGGCAAGACCGCGCGCATCTCCGTGCGCGTCAATCCCGACGTCGATGCGGGCACGCATGCGAAAATCTCGACCGGCAAGTCCGAGAACAAGTTCGGCATTCCGATCGTGCATGCGCGCGAAGTTTACGCCCGCGCTGCGAAGCTGCCCGGCATCGTGGTCACAGGTACCGACGTTCATATCGGCAGCCAGATTACCGACCTCTCCAAGATGGAGACGGCATTCCGCATTCTTTCCGAATTCGTGCAGACGCTGCGCGCCGACGGCCACAACATCAGCCACGTCGATTTCGGCGGCGGGCTCGGCATTCCCTATTACATGGATCGCGAGGCGCCGCCGGCGCCGGATGCCTATGCCGCCATGGTCAAGCGCGTCAGCCACAATCTCGGCTGCACGCTGATGTTCGAGCCGGGCCGCATGATCGTCGGCAATGCCGGCATCCTCGTCGCCAAGGTGATCTATGTGAAGCACGGCGACGGCAAGAACTTCGTCATCATCGACGCCGCGATGAATGACCTGATCCGTCCAACGCTGTATGAGGCGCATCACGACATCCTGCCGGTGATGCAGCCGGCGAAGGGGGCGCCCACCATCATGGCCGACGTCGTCGGTCCGGTCTGCGAGACCGGTGACTATCTCGCGCTCGACCGCACGCTGCCGACGCCGAAGCCGGGCGACCTCATCGCCATCATGACCGCGGGCGCCTATGGCGCCGTCCAGGCCGGCACCTACAACACGCGGCCGCTGGTGCCGGAGGTGCTGGTCAAGGGCGATCAATACGCGGTGGTCCGCCCGCGCATCGAGGTCGAGCAGCTGATTGCGATGGACACGCCGGCGCCGTGGCTGTGAGCAATTGATCGTAGCCCGGATGGAGCGAAGCGAAATCCGGGGGTTCTCGCCCGCCGCAACAATCCCGGATTACGCTACGCTCCATCCGGGCTACCGGAGCAGTTGTGAGGCGTTACTTCCCCGCAAGTCCCCCCATCTTTCCGCCCACCACCACGCCCGCCTTCTTCTCGATCGGCTTGATCGCCGCCGTGAAATCGGACTCGGCGCCTTCTGCGGCGATCACGGTCTCCCAGAGACGTCCGACCGCATCCGCGACCTCCATCGACAGGCCGAGCTGCTTCATCTCCTCGAGCGCCAGCCGCACGTCCTTCACCATCAATCCGGTGGCGAAGCCGAAGTCGAAGCTGCGCGGCAGCACCGCGCGCGGAAACTTGTCGCGGCTCGCCGTGTTCATGCCCGAGCCCGCATTGATGACGTCGATCATCACGGCGGGATCGAGCCCGGCCTTGACGCCCATCACCACGGCCTCCGACGTCGCCACGATCGCGGTGGCCGAGAGGAAATTGTTGGCGAGCTTCATGGTCTGCGCCGCGCCCGGCTTCTCGCCGATGAAGAACACCTTTCCGATCACGTCGAGAACAGGCTTGAGCAGTTCGAACTCCGCCTTCGGCCCTGAGACCATCACCGCCAGCGTGCCCTTCTCGGCGCCGCCGACGCCGCCGGAGACGGGGCAGTCGATCTGCACGATGTTGCGCCTGGCCAGCAGGCCGTGAATCTTCGCAGCCGTCTGCGAGCCGACCGTCGACAGATCGATGAAGCGTTTTGCCCGGCTGCCCTCGATCACGCCGTTCGCGCCGGTGGCAACCTCGAGCGAGGCCTTCAGCGACGGCAGGCTCGCCATCACGGTCTCGACCTTGTCGGCGACATCCTTCGGCGAGGTCGCAGCGGTCGCGCCGCGCGCGACAAGCTTTTCGATCGCCTCCTTGCGCGTGTCGTACACGACGAGCTTGTGGCCGGCCTCGATCAACCGCCGCGCCATCGGGAAGCCCATATTGCCGAGGCCGATGAATCCAATGTCCATGGTGTTTCCTTGTTTCTTTTCGTTGTTTGTTGATCAGCGCTGCTCACCCACGGTGTCGTCCTGGCTTTTGCCAGGACGACGGTGAGGAGGGACATTACGTCCCTCACTCTATGCTGTCGCCCGCTCACACCTTCCCATCGATCTCCGCGAACACCTCGCGCGCGATGCGGAAGCTGTCGACGGCGGCCGGCATGCCGCCATAGATCGCGACCTGCATCAGGATCTCGCGGATCTCGTCGCGGGTGACGCCGTTGGTGAGCGCGCCTTTCAGATGCGCGCGGAATTCGTGCTGGCGGTTGAGGATCGCGATCATCGCAATGTTGAGCATGCTGCGGGTCTTGCGCGGCAGCTCCTCGCGGCCCCACACCGTGCCCCAGCAATATTCGTTGAGCATCTCCTGGAACGGACGGTTGAAGTCGTCGACGTTTTTCAGCGCGTTGTTGACATAGGCCTCGCCCAGCACCGCTTTGCGGACCTCCAGGCCCTTGTCATGCATCTTCTTGTCCATGGTGTTTCCTTTGGCGTTTCCTTCGTTTCCCTCAGGCGGCGCCGCGGAAATTACGGGGTTGCCCCTCGCCAGTCACGTCCTCGTGTTATGCGGGAAAAGGGGTGTCTCCCGTACAGGAACGGATGCCTCACTGCCGCCGTTGTGGTACGCTCCACTCCGCCGGGTAACCTGGAGAGTTGATTGAACGGCGTCACCCCCGACCCGTCAGACCCGATCCGTGATGGCGATGATCTGTCGCGGCTGAAGCTGGCGCAGGCCCTTGAGCGGTCCACCTATGCCATCGCGTGGGAGCGAGCCTGGCCGGGTTTGGCGCGTGTTCTCACCGTTGTCGGCCTGTTTCTGGTGGTGTCCTGGGCCGGTCTCTGGTTGGCGCTGCCCTTCGTCGCCCGCGCCATCGGCCTCGTCATTTTCGCAGGGTTGGCGGTTGCCGCCCTGTTCCCGCTGATTCGGTTTCGCTGGCCGAGCCGCGAAGAGGCGCTCGCCCGGCTCGACCGCGGTTCGGGCATTCGCCATCGTCCCGCCACCACGCTCACGGACACGCTGACCTCGCAGGATCCGGTTGCACTCGCGCTGTGGCAGGCGCAACGCGAGCGCACGCTGGCCTCGCTGAAGCGCATCCGTGCCGGTCTGCCGCACCCGCGCCTGGCCATCCACGACCCCTGGGCGCTGCGCGCGCTGGTGATGGTGATGCTGGTCGCGACTTTCTTCGCGGCCGGCGACGAGCGCGCGATGCGGTTAGGGGCGGCGTTCGACTGGAACGGCGTGCTGGCGCCGACCAATATCCGCGTCGACGCCTGGGTCACCCCGCCGCTCTACACCGGAAAGCCGCCGGTGATCCTGTCGGCCGCCAACAAGGAGGCGGCCGCGCTGCCAGCAAGCGGCCCGCTCGCCGTTCCCGCCGGCTCGACCCTGATCGTGCGCTCGTCCGGCGGCAGCCTGGATGTGGTGGTCTCCGGCGGCCTCAAGGAAGCCGAGTCCAAGGAAGCTGCGCCCAAGGGTACCAACGAAAAGCATTTCACCATCACCGGCGACGGCACCGCGCATGTCCGCGCGCCCTCGGGCCAGCCGCAATGGGCCTTTGCAGCGACGCCGGATCGTCCGCCGACGATCGCGCTCGCCAAGGATCCGGAGCGCCAGGCGCGCGGCGCGCTGCAGCTCGTCTACAAGATCGAGGACGATTACGGCGTCACCGGCGCCGAAGCGCAAGTTGCCGTGCGACCCACCGAGAGCAAGGACGGCGATGCCAAGGCCGCGGCGCGGCCGCTGTTCCAGCCGCCGCAGTTTCCGCTGGTGCTGCCGAACGCGCGCACCCGCAACGGCGTCGGCCAGACCGTGAAGGATCTCAGCGAAGATCCCTATGCCGGTGCCGATGTCAGGCTGACGCTCACTGCCAAGGATGAGGCCGGCAACGAGGCGCGAAGCGAGCCGTTCAACATGCGCCTGCCCGAGCGTCTCTTCACCAAGCCGCTCGCACGCGCGTTGATCGAGCAGCGCCGCATCCTCGCGCTCGACGCCAACAAGAACTCCGACGTCTACACCGCGCTCGATGCGCTGATGATCGCGCCCGAACTGTTCACGCAGGAGACCGGGCAATATCTCGGCCTCTACAGCGTCACCCGCCAGCTCGAGGCGGCGCGCACCGATGATGCGCTGCGCGAGGTGGTGGCGAGCCTGTGGGCGCTCGCGGTGACGATCGAGGACGGCAACATCTCCGATGTCGAGAAGGCGCTTCGCGCAGCGCAGGACGCGCTGAAGCAGGCGCTGGACCGCGGCGCCAGCGACGAGGAGATCAAGAAGCTCACGCAGGACCTGAGGGCGGCGCTGGACAATTTCATGCGCCAGCTTGCCGAGCAGTTCCGCAACAACAAGGATGCCCAGCAGCTCGCGCGTCCGCTCGATCCCAACACCAAGATCCTGCGCCAGCAGGACCTGCAGAACATGATCGACCGCATGGAGCGGCTGTCACGCTCGGGCGACAAGGATGCGGCCAAGCAGCTGCTCGACCAGCTTCAGCAGATGCTGGAGGGCCTCCAGATGGCGCAGCCGGGGCAGTCCGGCGAGAGCGACATGGAGCAGGCGCTCAACGAGCTCGGCGACATGATCCGCAAGCAGCAGCAATTGCGCGACAAGACCTACAAGCAGGGCCAGGATTCCCGGCGCGATCGTATGCGCGGCAAGCAGCAGCAGGGCGACCAGTCCATGTCGGATCTGCAGCAGGACCAGCAGGCGCTGCGCGATCGTTTGAAGAAGCTCCAGGATGAAATGGCCAAGCGCGGCCTCTCGCAGAAGGGTCAGAAAGGCCAGAAGGGACAAAAGGGCCAGGAAGGCCAGCAAGGCGACCAGGCGCAGTCCGGTCAGGACGGCGATCAGGATGCCGACCAGGGTGATGATGATGGCGGGCTCGATTCCGCCGACAACGCCATGGGTGATGCGGGCTCGAAGCTGGGCGAGGGCAATGCCGACGGCGCGGTCGATTCCCAGGGCAAGGCGCTGGACGCGATGCGCAAGGGTGCGCAGAAGATGGCCGAGGCGATGCAGCAGGGTGACGGCGATGGCCAGGGTGACGGTCCCGGCAACCGTGCCGGTCGCCAGCAAAGCGGCGGCAACCAGACCGACCCGCTCGGCCGTCCGCTGCGTGGCCACGAATATGGCGATGATTACACGGTCAGGATCCCCGGCGAGATCGACGTCCAGCGCGTCCGCCGCATTCTCGAAGAACTCCGCCGCCGCCTCGGCGACCCCTCGCGCCCGCAGATCGAGCTCGATTATATCGAGCGGCTGCTGAAGGATTTTTGAGCCCGGCTATCTCCCCACGTCGTCCCGGCGAAGGCCGGGACCCATAACCACAATCTCGCTGTCATCGCCCGACTTGATCGGGCGATCCAGTATTCCAGAGATGGTTGCGGTTGAAACGAGAGGTCACGGCGTACTGGATGCCCCGGTCCCGGCTCCGCCAAGGCTACGCCGAGGCCATGGAGCTGCTAGGCGCGCCGAAGCTTCAGCGAAGGCGGCAAGCCGGGGCATGACAGCGGAGTGCTTGGCTAGGTCGCCGCTACCCCTTCTTCGCCGCCAGCGCATCCGCTACCGCCGTGCGGATATCCGCGACCGAAAACGGCTTGGTCACGACGTCATGCACCAGCGCATTCAAATTCGAGGCGCGCTCGCGCTGGTCGGCAAAGCCCGTCATCAAGAGAATGGTCAATTGCGGAAAGTCGCGCGCGGCGGAGAGGGCGAGCGCGATGCCGTCCATGACGGGCATCTGGATATCGGTGAGCAACAGATCGAACGCGCCGTCCTCGCGGGTCAGGATCTCCAGCGCCTCGGCGCCGTCCTGCGCGGTGACGGTTTCGTGGCCGTCCATGGCGATGGCGCGTGCCACCAGCTGGCGCATCGAATCCTCGTCGTCGGCGATCAACACTTTTGGCATGAGACGATCCTTGGGATGATCCTTGGGACCAACCCTCCCGTGCGGACTCTACAAGGCCTGATTATACGCTACCGCCAGCGATGTCGCGCCGGTTGAAGAAGCGAACGTCGATATTGCGGCCTTCCGGCGGCGGCGAGGCGAGGCGCGAGCGGAAGAAGGCGCGTTCGCCGGGTTGCAGCACGGTCTGCTCCAGCACCGAATTCCAGGCGTAGATCTCGGCGCCCTGCGCGTCGCGCACCGCAAAACGCAAGCGCGGTATATCAAGCGGCTTCCTGCCCTGGCCGACGATCACGCCCTCGATGACCAGCACCTGCTTACCGTCCACGGTCTCGGTCGAGAGCTTGACGTCCTTGAAGGCGAGCCCGCGCAGGTTCACTTCCAGCCCGACCAGCTTGTAGAAGGCCGCGGTCTGCGGCAGCAGGCGGACCATGTCGCCGCGCCAGATCACCAGGGCCAGCACCAGCGCGCCCATGGCAGCGCAGGCGACCGGCAGGCCGTAATAGGATCTGCGCGGGGCAACAGTGGGCGTCGGCCGCCTCACTTTGGCGCCGCGACGGCTGAACAGGCCGCGGAACCAGGATTGATGCTGGGCCCCGACGACTTCTTCTTCCACGGCCCGAGCCGCCGCGGACCATTCGTCCTCAGCCTCGGCGGCATCCTCCGTCGGCCAGTCGCTGGCGATCGAGGGACTGTCGACCACGGGCGTCTCGGCGGCGTTATCGTCCTGGGCGTAAGTGTTCCACTGCTCGGCGAGGTCGGACTGGTCGTCGGCCTGGCGGGCTGCCGCCATGGCCGGCACGGCGGCCTCCTCGATGGCGTCCTCGGGATGGGCGATCCAGGTTTTCTTGCAGCGGGAGCAGCGGACCGTCCGCCCGTTGGTCCCCAAGCTCGCAAGCTTGATGGCGTAGGATGTCATACAATGGGGGCAGACGATATGCATGGACGGCCTCGACAATGACCTTGGCGCGGGGAACCTGGCGCCAGGATTCTCCTGGGACAAGGTTCGCCCGAGAAGGGACTTCTAAGAATGCTGCCCGAGATGCTACAGGGCGACCGTTAACGAACCGGAAACCATAACGGTCGCACAACCCCTTGATCGCATGCGGCGAAGCCTCGCTGGCGATGCGGCTACGTCCCCTCGAACGGAGCTGAGCTTTGGTTCGGTTCGAAAATGTCGGATTGCGTTACGGCCTGGGGCCGGAGATCCTGCGCGACCTCAGTTTCCAGATCCCGGCGCATTCCTTCCAGTTCCTCACCGGCCCGTCCGGCGCCGGCAAGACGTCGCTGCTGCGCCTGTTGTTCCTGTCGCACCGGCCGACGCGCGGCCTCGTCAATCTGTTCGGCCACGACATCTCGACGCTCGGCAAGGACGAGATCGCGGACTTGCGCAAGCGCATCGGCATCGTGCTGCAGGACTTCCGCCTGCTCGACCACATGACGACCTATGAGAACGTGGCGCTGCCGTTCCGCGTCATGGGCCGCAGCGAATCCAGCTATCGCAAGGAGGTCATCGACCTCTTGCGCTGGGTCGGTCTGGGTGACCGCATGGATGCGCTGCCGCCGATCCTGTCGGGCGGCGAGAAGCAGCGCGCGGCGATCGCGCGCGCGGTAATCTCGCGGCCGCAGCTCCTGCTCGCGGACGAGCCGACCGGCAGCGTCGATCCGACGCTCGGGCGGCGCCTGCTGCGGCTCTTCATCGAGCTCAACAAGTCAGGCACCGCCGTCATCATCGCCACCCACGATATTGCGCTGATGGATCAGTATGAAGCGCGCCGCTTCGTGCTGCATCAGGGACGGCTGCACGTCTATGAGTAGGCCAGATGACCGCGGCGTGTTGGTCGACCTCGGACAGGAGCGTCCGCCGCTGCCGGCCAAGGCGCGCAATACCTCGCCGATCGTGCCGCGCGCCTCGATCCATGGCCGTGCGCTGGTCGCCGTCGTCGCCATCATGACTTTTCTCGCCTCGATGACAACGGGCGCGGTGCTCCTGGTGAGCGCTTCGGCTGCGGAATGGCAGTCCGATGTTGCCAGCGAAATCACCATCCAGGTCCGCCCGCAATCGGGACGCGACCTCGAGCGCGACACGGCCGCCGTCACCGAGGCGATGCGCGCGCAACCCGGTATTGTCGAGGTCAAGCCGTTCACCAAGGACGAAAGCGGCAAGCTGCTGGAGCCCTGGCTCGGCACCGGCCTGTCGATGGACGATCTGCCGGTGCCGCGCATGATCATCGCGCGCGTGCAGCCGGGCACGGCGCTCGACCTCGGCAGCTTGCGTGCGCGCGTGACGCAAGTGGCGCCGAGCGCCAGCGTCGACGATCATCGCGCCTGGATCGAACGGATGCGCTCGATGACCAACGCCACCGTGCTGGCCGGCATCGGCATTCTTGCACTCGTCATCGTCGCAACCATCATCTCGGTCTCGTTCGCAACCCGCGGCGCGATGGCAGCGAACCGGCCGATCGTCGAAGTGCTGCATTTCGTCGGCGCAGGCGACCGCTACATCGCCAATCATTTCCTGCGGCATTTCCTCCGGCTCGGCCTCGAAGGCGGCGTCATCGGCGGCGGCGTCGCCATGCTGTTATTCGGCTTCTCCGAATCTATCGCCGGCTGGTTTTCCGGCACCCCCGTCGGCGACCAGTTCGCGGCGCTGCTCGGCACCTTCTCGCTGCGGCCGTCAGGCTATGTCGTGCTCGCGGTGCAGGCCGTGCTGATCGGCGCAATCACCGCGGTCGCCTCGCGCCAGACCCTGTTCGCGACGCTGAATGACGTGGATTGAGCCCGACAAACCGGACTCCACTTCGCCTCAAAACGTCTTAAAATCATCCGGGGAAGGGATCACCGACATCACATGACCTCGCCGACCGACGATCGATCGCCGAAACTGCCGCGCGGCTGGCTCCGCGCGACCGTGGTGTCGACGATCGCGTTCGCCTTTGTCGGCGCGGCGGCGGGCTTCGTCGGCTTCCTGTCGCAATTGCGCGGCGCCGAGATCGCACCCGATCGCAAGGCTGACGGCATCGTGGTCCTCACCGGCGGCTCCTCGCGGGTCTCGGACGCGATGGAGCTGCTCGCGGCCGGCTACGGCAAGCGGCTCCTGATCTCGGGCGTGCACCCGACCTCGACCGCGAGCGATATCTCCCGGACCCTGCCGGAGAACCAGTCCTTCATGACGTGCTGCGTCGATCTCGACCGAACCGCGCTCACGACCCGCGGCAACGCGGCGGAGGCGCGGCGCTGGGCCCAGGGGCGCGGCTTCAAATCGTTGATCGTGGTCACCTCGAATTACCACATGCCCCGCGCGCTCGTGGAATTCTCGCATGCGATGCCGGAGACCACGCTGGTCCCATTCGCCGTGGTCGGTGACAAATGGCGCGAGGAGCCGTGGTGGACCTCGGCCTCGACGCTGCGGCTGCTGTTGTCCGAATATGTCAAATACGTCGCGGCCGAGGTGAGGGTACGGCTGGAAGATTTCGGGATTGACCTTTCGCCCGAGATGTCGGAGCAGCCTCTTGGTCTGCAATCCAGGCGGCCCGCCACCGCTCAGGCCAATTGATCGGATTCCTGATGTTCCTGATTTTCCTGCGCTCGCTGCTGTTCAACGTGCTGTTCTACACCGTGCTGGTGTGCCTTGCGATCGTGGCGCTGCCGACCTTCGCGTTGCCGCCGCGCGCCATGCTGACGGTTGCGCAATGGTGGGCGAAGGCGACGCTTGTCCTGATGCGAGTGGTCTGCAACATCAAGGTCGAATTCCGCGGCGTCGAGAAGATTCCGCAAGGGCCGCTGGTGATCGTCGCGAAGCACCAATCGTTCTGGGAGACCTTCGTGCTGCCGGGTTTCTTTGAGCGCCCGATCTTCATCCTCAAGCGCCAGCTGATGCAGATTCCGGTGTTCGGTCAGTTTCTGGTCAAGACAGGCATGATTGCGATCGACCGCAAAGCCGGCGTGAAGGCGCTGCTCGACATGACGCGGCGCGCGCGCGAGGCGGTGCGCGCCGGCGGCCAGCTCGTCATCTTTCCGGAAGGCACGCGCCGCGCGCCGGGGGCGCCGCCGGATTACAAGACCGGCTTTGCGCAGATCTATTCATCCTGCGGCGTGCAATGCCTGCCGATCGCGCTCAATTCCGGCCTGTTCTGGCCGCGCCGCACCTTCATGCGCTATCCCGGCACGCTGGTCGTCGAGTTCCTCGATCCGCTGCCGCCGGGCCTGCCCAAGGATGAGTTTCTCTCGCGCGTGCAAACCGTGATCGAGGATGCGACCAGCCGCATCGTCGAAGCAGGCCGGAAAGAGCAGGAGCGGTTGATCGGCAGCTCGCCGAGCTACGGGGCCTCGGGCAGCTAGATCGCCTTTTGTATCGTCGCCGACGGCTTGTGCCTCCTAGCCGACCTCTCGCAAGTCTTTCGGCAAGCATATGGGCTGTTTCGTCGATCGGGAGCGCGACCGAGTCAGTGCGACGAGATGCGAACGAGAGGGTTGACCGAAAACATGATCGGGCGAAAAAGCGAACGACGACATCTGGCGTCGGCTATTTCAGCGTCGCGATCGAGCGCCCATAAGCACGAACAACCTCGATAAACGCGGGCGCTCTGATTCCCCGGCCCAGAAACAGTCGGCCGAACTCAGTTGGTGGCGAAACAGTAAAACAAACCCGCTCCACCGACGCGCTGCAAGTTCGCCGGGGAACAACCCGGCGTCTTGTGCGAATAGTTCCAGAAATTCGGACCCTGAGTGTTGCCGATCAGGTCATGGTGTCCGACGATCGCGCTACCCTGTCCGTCAGTGCTGTTGGTCCAGTTACTGCAGGTCGCGTCTGCGCCCGGAATGGCCGTGCCATCGTGTTGTGTGCCGGTGAGCATGTCATGTTGATTGGGAGTGTCGCTGCGGCCCTTGACCATCATTCCCTTCTCGTCGAGGGCGGTCTCTTTGTTGATCTTGTTATTGTCACTGTGCAGGTCGGCCACGCTTGCCGCGATCTGTGTACCCTTGGCATTGGACCAGGGACCGCTCCCGATCCGGTCTTTGGCGTTGATCGCATTCGGCCCCTGCGTCGAAAGATAGGCGTGCCAGGTTTTGCCGCCCGCGCCTGCGGCCTCGGCGAGGGTCTGGCAATGTCGATCGGCGCCGTCGATCCCACCGAGGTCCCCGCCCTTGCCGAGCCCCACACTGGTTATGAAGAAGCTCATGCTGCTTTGCTGGGCTTGCGCCGGTCCCGGCACACCCGACGTCAACAAGACCAGGGATGAGAGTACAGCCAAATTCGCTATCTGGGCCATGCGGTTGGTCCTTCCAGTGAGGACTGTCGCCCCCACGATCGTGCGTCGCAACAACACTGCTAGAACCGGTTATCCCGGCATTCGCCAAAACCCATTATACGATCAGATGATCCATAATCACATATCGTCCTTCACCTGAACGTGGAGGAGAGGTCGTGGGCTGGACGGCTGTAGCGCATGCCCCGTCGCGGAGGGATTCAGACGGGCTCAAAGTGATTGCGCCCCTGGGCGGGGTTTCGTGGGCGGCAACGTGGTCAGAGCATGCCTGGTCTGCGCTTTAGCGACCGTCCCTCGCTCGGAGCCCGAGCGTGCGACGAATGCGCCTCGCCATGCAGCATCATCGCGAGCTGATGCAGTTGCTTGTCGCGAAAGCCCTCGGCTTCGATCGCCTTCACGGTCGCGGTGACATAGTCGCGGTTGGCGCCGGATTGGCCGTGGCCTTGGAGCACGTGGCGGTGCTGCTCGGCGAGCGAGAGCCGGCCGGCATATTGCACATGACCGCGGTCGACGACATAAGCGAGCGCGCTGACGCGCTGCCGCGCATCGTTCTCCAGCCACACCGAGCGCATCACTTCGCGATAGACCGACGTTACCTGCTCGCGCGCGCGCAAGTAAGCAACCACATCGGCGCGGTTCTTTTCGGCGACACGGAACGCGATGCCGCGGCAGGCGCCGCCGCGATCGAGCCCGAGCACGAGGCCCGGCTGCTCCGGCGTGCCGCGATGCACGAAGGAATAGACGCAGAGCGCGCGGTGCTCGCCGACCAGCCGCGCCGGGACGCGCTCCTCGAATTCGAAGCCCGGCCGCCACATCAGCGATCCGTAGCCGAACACCCAGAGGTCGCCCTTGGCTGACGTGACGGTGGGAAGGATGATTTCCGACATTTCGGGCACGGCTACCAGAACCCGGCTCCGAAGCGAAGTCATTTCTCCGCCTTTTGTCGGGGACCAACCTCGCTTACATTTGACAAAATCTGGGGTCAAAGGGTCGCCGCATGTCCAATATGACCATTGCCGCAGGCCGACGCTCCCGCTGGGGCCTCTTCATTGCCCCCGTCCTCCTCCTGATCCTCGCGGCCGCCTGGAGCGGCTTCTGGTTCTATGCGGCCTCGCAGGCCGCGATCGCCGTCGATGCCTGGCGCGCGCAGGAAGCCAAAGCCGGCCGCATCTATGATTGCGCCAAGCGCTCGATCGCGGGTTTCCCGTTCCGCTTCGAGGTCCAGTGCTCCGGCGCCAGCGTCGCCCTGGTGTCGCAGAATGCGAGCAAGACGCCGTTCACGGCCAGGCTCGACAACATCCTGGTCGTCGGGCAGGTCTACGATCCCAAGCACGTCATTGCGGAATTCGCTGCGCCGGCAACGCTGGTCGACGGCGTGACGCAAAACACCTTCGTGGTGAACTGGAGCAAGGGCCGCAGCAGCGTGATCGGTCTGCCGGCGGTGCCGGAGCGCGCCTCCATCGTGTTCGACGATCCCAGCCTTAACAGGATGGACGGGAGCGTGCAGGTGCCGCTCGCGCGCGCCAGGCAGATCGAGCTGCATGGTCGCCTCGCCGATGGATCGACGTCGGCTCATCCTGTGATCGAGACCGTGCTCCAGGTCTCGCAAGGCAGCGTCCAGGGCGTGCATCCGTTGCTCGCTGAGCCGTTCGAAGCGGACACGCGCGCCAAGATCACCGGCCTTTCCGATCTCACGCCAAAGCCTTGGCCGCAGCGCTTTCGCGAGATCCAGGCCGCCGGCGGCCATATCGAGATCGTGCAGTCGCGCATCCAGCAGGGCGAGATGATCGCGGTCGCGGCCGGCACGCTGGGCCTCTCGGCCAATGGCCGACTGGACGGCGAATTGCAGATGACGGTGACCGGACTCGAGCGCGTCATTCCGGCGCTCGGCATCGAGAAGATGCTGGAAGAGGGCGTGCCCCAGGCCACGCTCGACCGCGTCGCGCCCGGCGTGAAGTCGCAGGACCTCAACAATCTCTTCGGCGCGCTCGACCGTGCCGTTCCCGGCCTCGGCAAGGTCATCAAGCAGAACGCCAATGCCGGCGTCGCCGCCGGTATCAACTCGATCGGCACCGAGAGCACGCTCGAGGGCAAGAAGGCGCGCAGCTTCCCGCTGAAATTTGCCGACGGCGCCGTGCTGCTCGGCCCGTTCAAGGTCGGCCAGATCCCGCCGCTGTACTGATTTTCGGTCACGGCGCCGTCGTGGTGACAAAGCGGCTTCGCATCGGGAATGCGGAGCCGCGTTGCGTGAGGCCCGCAATCATCGCGCGTGCGGATCGCGGAAGCGGCCAAAATATTCCGACCACGATCGTCAGGAAAACGTGATGCAGAAGATGCACGGGCCCTGAGAATAACAGCCCGCTCATTCGCATCACTCCACACCAGGGAAGCATGCGCGCGCCGGGGCGCGAACATCAGGACCTGCTTCCCAGGTGGAGGGAGGCTTACGTGCGGATCATCACACGCGGACTGATGCTGGGACTACTCGCTGCCTGTTCGGGACAGGCGCGTGCCGACGACAATGTCGCAACAGAAATCCAGGCGCTGAAGGCGAAGCTGAAAGAGCTGCAGCAGAAGGTGGATTCGCAGGCGCGTAAGACGCGCCAGGTCGAAGCAGCGCAGGCGAAGGCCGCGCCGATGGCGGCAACCTACAAGGCGCTCCCGGTCGATCCCTGCGCGTCCGGCAAGATCTGCTACAAGGGAATCACGCTGACATTCGGCGGCTGGGTCGATCTCACCGGCATCTACCGTTCCCGCAACATCGCCTCCGACACCGGCTCGGTCTACAATTTCATTCCCTATCAGCAGGCCCACAATTTCTTCGTGCCGGAGACGCGCTTCTCGGCGCGGCAGAGCAGGTTCTCGGTGCTCGCCGAAGGCAACGCCAATCCCGATACGCATCTCGTCGGCTACGGTGAAATCGACTTCGAGGGCGCGGCGCAGACGGCGAGCTCGGTTGCGACCAACTCCTTCAATCCGCGGATGCGGCAGCTCAGCCTCGAGCTCGACCGCACCGATCTCGGCCTGCACGTCCTGGCCGGCCAATCCTGGTCGCTGAATGCGCCGACGAAGTCGGGCATCGATCCGCGCGGCGTCGACGCGCCCGGCGTGATCGATTTCGAATCCGTTCCGGGATTTCTGGCTGCCCGGCAACCGGGCTTGCGCGTCTGGCAGGATATCGGGCCCGAGTTCAAGATCGCGGCATCAGTCGAAAATCCGCAGACCGCCTTCTTCGGCGGCAACACGCCGGCGGTCGGTACACCCGCGGTCGGCCCGCAGGGCGTGATCAACCCGAATGTCCAGGTCAATCTGACCGGACCAGGCGGCAGCTTCTTCAACAGCCTCAACAATGTCAGCTTGAACCAGGTGCCTGACGTCACCGCCAAGGCGGCGTGGGATCCGCGGCTCGGGCCCTACAAGCTGCATGTCGAAGCCTGGGCGCTCTATCGCCAGCTGTTCGATCGCTTCAATGGCGCCAACCATACCTACGACACCGGCAGCTTCGGCAGTCATGTGTTTGCCGAGCTGATCCCGAAGACCCTCGACCTCCAGCTCTACGGCGCGCATGGCGTGCTCGGGCGCTTCACGGCGACGCCGTTCCCGGATGCCGCACTGGCGCAGGATGGCACCGTGCTGCCGCTCACCATCACCGCCGCCGCGGTCGGCCTGATCTGGCACGCGACGCCTGAACTCGATGTCTACAGCTATGCGGGCCTTGAAAAGGCCAAGGCCAATTTCGCCAATGTGGGGACGGTGCCGTTCGGTTACGGCAATCCGCTCTACAACAACACCGGCTGCTTCACCGAGAACACGCCGGCCGCGACCTGCAATGGCAACACCAGGGAAGTCCGGCAGATCACCGCGGGCATCTACGACACCATCTACCAGGGCAATTACGGCACGCTCAAAGCCGGCGTGCAATATTCCTACACGCAACGCTTCGCTTTCGCCGGCGTCGGTGGCGCGCCCAAGACCGACGACAACATCGTCATGACGCAGATCCGGTATTACCCGTTCTAGTCAGAAGCTATATGGACTCGTAGCCCGGATGGAGCGAAGCGCAGTCCAGCAATCTTACCGGACGCGATAGCGGTCCCGGATTACGCTCCGCTCCATCCGGGTTACTTCGGCGCTACGGCTTCTTGTCGAGCTGCCCATGCTGGCGGCCGAAGTCTGCTGCTGCCGAATCCTGGCCGATCTCGACGATGCCGCGGCGGATGGCGCGGGTGCGGGTGAAGTGGTCGAACAGCGCCTCGCCGTCACCGCGGCGGATCGCGCGCGTAAGCTTGGCGAGGTCCTCGGTGAAGGTGCCGAGCATTTCCAGCACCGCGTCCTTGTTGGCGAGGAAGACGTCGCGCCACATCGTCGGATCGGAGGCCGCGATGCGGGTGAAGTCGCGGAAGCCGCCGGCGGAGAACTTGATGACTTCGGATTCCGTCACCTGCGCCAGCTCGTCGGCGGTGCCGACGATGGTGTAGGCGATCAAATGCGGCAGATGGCTGGTGATCGCGAGCACGAGATCATGATGATCCGGCGTCATCACCTCGACCTTGGCGCCCATCGCCGTCCAGAAGGCGCGCAAATGCGCGGTCGCCTCGGTGTCGGTGCCCTCAGGCGGCGTCAGAATGCACCAGCGGTTGATGAAGAGCTCGGCGAAGCCGGAGTCAGGCCCCGAATGCTCGGTGCCCGCCACGGGGTGCGCCGGCACGAAATGGACGGTCTTCGGCAGATGCGGCGCCATGTCCTTGACGACCGCGCCCTTGACCGAGCCGACGTCGGAGATGACGGCGCCCGGCTTCAGATGCGCTGATATCTCCTGCGCCACCTCGCCGCAGGCGCCGACGGGGATGCAGAGGATGACGAGATCGGCATCCTTCACCGCTTCCGCATTGGTCGCCACGACCTTGTCGACAATGCCGAGCTCGAGCACCCGCGCGCGCGTCTTCTCCGAGCGCGCGGTGGTGACGATCTCGCCGGCCAAGCCTTGAAGCTTCGCGGCGCGCGCGATCGAGCCGCCGATCAGGCCGAAGCCGATCAGGGCGACGCGCTGGAAATACGGGTCCACGCTCATTTGCCGGCCATGAAGTCGCGCAGCGCGTCGACGACGAGGCGGTTTGCCTCCTCGGTGCCGATGGTCATGCGCAGCTGATGGTGCAGGCCATAGTTCTTCAGCGCGCGCAGCACGAGGCCACGCTTGGTGAGATAGGCGTCGGCCGCATCCGATGTCTTGCCGCTTTCCGGAAAGTGGATCAGCACGAAATTGGCAACGCCCGGCGTCACCTTCAGCCCGAGCTTGGTGATCTCTTCACTGAGCCAGTTGCGCCAGGTCTCGGTGAACTGCTTCGACATCGCCTGATGCGCGGTGTCCTCGATCGCGGCGACCGCGGCATACATCGCCGGCGTCGACACGTTGAAGGGGCCGCGGATGCGGTTGACGGCGTCGATGATGTGCTCGGGGCCGAACATCCAACCGACGCGCAGCGCCGCAAGGCCGTGGATCTTGGAGAAGGTGTGCGTCACCACCGTATTCTCCGTGGTGGCGACCAGCTCGATCCCCATCTCGTAGTCGTTACGGGAGACGTAGTCGCAATAGGCCGCATCCAGCACCAGCAGCACATGCGAGGGCAGGCCGGCGCGCAGGCGCTTGACCTCGTCGAACGGGATATAAGTGCCGGTCGGGTTGTTGGGGTTGGCGAGCCAGACCAGCTTCGTCTTCGGCGTCACCGCTTTCAGGATGGCGTCGACGTCGGCGGTCAGGTTCTTCTCGGCCGCCACCACGTTCTTGGCGCCGTTCGCCATGGTGGCGATCGGGTAGACCAGGAAGCCGTGTGTGGTGGAGATCGCCTCGTCGCCGTGGCTGAGATAAGTGTGGGCGAGCAGGTTGAGGATCTCGTCCGAGCCGGCGCCGCAGATGATGCGGTTGGGATCGAGACCGTAGTGGCGGCCGATCGCCTCGCGCAGCACGCGCGAGGTTCCCTCAGGATAGTCTTCCAGATGATCCGCGACGTGCTTGAAGGCCTCGATCGCCTTGGGCGAAGGTCCGAACGGCGTCTCATTGGCCGAGAGCTTGAACACCTTGCGGCCGGGCTCGGCGACCGGGGTCTTGCCGGGCGTGTAGGGCGCAATATCGAGAATGCCGGGATTCGGCATGGGGCGGGACATCTTCAACTCCGGATAGGCTTTGGGCGGTACGCGATCTACGACCCAGTCGGGGGCACCGTATAGCGCGTTGCGTGGCTGCCGACGAGGGCCGTGGAGCGCACCGAGGCCCCCGCTTCGATCAGGGCAGCCTTGATCTTGTCGATGCTGGTGGCTGATGTGACCGAGACCAGCAGCGCCGCGCCGTCGAAGGCGGTATCGGGCACCGCCACGATCTCGGCGAGCGGCGACAGCGCCCGCGCGACCTCGGCGTTCCACCCCGACACGCGCACGCTGAAGGTCTCGACCTCCGTCACCACGGCGCTGTCGGCGACGCGCGAGATCGCGAACACCGGCAGCGACGCCGGATGGTCGGCGCGCTCGACGAAGGGCAGGCGCGCAATGATCTTCGGCGCACCCACGGCTTCCAGCTCCAGCCACCACGGCGTGCGGCTCGATGTCGCCGAGACCAGCGCGAGATCACCCTTGGATTTCGCCACCGCCTCGACCGCTGCCTGCGCACTGAAATGCGCGACATACGGCACCGTGAAGCCGAAATGGAAGCGCACGGAATCGCGCATCGCGGGCTCGCTCGCCGAGATGTCGGCATGCACGGAGAACGGCGCCTGGACATAGGTGAAGGTCGAGATGATGACGCGCCAGATGCTTTCGACCGTGTCGAGCGGCAGGATGCCGCGATGCCGCTGCACGATCTCGCGCATCATCGAAGCCTCGCGCGCCGGCCGGAACGCCGAGCCGACCTCCTGGGTCTGCTTCACCTGGATCAGGCGGTCGATGATGTCGCCGCGCTGCATCAACAGGCGATGCATGGCCTCGTCGATCGCGTCGATCTCCTTGCGCAATTCCTGCAGCGATGGTGGCGCGGGCGGACGTTGGGACATATCTGACTAGCTGGTTATGAGGCTTCGGAAGAGTGTCCTGATTAGGCAGTCGGGGCGGCGAAAGCAAAGAGAAATGACGGCCTGCAAGGCAGCCGGTTGAGAGACGATTTTGGCCGATCCGGCTGCGACTTGACGAAATCGGGCCAAGCCGGTAGGTTTTTGCCCGTTCCGTGGTCATTTGAGCCGGCCGGCTTGCAGCCACGTTAAAAAACTCGCTAAACAGGCCGGGGACGCTTCTGATCCCGGCCGAACCTATCGTTCAGGCCGGGTTTTTCATGGCCTGATTTCATCGCGGTCTCACGTCCGATCGCAAACGAGGTCGATGGTCAGAGATGGTTGGCGTCAAGTCTGTCCCAAGTCCTACGATCCCAAGTCCTACGATCCCAAGTCGTGCGATCCCAAGTCCTGCGATCAGTGCCGACGATCGGTCGCATGAGGTCGATCATCCGAGTTCAGAGGTCGCGCGGTTCGGCGCCGACCAACCGCTGCGGCTCGATTGCGGTGTCGATCTCACCCCGTTCCAAATTGCCTACAAGACCTATGGCGAGCTCAACGCCGATCGCTCCAATGCGGTGCTGATCTGCCATGCGCTGACCGGCGACCAGCACGTCGCCAATGTCCATCCGGTCACCGGCAAACCCGGCTGGTGGGAGACGCTGGTCGGCCCCGGCCGGCCGCTCGATCCGAGCAAATACTTCATCATCTGCTCCAACGTGATCGGCGGCTGCATGGGCTCGACCGGGCCTGCCTCGATCAATCCTGCCACCGGCAAGGTGTGGGGCCTGGATTTCCCTGTCATCACCATTCCCGACATGGTGCGCGCGCAGGCGATGCTGATCGACCGGCTCGGCATCGATACGCTGTTTGCCGTCGTCGGCGGCTCGATGGGCGGCATGCAGGTGCTGCAATGGACCGCGGCGTACCCTGCGCGTGTCTACTCCGCGCTGGCGATCGCCTGTTCGACGCGGCACTCGGCGCAGAACATCGCCTTCCACGAGCTCGGCCGCCAGGCCGTCATGGCCGATCCCGACTGGCACAATGGCGCCTATGCCGATCAGGGCATCCATCCGCATCGCGGCCTCGCGGTCGCGCGCATGGCCGCGCACATCACCTATCTGTCGGACGCTGCGCTGCATCGCAAGTTCGGCCGCCGCATGCAGGACCGCGAGCTGCCGACCTTCTCGTTCGACGCCGATTTCCAGGTCGAGTCCTATCTGCGCTATCAGGGCTCGTCCTTCGTCGAGCGCTTCGACGCCAATTCCTATCTCTATCTGACGCGCGCGATGGATTATTTCGACATCGCCGCCGACCATGGCGGCGTGCTGGCGAAGGCGTTCGCGGGGATCGAAACGCGCTTCTGCGTGGTTTCCTTCACCAGCGACTGGCTGTTCCCGACTTCGGAATCGCGCGCGCTGGTGCACGCGCTGAATGCGTCCAGCGCGCGGGTGTCGTTCGCGGAGATCGAGACCGATCGCGGCCACGATGCCTTCCTGCTCGACGTGCCCGAATTCTTCGACATCTCCCGCGCCTTCCTGCAATCCGCCGGCAAGGCGCGCGGACTCACGAACAAGGACGGCTAGCGATGTCTGTGCAGCAAGTCCTGCCGCTGAACGGCCTCGCGGCTGAACAGTCGGGCCCATTTCGCGCCGACCATCTGCTGGTCGCCGAAATGGTCAAGCCGGGTTCGAAGGTGCTCGACGTCGGCTGCGGCGACGGCGATCTGCTCCAGCTCTTGGAGACCCGCGGCATCGACGGCCGCGGCATCGAGCTGTCGCGCGAGGGTGTCAACCGCTGCGTGGCCAAGGGTCTCGCCGTGGTGCAGGGCGATGCCGACACCGACCTCGTCAATTACCCCGATGATGCCTTCGACTACGTGATCCTGTCGCAGACGCTGCAAGCGACGCGTCAGCCCAAGGTCGTGCTGGAGAATCTGTTGCGCATCGGCCGCCGCGCCATCGTCTCGTTCCCGAATTTCGGCTTCTGGCGGATGCGCCTGCAGCTCCTGATCGGCGGCCACATGCCCCGCACGGAGAACCTGCCGGCAAGCTGGTACGACACCGCCAATATCCATTTCTGCACCATCAAGGATTTCGTCGAGCTCTGCGACGAGATCCACGTCAAGATGGAGCGCGCCGAGGCACTCGATCTCTACGGCCGTCCGCTGCGGCTGCGGCTGCCCTGGTGGGTGTGGAATCTGTTCGGCGAGCAGGGGGTATTCCTGCTGAGCCGGGGGCTGGGGAAGTGACGCCGTAGACGTCATTCCGGGGCGATGCGAAGCATCGAGCCCGGAATCCATTTTGCCTCAGTCTCAGCCGCTTGATGGATTCCGGGCCTGCGCCTATCGGCGCATCCCGGAATGACAAGTCAATTCACAGCCACCGACCTCGGATCGCGCGCCGGCCAGCGGCCGGCTTCCACCAGCGTCACGAACCGCTCCACGCTCTCGTTGAACTGTGCCGGCTCTTCGAGATTGAGCACGTGGCCCGACTTCGGGAACATCGCGAGGCCCGCGGCCGGCAGATGTTTCTTCAGGAACAGGCTCGCGCCGATGCAAGGATCGTCCTCGTCGCCGCAGATGATCAGCGCCGGCGTCGTCACGTTCCTGATCGCTTCCGTCAGCGTGTAGATCGACGGCCGGCCACCCTGGAAGCCGCGCATCGTGTTGGCCGAACCCTTGGCATCGTGCCGCGCCAGTGCAGCATAGAAATCGGCATGACCGCGCGGGTCCTTCACCAGGAAGGGAATCCGGCTCGGCGCCTCGCGCGTGACCTTTGCGACTTCTGCCGAGCCCAGCGTCTCGAACTGCTCGGCATTGGCGCGGCACTGCTTGCGCCAGGCCTCCAAATTCTCGAGCTCCGAGCCGGAGCCGACGCCGGCGAGCGTCATCGACAGCGCGCGCTGTGGTGCGTTCAATCCGATCTGGAGCGACGAGTAGGCGCCCATCGACAGGCCGACGAGATGCGCGCGCTCGATTCCGAGATGATCGAGCACCGCGAGCGCATCGGTGTAGAAGTGCTTGTAAGTGTAGACCTCGCCGTGAGGCACATCAGACGGCGTGTAACCGCGCGCGGAATAGGTGATGCAGCGGTGGCCACGTGAGAAGTAACGCATCTGCGGCTCCCAATTGGTATAGTCGGCCGCGAATTCGTGCAGAAAAATGATCGGCGTTCCCTGACCTGCTTCTTCGAAATAGATGCGGACGTCGTCCCTGGTGGTGGCGTGGGGCATTAACTGTTTCCCTCTCTGCAAGCCGCAAGTTCAGGATCGCAGTTAATGCAGATGTCCGCAATAAGGCAGCTCTATCAGAGCATTGCCGCAAAATCATCGCAGCTATTCGCGGGCCACCGCGTCTTTTTCTCGCCACATCCGACGGCTTAACGGCCCCATCGATGTTGGCCGTCGCACGGGCCGACCTTGGGAAGTGGGGGTGTCAACGAAGGATGAAGTATGTTTGAGTTGTTTGCGTCCCGCCTGTCGCGTCGTGTTGTCGCGCTGGCGTTGTTCTTCACGGCCATTGCCGCGTTCGTTTCTCCGGCCTCAGCGCGGCCGCATCATCGTCACAGCGCAGAGCGGCACGCTTACGTGCATCACGCCAGCAGGCATCATCACATCAGGTATTCGGCCCGCAGTTCGCGCTTCGAGCGCAGCGCGGCGCAGTTGCAGGCAGGTGGATTCGCCAACACGCAGGCCAGCTATGATCCGAGCGCCAGCAGCGGCGGTGCGACGATGAGCGGCGGCTTCGGCGGCGGTTCAGGCCTCGTGTCCGAGGCGCGCCGCTATCTCGGCGGCAACCCGACGGGGCGCGGCAGCCTGTGGTGCGCGCGCTTCATGAACATGGTGCTTGAGAAAACCGGCCACCAAGGCACCGGATCGGACATGGCGAACTCGTTCGCGCATTACGGCACGCGCGTCTCCGGCCCGCAGGTCGGCGCCATCGCGGTGATGTCGCGCGGCGGCCGCGGCGGTCATGTCGGCATCATCACCGGCATCGATGCGCAGGGGAATCCGATCATGATCTCGGGCAACAATGGCAACCGCGTCCGCGAAGCCCCGATCTCGCGCGGCCGGATCTATGCGTATGTGATGCCGAATTGATGGAGTGAAGGTGCAGTAGGGTGGGCAAAGGCGCGAAGCGCCGTGCCCACCATTTCTCTCGATCGCGGAAAATGCGTGGGCACGCTTGCGCTTTGCCCACCCTACGGCAGCGGTGCCTCGTCACACCAGTGTCGGCTCTTCCACCGCCACCGCATCTCCCACGCCGATCTCGCCATCGGCCACCACCTCGGCATAGATGCCGCAATCCATGTGGCCGAGATGGCGCGACAGCGTCGGCGGTATTTCGAGATCGCGCTTCGCCGTCACCGGGTCCACATTCGTGGCCGGACAGCGGACGATGCGCTTGGCCACCTTCAGCCGGGCCTGCCCGATCGCAAGCGTCTGGCCGACGAGATCGAGCTCGGACCAGGCCGGCCAGCCATCCACGTAAAGATTGGCGCGGAAGCGCAGGGGATCGACGGCGGTGCCGCCGAGCATGGCCTCGATGGCGCGGACGCTGTTGAGATTGATGATCGACACGACCTTGCGGGCGACGTCGGAAAAGCTGTGATCGCGGCCCGACAGGACTTTCGGCGGGCCCTTCAGCTCCGGCTGAAAATTCTCCGTGAAGTAGGCCTCGATCGCCGCGCGCCCGGCCGCGGTCTCGAGATCGCCGCTGGCGACGATCTGGCCGTCCTTGCGGATGGTCAGGCGGTTGGTGGCATCCTCGAACCGGCTGTCGAGGGAAGCCAGCCGCTCATTGCGCGCCAGCATCAGAAACTGGATTTTCGGCTTCCACTCGGGCGCCTCCGGGTCGAACCCGCTGGGCCCGTTCTCGATGGCATAGCGGCGGTCGGCGGGCAGGGTCTGACCGGACCGCAAGGGGACCCGGAGCAGGGCTTCCGGCGTCAGGCCCTTGATCGGGTAGCGGTAAAGGCCGGTGATTTCGGCGGTCTGGCTGGCTGTCATGCGGCTACTTAAGGGATTCGACCCGTACCCGCCAAGCCGGCCGATCTGCGCACGAAATTGTGAACGTGCCTCTTCCGATCGAAAGGTTCGCTTCCCACATCTGGGTCAGGTCGGCGCCAGCGCCGGCTGATAACGACCGCTTGCTGGTTGAGGAACGTCAACGCATCAGGCGGAAACCCAATGAAGATGCCGTTTGGGGTGCCTTAGAGGGCCCCGAGGGCAGGCCGAGGGATAGAAAAGACATGAATATCGACAAATATACCGAACGCTCCAGGGGCTTCATCCAGTCCGCCCAGTCGCTTGCGATGCGCGAGGGGCATCAGCAGTTTTCCACGCTTCACCTGTTGAAGGTGCTGCTCGACGACAATGAGGGGCTCGCTGCCGGTCTCATCGACCGCGCCGGCGGCAATTCCCGCGCAATTCTCAAGGCGACCGAGGACGCCCTGAACAAGGTGCCAAAGGTCAGCGGCGGCGGCGCCGGGCAGATCTATTTGGCGCCCGAGCTCGCGCGCACCTTCGACGCGGCCGAAAAGGCCGGCGAGAAGGCGGGCGACAGCTTTGTCACCGTCGAGCGGTTGCTGCTCGGGCTGACACTGGAGAAGACCAGCGAAGCCGGCACCATCCTGAACAAGGGCGGCGTCACCCCGCAAAATCTCAACGCTGCGATCGAGGCGCTGCGCAAGGGCCGCACCGCGGACACCGCGACGGCGGAGAACGCCTATGACGCGCTGAAGAAATATGCCCGCGACCTGACCCAGGCTGCGCGGGACGGCAAGCTCGATCCGGTCATCGGCCGCGACGAGGAGATCCGTCGCACCATCCAGGTGCTGTCGCGGCGGACCAAGAACAATCCCGTCCTGATCGGTGAACCCGGCGTCGGCAAGACCGCCATCGCGGAAGGGCTGGCGTTGCGCATCGTCAACGGCGATGTGCCCGAGAGCCTGAAGGACAAGAAGCTGCTGTCGCTTGATTTGGGCGCGCTGATTGCGGGTGCAAAATACCGCGGCGAGTTCGAGGAGCGGCTGAAGGCCGTGCTCCAGGAGGTCACCGGGAGCGACGGCACCTTCATCCTGTTCATCGACGAGATGCACACGCTCATCGGCGCCGGCAAGGCCGACGGTGCGATGGACGCCTCCAACCTGCTCAAGCCGGCGCTTGCCCGCGGCGAGCTGCACTGCATCGGCGCGACCACGCTCGACGAGTACCAGAAGCACGTCGAGAAGGACGCCGCGCTGGCGCGGCGCTTCCAGCCGATCTTCGTCAGCGAGCCCTCGGTCGAGGACACCATCTCGATCCTGCGCGGGTTGAAGGACAAGTACGAGCAGCACCACGGCGTGCGGATCACCGATTCCGCGCTGGTGGCGTCCGCGACGCTGTCCAACCGCTACATCACGGACCGCTTCCTGCCCGACAAGGCGATCGACCTGATGGACGAGGCCGCGGCGCGGCTGAAGATGCAGGTCGATTCCAAACCGGAAGAGCTGGATTCGCTCGACCGAGAGATCATCCGGCTCAAGATCGAGCAGGAAGCGCTCAAGAAGGAAAGTGATCTCGGCTCAAAATCCCGACTTGAGTCGCTTCAGAAAGAGCTAGCCGACCTCGAGGAGAAGTCTGCGGCGCTGACGGCACGCTGGAGCGCGGAGAAGAGCAAGCTCTCCAACGCCCAGAAGCTGAAGTCGGAGCTCGACGCCCTGCGCGTCGATCTGGCCGATGCGCAGCGCCGCGGCGAATTCCAGAAGGCAGGCGAGCTGGCTTATGGCCGGATCCCGCAGCTCGAGAAGCAGCTCGCCGAGATCGAGGCGCGCGAAGGCTCCGGTGAGATGATGGAGGAGGCTGTTACCGCCAACCACATCGCGCAGGTGGTCTCGCGCTGGACCGGCGTGCCCGTCGACAAGATGCTGGAGGGCGAGAAGGAGAAGCTGCTGAAGATGGAGGAGCAGCTCGGCAAGCGCGTCGTCGGCCAGGCGGAGGCCGTGCGTGCGGTCGCGACCGCCGTGCGTCGTTCGCGCGCGGGCCTGCAGGATCCGCACCGCCCCACAGGCTCGTTCATGTTCTTGGGGCCGACCGGCGTCGGCAAGACCGAGCTGACGAAAGCTCTTGCGGAGTACCTCTTCAACGACGAGACCGCGATGGTCCGCCTCGACATGTCCGAGTACATGGAAAAGCACTCGGTCTCGCGGCTGATCGGCGCGCCTCCGGGCTATGTCGGTTATGACGAGGGCGGTGCGCTCACCGAAGCGGTGCGACGCCGGCCTTATCAGGTGGTGCTGTTCGACGAGATCGAGAAGGCGCATCCCGACGTCTTCAACGTGCTGTTGCAGGTGCTCGACGACGGCCGGCTGACCGATGGTCAGGGCCGTACCGTCGATTTCCGCAACACGCTGATCATCATGACCTCGAACCTCGGTTCGGAATATCTGGTGAACCAGCCGGAGGGCGAGGATACCTCGGCCGTGCGCGAGCAGGTGATGGGCATGGTGCGGGCACATTTCCGCCCCGAGTTCCTCAACCGCGTCGACGAGATCATCCTGTTCCACCGTTTGCAGAAGAGCGAGATGGGCCGGATCGTCGAGATCCAGTTCGGCCGGCTGCAGAAGCTCCTGACCGATCGCAAGATCGTGCTGACGCTCGATGCCGCCGCGCGCGACTGGCTCGCCGCCAAGGGCTGGGATCCCGCCTACGGTGCTCGCCCGCTGAAGCGGGTGATCCAGCGCTACCTGCAGGACCCGCTCGCCGAGATGATCCTGGCCGGCGACGTCAGGGATGGCGACACGGTGGCGATCTCGTCCGAAGGCAACGTGTTGACCTTCAACGGCAAGGCGCCGCAGACCGCGGAAATTGCCCAGTTCGAGGCGCCGGTGTCGAAGCGCAAGCTGAACTGAGAAGCAGCGTAACCCGCCAACAGATTCGCCCCGGAGAGGTCCCTCTCTCCGGGGCGATTCATCGTCGGGTTGGGCGCCTAGCTGATTGCAGATGCCGAGGCGGGTCCGGGTGGGCCTGGCTCGTCATCCTCCTGTTCGAGCTCCGACAGGATATCCACCAGCGTGCGCACGCGCCCTTGGGCCAGCGGCCTGAGGTCATTGATCATGGGCTCGTCATTGGCGAGCCAGGCCTGGGCTTCGGCGAGCTCCTCGACGGTCGCGCCGGTTCCGATGATCTCTGCAATGGTCACGTCGTCAGCGCTGCCGACCGCCTTGATGACGTCGTCGCGTGAGAGGTGCTGCATGATCGGTCTCCTCTTGACGGACTGGACCCATCAACCGTGAGCATCACCCAACTGTTCCACCACGAGTCGCGCGCGCCGTTCTGACGGCGATCGGAAGCGTTTTCGTGATCGTGAGGCCCGGATTTTGGACTAGCCGGTTGTCAACGATGTCAGGGAATTACCGGTTTACCGATTCGTGACCTGTAGCGGCCCGCCCGTCGCGTCCGACATGCGGGCGATGGCGCCGCCGCGGCCGCTCATCATGCCGTCGAGGCGGTCGCGCTCCTTCTCGAAGCTGGCCAGCATCGGGCCTTCCAGCGAACGGCCGCGCGGCAGTTTCACGCGCATCGGGTCGACGAAGCGGCCGTTGACGAGGATTTCGTAATGCACATGCGGGCCGGTCGACTGGCCGGTCGAGCCGACAAAGCCGATCACCTGGCCCTGCCGCACCTTCTTGCCCGGCTCCATGCCCTTGGCGAAGGCCGACAAGTGGCCGTAGGCGGTCTCGTAGCCGTTGTTGTGCTTGATGCGGACGTATTTGCCGTAGCCGCCCTCGAGCTGCGCCTTCTCGATCACGCCGTTGCCGGCGGCGAAGATCGGCGTGCCGTAGGCGGTGGCCCAATCGACGCCGGTGTGCATCTTCACGTAGCCGAGGATCGGATGGCGGCGGCCGCCGAATCCGGAGCGCATGATGGCGCTGTTGACGGGCTTGCGGACCAGGAACTTTTTCGCGCTCTTGCCGGTCTCGTCATAGTAGTCGACGACGCCGTCGTCGGGGCTCTGGTAGCGATAATATTTCTTGGTTTCGCCGCCGACCGTGAGGGATGCGAACAACACCTCGCTCTTGTCCGAGGCCGTCGTGCCCTCGTCTTCGCCGGCGTAGAACACATCGAACGAGTCGCCCGGTTGCACCTTGCGCTGGAAGTCGACGTCGTAGGAGTAGATCTTGATCATGTCGTCGATGACGGGCATCGGCACTTTGTTGCGCATCGCGGTCTCGTAGATGCTCTGGTAGAGCCGCACGCCGCTGCCGTCATCATCGTCATCGTCTTCGCTGCTGGCGTTGGCCGTAGCGTCGGCGACGGTATTCATGCTGGAGACGTCGACCGCGACGTATTTGCCGAGATCGGACAGCGCCGCGATCGCCTCGACCACGGTGTCGTTGGCGACGACGACGCGATAGGGCTGCAAGCGCGCGCCGGGGCTTGCGGGCGCCATCAGGATGCGAAGCTTTTCGCCTTCCTTCAGCCCGCCGTCGCGGCCGCGGGGACCGAGGGTTGCGGCAATCGCCTTGATCTCCTCGGCCGTGGCGCCGAGATCGCGCAGCACCGAGCCGACGCTGTCGCCCTTCTTGACGACATGGACGCGCTCGCCGTTGGGATTGCCGCCGGTGATCTGCTCCTTGGTCTTCGGCAGCAGCGTCACGTTTTCCGGCACCACGCGGGTCTCGAAGCCGGCATAGGGATCGGACGACGACGCTTCGGTGGCGTAGGCCATCTTCATGTCGGACGGGCCGGCCGCGCCGGAGACGTCGGCGGTCGCGTTGGCGAGCGAGGCGTAGCGCACCCCGCCATTGCCGCGCCAATTGGCGGCATCGCGCACCCGCATCAGGATGTCGTCGAGCGCAACCACCGCGGAAATCTTGGCCTTCGGCAGCACCGGCGAGAGGTCCTTGGTGACGAAGGAGACCTCGGCGTCGGGTTCGACGGCCTCGGGATTGTTCGGATCGTCGGTCGCGGTCTTCGGATCGGAGCCGACGTCGGTGAGCATGCGCTGCGCGTTGAACGGCGGAATCTTCGCCGACAAATCGCTCGTCGTCATCGACAGATTGCCGGCGATCCGGATGAAGGGGCGCACCCGCATCACGTCGCGGTTGCCGACGCGGGCGACGGTGGAGACGCGGACGATGTTGCGCGAGGCGGTCGAGTCACTGGGCGGCGGCAGGCGATCGCTCTTGTGCAGCGTCGCGGTGCGATCGGCCGCACCAAAGGCGCCACGCAGTGCGCCCTCGACCCGTTCCGGCACCTTGGCGAAAGTCATCTCGCCGTCGAGAGACGCGAAAACGGCGCCGCCGATCAGGGCTGCGCCGCAGAGTCCGGTCAGAATTGTGCCGCTGAACCATTGCACCGAGACACGACGGCGATCGATGACGGCAGCTTCCGAACCGTCGACGGACAGCGGCGGCTCGTGGCCGAGATCAATGATCCCGGTCTCACGCCCGTAAGCGCCGCGTGATGTCCTCTGGTTCAACCCAAGTCCCCCAATCAACGACCCGAAACCTTCCCTTTCAGCGCCTCATCCCGGTCGCCCTCTTGCAGGGGCATCTCGGAAAAAGCCTTATCGCGCAGATGCTCGCACTCAGAAGGCCTCGGATGAGACCCGGCCGAAATTACGAACAGCTAGGCAGGTGAAAGGTCTCGCGATGTCTTTCGAATGTCCGAAGAAGGCCGCGTCATCGTCAGATCGCCTTCTCTGAACCCCAAATCGCTGGCAGCCCCCACTGGCACCAGCGATTCAAGCTTGTCTCATACCAGAACGCCGCGGGATTGTGGCTCTAGTACGGCGCCTAATATGGAAAAAGTTTCCTGAACGGCCGCTCGCGGAAAGCCCGGACCCAGGGACGGATGGCGGACGGGCGGGGGACGGACGGGGTCGCTTTCGGCTCCCTCAGGAGCCCCTTCCGAGCCCCTCAGGAGCCCGCCGGGGGCCAAACTTTTTTTCAGATTTTTTGCCGGACGGGGCGCCTTCGCTTGCTCTCCATCCTTCTAATCAACTGGAATCGTTGGATTTTTTATGACAATCCAGTGTGCGACGATTTGTTGACGATTGGCGTTGACAGCCCGGAAGGTGGGGCCTATAACCCCAACCACTGAGCGCGGCGCCGCCGGGTCACTGACCAAGGCGAGCGAACGCGCCACTGATGCTCCTCACCTTGTTGAGTGACACAACAGCCGACACAATCGGTTGGAGTCATTCGACGTCGGTAAGGGTGTCGGAACCCTTCCACTCCGGAAGGTTGGGGCCTCCACGGTCCCGGGCTGTTTGACAAGTGAAGATGAAGAAAGAGAAACGTGGACGGCGGAGTCCTTGCGCCTCTCGGACCACTTGAGAGCTTCGGCTTTTAAGTACTGAGAGAGGACAAAAGACTTCGGCGGTACACGTTTCAAAGGAAACACCATCGTTGCCCGCGATGTGAATCGCAGGCAGCACATCGACTTCGGTCGATAATGGTGGGACCTCGTCAAACGTTGTGATCAGCCGGTTCAAAGTTCAAGTCCAACTTGAGAGTTTGATCCTGGCTCAGAGCGAACGCTGGCGGCAGGCTTAACACATGCAAGTCGAGCGGGCGTAGCAATACGTCAGCGGCAGACGGGTGAGTAACGCGTGGGAACGTACCTTTTGGTTCGGAACAACACAGGGAAACTTGTGCTAATACCGGATAAGCCCTTACGGGGAAAGATTTATCGCCGAAAGATCGGCCCGCGTCTGATTAGCTAGTTGGTAGGGTAATGGCCTACCAAGGCGACGATCAGTAGCTGGTCTGAGAGGATGATCAGCCACATTGGGACTGAGACACGGCCCAAACTCCTACGGGAGGCAGCAGTGGGGAATATTGGACAATGGGGGCAACCCTGATCCAGCCATGCCGCGTGAGTGATGAAGGCCCTAGGGTTGTAAAGCTCTTTTGTGCGGGAAGATAATGACGGTACCGCAAGAATAAGCCCCGGCTAACTTCGTGCCAGCAGCCGCGGTAATACGAAGGGGGCTAGCGTTGCTCGGAATCACTGGGCGTAAAGGGTGCGTAGGCGGGTTTTTAAGTCAGGGGTGAAATCCTGGAGCTCAACTCCAGAACTGCCTTTGATACTGAAGATCTTGAGTCCGGGAGAGGTGAGTGGAACTGCGAGTGTAGAGGTGAAATTCGTAGATATTCGCAAGAACACCAGTGGCGAAGGCGGCTCACTGGCCCGGTACTGACGCTGAGGCACGAAAGCGTGGGGAGCAAACAGGATTAGATACCCTGGTAGTCCACGCCGTAAACGATGAATGCCAGCCGTTAGTGGGTTTACTCACTAGTGGCGCAGCTAACGCTTTAAGCATTCCGCCTGGGGAGTACGGTCGCAAGATTAAAACTCAAAGGAATTGACGGGGGCCCGCACAAGCGGTGGAGCATGTGGTTTAATTCGACGCAACGCGCAGAACCTTACCAGCCCTTGACATGTCCAGGACCGGTCGCAGAGATGTGACCCTCTCTTCGGAGCCTGGAACACAGGTGCTGCATGGCTGTCGTCAGCTCGTGTCGTGAGATGTTGGGTTAAGTCCCGCAACGAGCGCAACCCCCGTCCTTAGTTGCTACCATTTAGTTGAGCACTCTAAGGAGACTGCCGGTGATAAGCCGCGAGGAAGGTGGGGATGACGTCAAGTCCTCATGGCCCTTACGGGCTGGGCTACACACGTGCTACAATGGCGGTGACAATGGGATGCTAAGGGGCGACCCTTCGCAAATCTCAAAAAGCCGTCTCAGTTCGGATTGGGCTCTGCAACTCGAGCCCATGAAGTTGGAATCGCTAGTAATCGTGGATCAGCACGCCACGGTGAATACGTTCCCGGGCCTTGTACACACCGCCCGTCACACCATGGGAGTTGGTTTTACCTGAAGACGGTGCGCTAACCGCAAGGAGGCAGCCGGCCACGGTAGGGTCAGCGACTGGGGTGAAGTCGTAACAAGGTAGCCGTAGGGGAACCTGCGGCTGGATCACCTCCTTTCTAAGGATGGCTCTTCAGAAGCTTGCTTCTATCGAGCTGTTTTAGAAACATCAGGGGCCAACAGATCGCCAGATCGTTGAGCTCCATTGGCGGGATTTCGCCGTCTACGTTTCTCTTTCTTCGCGGACGAACACGCGCTGGGCCTGCACGCAGCAGGATCCAGGGTCCTTAACGGGATATGCGTTAGGGGCTTGTAGCTCAGTTGGTTAGAGCGCGCGCTTGATAAGCGTGAGGTCGGAAGTTCAAGTCTTCCCAGGCCCACCACTTTCATCGAGTGAGCATTCGTCTTCTGGTTACGGGGCCATAGCTCAGCTGGGAGAGCGCGTGCTTTGCAAGCATGAGGTCGTCGGTTCGATCCCGTCTGGCTCCACCAGATGGTTTGATCATCGACTGATCGTGCACCGTCGTCCGCGAAACATCACTTCGCATCCTGCTAGT
>NZ_LBJP01000007.1:0-109404 GCF_028128715.1 Bradyrhizobium sp. CCBAU 51745 | reverse complement strand
GGTGGGCAAAGGCGCGACAGCGCCGTGCCCACGATCTCTTTCGTTCCGAAAAAAAGCCGTGGGCACGCTTCGCTTTGCCCACCCTGCGAAACTGGGCGACGATCAGAATTGAGGATTGTGGTGTGTTGCCACAACCATCGCTGTCATGCCCCGGCTCCAGTACGCCGTGGCGGACGTGGTGAGAGCGAGCTCTCCAACGCAGCCCTCTGGACTCCTGGATCGCCCGCGAAAGCCGGGCGACGACGCCGTCAGTGCCGTAGGGTGGGCAAAGGCGCGACAGCGCCGTGCCCACGATCTCTTTCGTTCCGAAAAAAAGCCGTGGGCACGCTTCGCTTTGCCCACCCTACGAAACTGGGCGACGATCAGAATTGAGGATTGTGGTGCGTCTAGTGCGCGCACACCCACCGCAGCCCTCTGATCGCCCGGTCGAGCCGGGCGATGACACCGCCGCCGCAAAGACAAAAAGCCCCGGAGACATCTCCGGGGCTTTCGTCGTTTGATCGCTCGCAGCGCGCCGGCAACTATGTTCTCGTCCGCATCCGCATCATGAAACTGTCGAAGCTCAGCTCTGCCACCTGCATCCAGGCCAGCGATTCGTTGCGATAGGCCGACAGGCTCGCATACATCTTGCCGAAATGCGGATTGCTCTTGGCGAGATCGGCGTAGATCTCGCCGGCCGCGCTGTAGCATCCCTCCAGCACATCCTGCGGGAACGGCTTCAGGATCGCGCCGGCCACCAGCAGCCGCTTGAGCGCGGGCGGATTGACGGCATCGTACTTGCCGGTCACCCAGGTGAAGGTGTCGCGCGAGGCGCTCTCGACCGCGGCCCGATAATGCTTCGGCAGCGCGTTCCACTTGTCGAGATTCATGATGTTGTGGCCCTGACCGGTGCCCTCCCACCAGCCGGGATAATAGTAGAACTTGGCGACCTTCACGAAGCCGAGCTTCTCGTCGTCATAGGGGCCGACCCATTCGGCGGCGTCGATCGTGCCCTTCTCCAGCGCCGGATAGATGTCGCCGCCGGCAATCTGCTGCGGCACGCCGCCGACCTTGGCGATGATGGTGCCGGCAAAGCCGCCGACCCGGAATTTCAGTCCTTGCAGGTCCGCCATCGACTTGATCTCCTTCCGGAACCAGCCGCCCATCTGGGCGCCGGTCGATCCGGTCGGGATGCCGATGATGTTGTGCTCCTTGAGCAGATCGTTGACCAGGTCCTGGCCGCCGCCCCATTGCAGCCAGGAAATGTGCTGGCGCGTGTTCAGCCCGAACGGCAGCGCCGTGCCGAAGGTGAAGGCGGGGTTCTTGCCCCAGTAATAGTACAGCGCGGTGTTGCCGATCTCGACCGTGCCGTTCGAGACCGCGTCGAGCACCTGCAGGCCCGGGACGATCTCACCGGCCGCGAAGGGCTGGATCTGGAAGCGGTTGTCGGTGATCTCGGCGACGCGCTTGCAGAAATATTCGCAGCCGCCATAAAGCGTATCGAGTGCCTTCGGCCAGCTCGCGGCGAGCCGCCATCGCACCTCCGGCATCGATTGCGCGATCGCCGGCGCAGCGACCACACTCGCGGCCAGGCCCAATCCGCCTGCCGTCAGGAATTTACGACGTTCCATGCGTGTCCCCTCTCTGTGGTGTCGAGAGCTCGACGAGGGATCGCGATCTTGTCGTCGCTTTGCTCTTCGCCGGCGGCCGACGTGTGTCCGAAATTCAGAATTCCGGATCGTGGTCAGGATGACCAAAGCAAACCTGCAAATCAAGCGCACTTTGGTCGCCCCGGCGATCCCCCGTTTTGCCGGCGCCCGTCAATGCTGCGCTGCGAACGCCGCTTCCGTGGTTTTGCGGGTGTTCACTGCCAGGGCCAGGGAAGAGAGGCGGCTGCCTTGAAGAACGCCAGATGATGCCCGGATGAATCCGAGCTCCCAAATTGCAAAATTCAAGAGCTCGGGGCATCCTCAATCCATGATTTTGATTTTCATTCTGGGAGCAGTCATTGCCGCCGTTGCGCTGACCGAACGGAGCGTTGAACATCTGCCGTTTGCGGTCGCAGCTCTTCTCTTCAATGCAGCCCTGCTGCTGGCTTTTGTTGCCGACGTCGAGCGAGCGATCCTGCTGTCCGGCCTGCTGGCCGTGGCGATATCAGGCATATCCTCAGTCAAATTCGACCACAGCGCGCTCAAGCTGACCGTTTCCGATCTGCCCCTGGCGTTTGCGGGCACGGTCCCGTTTTTTGTCCTGCAATACCCACGCATGATGCTGGGAGTTCTGGCAGCAGGCGCGCTGTTCGCGTTCGCCTCAAGCGCGGTTCTGCTCTACGGCGCGGGTTCTCCCATTCCCGTCACGCCTCGCGTTCTCTTGCTCCTGCTTGCGCTCATCGGCTTTGCCAAGGCTTCCGCGTCAAAGGGTGTTACGTCTTTGCGGCTCACTCTGACGCAAGGGCGGTGCTTCTACTCAACCTTCATGGCCTCGCTGGTCGACCCTGCTTGCTGGCGGCAGTTCGGTGCGCTGGCGCTGAGCGATATCGCTAGCGAACCACTGCCCTTGCGGGAGGCCATGCCGGCGCGCTCCGCCTGTTCTCCCGACATTATCGTCATCCAGCACGAGTCCGTCTTCGACCCGCGCATTTTCGGCCTTCCGGTCGATCCAACAGTCGAAGCCTTCCTGTCCCCGCCAGATGCGGAATTTGGCGGCCTGAACGTCGACATCTTCGGCGGAGGGTCGTGGCAATCCGAATTCAGCCTGCTGACCGGCCTCTCAAGTGCCAGCTTCGGTTCAAGCGCCTACTATCTCTTCAAGAAGGGCGCCGGCCGCTTTCATAGCAGCCTGCCGCGTTCGTTGGCCTCGCTCGGCTACCACTCGACATTGATATCCAGCTGTCGCCGCGGATTTCTCAGCTACGATAAATTCTACAGTTCGATCGGCATCGACGACCGCATCTTCGTCGATGAACTTCCCCCGCCATTCGATCTCAGGCGTTTCGAGGCAACAAATTCCGACGCGGTGTTTCTGGATGCGGTCATCGCTGCGTATGCCAAGAGGGTCGCTCACGACCCGACGCCGAGATTTCTTTATGCGCTGACCAACTTCAATCACGGTCCGCACAGCAGGCAGCTTGTGCCCTCAGGCCATTTCGAGAGGGAACGCGCCTTTGCCATGGCCAGCCTCCCCAATGCCGGATATGCCGAGTACTACACGCGACTGGCAGAGACCGCGTCAGCCTGGCAAACCGCCAGAGCCAGGCTGGCCAGCAGCTTCCCTGACCGGCCTGTTCTCATCGTGCATTACGGCGATCATCAACCCGTGCTGACGAAACAGATCGATCGACAGCTGAAGCGGCCGGGAGATGGGCGCAGCCCTTTTCGTACCTTCTACGCGATAGAAGCCCTCAATATCCCTCACTTCAGCCCCGGACCAGGCGTAGACCTCGATATCGCCTTCCTTGGTACTGTCGCGTTGCAACGGGCGGGCCTTGCGCTTGATCCGGTCTTCGCCACCCGTGCGAGCTTGATGGATGATTGCCGGGAAGCCTACTTCGCCTCAAGCTCCGAACGGAAACGCCGTTTCCATCGCACGCTCGTGGATCTGGGCCTCATAGACCTGATGCCAAGGGCCAGCCAAGCTCGTTGAGCTTGCCGCTCTGCCAGCGCTCTGCCAGACACAAATGGCGACTGTCTGCGGGCTTGCTCCGCCTCTCCCGCAAGCTTGCGGGAGAGGGAGCCCAGTGCCGATGCCGCCGCATCGTGCAACCACGTGCGATAGCCCTGCCCTTGTGCTGGGAATGCACCTTCGTCGGTGCACTGATCGAGCTCATTCCATCAGGCTTTGCCGCCGTTTCACCTTCGATCCAAAAGCTCGCGAATCTTCAGCGCCAGCCTTGCCTGAGTGACGGGCTTTTCCAGCAGTTCCACGCCCTCGTCGAGCCTCCCCTGGTGAACGACGGCGTTGCGCGAGTAACCTGTCATGTAGAGAATCTTGAGTTTGGGCCTGATCTGCTGCGCGCGCCGTCCCAGATCGCGACCGTTGGTGCCGGGCATGACGACATCGGTCAGAAGCAGATCGACCTGCTGATCTTCCTGCAACAAAATGGTCAAAGCGGCCTGCGCGCTGCCGGCAGACAAAACCCGATAATTGAGATCCCGCAGGACGTCCGAAACGTAGGTCCTGAGATCGGTATCGTCTTCGACGACGAGAATGGTCTCTACAGCGATGCCTTCCGCTACGAACTCGTCCGCAGGCTCGGAACTGGGCTGTGCACTGCCCGCGTAACGCGGGAAATACATCTTGATGCTCGTGCCTTCCCCGACCTCGCTGTAGATCTTCACATGTCCGCCGGATTGTTTGACGAAACCATAAACCTGGCTCAGTCCAAGGCCGGTCCCCTGCCCAGGCTCCTTGGTGGTAAAAAACGGCTCGAATGCATGATTCAGGACCTCCGGCGTCATGCCGGAGCCGGTATCACTCACGCTGATGACGACATATTGGCCGGCTGCGAGCTCCGGGTTGGCACGCGAATAGTCTTCGTCGGCGGAGACATTGGCCGCCTCGATGGTCAGCTTCCCGCCGTCAGGCATCGCATCACGGGCATTGATCGCAAGGTTGACGATCGACGATTCCAGATGGTTCACATCCGCTTCGATCTGCCAAAGGCCGGCGCCGCCCACCGTCTGCACTTCGATGCGTTCACCCAAAGTGCGCTGAAGGAACTCCTGCAGGCCACTCAGGAAGCCGTTCAGGTTGATCGGCTTGGGGTCGAGCGCCTGACGGCGCGAGAAGGCGAGCAACCGAGACGTCAGCGCCGCCGCCCGTTGAGCGCCACGCTTCGCGTTTGCCAGCGCGCGATGGAGATTCGGTGTTCCGACATTGCGGCTGTTGCGCTCTGCATTCTCGAGGTTTCCCAGCACGATCATCAGAAGATTGTTGAAGTCGTGCGCGATGCCTCCGCTGAGCTGTCCGACCGCCTCTAGCTTCTGGGATGCAACGAGTTGCTCCTGGACCCGGTGAAGCTCCTCCTGGGATTGCTTCCGCTCGGTGAGATCACGCGTGACTTTCGCAAAGCCGATGATCGTGCCGCTCTCGTCGGTAATCCTGTCGATGACGACCGAGGCCCAGAAGCGCGTGCCGTCCTTGCGCAGGCGCCAGCCCTCGGCTTCGAACCGCCCATTTTCCGCGGCCTCCCTCAGCGCCAGTTTCGGCACCTCCTTTTCAAGATCCTCGGGCGTGTAGAACGCGCTGAAATGCCGGCCGATGATCTCCTCCGGCCGGTAACCCTTGATGCGCTCGGCTCCGGGATTCCAGGTCGCGACATGTCCGGAGGGATCGAGTTGAAAAATCGCGTAGTCGACGACGGCTTCAACGAGCCGGCGATATCGTCGTTCGCTTTCCAGCAAGTCGTTATGGGCCTGCTGCCGCTCGGTGATGTCTCTCGTCACCTTCGCGAACCCGATCAGACCGCCTTCCTCGTCACGGATGGCGTCAAGAACGACGAGCGCCCAGAAGCGGCTGCCATCTTTTCTGACGCGCCAGCCTTCAGTGGCAAAGCGTCCCGTCTCCGCGGCAGTTGCCAGCGCCTTGGTGGGTAAACCCTTCTGCCGATCTTCAGGCGTGTAAAAGGTCGAAAAAGGCTTCCCTATGATCTCATGGGCGGCATAGCCCTTGAGGCGTTCAGCGCCCTTGTTCCAGGTCCTGACACGGCCGTCGGTATCCAGCATGAAGATGGCGTAGTCGATGATCCCGTTGATCAGCAACTCAAGGCTTTGGGGATCCGCGGCGGCGGTTGTTTTCATTCCACGAGAACTCAGAAGGCGGAACGGGGTTAATTCCCAACCGCATGAGAGGTTCCCGCGCAACCAACGATCCGGCTGGTCGGATCGCTCGGGAGAACCCGTTTGTGAGCTTCAGCCGAGCGCCAGCGGATCCGCATCCTCCCGACGACTCCTGGCTATGTCGCGAACGTCGCCTCCATCGCCTTCCGTGTCTTGACCGCCTCGCTATTGGCATCGAACTCGACGTCGCTCCAGCGCACGATCTCGCCATGGGCGACGTCGTGCTTCAGCTTGAGACGATGGGCGAGGCCAATGGGCAGGGCGCCTGCCTCGAGGCTCGCGGCCGCCGGCACCAGTCTGCCCCACACGGTGTACCCGCCTTCGCCGTCGAGCATTTCGCCGGCGCGCAAATTGCGCTTGGCCACGGAGGCGACATCGCCGCGGAAGCCGAAAGGCTGCCCGGTCGGCTCGTCCCGCAGCGCCGCCGCCAGCACCGAGATGTTCAGCTCGAGCCCGATCAGATGATAGGGCTTGTACATCGCCGCAAAGCGTCCGCTGGCATCGGTCTTCAGGCCATATTGCTTGAAACAGTCGGCGGCGTAATCATTCGGCGCCTCCAGCACGACATAGACGCCCCAGCGCAGATCGCGAAACACCGGCCGGCCGTCGCGCTCCAGCGACGAGACGACTTCGACGACGCCCGACCGTTCCAGCACGCCGCCGCGCGACCGCGGCCGCATGATGTGCGGCAAATCGTCGACGCCGCAGGGCGGAAACAGAAGTCCCTCCGAGGGCACGTCGAGGGCGCAGGCGTTGGCAATCGCGGCCATCTCGATCGCCGATTTGGTGCCGTCGAGGAAGGAGTTGAACATCTGCGGGTTCATGCCGGCCGACTGGGCTTCGCCGGCGGTGAGACCATAATGCTGCCAGACGCCGTCAGGTGTCACGTCGTGATAGGCGGGCAGATATTTCGTGCCCTTGCCGGCGGCGACGACGCGAAAACCCGTGGCGCGGGCCCAGTCGACCATCTCCGCCGTCAGCGCCGGCTGGTCACCATAGGCGAGCGAGTAGACCACGCCCGCCTTGCGCGCCTCCTCGGCAAGCAGCGGGCCGGCGAGCACGTCGGCCTCGACATTCACCATCACGATATGCTTGCCCGCCGCGATCGCGGCCCGCGCATGGCGGATGCCGACGGCCGGATTGCCGGTCGCCTCCACCACCACCTCCATCGCGCCGCCGGCAATCGCACGCGCGCCGTCATCGGTGAAAACGGTTGCGGCGATCCGCTCGGCGCTCCAGCCGACAGTGCGGCACGCCTCGCGCGCGCGCTCGCGGTCGATGTCGACGATAACAGGCACCTCCAGTCCCGGCGTGTGCGGCACCTGCGCCAGAAACATCGAGCCGAATTTGCCGGCGCCGATCAGCGCGACACGGACAGGTTTGCCGGCGGACGCGCGGGCTTGCAGGAGGCGGAAGAGGTTCATGGGGGATGTCCTGCGTAAAACAACCAAAGCTCGTCATTCCGGGTCGCGCGAAGCGCGAGCCCGGAATCCATCGGGCCGCAGAGGCGGCGGATAAATGGATTCCGGGCTCGATGCTGCGCATCGCCCCGGAATGACAGATTACTCCGCCGCCTGCCGCGGTGCCCGCGCCAGCCGCAGCAGCGCATCATCATCCACCGTCTTGATCGGCGTGAAATCGCGATGGGCGATATACTCGGGTCGCGTCGGGTTACGGATGTAGTTCGAGACCGCGTTCAGGGTCAGGTACACGATCTTGCGCGGGTAGGGCGTGATGTTGCCGCTCGAGCCGTGCACCAGATTGCCGTGGAACATCAGCATGCCGCCGGGCTTGCCGGTGGGCGCGGCAATGCCGCCCTGCTTGACGAGGCGCGTCACCGTGTCCTCGTCCAGCGTCCACAGCGGGTACGACGTCGTGGCGAGGTCGTGCGAAGCCTCGAGATCGCCGGCATTCTGGCTGCGTGGCACCAGCATCAAGGGGCCGTTGATCGGCATCACCTCGTCGAGGAAGATCGCAATGTTCATCGCGCGCGGCTCCGGCATGCCGTCGTCGCGCTTCCAGGTGCCGTAATCCTGGTGCCACTGCCAGACGTCGCCGGTGAAGGCCGATTTCGCGTTGATCTTGAACTGGTGCATGTAGACAGGCTCGCCGAACACCTGCTCGACCGGCTCGATCATGCGCGGATGCTGAGCCAGGATGCGGAACGCCTCGTTGTAGAGATGCGCGGCAAACGCCGTGCGTGGCGCGCCGCTCTTTTCGCGCCAGACCTCGGGCCGGTTGGCGTCGTAAATGCCGACCGCCTCGCGCGCCAGGAGATCGACCTCTTCCTGGCTGAACAGTTCGGGCAGAAACAGCCAGCCCTCGCGGTGGAAGAACTCCAATTGCTCCTGGGACAGTTTCATGGGTCTCCTCCTGTTTTGTCGATTTTGTTTTTGTTCGTCGTTCCGGGGCGATGCGCAGCATCGAACCCGGAACCTCGAGATTCCGGGTCGCGCTATCGCGCGCCCGGAATGACGGCGCGCTTGCCGCTACGCCGCCACCTCGTCCGTCGCCCTCAATCTCTCCTCAGTCATCCGTCCCGCCGTCTGCGCATGCGCGAGCGCGGCGCGTTCGGCCGCATCTAATACGGAATTCCGTATTCAACGATATCGCCGGAGGGAAGGCCGTCAATGATTGGCGGTTTTGGCTGCGTAAGCCTTTGATTTTATTGATGCGGCCTACTGTGCATGGGGTTGTTTTCGAAGTTGTGGGACAGAGCCGGACGCTACTCCGCCAAAAACCGATCCACCACTTCGCAGAACTCCAGCGGTGCCTGCTCGAACATCCAGTGTCCGGCATTCGGGATCACCGCCGTCTTGGCGCCCGCGATGTGCTCCGCCAGCACGCGCCATATCACCGACAGACTTCCCATCGTTGCGCCGCCGCCGATCAACAGCGTCGGCGTCCTGATCGCCTGCGCATCGCTGCGCGTGTAGGGCCGGCGCTGCTCGTTGATCTGGCCGAGGAAGGTCAGCGTGTTGTCGCGCAATTGCTGCTTTGCCGCCGCCGGTACGCGCCGCCACGAGCCGTCGCCTTCGATACCCTCATAGAAGTTTTGCAGCGCGCCTTCGATGTCGCCGGCGCGGATCATCTCGACCGAACGTGTCGTCTTGGCCGCGAGCGGTGGATACGCCCGCGTGCCTTCCGGCAGCGGCAGGCTGGCGTCGAGATCGCCGCCCGGCTCGGCCAGTACCAGTTTGCGCAACAGATCAGGCCGCGCCTGTGCGAGGCGAAACGCGATGTGCCCGCCGCGCGAATGGCCCATCAGGTCGACCGGGCCCGGCTTGACCTGCTCGATGAAGGCCATCACGTCAGAGACGTGCTGCGCCATCTTGTAGTCGTCACCGACGGCATCCCAATGTTCAGGAAAGAAATGCCGCAGGCTGACTGCGATCACACGATGATTTTTCGACAGCGGGCCGAGCACCGAATACCAGGTGCGGAAATCCCCGAGCGTGCCGTGCACGCAGACCAGCGGGGGGCCCTCGCCAACTTCGAGATAGGCCATGTCGTAACCGTTGACGCGAAAGCTCTGCATGATTAGCTCGCCAGGAAGTCCAGGACCACTTCGGAATATTTCTGCGGTGCCTGCTCGAACATCGGATGCGTCGCGTTCGGGACGATCGCCGTCTTCGAATAGGGCACGTGTGCCGCGAGCGCGTGCAGCACCTTCGGCAGCAGGCCCTTGGTCCGCGCGCCCAGGATGAACAGCGTCGGCATTTTGATGGATTCAGCATCCGCCTTCGAGAATGGAGGCCGGTTGTCGCGGACCTGGCCGATCAGCGTATACGCATTGTCACGCAGATTCTGCTTCACCATCGCCGGCAATCGCGGCCAGGTGCCGGGCCCTTCCAGCGTGTCGACGAACACCGCAAGCCCGCCATCGACATCGCCGGCCGCGATCTTCTCGGCCGAGGCCGTGAAGCGCGCCAGCAGCGGCGAAGGCCCGCCGGCATAGTCTGGATCGAGGCTTGCATCGAGCTCGCCGCCAGGCTCGGCCAGCACCAGCCGCCGCAGCAGATCGGGTCGCTGCTGCGCGACGCGGAAGCAGATGTGGCCGCCGCGGGAATGGCCCATTAGATCGACCGGACCGAGGTCCAGCTTCTCGATGAAGGCGACGACATCACTGACATGCTGGGCAATCGAATAGGTGTCGCCGACGCCATCCCACTTTGCCGGGAAGAAGTGCCTCAGGCTGGGGACGATCATCCGATGCCGCTGCGTCAGCGGGCCGAGCACGCAGCCCCAGACGCGGAAGTCGGAGAGCGAGCCATGCACGCAGACCAGCGGCGGCTTGCCCTTGTCTTCGCCCACGTCCAGATAGGGCATGTCGTAACCGTTGACGTGCAGGCTTTGCATTGGGGGCTCGCGAAAGAGGGGCGGAACTCCTGTGCAAGATTCCCGGAAACCGGGTGGATCGCAACTATTTCCAAGCTTAGATTTAGGCCGAGAACACAATGGGGGCATGCGAGAAGGACGCAAGCTCAGGAACCAAGTCATGACCGACCAGCATTTTGCCCTGTTCGACACCAGGATCGGCCTCTGCGCCATCGCCTGGGGCCCGCGCGGCATCAACGGCACGCAGCTGCCGATGGGCGGCGAGCAGAAGATCCGCACCCGCATCAGCCAGCGTCATGCCGACGCCACCGAAGCCGAGCCGACACCTGAGGTGCAGCACGCCATCGACCGCATGACAAAACTGCTCGCGGGCGAGCACGACGACCTCACCGATATCGAGCTCGATCTCGACGGCGTGCCCGAGTTCAACCGCGGCGTCTACGAGATCGCCCGCGCCATCCCGCCCGGCAAGACCATCACCTATGGCGACATCGCCAAGCAATTGGGCGGCGTGCAGCTGTCGCGCGACGTCGGCCAGGCGCTCGGCCGCAATCCGTGCCCGATCGTCGTGCCCTGCCATCGCGTGCTCGCGGCCGGCAACAAGCCCGGCGGCTTCTCGGCAAATGGCGGCGTGGTGACGAAGCTGAAGATGCTCGAGATCGAAGGTGCCCTTGTGAACCACACGCCGAGCCTGTTTGATTGAGGCTCCTTGCGCTGGAATCGTAGGGTGCGCCAAGCGAAGCGTGCCTACCTGTCGGTCATAATCGGGAGAGATGGTGGGCACGGCGCTTTGCGCCTTTGCCCACCCAAAAAGACCCCGCGCTAAATCTTCGCCACCGTCTTCGGCCAATACCGGTCGCGTAGATGCCGTTTCACCAGCTTGCCCGTCGGCGTGCGCGGCAGTTCAGCTTCGAAATCGATCGAGCGCGGGCACTTGATGGCGGAGAGACGCGTCTTGCAATAGGCGATCAGCTCCGCCTCGAGCGCCTTGCCGGCGCGCTTCATGTCGTGCGGCTGCACCACGGCCTTGACCTCTTCGCCCATCTCCTCGTTCGGTACGCCGAACACGGCGACGTCGGCAACCTCGGGATGGGTGATCAGCACATCCTCGGTCTCCTGCGGGTAGATGTTCACCCCGCCCGAGATGATCATGTAGGACTTGCGATCGGTGAGATAGAGGAAGCCGTCCTTGTCGAGATAACCGACATCGCCGAGCGTCGACCAGCCCTTGGCGTTGTAGGCCTTCCTCGTCTTCTCTGGATCATTGTGATAGGTGAAAACAGGCGCATCGGCGAAATAGACCGTACCGATCTCGCCGACCGGTTGCTCCTCGTCGTTCTCGTCCAGGATCTTGATCTTGCCGACCACGGCGCGGCCGACGCTGCCGCGATGCTCCAGCCATTGCTGCGAATTGCAGACGGTGACGCCGTTGCCTTCCGAGCCCGCGTAATACTCGATCAGGATCGGCCCCCACCACTCGATCATTTTTGCTTTGACGTCGACCGGGCAGGGTGCGGCGGCGTGGATCGCGCCCTTCAAGGTCGAGACATTGTACTTGGTGCGGACCTCATCCGGCAGCTTCAGCATGCGCACGAACATGGTCGGCACCAGCTGCGATTGCGTGACCTTGTATTTCTCGACGAGCTTCAAAAAGTCCTCGGCGTCGAAATGTTCCATGATGATCGAGGTGCCGCCGAGCACGATCGCCATCATGTTGAAGCGCAGCGGAGCTGCATGATAGAGCGGCGCCGGCGACAGATAGGTGCTCTCGGCGTTCATGCCGCACATGTCGGCGCAGAGCACCCGCAGGAACGCGTTCGGCACGTCGATCTTGTTACCCTCGAAGGCTTTCTTGATCCCCTTGGGTCGACCCGTCGTACCCGATGAATACAGCATGTCGTAACCGGCGACCTCGTCCGCGATCGGCGTGATCGGCTGCTCTGAAGCTTCCTTGTCGTAGGAGCGGAAGCCGGGCAGCGGTTCGTCGACCATGTAGAAGATGGGCTCGCCCGGCTTGCCCTTGATCAGGTCCTTGATCTGCTCGGCGCATTTCGGCGTGGTGATCACGACCTTGGCGCCGCAATCGCCGATGATGTAGTCGATCTCGTCCTGCTTCAGATAGCGGCTGATCGCGGTGTAATAGAGCCCGCTGCGTTGCGCCGCCCAGCAGATCTCCATGAAGGCGAGGCGGTTTTCCATCAGCAACGCGATGTGATCGCCGGCCTTCAGCCCCAGCGAGCGGAACAGCTGCGCGCCCTGGTTCGAGAGCTCGTCGAGTTCGCGATAGGTAATCGCCTTGCCGGTCCCGGCCATCTGGTAGGCGATCTTGTTTGGCGTGATACGCGCGTAGATGGAGGGGTGAGTCATGAAGTTGGTCTCGCAAAACCAAGGGTGTCATCCCGGCGAAGGCCGGGATCCATAACCACAGGCCCCCATTGTTGAAACGAGATGTAGCTCCCGCGTTGCATAACCACGGACTCCTGTGGCTATGGGTCCCGGATCGGCGCGCGCTTGTGGCGCGCTTGTCCGGGACGACACCGTTTGTGTAGCGACGCCTCGGCCTACAGCCGCTCCACAATCGTCACATTCGCCATGCCGCCGCCTTCGCACATGGTCTGCAGACCATAGCGCTTGCCGCGCTGGTGCAGGGCGTGAACCAGCGTCGTCATCAGCTTGGTGCCGGAGCCGCCGAGCGGATGGCCGAGCGCGATGGCGCCGCCGTTGACGTTGAGGCGGGCGGGATCAGCGCCGGTGGTCTTCAGCCAGCCTGTCGGCACCGAGGCGAAGGCCTCGTTGACCTCGAACAGGTCGATGTCGTCGATCGTCATGCCGGCCTTGTCCAGCGCCTTCTTGGTGGCGTGCAGCGGCGCATCGAGCATGATGACGGGATCGCCGCCGGTCATGGTCATGTGGTGGATGCGTGCGAGCGGCTTGACGCCGAGCTGCTTGAGGCCGCGCTCGTTCACCACCATGACGCCGGAGGCGCCGTCGCAGATCTGGCTGGCGCTGGCTGCGGTGAGCTTACCGTTCTCGGCGATCAACTTGACGCCCTTGATGCCCTCGAGCGTGGCATCGAAGCGGATGCCCTCGTCGATGTGGTGGGTATCCTTGGAGCCGTCGGCTCTGACGATCTCAAGCGGCACAATCTCCTTCTTGAAGTGGCCGGCTTGCGTCGCTGCGATCGCGCGCTGATGGCTCTGGAACGAATATTCGTCGAGATCATCCTTCGACAGGCCGTACTTCTCGGCCATCATCTCGGCGCCCGTGAACTGGCTGAACACGATGTTCGGATATCTCTTCTCGATGCCGGGGCTCTTGTAATTGCCAAAGCCGTTCTTGGCCGGGAGCTGTGACGACAGGCCCATCGGCACGCGCGTCATCGATTCCACGCCGGCCGCGATCACCACGTCCATCGTGCCGGACATCACGGCTTGCGCGGCGAAGTGCAATGCCTGCTGCGAGGAGCCGCATTGGCGGTCGATCGAGGTGCCGGGCACGCTCTCCGGCAGCTTCGAGGCCATGATCGCGTTGCGCGCGACGTTGTTGGACTGCTCGCCGACCTGCATCACGCAGCCCATGATCACGTCCTCGACCAGGGCCGGATCAACCTTGGTGCGATCGACCAGCTCGTCCAGCACCTTCGCGGCCAGATCGGCCGGATGCCAGCCGGCGAGGCGGCCCCCCTTGCGCCCGCCGGCGGTCCGCGCAGCGGCGACGATGTATGCCTCGGCCATTTCGGTCTCTCCCAGGATTGTTCTGAATTGGGTTGTGGGGGTTTTAAGGGGTGGGCTATGATTTAGTCAATCGATCAATTAACTCTTGTGGGGAGGCGCTGCTTGGGCTTATCTGCGGCCCGCCTCCAGCGGCCAAACAGGGATCTCCGTGGCTACCAGCGTACCGAACAGGCTCCCGAGCGGTAAGAATTCCACGGCAGAGAAATTGCTCGTGGCCGCGAGCGAGCTGATGATCGAACGCTCGTCGATCGAGATCTCGCTGTCCGACATAGCCCAGAAATCCGGCGCCAACGCCGCGCTGGTCAAATATCATTTCGGCAACAAGGACGGCCTGCTGCTGGCGCTGCTCGCGCGCGATGCCGCGACCGAAATGTCCAACCTCGAATACCTTCTGGCGCAGCCGATCACGGCGACGGCGAAGCTGAAGCTGCACATCGCCGGCATCATCCGCGCCTATCACCGGTTCCCCTACATGAACCGGCTGATTCACTATCTCCTGCATGAGAGCGAGGCGGGCTCTGCCGACGAAGTGTCGAAGTTTTTCGTCGCGCCATTGCTCGACTTTCACCGCCGGCTGCTCGCTGAAGGCGTCAGCCGCGGCGAGTTTCGTCAGACCGACCCGGTGCTGTTCTACACCAGCCTGATCGGCGCCTGCGATCACCTGTTCTTCGGCCGGCACGCGATGTCTCGCGCGACCGGCGTCGGCCCGGTCACCGAGGAAGTCTGCCGGCAATACATCAAGCACATGGAAACGCTGATCTGCGGCGGCATCCTCACACAAGCCGGGGAAGCTGCAGCTGCCGGATAATCCGGTCGAAACTTTCAAGTCTAGAGAAGAAACGCCCAAGGAAAGGTAGATTGCGATGGAATTGAAAGACGTAGCCGTTCTCATCACCGGGGGTGGTTCGGGTCTCGGCGAAGCCACGGCCCGCGCCATGGCGGCCAAGGGCGCCAAGATCGGCGTGATCGACCAGAACAAGGAGAACGCCGAGAAGGTCGCTGCGGAAGTGAAGGGCGTCGCGCTTCATGCCGACGTCACCAGCGAGGAGCAGATCAAGGCGGCGATCGCGAAGGCGGAAGCCGCGCATGGTGTCGCCCGCGTGCTGATGAACTGCGCCGGCATCGGCGGTTCACAGCGCATCGTCGGCCGCGACGGCGTCTACCCGCTGGAAAAGTTCGCGCGTATCATCAACGTCAACCTGATCGGCACATTCAACTGCCTGCGTCTGTTCGCCGAGCGTCTCGTCACGATCGAGCCCATCGGTGAAGAGCGCGGGGTCATCATCAATACGGCGTCGGTGGCCGCCTATGAAGGCCAGATCGGTCAGATCGCCTATTCGGCCTCGAAGGGCGGGGTTGTCGGTTTGACTTTGCCTGCCGCGCGCGACCTCGCCAGCCAGAAGATCCGCGTCAACACCATTGCGCCCGGCCTGTTCTTCACGCCGCTGCTGATGGGGCTGAACGAGGAAGCCCGCAAGAGCCTGGGCGCCCAGGTGCCGCATCCCTCCCGCCTCGGCGATGCCAAGGAATACGGCGCGCTCGCCGTGCACATCGTCGAGAACGCGATGCTCAACGGCGAGACCATCCGCCTCGACGGCGCCATCCGTATGGCTCCGCGGTAGGTACTTTCTTCCTTCTCCCCTTGTGGGAGAAGGTGGCGCGAAGCGCCGGATGGGGGGTTTGCATCCGCGGAGACAGACCCTCACCCAAGCGAGTATGCGGCTAGCGATCTACATGCCCTCTCCCACAAGGGGAGAGGGCGCAGCAATCGGCGCCGCGACCCGCGGCAAGTACGAGGCCTCATGTCCCAACCGCTGCTGATCGAGCATGATGACGGCGTCGACCGGGTGACGCTCAATCGTCCTGATAGTCTCAATGCGCTCGATCCTGCCCTGATTGATGCGCTCAATGTTTACTTCCAGGGACTGCAGCGCAACCGCGACACGCGCGTGGTCGTGTTGAAGGGCGCCGGCAGGAATTTCTGCGCAGGCCTCGATCTCAAGGCCGCGATGGCGCGGCGCGCCGGGCAGCACGAGCCGCCTGGTGTCACGGAGTCGCTGGATTCGCAGCGGCGCATCGCCGATATCGTGATGCTGATGCGGCGCTGTCCACAGCCGATCCTCTCGCTGGTGCAGGGCGCGGCGGCCGGCGGTGGCTTTGCACTGGCACTTGCGTCCGACATCCGCATCGCGGCGAGATCCGCGCGGATGAACTGCGCCTTCATCAAGCTTGGCCTCGGCGGCTGCGACATCGGCACCAGCTATTTCCTGCCGCGGCTCGTCGGCGTCTCCGTGGCATCGGAGCTGATTCTGACCGGACGTTTCATCGGCGCCGAGCGCGCGCTTGCGGTGGGACTTGTCTCGGAGGTCGTCGACGAGGACAAGCTTGATGCCGCGGCTGAGCCCTACATCGATGCGATGATGACCGCGTCACCCGTGGGGCTACGGCTATCAAAGGAATGTCTCAACATGAGCGTCGATGCGGGATCGCTGGAAGCGGCGATCGCGATGGAGGACCGCAACCAGGTCCTGTGCAGCCGCTCCGAGGAATTTTCGGAAGGCATCAGGGCCTTCCTTGAGAAGCGAAAGCCTGTCTATATCAAGCGCTGAGACGAGAACGATCCGTAAAGGACAGTAATTCCGGGAGACGCAAAATGAGTGGAAGCGCGGCAGCGGTGATGGCGAGGCCCGCCTTTCGCAAGGTCGAGTGGCTGGCACGCGATATCGATGTCGAGCGCCGCGCCGACGGCACGGTGGTGCTGAAGTCGCGCATTCCGTTGCAGGCCTATGAGAAGCATCTTCCGGCCTCGCTGGCAAAATGGGCAAGGGAAGCGCCCGAGCGGATCTGGCTCGCGCAGCGCGGCGGCCCGAAGCGCGACTGGCGAAAAGTCTCTTATGGCGAAGCCAAGCGGACCGTCGATGCGCTGACGCAGGCACTGCTGAATCTCGAACTCGATGGGCGCCCGGTCGCGATCCTGTCAGGCAATTCGATCGAGCATGCGCTGATGACGCAAGCCGCGATGCAGGCGCGCGTCCCGGCAGCGCCGGTGTCGCCGGCCTACTCGTTGATGAGCCACGATCACGTCAAGCTGAAATATTTGTTCGACCTGATCAAGCCGGCTGTCGTGATGGTGCAGGACGGCCCGACCTTCGAGAAGGCGCTCAGGGCGATCGACCTAACCGGCGTCACGGTCGTTCACGTGGTGCGGCCCTGCGAGGGCGTCAAGAGCGTCAGTTTTGCCGAACTTGCCGCGACGCCGGTGACCAGCGACGTTGAGGTATCGATCGCCGAGATCACGCCCGACACCATCGGCAAGCTGCTGTTCACGTCGGGCTCGACCGGCATGCCCAAGGCCGTCATCAACACGCAACGCATGATGTGCGCCAATGCGGCGATGATGATGCAGGTGCGGCCGCGCACGCCTGGCGGTCCGCTACCGGTCGTGCTCGACTGGATGCCGTGGAATCACACGATGGGCGGCAACGCCGCCTTCCATCCAGTGCTGATCGACGGTGGTACGCTCTATATCGACGACGGCCGGCCAGTGCCGGGTCAGCTGGAAGAGACCATCAGGAACCTGCGCGAGATCTCGCCGACCTATTACGCCAACGTGCCCGCCGGCTACGCCGCACTCGCCGCTGCGATGGAGAAGGACGACGCGCTGTGCCGCTCGTTCTTCAAGAACCTGTCGATCATGGCCTATGGCGGCGCGCGGCTGCCTGATGATCTCTACGACCGCATGCAGGCGCTCGCGGTGAAGACCACCGGCGAGCGCATCGTGTTCTACACCGGCTGGGGCTCGACCGAGACCTCGCCGACCTCGACCGGCACCTATTGGGACACCGAACGCGTCGGCCTGATCGGCCTGCCGTTCCCCGGCGTCGAATTGAAGATGGTGCCATGCGGCTCGAAATACGAGCTGCGGCTGCGTGGCGTCAACGTCACATCAGGTTATTTCGGCCAGCCCGATCTGACGAACAAGATGTTCGACGAAGAGGGCTTTTACTGCATCGGCGATGCCGGCATCTTCGTCGACGACAACGATCCGGTGAAGGGCATCATCTTTGCCGGTCGCGTTGTCGAGGACTTCAAGCTCACCACCGGCACATTCGTGCATGTCGGCTCGCTGCGCACCGACGCGATCGCGGCCGCGACGCCTGTCGTGCATGACGCGCTGGTCGCGGGTCAGGATCGCGCCTTCATCGGGCTCCTTGCCTGGCCGAATCTGCATGCCTGCCGGCAGCTCGTCGGCAATGCCGAGCTCAGCTTCGAGGATGCGGTGAAGCATCCCGCGGTGATCGCGTGCTTCAAGCGCGGGCTGCAGGCCCATAACAAGGAATGCGAGGGCGCCAGCAGTCGCATCATTGCGCGCGCGATGCTGATGGCCGAGCCGCCTTCGATCGACGGCAACGAGCTTACCGACAAGGGCTACATCAACCAGCGCGCCGGCCTCGAGCGCCGCGCGGCGCTGGTGGAGCGGCTTTATGCGGACAAACCGGATCAGGACGTGATCGTGCTGCGATGAGTGCGACTGAATTCGTCATTCCGGGGCGCGCGCGGCGCGAAGAATCCATCGGGCCCAATACGCGCGGCAGAATGGATTCCGGGCTCGCGCCAAGCGGCGCGCCCGGAATGACGGTCTCAATGACAACGAATAACCGAGGGTAAGCCCGCCATGAACTTCGATTTCTCCGACGACCAGAAGCAGCTCCGCGACCAGGCGCGCAAATTCCTCGCCGAGAAATGCTCGCCCAAAGCCGTGCGCGTCGTGCTCGATGGCAAGGCGCCGTACGACAAGGAACTCTGGAAGGGGCTCGCCGAGATGGGCTTTCTCGGCGTCGCCATCCCCGAGGAGTTCGGCGGCGCCGGCGCCGGCCATCTCGAGCTTTGCGTGATCGCGGAGGAGATGGGCCGCGCCAATGCGCCGGTGCCGTTCTCCTCGACCGTCTATCTTGCCGCCGAAGCGCTGCTGATCGCCGGCAGCGACGCGCAAAAGAAGAAGTGGCTGCCCGCGATCGCGTCGGGCGAGGCGATCGGCACGCTGGCGCTGTTCGAGGGCAAGGGCAATCCCGCGCCGAAGAATGTCAAGCTGACGGCCGCGAACGGCGTGCTCAACGGCGTCAAGAAGCCGGTCGCGGACGGCGCGATCGCCGACTTCGCGGTGGTGGCCGCGCGTACTGGTTCGGGCGGGCGCGACAGCGATATCTCGCTGTTCCTGGTCGATCTTAGGGACGGCGGCGCTGAGGTGAAAAGCCTCACCAATCTCGATCCGACCCGCGGGCAGGCGGAAATCACTTTCAAGGACTGCAAAGCGGAGCCGCTCGGTTCGGCTGGGGAGGGGTGGAGCATTCTCACCCGGATGCTTGACCGCGCCGCCGTGCTGTGTGCGTTCGAGCAGGTCGGCGGCGCAGACCGTGCGCTCGAGATGGGCCGCGACTACGCGCTCGACCGCATCGCCTTCGGCCGCCAGATCGGCTCGTTCCAGGCGATCAAGCATATGCTCGCGGACATGTATGTCTCGGCGACGCTGGCGCGCTCCAACAGCTATTACGGCGCCTGGGCACTCTCGACCAACGCGGCTGAATTGCCGGAGGCGGCCGCCGCCGCGCGCATCAGCGCGACGCAAGCGTTTCAGCATTGCGCCAAGAACAACATCCAGGTTCACGGCGGCATGGGTTTCACCTGGGAGTTCGATTGCCACATGTACTACCGCCGCGCCAACGCGATGGCGCTCGGGCTCGGCAGCCTGTCCTATTGGGAAGACCAGCTGATCGACCGCATGCGCAGGAAGAACGCGGCGTAAATTCTTGTGGTCATTCCGGGGCGCGCGAAGCGCGAACCCGGAATCTCGAGATGGGTCGATAACCTCTGGATTCCGGGTTCGATGCTTCGCATCGCCCCGGAATGACGGAAGAGAGAAAGAGACATGAACTTCGACGACACCCCGCAGGAGGCCGAATTTCGCGCCACCGCCCGCGCCTGGATCGGCGCCAACGCGCCGAAGCAGTACGAGGAGGAGCTGCGCAAATCCTCGCTCGGCCGCACCGTGCTCAAGAACGCAGACATTCTCGAGGTCGCAAAGGCTTGGCAGAAGAAGAAGGCCGACGCGGGTTGGGCCTGCCTGCATTGGCCAAAGGAATATGGCGGCCGCGGCTCATCGCCGATCGAGCGCGTGATCTGGCAGCAGGAGGAAGGGCCGTTCGGCCAGCTCTCCCGCATGTTCATCATCGGCCACGGCATGTGCGGGCCGACCATGATGGCGTTCGCGCGTGAGGAACATAAGCGCACTTATCTGCCGCCGCTCGCCTCCGGGGAGAAAGTGTGGTGCCAGCTGTTCTCCGAACCGGCCGGCGGCTCTGATGTCGCGGGCCTGCGCACGCGCGCCGAAAAGGACGGTGACGACTGGATCATCAACGGCCAGAAGATCTGGACCTCGGGCGCGCATTATTCCGATTATGGCATTCTGCTCACCCGCACCGATCCCACCGTGCCCAAGCACAAGGGCCTCACCATGTTCTTCCTGGACATGAAGAGCCCGGGCGTCGAGGTGCGGCCGATCAAGCAGGCGAGCGGCGCCTCCGATTTCAACGAGGTCTATTTCACCAACGTCCGCATCCCCGATCACCAGCGCCTCGGCGAGGTCGGCGACGGCTGGAACGTGTCGCTGACCACGCTGATGAACGAGCGCAGCGCGATCGGCGCGGCCGTCTCGACCGGTTTCCCGGAGCTGTTCGAATATTGCTCCAGCCTGATGCTCGACGACGGCCCTGCCATCGAGAATCGCGCGGTACGCTCGAAGCTGGCGAACTGGGCGGTGAAGGCGAGCGGGCTGAAATACACCAGCATGCGCGCCATCTCCGCGTTGTCGCGGGGTGAGCGACCGGGGCCGGAAAACTCCATCGGCAAGCTGGTCGCGGGCTCGATGATCCAGGACGTCGCGACTTACGCGCTGGATCTGCAAGGCGCGAGCGGCGTGGTCAGCGGCGAGGATGCCGAGCTCGCCGGCCGTTTCCAGGCGATGTTGCTGCGCGCGCCGGGCACGCGCGTCGAAGGCGGCACCGACGAGATCATGCGCAACATCATCGCCGAGCGGGTGCTGGGCCTGCCCGGCGACATCAGGGTCGACAAGGACGTGCCGTTCAACAAGATCCCGACGAGGGGAAGATGAGTTCGAATCGTAGGGTGGGTTAGCCCTGCGACTGCGCGAAGCGCAGAATCGTAGGGTGGGCAAAGGCGCGGTACGCGCCGTGCCCACGAATTCCATCGAGGGAAAGTGGTGGGCACGCTTCGCTTTGCCCACCCTACGCACCGCGCAAGGATAGAGAGGTTCGCCATGAATTTCGACGACACCCCGCAGGAAGCCGCATTCCGCGAGACGGCGCGCCAATGGATCGCCGCCAATGCGCCAAAGGAGTTCGAACAGGAGCTGTCTAAATCCTCGCTCGGCCGCATCAGTCTTGCCAGACACGACATGGTCGAGGTCGGCAAGGCCTGGCAGAAGAAGAAGGCGGAGGGCGGCTGGGCCTGCCTGCACTGGCCGAAGGAATATGGCGGCCGTGGCGCGAGCCCGATCGAGCGCGTGATCTGGCAGCAGGAAGAGGGCGTCTATGGCAAGCTGACGCAGCCGTTCCAGATCGGCGAGGGCATGTGCGGCCCGACCGTGATGGCCTGGGGCAGCGAGGACGCCAAGCGCCGGTACCTGCCGAAGCTTGCATCGGGCGAGGAGATCTGGTGCCAATTGTTCTCCGAACCGTCGGCCGGCTCCGACGTCGCGGGCTTGCGCACCCGCGCGGAGAAGAAGGGTGACGTCTGGGTCGTCAACGGCCAGAAGATCTGGACGTCGGGTGCGCATTATTCCGACTATGGCCTGTTGATCGCGCGCACCGATCCGAACGTGCCCAAGCACAAGGGCCTCACCATGTTCTTCCTGGACATGAAGAGCCCCGGTGTCGAGGTGCGGCCGATCAGGCAGGCCAACGGCATGCAGGAGTTCAACGAGGTCTATTTCACGGATGTGGTGATATCAGACAGCCAGCGGCTCGGCGCCGTCGGCGAAGGCTGGAGCGTGTCGCTGACCACGCTGATGAACGAGCGCATGTCGATCGGGGCACGGCTTGCGACCGGCGTGCCCGAGATGTTCGAGTTCTGCTCCAACCTGATGCTGGAGGATGGTCTGGCCATCGACGATCCCGCGGTGCGCTCGAAGCTCGCCAGCTGGGCCGTGAAGTCGAGCGGGCTGAAATACACCAGCTACCGCGCCATCTCGGCGCTGTCGAAGGGCGAGCGGCCGGGACCGGAGAATTCGATCGGCAAGCTTGTCTCGGGCATGATGCTCCAGGACATCGCGACCTATGCCATGGACCTGCAGGGCGCGGCCGGCGTGCTCACGGGCAGCGACGAGGAGACGGTGCACGGCCAATTCCAGCAGATGCTGCTGTCCTCGCCCTCGATGCGCATCGCCGGCGGCACCGACGAGATCCTGCGCAACATCATCGCCGAGCGCGTGCTGGGATTGCCGGGCGACATCCGCGTCGACAAGGATGTGCCTTACAACAAGATCCCGACCAAGGGGCGGTGATCTGGCCAAGGAATCGTAGGGTGGGCAAAGCGAAGCGTGCCCACCATATGCTGATGTGCCGGGGAAGGTCTGTCGGTGGGCACGGCGCGATGCGCCTTTGCCCACCCTACGGGAGCGAGCAAATTGATGGATGCCAAAGTACCCAAGGCCCGCTACGCGAGCGAAGACCGCATCGGCGTGCTCGAAGAGCTGCTCAACGAGCGCTACTCCGTCCGCGCCTTTCTGCCCGGGGAAGTCGACCGCGCCACCATCGAGCATGTGCTGACGACGGCGCAGCGCACCGCGTCCTGGTGCAACAGCCAGCCCTGGCAGGTGGTCATCGCCAGCGGCGAGGCCAAGGAGCGCTTCCGGCAAGCGATCTACAAGGAAGCCTCGAGCGGCCTTGGCGACGACTATGATTTCACGCCGCCGCGCGAATATGCCGGCGTCTATCTCGAGCGCCGCCGCGAGAGCGGCTTTCAGCTCTACAACACGCTCGGGATCGCCCGCGGCGACAAGGCGGCCTATGCAAAACAGGCGCTGGAGAATTACAACTTTTTCGGCGCCCCCCATGTCGCGATCATTCACACCCATGAACCGCTCGGCATCTACGGGGCCATCGACTGCGGCGCCTATGTGTCGAATTTCATGCTCGCGGCGCAGGCGCTCGGGCTCGGCACCATCCCGCAGGCCGCGCTGGCGCGCCATTCCGGCCTGATCCGCCGCCACTTCAATCTGCCTGACGATCGTCGCGTCGTCTGCGGTATCTCGTTCGGCTATGCGGATCATGCGCACAAGGTCAACAGCTACCGCACCTCGCGCGCGAGCGTTGCCGACACCGTGACCTTCGTCGAGACGTGAGCCGGACGCGTGCAAAGACGGCCGCGCAAACGGCCGCCTTCGCGAGCTGTCGCCTTGAGCCTGGTGACGCGCGCCGCTACCCGCCGCTGCCGCCGATCACGGCGCGCACGGTTTCGTCGGGCCCGAAATCCTCGGCACCGTCGACATAGAGCAGCGCGGCGAGCTTCGAGCGCGCGCGGTTGACGCGGCTCTTGATGGTGCCGACGGCACAGCCGCAGATCGAGGCCGCATCCTCATAGGAGAAGCCGGAGGCGCCGACCAGGATCAAGGCTTCGCGCTGGTCCTGCGGAAGCTTGTCGAGCGCGCTGCGAAACTCCTCGAACTCGAGATGGGCGTTCTGCGAGGGCTGCGTCTTCAGCGTCTTGGCATAGTTGCCCTCGGCATCCTCGACCTCGCGCCGCCGCTTGCGATAGTCGGAGCGGAACAGATTGCGCAGGATCGTGAACAACCACGCCGGCAGATTGGAGCCGGGCTGGAACGAGTCGATGTTGGCGAGCGCGCGGAGCAGCGTCTCCTGCACCAGATCATCGGCGCGGTCGGCATTGCCGCTGAGCGATATGGCGAACGCGCGCAGGCTTGGCACGGCCGCCAGAATGTCGTCACGCAGGGAGTTTGTGAGAGGCATTAGTCCCTCCCAGTGTTGTCGTTGGAGCCCCCAGCCCCATTCTCGTTTGGAGACCCACCTCCCGGCGCATCAAGCTTTTTGATGAGCTCCGCGAACCGGTCCGGAACCCCCTGGCGCACCACGTCATCATACATCGCGCGCAGTTGATGGCCGATCCGGGATTGAATCTCCGGAGTGAGGCCTCCCTTGCCGGGGGTCGTGCTTTTGCTGGCTTGAGACTTGAGATCTTTCATGACCTGTTCCACGTTTCCCCGAGTTAAGTGACTGCAAAATAGAGAAGTTTTCTCAACCGGGAGCCGTTCCCTGGACGAGTTCAATTCGACGTTCGACAAAAAGTTCCCAGCCAATGGGAACTTTTCTTATGCTGAGGCGTAATCAGCCCCAGCAGGGGAACCCGGGCCTCCCCTCATATTGCCTGGTTTCTCAAGGTTGGTCCGATGATGAATGGAGTGGGGATGTCCCGTTCACAGCTCGTTGCTGAACACTTGCCGTTGCTGCGCCGGTATGCGCGCGCCCTCACGGGCAGCCAGGCTTCCGGCGATGCCTACGTCGCAGCCATGTTGGAAGCCATGCTGGGAGATCCCAGCGTGCTCGACGAGAGCCATGGCCCGCGCGCCGGCCTGTTCCGGCTGTTCACCCAGATCTGGAATTCGGTTTCGGTCAATGACGATTCCGAGGTGGCGACGCTGCCGATGCCGCCGGAACGGCGGCTGTCCAATATCACGCCGCTGCCACGACAGGCTTTCCTGCTGCTCTCGCTCGAGGGCTTTTCGGAAGAGGAAGTCGCCTTCATCCTCGGCACCGATGTGGCCGAGACGCGCCGGCTGGCCGATGCCGCCGGTCGCGAGATGGCGGCGGAGATCGCAACCGACGTGCTGATCATCGAGGACGAGACCTTCATCGCCATGGACCTCGAGAGCCTGGTGAAGAATCTCGGCCACAATGTCGTCGGCGTCGCGCGCACCCATGCCGATGCGGTGGCGCTGGCCAAGAACAAGCGGCCGGGCCTCATCCTCGCCGACATCCAGCTCGCCGACGGCTCGTCGGGCCTCGATGCCGTCAACGAATTGCTGCGCACCTTCGAGGTGCCTGTGGTGTTCATCACCGCCTATCCCGAGCGCTTCCTCACCGGCGAGCGGCCGGAGCCGGCGTTCCTGATCTCAAAGCCGTTCCAGCCCGCGATGGTGTCGGCGGTGGCGAGCCAGGCGCTGTTCTTCCAGCGCAACTCGCGCAACCGCGCGCCGAAGGCGCCGGCGGCGTAAGGAAGCCTTTGTCGAACAAGAAGACGGCGCGTCACAAGGCGCGCCGTTTGTTTGCCGGTGCCCTGCGTCAGCAGCCGCGGCAAATGCTGCGAAGCATGGAATTCATCTTGGAATCGCTCAGCCCAGGCGATTTCGCGGTCAGCTTGGCCTGATCCTCGATCCAGGATTGGAGAAATTTTTCCTGCTCCTGCGACGGCCCCAGGTTGAGCCGTGTCCCGTCGAAATCCATGAGGACGGTCACTCTCTGCAGATCGTCCTTTGCCTCGGTGGGTGGCTTGGGGAACGGCACGGATCGCTCGACCATGGCGAGGGCTGCCGCGTCCAGCGCTGCGGAGCCAGTGCTTTCAACCAAAGCGTTCGAGATCAGTTTGCCAGAACGGTCAACTACGAATGTGACGCCGGCACCGGCCCGTTGGCCAATAGCCTCTGTGGGAAACGCCCTGTGACGCCAGACATGCTCGGTGACAGCCTTGCGCCAGGCGGCCATCGAACCGGACTCCGTAGGAGTGGAGGCTGGCTCGCTCAGCAGGATCGCGATGGGCGACATCTGAAATTGGCGGCCGGTAAAGTTGATCGGCACGGTGAACAAGAACGACTCGCCCCTCAATTCCGAAGGGGGTGCCGGAAAAGGTTCAGCGCGAGCGATGATCGTGAGCGCAGCGTCGTCGAGCGCCTGCGAGCCGGTGCTTTCAGCCAGCACCCGCGAGATCAATTTGCCGGACCGGTCGATGGTAAATACGACTTTGGCGTTGCCGGTCTGCCCCAGTCCGCTGGCTGGAAAATACTTGTTACTGGCGATATGTGTCGCGATGCTTGCGCGCCAGGCTTTGGCGCTCTCGGCGGTCGCGTCAGTCTGTGCATGTGCGGGAAAAGTCGCCAGCAATCCAAGGAGCGCGACCAGTAGGGGAAATTTCATCTGCATCAATGCCGATACTAATCGCGGTGCGGTTGATTGCAAGGCTTACTGCTCGCACTGCGTTTGCATCGTTGTGGGCAATTCGAACAAACGGGCAGTCAGCGTGTGCTTGACTGCAACCTCATTGCCTCGTTGATATCTCGCGGCGACGACGCTCATCGCCACTTCAAGCCGGAGATTTCGCATGGACCAGCAGCTCCTCGACCGCCTCGCCATCCGCGATCTCGTCGAGAACTGGGCGGTCTGGCGCGATGCCGGCGACTGGGAGCGCTTTGCCACGGTCTGGCACGAGGACGGTTGGATGTCCGCGACCTGGTTTCAGGGGCCTGCGCGGGAGTTCATGCGGGTCAGCCAGGAGGGCTTTGCCAGGGGTGTGCGCATCCTGCATTTCCTCGGCGGGACCAGCATCGACCTTGCCGGCGAGCGTGCCATTGCGCAAACCAAGATGACGATCTCGCAGCGCGCCTTGGTACACGACGTGCTTTGCGACGTCGTCTGCACCGGTCGCTTCTACGATTTCCTGGAGAAGCGAAAGGGCCGGTGGGGCATCGTCCGCCGCCAGCCGATCTATGAGAAGGACCGGATCGACCCGGTCGACCCCGCCGCGAGCCTTCGCCTCGACCAGCAGGCGCTCGCCGCACTGCCCGAAGGCTATCGGCATCTCGCCTACATGCAGGAGCTGATCGGCTACAAGGTCAAGCGCGACATGCCGGGCCTGATCGGTCCCGAGGTCGAGAAGCTCTATGGTGAGGGACGGGACTGGCTGGCGGGGAAGGCCAAATAGTCTGCAGGCAAAGTGAGCACCAGACAAAAGTAAGGCGCGACTGGCATCACCACAGTCGCGCCCTACGTCGCCGGCTTATGGGGCAGGGGGGAATAGCCGGCTGTTGAGACGACTCCCGGGCACGAGAGTCGTTCCAGGCGGGCCAAAATTTTTTATGCGGCCTTTTGTGCGCTCTGGCGTGAATTTGGCACACGGTTAAGTGATCTTAACCTTTGGGAAACTCCGGTCCTCCCCTCGCGTTGTTCCCGCGATCGCCATGGGGCGAGGGACCAATAGTCATGTCACAGATTCAAAAGGTATTTTTTGGTGCCGTCGCGCTCGTCGCGACGCTTGGCGCCGTCCAGGTCGGCGCCGTGCAACTGGCTTCCGGCCAGGATCTGGCCGACCGCTGGGAAGCGGTCGCCGATCAGCCGGGCCAGACGTCGGGCCGCAACCTCGCCAGTCATAACGTCAACCGCACCAGCAAGTCAGACCGCCTCGCCGATCTGAAGCCAGCCGCAGTTCCGACTCGCACGGTCTCGATGCGGTTGAACGACCTGGCCGATACGTCCGTGCTGCTGCGGGTCCCCGCGACCACCGAGACCGGCAGCGCCAAGCCGGCGTCGTTGCTTCTGACGCCCGGTCGCAAGCCGACGATCGCCTGCGAGCCGATGGTCAGCTCCCTGACCGAAGTCGCCAAGCTGCTGCAGCCCGGTCGCTGCGTGACCTGATCGACCTGATCGACTTGGCCCTCGCGCAAAAAACGTCCTCCTGCCGGGGGGGCGGCTTTGCGCGTCCACTTGATCCGCTCTCCCATCGCGTTATATCCCGGCTTTCTCCATTTTGGATTGACCGGGTAAACGCATGACGACGTCCGATACCGCCACGCATACGCAGCCCTTCCAGGCCGAGGTTTCCGAGCTGCTGCACCTGATGGTGCATTCCGTCTATTCGGAGACCGACATTTTCCTGCGCGAGCTGGTCTCCAACGCCTCGGATGCCTGCGACAAGCTGCGTTATGAGGCGATCGCAAATCCGGCCCTGCTGGGCGAGGGCGATGCGCTCAAGATCCGTATCATCCCGAACAAGGCAGCCACGACGCTGACCATTGCCGATAACGGCATCGGCATGGAGCGGCAGGAGCTGATCGACCATCTCGGCACCATCGCCCGCTCCGGCACCAAGGCCTTCGTGTCGAAGCTGAAGGAGGCGAAGGACGGGCTTGGCCTGATCGGCCAGTTCGGCGTCGGCTTTTATTCGGCCTTCATGGTCGCCGAGAAGATCGTCGTGATCAGCCGCCGCGCCGGCGAAAGCGACGTGTGGAGCTGGACGTCGTCGGGCGGCTCCGGCTTCGAGATCGCGCGCGCCAGTGACGAGGAAGCGGCGCGCGTCGCACGTGGCACCGAGATCGTCCTGCACCTGAAGGATGATGCCAAGAAATATCTCGAAACCTACGAGATCGAGCGCATCGTCAGCGCCTATTCCGACAACATCCTGTTTCCCATCGAGCTGGTGCCGGAAGAGGGTGAGCCGCGCCAGATCAATTCGGCGAGCGCGCTGTGGCAGCGCGCCAAGTCCGAGCTGACGGCGGAAGACTACAAGAAGGCCTATCAGCAGATCGCCTCCGCCTTCGACGATCCCGCGATGACGCTGCACTACCGCGCGGAGGGGCGCTACTCCTACGCCGTGCTGCTGTTTGCGCCTTCGACCAAGCCGTTCGATCTGTTCGAGCCGAACCGTAAGGGCCGGGTCAAGCTCTATGTTCGCCGCGTCTTCATCACCGACGATGCAGATCTGTTGCCCGGCTACCTCCGCTTCATCCGCGGCGTCGTCGACAGCGAGGATCTTCCGCTCAACATCTCGCGCGAGATGCTGCAGAACAACCCGCAGCTGGTGCAGATCCGCAAAGCCGTGGCGACCCGTGTCGTCAACGAGCTCGAAAGCCTCGCCGAGAAGGATGCGGAGAATTTCGCAAAGATCTGGGACGCCTTCGGCGCAGTGCTGAAAGAGGGAATCTACGAGGATTTCGAGCGCCGCGAGAAGCTGCTGGCGCTGTCGCGCTTCACCACGACGTCAGGCGAGAAACGCGCGCTGAAGGACGTCGTCGCCGATTTCAAGCCGAACCAGACCGAGATCTATTATCTCGTCGGCGACAGCATCGAACGGCTGAAGTCCAGCCCGCGGCTGGAAGCTGCGACCGCACGCGGCATCGAGGTGCTGCTGCTGTCCGATCCGGTCGATGCGTTCTGGACCTCGATGCCATCGGAGTTCGAGGGCAAGCCGCTGAAGTCGCTGAGCCAGGGCGATCTCAATCTCGACCTGATCCCGCGCGTCGACGACAAGGACGAGGCGAAGAAGGACGAGCCTGCCGCGGACGAGGCCGCCACCATTGCGGTGATCAAGGCGGCGCTCGGCGAGCGTGTCAGCGACGTCAAGGCCTCGACCCGCCTCACCAGCTCCGCCTCCTGCCTCGTCGCCGACAGCCAGGGCCCTAGCCGCGAGCTCGAGCGCATCCTGGCGCAGCAGAACCGCGGCATGCGCACGAAGCCGATCCTGGAGATCAATCTGCGTCACCCCATGGTGACGGCGATCACCAGGGCCCAGGCCGGCTCGACGACGGTCGACGATCTCAGCCTGCTCCTGCTCGAACAAGCGCAGATCCTGGATGGTGAGCTGCCGGAAGATCCGGCAGCGTTTGCGGCGAGGCTCAACCGCCTGGTGCTGCAGGGGCTGGGCGGGTAGTGCGAGCCGCGCTCACCTTGCCGTCATTGTCCCCAGGAACAGTCGCCTCCGACGTGGTGTTGTGCCATAGGAGGGCGTCGGCGTCGGATCCGTCGACGCCACCGATTTGAGGAAATGTCCGATGCGCCTCCCACTCCTGTCTCTCACCGCCATTGCCGCGCTGTTCGTCGCGGCGGATGCCAGCGCCCAGACGTATGATCCGAACTATCCGGTTTGCATGCACGTCTACTCGGGCGCTACCGGTAGCGGCGGTGGCGGTGGCGGCGGCTGGTTCGAATGCACATTCACGTCGCTGGAGCAGTGCCGCGCCTCGGCATCGGGCCGCGCGGCCAGCTGCGACCTCAATCCGTACTTCGCTTTCAATGAGCCGCCGCCGGAACGCAGGCGTCACAAGAAGGTGTACTGAAGCGGCGAGCTATTCCTTCCTGATGCCCGATAGCTCGACCACCTTGCGCCATCGCTCGGTCTCGGCGGCGAGCATGCCGCCGAACTCGCCGGCATTGCCATGCAGCGGGATCGCGCCGAGTTCGGCAATGCGCGCCTTGATCTCGGCATCGGAGAGCGCCGTATCGATCTCGCGATTGAGCAGGTCGACGATCTCGCGCGGTGTGTCATAGGGCGCACCGACGCCGTAAAACGAGGATGTTTCAAAGAAGGGCAGCGTGTCCGCGATCGGCGGCACGTCAGGCAGGACGTCCGAACGCTCGCGCGTAGAGACGCCGAGCGCGCGCAGCTTGCCCGCGCGCACCAACTCGAAGGACGAGGTGACGTTGTCGAACATGCCCTGGATCTGGCCGCTCATCACGTCGGTCAGAGCAGGCGCGGAGCCGCGATACGGCACATGTGTGAACTGCACGCCGGCCATCGACTTGAACAGCTCGCCGGAGAGATGCAGCGAGGTGCCGATGCCCGATGAGGCGATCGACATCTTGCCCGGATTGGCCTTGGCATAGGCGATGAAGTCGGCGACGTTTCTCACCGGCAAGTCGTTGTTGACGATCAGCAGCAGCGGGATGCGTGCGACGCCGGCGACCGGCGCGATGCCCTTGGCGAAGTCATAGGGCAGCGCCGGATCGAACGAGGCGTTGATCGCGTTCGCGGTCGAGGTCAGCAGCAGCGTGTATCCGTCCGGTGCGGAGCTGATCACGGCCTGCGTTCCGATATTGCTGCCGGCGCCCGGCTTGTTCTCGACAATGAATGTCTGGCCGAGCCGGTCGGACAGCCGCTGGCAAATCAGCCGTGACAGCACGTCGGTTGCCCCGCCCGGTGCGTAAGGCACCACCCATTTCACGCTGCGCGAGGGATAGGAGGGGTTGCCGATCGCAAAGGCGCGCGGCGCTGCGAGCCCAGCCACAGCGCAGGTCGCGGTCTGAAGGAAACGTCGCCTGGTGATCATCGTGGCCTCCAGCTCATCGCGCGCGCCGCGCATCCGAATGGCTGGATTTGCTATCGCAAGAATCGCGCGCGGCCGCACGCCGATCCCGCCGGCTTGGTAAAGGATGATCGCGGTTAATCGAGAGCTAACCGGGTTTTACCTTGTCTCTTAACACCTGAGCAGGCCGCGCGAGATAAGCTGCCGGGACCAAGCGGATACCGCCCGAAAGAATGAACGGCATGACCACTGGTGTCATCGAGCAAGCCAAGGCCGGACGCGCGCCTTCGGCCTCAAAGATCTGGCTGAAGGCGATCGAGCTGACTGCGCGGATCGAGACGCTGCCCGGCCGCCTGTTCGCCGACGTCGTCGAGGATTGGGCGCGGCGCCAGCCCGACCGCGTCGCACTGGTCACGGACGATGCCACGCTCGACTATGACGGTCTGTCGAAGCGCATTATCCGCTATGCCCGCTGGGCGCGCTCGGTTGGCGTCGTCAAGGGCGACACAATCGGCCTGATCATGCCGAACGGCATCGATTACGTCGCGGCCTGGCTTGGCATCAGCCGGGTCGGCGGCGTGGTGGCGCTGCTGAACACCAAACTTGTCGGTCAGTCGCTCGCGCATTGCATCGATGTGGCAAAGCCCTCGCATCTCATCGTCGCGCACACGTTGACGGAGACGCTCGAGAGCGCGATTCCGCATCTAAAGACCGAGGCGAAAATCTGGACCCATGGCGATGCCCGCAGGGAGCGCGCGATCGATGTTGCCCTCGCCGCGCTCGATGACGGGGCGCTGTCGCCTGCAGAGCGCGACGACGTCACCATCGATGACCGCGCGCTGCTGATCTATACGTCGGGCACGACGGGCCTGCCGAAGGCTGCCAGCATCAGCCATCGCCGCATCCTCAATTGGGGCTTTTGGTTTGCTGGCCTTGCCGGCACGACGCCGCAGGACCGGCTGTATGACTGCCTGCCGCTGTTCCATTCGGTCGGCGGCATCGTCGCGCCGTGCAGCATGCTGGCCGCCGGAGGCTCGGTGGTGATCGCGGAGAAGTTTTCGGCGTCGAATTTCTGGCCCGACATCGTCAGGCACGATTGCACGCTGTTTCAATATATCGGCGAGCTCTGCCGCTATCTGCTCAAGGCGCCGCCGTCGGAATACGAGAACCGTCACCGATTGCGGCTCGTCTGCGGCAACGGCCTGCGCGGCGACATCTGGGAGGATTTCCAGTCGCGCTTCGCTATTCCCCGCATTCTCGAATTCTATGCGGCGACCGAAGGCAATTTCTCGCTGTTCAATGTCGAGGGCCAACCGGGCGCGATCGGCCGCATCCCGCCGCTGCTGGCGCATCGCTTTCCGGCAAGTCTCGTCAAGCTCGACCCCGACAGCGGCACGCCACTGCGCAATGACGAGGGATTCTGCATCGCCTGCGCCCGCGGCGACGCCGGCGAGGCGATCGGCCGCATCGGCAAGGCCGAGGACGGCGGCGGCCGCTTCGAGGGCTATACCGATGCTGAGGAGACCGAGAAGAAGATCTTGCGCGACGTCTTTACCAAGGGCGATGCCTGGTTCCGCACCGGCGATCTGATGCGGCTCGACGACAAGGGCTTCTTCCATTTCGTCGATCGCATTGGCGACACCTTCCGCTGGAAGGGCGAGAACGTCGCGACCTCTGAGGTCAATGACGCCGTGCGCGATTTCACCGGCGTGGTCGATGCCACGACCTATGGCGTCAGCATTCCCGGCACTGACGGCCGTGCCGGCATGAGCGCGATCGTGGTTAACGAGGGTTTTGACATCGAAGCGCTGCCGGCTCATCTCGCCCGGCGCCTGCCGGCCTATGCCCGCCCGGTTTTCATCCGTATCTCGCGTGAGCTCGATGCCACCGAGACCTTCAAGCAGAAGAAGGGCGATCTCGCCCGCGAGGGCTTTGACCCCGCCGGCATCGCCGAACCGCTGTACATGCTCGAGCCGAAATCCGGCGCGTATGTTGCGCTCGATCCAGGTGCATATGCGCAAGTCCTGAACGGTACGATCAGGCTGTAGGCGCGGCAAAATCGGCAGATAGGTCCAATTTTATCTGAATTGTCCAAGAGCCCATTTACTTCTGTCGGGTAAACAGGCCGGCATGGGAGGCGGTCATCAAGAGCCGCCGCAAGACACACGATCGATTAACTCAGGAAGAGGCGAGCCAGCCATGTCGGTAAGGTCCAAGGTCATCGAGGCGATCAAGCAGATCGCCAAGGAACAGAACGTCGCGCTTCCCGCGCTCACCGACGATCTGTCCCTGCATGAGACAGGCTTTGATTCGCTCGCCTTCGCGATCCTGGTCGCCCGTCTCGAGGACGAGACCGGTGTCGACCCTTTCACCATTTCCGAGGACGCCGCGTTCCCCGCCACCGTGGGTGATTTCGTGCGGGCCTACGAAAATGTCCCCGCGTGAGATCTTTGCGCTTCGGGACTATCTGAGTCCGGAGCTGACCGGGCGCACGCTGTCGGACGCTCATCATTGCGTTTCGCTGACAGATATCCTGTCGCAGACGGTCCTTGGCGGCCGCTTGTGCGAACTGTCCGGCCGCGCCGTCCTGTTGAAATTGTCCGACCAGCTCCGCTCGGGCCTTGCCATGATCGAGCTCGACGGCATCGCCCGTCGCATGCTGCTGTGCCCGCCCGACCTCAATCCGGCGCATCTTGACGCATTGATCGCCGATGCCGGGATCGATGCCGTCGTCACCGACGAGCCCGATCGCTGGGCCGACGCCGGCGTGTCGCTGGTCGTGACCGCACAATTGCCGCTTCGAGCCACCTCGCCCGCGAAGACCGAACGCGCAACCGAATGGCTGATGCTGACCTCGGGCACATCGGGCGTGCCGAAGATCGCCGGTCACACGCTGGAAGCGCTCACCGGCGCGATCGTTGCCGAAGGCCCTGCCAAGGGACCCGCGCCGGTCTGGGCCACGTTCTATGACATCCGCCGCTATGGCGGCTTGCAGATCTTCCTCCGCGCCATCCTCTCCGGCGGCTCGATGGTGCTGTCGGACCCGCCTGAAGCGCTCGCCGATCACGTTGCCCGGCTGAACGCGCGCGGGGTCTCCCACATCTCCGGCACGCCATCGCATTGGCGCAAGCTCCTGATGAGCGGCTCGGCCGCAAAGTTTGCACCCGGCTACGTTCGGCTCTCCGGTGAGATCGCCGACCAGGCCGTGCTCGATGGTCTGAAGGCAGCTTTCCCGAACTCTTCCGTCGGCCATGCCTATGCCTCGACCGAGGCCGGCGTCGGCTTCGCCGTCAATGACGGGCTCGAAGGTTTCCCGGCCGACTATCTCGGCAATCGCAACGGCGTCGAGATGAAGGTCGTCGATGGCTCGCTGCGCATTCGCTCGACGCGCACCGCGCACGCCTATATCGGTCGCAATGCCGCCGCGCTCACCGATGCGGACGGATTCGTCGACAGCGGCGACATCGTCGAGCTGCGCGGCGACCGCTATTATTTCGTCGGCCGCCGCGGCGGCATCATCAATATCGGCGGGCTCAAGGTCCACCCCGAAGAGATCGAGGCGGCGATCAATCGGCATCCCGATGTCAGGATGTCGCGGGCAAAGTCGCGCCGCAGCCCGATTACCGGCGGCATCGTCGTCGCCGACGTGATCCTCACTGAGGGCACCGATCCGGCACGCGCGAAGGAGATCCGCGACCAGATTCTGGATCAGTGTCGCGCCCAGCTCGCCTCGCACAAGGTGCCGGCAGTGATCCGCTTTGTCGAGGCGCTCGACGTCACCCCGGCCGGCAAACTGGCGCGCACCGATGCATAACGTTCTTGTCACCGGCGGCAGCCGCGGCATTGGCCTTGCGATCGGCAGGCGCCTCGTCGGCGCCGGCTACAACGTGATCGCGGCTGCGCGGCGCGAGAGCGACGAACTCAAGTCGGCGATCGCCGCCTCCGAGGGGCGTCTGCATTTCCGTGCCTGCGATCTCTCGGTGATCGATGCGATCCCCGCGTTCGCAAAGCTCGTGCGCGACGAATTCGGCCCGATTTACGGGCTGGTCAACAATGCCGGCCTCGGCACCGAAGGCCTGCTCGCCACCATGCACAATTCGGCGATCGAAGCGCTGGTGCAGCTCAACGTGCTGTCGCCGATCATCCTCACCAAATATGTCGCGCGCCAGATGATGGCCGACGGCGCGGGCCGCATCATCAACATCTCCTCGATCATCGCGACGACAGGCTATAACGGCCTTTCGGTCTATGGTGCGACCAAGGCGGCGGCGACCGGCTTCACCCGCTCGCTGGCGCGAGAGGTCGGCAAGCTCGGCATCACGGTCAACGCGGTTGCCCCCGGCTTCATCGATACCGAGCTCACGCACAATCTCTCCGACGAGGGTCGCAAGCGCATCGCCGGCCGTAGCGCGCTGCGCCGCCTGCCGGAGACCGAGGACGTCGCGCGTATGGTTGAATATTTGCTGGGCGAGGGCGGTCGCAACGTGACAGGCGCCGTGTTCACGATCGACGCCGGGAACACGGCCTGAGACGGAATCCCACCCGACAAAATGACGTTGATCCGGCGCAATGACAACGAGCCGGATTTGGTCGTAAGATGCCGCCTCATCGATTGGGTTACGTCAATCGAACTGCCCTAAAGGAAAGGGAGCAGTCCATGGCAACGCCAAGCGTCAAGGCTGCGATCAAGGGGCGGGGATCCGCGGAGCCATCGCCTGCGAAACTGGACGATGTGCGCTGCCCGCCGATGTCGCATCAGAATTCCGGCAGCCACGGCCACGAAATGTATCCGCAGCAATTCGTGCGGCTGATCGGCTGTCATGATCCTGCCCTCGACGCCTTGCGCAAGCGCGAGAGCGAAAAACTGCATTAGCGCGCGCCCGCGCCTACGTCTGGGGTTTCGGAAGATCGATCCGTGCGTGCGAGAATTCCGGCGGCCCCTCTGTCAGACGGCGAATGCGGCGTTCGCGTTCGTTGGCGGGCAGAGCGGGATCGAGCAGTCCCTCGATCTCGTGCACGGCGACCTCTTCGATCCTGGCGGCGTCGGACCCGACCGCGATGTGTGGTGACGTCGGCGCTGCCGGAGCGATCTTGAGACCCAGCTCGACCAGTTTGCAGATTGCGTCGGCGCGCGACAATTGCTGCGCCTCGGCCCAGGCGTCCACGGCCGCAGTCAGCCCTTCCGGCATCTTGACGGCGCTGATGATGTCCAGGCCGGTACGTCGACGTACCGGACGGGCGGAATCCTCGTTGTCGAAGTCAGACACCCCTGATGTCCCATGTGATCCATAGACAAGCCAACCGTAGGCGTGATCTCCGGCCGGCTGTTTGATGCCGATCAATGACGAGATGCGGCATTGCGGCACGGCGCGACCTTGTCGTCGGGCGCCATTTCAGCCAAAGATCGAGACCTCGAATGGGACACCCCGGGGTGAACCCCGATCCATCCTGCCACGTATCTCGTCTGACCTGAAACCAGACTGGCTTCTGCAATGAGCGCCGCATCCTTCTACGGCAGCATCCCTGTCTTCCGCGGCTTCACCAGCCTGATGGACCCGAAACTCTATTCGCCGCTGCCGGAGGATTGGAGCATCGGCGTCGCCGACATCGTTGATTCCACCAAGGCGATCGCGGCGCAGCGCTACAAGGCCGTCAACATGGCGGGCGCTGCCGTGATCGCGGCGGTGACGAACGCGCTGGAGGGACGCGAATTCCCCTTCGTGTTCGGCGGTGACGGCGCGAGCTTTGCGGTTGCGCCTGATGATCTCGAGCTGGCGCGCGAAGCGCTGGCCGCGACCGCGACATGGGTGCGGGAAGACCTTGATCTGAAGATGCGCGTCGCGCTGGTGCCGGTGAGCGCAATAAGGGCCCAGGGCCTTGATGTACGCGTTGCGCGTTTCGGTCCGTCGGCCAATTTGTCCTATGCGATGTTCTCCGGCGGCGGGCTCGCCTTTGCCGATGCGGCGATGAAGCGCGGCGAGTTCGCGGTGACCGAGGCGCCGTCAGGCACGCAGCCCGATCTCTCCGGCCTGTCCTGCCGCTTCGAGGAGATGCCGGCCTCGCGCGGGTTGATCCTGTCGGTGCTGGTGATGCCGGCTGCTGGGGCCGATCCGCTTGCGTTCCGCAAGGTGATCGAGGACATCATCCATCTGGTCGAGCGCAGTCCGGACGCGGGCCGTCCCGTGCCGCCGCAGGGGCCGCCGCTGAAATGGCCGCCGCAGGGGCTGGACTATGAGGCACGGGCGATGCGTGGCGGCTCCTTGTTCATGCGCCGCGCCAGCCTGCTCGCCTTTACGTTTTTCGCCTATGTCCTGATGCGCTTCGACATCAAGGCCGGCAGCTTCCTGCCAAAGGTCTACAAGCGCCAGGTGGTCGAGAATTCCGACTTCCGCAAATATGATGACGGCCTGCGCATGATCCTCGACTGCACACCGGAGCTCGAGCGCGCCTTGAGCGATCGCCTCGCCACCGCTGCGCGCGACGGTGTCGTGCGCTACGGTCTCTATCCGCAGGATGCGGCGATGATGACCTGCTTCACGCCCTCGGCGCTGCGCAGCGATCACGTCCACTTCATCGATGGCGCGCGCGGCGGCTACGCCTCGGCGGCGACGGCGCTAAAGGCGATGGCAGCCGCAGCGCGCTAGAGCATCATGAGATTAGGTTTCATTTGCCGCGACGTGGGAGGTGCGCTCCCTCCCCCGCTTGCGGGGGAGGGTTGGGGAGAGGGTTTCTCCGCAACGGGACACTCCCCCAGGGGAGAGAACCCTCACCCGGCGCGTTGCGCCGACCTCTCCCGCAAGCGGGAGAGGTGCACCGAGTCCGCAGCGGCTTGATTCATCCCAGTCTCATCGTGCTTTAGCGCGACAGGCGGCTCCAGGTCTCGCCGCCGCAGAGCGCGCCGACGCAGCCTTCGACCCGCAAGGTCTCTGCTCCCGTCACGGTGACGCTGCTGGCATAGGTATTGCCGTCGTCGGCATTGTAGATCTGGCCCGACCATTTGTTCGGTCCTGCGGGCTGCATGCCGGAGAACAGCGGCAGTCCGATCATCGATCGCTTGGCGAGCGCGGGATTGGGATTTTTGCTGTCGGTCGCGGGCTGGCCGGTCGCGGTGTCCGTGGGCTCGCGCAGCCAGACGATGTGGCCGCAGATGCCGCCGCCGCATTTGCTGATCTTGACGCGGGCATCGCCCGCCTGGGTGAGCCAGGTCCCGCTTGCCTCGGCGCTCTGCGCCATTGCGGTTGTCGCGCCCGACAGGGCAGCCAGAAGGACGGTGAGAACAGCAAATCTGCAGGACATGGGGGAGGGACCTCGGAATGGAGGCGTCTCCATAGCAGCAAATTCGAATCGTGCAACGCCTGATGGAATCAAATTCCCGCGCGCATTTGCCCCGGCGAATCTGTCACCAGGGCAGGCCGCACAGGTCGATGGTGCCGAGCGTCGGCGCGCGGACGACGTTGAAGACATAGGGCGCCATGACATCGAAGCGGATTCGTCCCTCCGGCTGCTCGCAATAGACCTCGCCCTTGAAGGGCAGCCAGCTGCGGGCCTGGTAGAACGCGGCGTTGTGCGGCTCGCAGAACAGGATCGCGAACTTCACGGCCTCATTGGCGCGCATCGTATGTACCGCCGCGTCGATCGCCATGGTCGCATAACCCCTGTTACGGCGATCCTCACGCGTGCAGACGCCGCCGATACCGCCGACATGCACCTTCTGCCCATTCCAGGTGACGGTGCGGAAGTAGATGCCGACATGGCAGACGAGCCCGTCCTCGGGCGTCTCGATCAGCACGCGCAAATCGGCATTGGCCCATTTGACGTGCCTCCAAGGCTTGTCTGCGAGCTGTTGCGGGCCCCAGACCGCCTGATGCAGCGGCTCGGCGGTCTTCCACGAGGCATCGCCGTTCAGGATGTCGATCTCGATGCTCATCGCCTTCTCTCTCGTATCTTCGCGTCGTGGTTGGTTCGTTCTCCCATAAGCGTCTCAAAGGCAATGATATTTTGCGGCTTGTCACGTTGCTGCGGTCGCTTGCGTTGATTTTATGCAATCCGGCCAAGCCGTCGCATCACGCAATTTCGCAAATTGGCGGTATTTAACAGCGGCGGAACCTTCTATAAGGGGTGACCGTTAGAACACGTTCCCACCAGTTGCGGACAAGAACCCATGACATTCACGCTGCCCCCACTCCCTTACGCCTATGACGCCCTCGGCCAGTTCATGTCGAAGGAGACGCTGGAATTCCACCACGACAAGCATCATCAGGCTTACGTCACCAACGGCAACAACGCGCTCAAGGGCACCGAATGGGAAGGCAAGTCCCTTGAGGAGATCGTCAAGGGCTCATTCGGCAAGAACCCTGCGGTGTTCAACAATGCCGGCCAGCACTACAACCACATCCACTTCTGGAGCTGGATGAAGCCCAATGGCGGCGGCACCAAGCTGCCGGGCAAGCTCGCGAAGAAGATCGACGAGGATCTCGGCGGCTTCGAGAAGTTCAAGACCGATTTCCAGGCGGCCGGCGTCGGCCAGTTCGGCTCGGGCTGGTGCTGGCTCCAGGTCAAGAACGGCAAGCTCGAGATCTCCAAGACTCCGAACGGCGAAAACCCGCTGGTGCACGGCGCCACCCCGATCCTCGGCTGCGACGTCTGGGAGCACTCCTACTACATCGACTATCGCAACCGCCGTCCGGACTATCTCAAGGCGTTCGTCGAGAACCTCGTGAACTGGGAATACGTCGAGTCCCTGTTCGAGAAGGTCTGAGCGTCATTCCGGGGCGCGCGGAGCGCGAGCCCGGAATCCATTTATCCATTCGGATTGACGCCGGATGGATTCTCAGGTGCGCAATTGCGCACCATAGCTCGGCGCTAACGCGCCGCCCCGGAATGACAAGAAAGGCGGTCGCTACGCGGTCGCCTTTTTGCTGCGTCGGCCCTTCCCTGCGGTGGACACCTGTAATGTTATAATATAACATCTCTGCATGGTTCCCGCCGCGTCCCACTCCCACCATCACGGCCACGCCCATGGTCATTCTGGCCACTCTCACGGCCACTCCCATGACCACGGGCATGACCACACCCACGCCCATGTCCATGACGCCGCCTCGCCGCATCCGGCCCAGGATGCGCCTTGGTCGATCCTGCGCATGACCATGGCCGGGCGCCTTGCGGCCGCTGTGGCCGTCTGCGCCGCGCTCTGGGGCATCGTCTTCCTGGCGATGAGGTGACCATGGCCCAGCTCGCATTCCGCAACGTCACGCTCGGCTATGACCGCCACCCGGCCGTGCACCATCTCAATGGCGAGGTCGCATCAGGTGCGCTCGTGGCCGTGATCGGCCCCAACGGCGCCGGCAAATCGACGCTGCTGCGCGGCATCGTCGGCATCCTGAGGCCGCTCGACGGCAGCATCCATCTCGGTGGGCTGGACGCCCGCGACATCGCCTATCTGCCGCAGAGCGCGGACATCGACCGCAGCTTCCCGATCTCGGTATTCGATTTCGTCAGCACCGGGTTGTGGCGCGCGGCCGGCCTGTTTGGCGGCATCGGCAGGGTTGCGCGCGAAAAGATCCTTCGCGCCATCGCGTCGGTGGGCCTCAACGGCTTCGAGAACCGGCCCATCGGCACGCTCTCGGGCGGGCAGATGCAGCGCGTGCTGTTCGCGCGCGTGCTGCTCCAGGATGCGCGCCTGATCGTGCTCGACGAGCCCTTCAACGCCATCGACAGCAAAACCATTGCCGACCTGCTCGCGCTGGTGAAGCATTGGCATCACGAAGGCCGCACCGTGATCGCCGCACTCCACGACATGGAGATGGTGCGCACCCATTTCAGCGAGACCCTGGTGCTGGCGCGCGGCCCCGTGGCCTGGGGACCGACCGCGGAGGTGCTGACGCCGGAGAACCTGATGGTCGCGATGCGGATGTGCGAGGCCTTCGACGACAGCGCCACCGCCTGCGCGGCTGACGATATCAGCTCGCGGGCGGCGTGATTCCAGATGATCTATGACGCGCTGATCGGTCCGTTCACCGAATTCGAGTTCATGCGGCGCGCGCTCGCCGCCGTCATCGCGCTGTCGCTGGCGGGCGCGCCGATCGGCGTGTTCCTGATGCTGCGGCGGATGAGCCTCGTCGGCGATGCCATGGCGCATGCGATTCTGCCCGGCGCCGCAATCGGCTTCCTGCTCTCCGGCCTCAATCTGTTCGCGATGACGGCCGGCGGCCTGATCGCGGGTTTTGCCGTCGCAATCCTCGCCGGCGTGGTGGCGCGCTCGACCGGGCTGAAGGAAGATGCATCGCTTGCGACCTTCTATCTGGCGTCCCTGGCGCTCGGTGTCACCATCGTCTCGATCAAGGGCACCAATATCGACCTGCTCCATGTCTTGTTCGGCAACATCCTGGCGATGGACGACCAGACGCTGCTGGTGGTCGCCTTCAACGCCACTGTGACGCTGCTGGTGCTCGCGGTGATCTATCGCCCGCTGGTGATCGAGAGTGTCGATCCATTATTTTTGCGCACCGTGAGCCGGGCTGGCGGCCCTGCGCATCTCGCTTTCCTCGCGCTCGTCGTCGTCAACCTCGTCAACGGCTTCCAGGCGCTCGGCACGCTTCTCGCCGTTGGCTTGATGATCCTGCCGGCCGGCATTGCGCGGTTCTGGTCGCGCGATCTCACCGTCATGATCTGCATCGCCGTGGTTGCTGCGGCAGTCTCAGGCTATGCCGGCCTCGTGCTGTCGTTCCAGACCCGCGTGCCCTCGGGCCCGGCGATCATCCTGGTGGCGACGGCGATCTACATCGCCTCGGTCCTGTTCGGCCGCGTCGGCGGCATCGTCAGGCAGATGTTTCCCGGCCGGCATCTGGAGGCGTGACGATGCGCGTCCTTTTGCTTCTGGCATCGCTGCTGATGGCCTCGCCACTGCAAGCGGCTGAACGGCTCAACGTCGTCGCGAGCTTCTCGATCCTGGCGGATTTCGTCCGCACGATCGGCGGAGACAAGATCAACCTGACGACGCTGGTGGGTCCTGACAGCGACGTGCATGTCTACACGCCGGCGCCGGCTGATGCGAAGCGCATCGCGGAGGCCCGGCTCGTTATCGTCAATGGCCTCGGGCTGGAGGGCTGGCTGCCGCGTCTTGTGCAGTCATCAGGGGCCAAGGCGCAGGTTGTCACCGCGAGCGCTGGCATCGCACCATTGAAGCTCGGCTCGGCCGCCGATCCGCATGCCTGGCAGTCCATCCCCAATGCCAGGATTTACGTCGCCAACATCACAGGCACGCTGGCTGCCACCGACCCTGATGATGCGGATGTCTTCCGTGCCCAGGCAAAAGCCTATCTGGAAAAGCTCGAAGCGCTCGACCGCGAGGTCCGCGAGGCCGTCGCAAAAATCCCGCCGGAACGGCGCAAGGTGATCTCGACCCACGATGCCTTCGGCTATTTCGCCGCCGAATACGGCATCCAGTTCATCGCGCCCCTGGGCGTCTCCACCGAAACCGAGCCCAGCGCACGGGACATCGCCACCATTATCGGGCAGATCAAGGCCCAAAAAATCCCGGCCGTTTTCCTGGAAAATATCAGCGATGACCGCCTGATCCGCCGGATCGCGGCCGAGACCGGCGCCAAGGTCGGTGGGACCCTGGTTTCGGACGGTTTGACCGGCGAAAAGGGCCCTGCACCCACTTACATTGACATGGTCAGGCACAATATAAAGGCCCTGACCAGCGCGCTTGACCATTAGGGCAGGGGCCACCCCTCGCGGCGACCCCGCCGTGCGTCGCGCGACAAGCCTACGTCCGGAGTTCTTATGTCTGAAGCGACCGCCTCCAAAATTCCCGTGACCGTGCTGACCGGCTATCTCGGCGCCGGCAAGACCACGCTTTTGAACCGCATCCTGTCGGAGAACCACGGCAAGAAATACGCCGTCATCGTCAACGAATTCGGCGAGATCGGCATCGACAACGACCTCATCATCGGCGCCGATGAGGAAGTGTTCGAGATGAACAATGGCTGCATCTGCTGCACCGTGCGCGGCGACCTCGTCCGCATCATGGACGGCTTGATGAAGCGCAAGGGCAAGTTCGACGCCATCATCGTCGAGACCACCGGCCTTGCCGATCCGGCGCCGGTCGCCCAGACCTTCTTCGTCGACGAGGACGTGCAGAAGAACGCGCGCCTCGATGCGGTGGTTACCGTCGCCGACGCCAAATGGCTGTCCGATCGGCTCAAGGACGCGCCCGAGGCCAAGAACCAGATCGCCTTCGCCGACGTCATCGTGCTGAACAAGACCGATCTCGTCACCAAGGGCGAGCTCGCCGAAGTCGAGGCCCGCATCCGCGGCATCAACCCCTATGCGAAGCTCCATCGCACCGAGCGCTGCTCGGTCGCGCTGGCCGACGTGCTCGACCGCGGCGCGTTCGATCTCGACCGCATTCTCGACATCGAGCCTGATTTCCTCGAGGCCGACGATCATGATCACGACCACGATCACCATCATCACGGCCACGACCATCACCACCATGATCACGGCCACGGCCTGAAGCACTATCACGACGAGGACATGCAGTCGCTGTCGCTCAAGACCGACAAGCCGCTCGATCCGAACGTGTTCATGCCCTGGCTGCAGAACCTGGTTCAGGTCGAGGGCGGCAAGATCCTGCGCTCCAAGGGCATCCTCGCCTTCCACGATGACGACGACCGCTACGTCTTCCAGGGCGTCCACATGATGCTGGAGGGCGACCACCAGCGGAAGTGGAAGGACGGCGAGAAGCGCGAAAGCCGCCTCGTCTTCATCGGCCGCGAATTGCCGGAGAAGGCCATTCGCGAAGGTTTCGAGAGCTGCATCGTTTCGTGATGAAAGAGTTTACGCCGCCTCCCGATTCCGCCTCGATCGTCTCCGTCACCGACCGCGTCAAGCCTGTGACGCTCGGCATGGGCGTGACCTCCGTGCACTTCCTTGGTCCCCGCGCCGCCTTCGCCGGTGGCGAGGAGAACGTTGCGTTCGTCGACGACAAGGGCGAAGTCACCAAGGTTGCCGTGCACAGCGGCGGCATTCTCTCGGCCGCCTCCGACGGCAAGCGTCTCATCATGGGCGGCGACGACGGCAAGGTCGTCGCGCTCGACGCCAAGGGCGAGGTGACGCTGCTCGCCACCGATCCGAAGCGGCGCTGGATCGATGCAGTGGCGCTGCATCCTGATGGTGCCTTTGCCTGGTCGGCCGGCAAGACGGCGACCGTTAGAAGCGGCAAGGCCGAGGAAAAGTCGCTCGACGTGCCCTCGACCGTGGGCGGTCTCGCCTTCGCCCCGAAAGGCCTGCGGCTCGCGATCGCGCATTACAATGGCGCCACGCTGTGGTTCCCGAACATGGAAGGTTCGGCCGAATTCCTGCCCTGGGCCGGCTCGCATCTCGGCGTCACCTTCAGCCCGGACAACAAGTTCCTGGTCACCTCGATGCATGAGGCGGCGCTGCATGGCTGGCGGCTGGCCGACAACAGGCACATGCGCATGACCGGCTATCCCGGCCGCGTCCGCTCGATGTCCTGGAGCGCCGGCGGCAAGGGTCTCGCGACCTCGGGCGCCGACACCGTCATCATCTGGCCATTCGCCAGCAAGGACGGCCCGATGGGCAAGGAGCCCGCGATGCTCGCGCCATTGCAGGCGCGCGTCGCGGTCGTCGCCTGCCATCCCAGGAACGACATCCTGGCGGCCGGCTACAGCGACGGCACCATACTCATGGTGCGGATGGAAGACGGCGCCGAGATCCTGGTCCGCCGCAACGGCACGCCGCCAGTGGCCGGGCTTGCCTGGAACGCCAAGGGCACGCTGCTCGCCTTCGCCGACGAAAATGGGGACGGCGGGTTGCTGGCGCTTTAATCTGTCATGGTTCAAGCCGTAGGGTGGGCAAAGGCGCTCTTGCGCCGTGCCCACGATCTTTTTTGGTTTGAGGGAGGCCGTGGGCACGCTTCGCTTTGCCCACCCTACGGCAGTTCACATTCATGCGCTTTCTGACGACCTTCCAGCTCGCCGACTTCGCGGACACGCTGGTCAGCCTGTTCACGGCCTTCGTGCTCGGCACACTGATCGGCGCCGAGCGGCAATATCGTCAGCGCACGGCTGGCCTGCGGACCAATGTCCTCGTCGCGGTCGGCGCTGCGGCCTTCGTTGATCTCGCCATGCATCTGGACGGTGCCGAGGGCGCGGTGCGAGTCATCTCTTACGTCGTCTCCGGCATCGGCTTCCTCGGCGCCGGCGTCATCATGAAGCAGGGCATGGACGTGCGTGGGCTCAACACCGCGGCGACGCTGTGGTCCTCGGCCGCTGTCGGCTCCTGCGCCGGCGCCGACATGGTCGCACAGGCCGCGGCGCTCACCGTCTTCGTCATCGCCGGCAACACGATGCTGCGTCCGCTGGTCAATGCCATCAACCGCATTCCGCTGAACGCGAAGGCGCTCGAGGCGACCTATTATTTCAAGCTCGCGGTTGCGATGGATGCCCTGCCTGACATGCGCGACCGGCTCGTCGACAAGCTCGAGGATGCCAAATATCCCGTCGCCGACGTCGAGGTTGTCGAGACCGGGGACGATCTCATCGAGATCGTCGCCGAGCTGGTCGCGACCGCGGTCGATCCGAACGAGCTCAATGCGGTGGCAACCGAGCTCCAGCACCTGCCCGGCGTCCGTCACGCCACCTGGGAAGTCAGCACGACGGATTGAGCCCGGTTCCCGCCTCTCCCAGCGCGGAACCCGCCGGCTCCAGTTTCGTTGATCCCGTGGACAAAGGCGGTGATCGACATGACCGGCCAGAACAACAAGCGAAACCTGAAGCTCGACCTCACAATCGCCTGCACGCTGTTCGCAGCGGGTGTCTTGGTGTCCGTGATGTCGCTGGCGCAAATCCGCGCCCAAAGCCGGATGGATCTGGCGCAGGCCACCCAGCCGCTTCAGGGCACGCCTTCCGACGACCAGACCAAGACGCCCGCAGAGGCAAAACCCGGCGGCGACCGGCCGACCACGCCAGCGCCCGAGCCCGCGCGCCCCGGGGGGGGGGGGGGGGGGGGGGGGGGCAGGGCGCGGCGGGAGCCGCCAAGCCCGCGCTGCCGCCGGCCCCGGCCGAGAAGATCGCGCCGCCGATCAAGGATAAGCAGTAGACAGCGCACGCGTTTTTGCCGCAGGCGCGCAATGGCCTGCCATTGCGCGGTCTACTGTGCATGGGGTTGTTTTCGCTGTTTTGTCAGCGAGCCCGCTCACCGCACCAGAATGTTCTTGAACTGCCAGGGATCGCTGGTGTCGATGTCCTCAGGGAACAGGCCCGGCCGATCCGTCAGCGGCGTCCAGTCGGTGTAAAAACCCTTCACCGGGCCGAGATACGGCAGCTGGATCTCCAGGAGGCGATCGAAATCAATCTCGTCGGCTTCGACGATGCCTTCGTTCGGATTCTCCAGCGCCCACACCATGCCGCCGAGCACGGCGGAGGTCACCTGCAGCGCGGTGGCGTTCTGATAGGGGGCAAGCTCCCGGGTCTCTTCGATCGAGAGCTGCGAGCCGTACCAGTACGCGTTCTTGTCGTGGCCGAACAACAGCACGCCGAGTTCGTCGATGCCGTCGACGATTTCGTCCTCTTCGAGGATGTGGTGCTTCTCCTGCATCTTGCCGGCGCGGCCGAACAGCTCATGCAGCGACAGCACGGCGTCGTCGGCCGGATGATAGGCGTAGTGGCAGGTCGGCCGGTAGATCGCCTTGCCCGATGCGTCCCGCACCGTGAAGTAATCGGCGATCGAGATCGACTCGTTGTGGGTAACGAGGAAGCCGTATTGCGCGCCGCGGGTCGGGCACCAGGTGCGCACGCGCGTGTTGGCACCGGGCTGCATCAGATAGATGGCGGCGCCACAGCCGGCCTCGTGGGTATGCGCATTCTCGGGCATCCACTTCTCATGGGTGCCCCAGCCGAGCTCGGACGGCTGCATGCCCTCCGACAGGAAGCCTTCCACCGACCAGGTGTTGACGAAGACGTCAGGCTCTTTCGGCTTCTTGGCGCGCTGGGTGTCGCGCTCGGCGATGTGAATGCCCTTGATGCCGGCCTGCCGCATCAGGTCGGCCCATTCGGCCTTGGTCTTCGGCTTCGGCGCATTGAGCTTCAGGTCGGCGGCGACGTTGAGCAGCGCCTGCTTGACGAAGAAGGAGACCATGCCGGGATTGGCGCCGCAGCAGGACACGGCCGTGGTCGAGCCGGCGGGGCGCGCCCGCTTGGCGGCCAGCGTCACCTCGCGCAGCGCGTAGTTGGAGCGGGCCTCGGGGCCCTTGGACGCGTCGAAATAGAAGCCGAGCCAGGGCTCGTTGACGGTGTCGATATAGAGCGCGCCGAGCTCGTTGCAGAGCTCCATGATGTCGGTCGAGCCGGTGTCGACCGACAGGTTGACGCAAAAGCCCTGGCCGCCGCCTTCGGTCAGCAGCGGGGTCAGCAATTCGCGATAATTGTCCTTGGTCACGGCCTTCTGGATGAAGCGCACATTGTGCTTCTCGCAATGCGCCCTGCGGCCCTCATCCTTGGGATCGATCACGGTGACGCGCGACTTGTCGTAATCGAGGTGCCGCTCGATCAGCGGCAAGGTGCCCTTGCCGATGGAGCCGAAGCCGACCATGACGATGGGACCGGTGATCTTCGCGTAGATCTGCGAGGGAGGGCTCATAAGTTTCTCCGGAACGTGCTGGCGGACATCTGGTGGGTGGATCAGGCGCGGCGCTTGTCAGACGCTGCGCCGCTTGGCGGTGACTTCGATCTCGACCTTCATCTCGGGCTTGGCGAGGGCGCTGACGACCAGCAAGGTCGCTGCCGGCCTGATGTCGCCGAGAACCTGGCCGCAGACGGCGAAGTGGGCATCGATGTAGCCGGCGTCGGTGACGTAGTAGGTCGCACGGACGATGTCGGCCATCTCGAAACCGCCCTCCTTCAGGGCCGCTTCGATGGTCTTGAAGCAGTTGCGTGACTGGCTCGTGACATCGGAGGGCATCGTCATCGTCGTGTAGTCATAGCCGGTGGTTCCCGCGACGAAGGCGAACTCGCCGTCGATCACGGCGCGGCTGTAGCCGACGCTCTTTTCGAGGGGGGAGCCGGTGGAAATCAGGCGACGGGGCATGGATTCGGCCTCGACTGAAAGGGGATTTCGTGGGGTTTATGGGCAATTTCCGGGCCCGCGCAACCCCAAAGGACGTGAGCTTAACGGAGACGCGGTCGGGCGAAGCCACCCAGTGCGGCTCCGGTCGTCGCCATCATGGCAAGTCCTTACGCCGCGCGCGCCTGGAGGGCGCGAACTACCCTCCGTTTGGGAAGGGCCGCGCCGGTCGGGACGATCATCCCTTCGGCGCCATCAAGCACACCGTCGGTGAACTCGATCGCGAGCAGACGGTCGCGCTCGAACGGGCCGGGCAGCAGCAGCGCGCCGGTCTTCTCGGCCGAGAAGCCGAAACGGGCGTAGTAGGGCGCATCGCCGAGCAGAATCACGGCGTCATGCCCGCGCGCCCGGGCGGCGGCCAGCGCTTGTTGCATCAGCGCGGCGCCGATCCCGAGCTCGCGGCAGGCAGGGTCCACCGCCAGCGGTCCGAGGACCAGAGCGGGCCTGCCTGCGGCGCTGACGTGCCACAACCGCACGGTTCCCACGAGCTTTCCCTCACGCACGGCGGCCAGCGCGAGGCCGGCGGCAGGTGCGCGTCCGTCGCGCAGGCGCTGGCAGGTGCGGTCATGGCGATCCTCGCCAAAGCAGGCATCCAGCAGCGCTTCACGGGCGGCGACGTCGACAGCCCGCTCGCTTCGGATCGCGAACGGAGCGGCTTTCGAGGTGAGGGCGACTTGTGGCTTCCGAAAAGCAGTCATGGCGCGTCAGTCCCCGCTTGAAGCCGCGCACCAAGGCACGCGAGCTCAAGCGTCGTCAGAATGGCAATGTCGGGTAAGGAGCCGGCAAGCCGGCTCCCGGGTTCGTCGTGCCTCGGAGCAGCGAGGCGCTTAGATGTGGTACGTCTTCAGCGGCGGGATGCCGTTGAACGCCACCGCCGAGTAGGTCGACGTATAGGCCCCGGTGCCTTCGATCAGCAGCTTGTCGCCGATCTCGAGCGTGACGGGAAGCGGATACGGGGTCTTCTCGTACAGCACGTCGGCGCTGTCGCAGGTGGGGCCGGCGAGCACGCACGGGGTCATGTCCGCGCCGTCATGCGGGGTGCGGATGGCGTAGCGGATCGACTCGTCCATGGTCTCGGCGAGACCGCCGAACTTGCCGATGTCCAGGTACACCCAGCGCACCTCGTCCTCGTCGCTCTTCTTCGAGATGAGCACGACTTCGGATTCGATGATGCCGGCGTTGCCCACCATGCCGCGGCCTGGCTCGATGATGGTCTCCGGAATCTGGTTGCCGAAGTGCTTGCGCAGCGCGCGGAAGATCGAGCGGCCGTAGGTGACGACCGGCGGCACGTCCTTCAGGTACTTGGTCGGAAAGCCGCCCCCCATGTTGACCATGGAGAGGTTGATGCCGCGCTCGGCGCAGTCGCGGAACACCTGCGAGGCCATTGCCAGCGCGCGGTCCCACGCCTTCACCTTGCGCTGCTGTGATCCGACATGGAACGAGATGCCGCACGGCTCGAGGCCCAGACGCTTGGCGGCGTCGAGCACCTCGACCGCCATCTCCGGGTCGCAGCCGAACTTGCGCGACAGCGGCCATTCGGCGCCGGCGCAGTCATAGAGGATGCGGCAGAACACCTTGGCGCCGGGAGCGGCGCGGGCGATCTTCTCGACCTCGGGAACGCAGTCCACCGCGAACAGGCGAATGCCGAGCGCGAAGGCGCGCGCGATGTCGCGCTCCTTCTTGATCGTGTTGCCGAAGGAGATGCGGTCGGGCGTCGCGCCGGCGGCCAGCGCCATCTCGATCTCGGCGACGGTCGCGGTGTCGAAGCAGGAGCCCATGGAAGCCAGCAGCGACAACACTTCCGGCGCCGGGTTCGCCTTGACGGCGTAGAACACGCGGCTGTCGGGCAGCGCCTTGGCGAAGCTCTGGTAGTTGTCGCGCACGACCTCGAGGTCGACGACGAGGCACGGCTCGGTGTCGAGACCTTCCTTGCGGCGGTTACGCAGGAATTCCTGGATTCGTTCGGTCATGGCACTCTCCAACGGTCCCAGCGACAGGATCCGCATCAACGTGACGTCGGATAAGAGTGCTTCGGCCACATCGCGCGATGGAGGCGCGCTGAAGCCAAAAGACTCAAACCAGACTGTGCTGCCGTGGATTGGTTGGGAGAGTCTCCCGCCCGCTCACCTGGCAATGAAGGACAAGCCTTTTCAGTAGCCCGCGCCGGCGGTGGAATGCCGGTAGAGACCAAAAAAGCCCGATCCGTCGTTGCTTTAAGTCGCGTCCCCCGTTGAGAGCGGGGTGCGCCGGTTCGCCTCCGGCTGCCAGTCACGGTTGCAAAGAGCGAAGTCACCTTCGACAAGGCATCTCTTTGAGAGAGATGCTGGGCGCTCCGGGTTTGCCGTCAGTCGTTCGACTTTTCAGTCCTCGACTTCTGCACTTCCGAAGAGCCCCTCGGCTTCTTCACCCCTTGGCGGCTGTCCGGCCTCTTGTCCGGATACCTACCGACTGACACACGACCACAGGCACGTGCGAAATTGGGCAAAAACGCACATAAGGGTTTTGACTCGGCTTCGCAAGAATTTTTTTAGGCTGAGAACAGAATTGCCTAACATCTGCTTGCGCGGTGGTGCGCGAGCGACGCGGAAGATGAACGTGCGTTAATTTTTTGGTGTCGCGCGCGTGACGGCGTCGCGCAAGACGACTCAGCGGCGCTTGAAGAACGGCTCGACGCGCTGAGCTGCGCGGATGAAGGCGGTCATGACCAGCACGCCGAGTGCGAACAGCACGGCCTGAAGGATGTGCGCGCCCTGGTCACCGAGCCCGATCAGAATGGCGAGCGCCCAGCCGCCGGCAAACGCGGCGCCGAACACCTCGGCGCCAATCAGGATGGCGGCGCTGATGACGGTGATGACGCTCGGCCAGACGATCTGACGGGACGACGAGGAGGGCGCGTTCATGGGCGTTGAGGTCCGTGGTTTCGAGGGCCGCAATCTCCCCGAAAAGCCCGGCGGGAGCAAGGCCAAATGGCCCAAAAAAGCCCCATCGCGTGCTATAGCTGGCCCCAACAAATCGCCTCAAAAAACGGGACTTGCGATGTCAGACCCCCGCCAAACCACGGACGCCGAGACCAATCCGCTACTGAAGGCCTGGGTGACGCCGTTTGCGACCCCGCCCTTCAACGAGATCGTGCCGGAGCACTTCCTGCCGGCCTTCGAGCAGGCCTTCGCCGATCACTCCGCCGAGATCGCGGCCATCACCAATGATCCGGCTGCGCCCGACTTCGCCAACACCATCACGGCGCTGGAACGCTCCGGCAAGCTGCTCAGCAAGGTCGCCTCGGTCTTCTACGACCTGGTCTCGGCGCATTCCAACCCGGCCATCCTCGAGATCGACAAGGAGGTCTCCTTGCGGATGGCGCGGCACTGGAATCCGATCATGATGAACGCCGTGCTGTTTGGCCGCATCGCCCAGCTGCACGAGAACCGCGGCAGTCTCGGTCTGACACCGGAGCAGCTCCGCCTCTTGGAGCGCACCTATACCCGCTTCCACCGGTCCGGCGCCGGCCTGTCCGACGAGGCCAAGACGCGCATGGCCGAGATCAACGAGAAGCTGGCCCAGCTCGCGACCGGCTTCAGCCATCACCTGCTCGGCGACGAGCAGGACTGGTTCATGGAGTTAGGGGAGGCCGACCGCCAGGGCCTGCCCGAGAGCTTCATCGCCGGCGCCAAGGCGGCGGCGGAAGATCGCGGCATGGCAGGCAAGGCCATCGTCACGCTGTCGCGCTCCTCGGTCGAGACGTTCCTGAAGAGCTCAGGCCGGCGAGACCTGCGCGAGAAGGTCTACAAGGCCTTTATCGCGCGCGGCGACAACGGCAATTCCAACGACAACAACGCGACCATCGGCGAGATCCTGAAGCTGCGCGAGGAGACCGCCAGGCTCCTGGGCTATCCGACCTACGCCGCCTACCGGCTCGAGGATTCCATGGCCAAGACGCCCGACGCGGTGCGCGGCCTCCTGGAGCGGGTCTGGAAGCCGGCCCGCGCCCGGGCACTCGCCGACCGCGATGAGATGCAGGCGCTGATCACGGAGGAGGGCGGCAATTTCAAGCTCGCGCCCTGGGACTGGCGTTTCTATGCCGAGAAGCTCCGCCTCCAGCGCGCCAATTTCGACGACGCCGCGATCAAGCCCTATCTGACGCTCGACCACATGATCGCCGCAGCCTTCGACTGCGCCACGCGCCTGTTCGGCATCACCTTCGAGGAGCGCAAGGACGTCCCGGTCTGGCATCCCGACGTCCGGGTCTGGGAGGTCAAGGGCCCCGACGGCAAGCACAAGGCGCTGTTCTACGGCGACTACTTCGCCCGGCCGTCCAAGCGCTCCGGCGCCTGGATGACCTCGCTGCGCGACCAGCAGAAGCTCGACGGCGAGATCGCGCCGCTCGTCATCAATGTCTGCAATTTTGCCAAGGGCACAGGCGGCGAGCCCTCGCTGCTGTCGCCCGACGATGCCCGCACCCTGTTCCACGAGTTCGGCCACGGCCTGCACGGCATGCTCTCCAACGTGACCTATCCCTCGCTGTCGGGCACGTCGGTCTTCACTGACTTCGTCGAGCTGCCGTCGCAGCTCTATGAGCATTGGCAGGAGCGGCCCGAGGTGCTGCAGCAGTTCGCCCGGCACTACCAGACCGGCGAGCCGCTGCCGGACGATTTGCTCAAGCGCTTCCTCGCCGCGCGAAAATTCAACCAGGGCTTTGCCACGGTCGAATTCGTCTCCTCGGCGCTGGTCGATCTCGAGTTCCACTCCCAGCCCGCCGCCGCCGCGCAGGATGTCCGCGCCTTCGAGAAACGCGAGCTGGAGAAGATCGGCATGCCCGAGGAAATCTCGATGCGGCACCGGCCGACCCAGTTCGGCCACATCTTCACGGGCGACCACTATGCTGCCGGCTATTACAGCTACATGTGGTCAGAGGTCATGGACGCCGATGCCTTCGGGGCGTTCGAGGAAGCCGGCAACATCTTCGATCCCGCGGTGGCCAGGCGCCTCCACGACAACATCTATTCGAGCGGCGGGTCGGTCGATCCGGAAGCGGCCTATGAGGCGTTCCGCGGCCGCCCGCCTGAGCCCGACGCGCTGCTCCGCCGCCGCGGCCTGCTCGACGACAAGGCGGCTTGATCGACATGCGCGTGCTGCTGGGATGGCTGCTCGCCGCCGGCCTGCTGCTTGCATCGGGTCCGGCGAGCGCGCATCCGCACGTCTGGATCACCGCTTCAAGCGAGCTGCTCTACGCCGAGGACGGCAGCATCACCGGCGTGCGTCACGCCTGGACGTTTGATGACATGTTCTCGGCCTATGCGGTGCAAGGGCTCGAGAGCAAGAAGAAGGGCGCCTATACGCGCGAGGAGCTCGGGCCGCTGGCGCAGACCAATGTCGAGTCGCTGAAGGAATACGCCTACTTCACCTTCGCCAAGGCCGACGGCAAGAAGGAGCGCTTTGGCGAGCCGGTCGACTATTATCTGGACTACAAGGACACTGTGCTGACCCTGCACTTCACGCTGCCGCTGAAGACGCCGCTCAAGCCCAAACAGCTCGTGCTGGAAGTGTTCGACCGCTCCTTCTTCATCGATTTCCAGATGGCCAAGGATAATCCCGTCAAGCTGGTCGGCGCGCCATCAGGCTGCCAGATGAAACTCGATCGTCCGAGCGACGGCACCGCGACCGCGCAGAAGCTCAACGAGCAGACTTTCATGGACGGCCCGAATGCCAATTTCGGCATGATGTTCGCCAACAAGATCACGGTGGATTGTCCGTGAAGCCGAAACTTTCGTCCGTTGCGCGCGGGCTCATCGCTTGCGCCGCCGTTCTCCTCGCCGTCGGCGTGGCGGATGCCGCGCTTCACCATGTCCTGGCGCAAAATCCGTTCGGCGCGCCGAAGCAGTCGCCAGCGGCGCAGCCCGAGGCCAGTGGCCTGATCGGCTGGCTGCTGGCAAAACAGTCGGAATTCTATCGCCAGATGTCGTCGACCATCCGCGCTGCCAAATCCGACGGCTCGGCGCTGTGGACGCTGCTCTTCATCTCCTTTGCCTACGGCATCTTCCATGCTGCCGGCCCCGGCCACGGCAAGGCGGTGATCGCCTCCTATCTCGTCGCCAACCGCGAGACCGCGCGGCGCGGCATCGCGCTGTCGTTCGCCTCAGCGCTGATGCAGTCGCTGGTGGCGATCCTGATCGTCGGCATCTCGGCCTGGATCCTGAACGCCACTGCCAGGACCATGTGCAAGGCGGAAGGGGCGATCGAGATTGCAAGCTACGCCTTGATCGCGCTGTTCGGCCTGCGCCTGGTCTGGACCAAGGGCGGCACCTTCATCCGCGCGCTCCAGGTGACGCAGCCGGTGCCGGCCATGGCGGGCGTGCCGCATGACCATCATGATCACGGCCATCACCATCATGACCATGATCACCATCACCACGATCACGCACACGCCCCTCACCACCACGGGCACGACCACGTCCATGAAGAGCATTGCGGCCATTCCCATGGCCCGACCCCGAGCGAGCTCGCCGGTCCCGGCGGCTGGCGGCGCGGGTTCGCCGCGATCCTGACCGTCGGCATCCGCCCCTGCTCGGGCGCGATCCTGGTGCTGGTCTTCGCACTCGCCCAGGGTTTGTTCTGGGCCGGTATTGCCGCGACCTTCCTGATGGGGCTGGGCACCGCGATCACGGTCGCGGCCATCGCCGTGGTCGCCGTCTCGGCCAAGGACATCGCCGGACGCCTCAGCGCGGGCCGCGACGGTGGAGGCGCGCTGTTCATGCGCGGCATCGAATTCGGCGCCGCGGCTCTGGTGCTACTGTTCGGGGCGGGGCTGCTGTTCGGCTACATCGCGGCCGAGCGGACGACGTGCTTTTGAGCCAAGCCGCGATCACTTAATCCCGTCACCCTGAGGTGGCCGCTTCTTCAGCGGCCCCCGAAGGGCGACGGCCCGGCTGCATCGGGGCCGTCCATCCTTCGAGGCTCACCCCGCGGTGCGTTGCACCGCGGGGCTCTCGCCTCCAGCGACAACGGCTTCGCCGTTGCGCGGGGATGACGGTTTAGGGGAGCCGTGCAACTCACCCCGGCAAAAACCGCTTCAACATCGGCATGAGGAAGATCGCCAGGTTGAGTGCAAAACCGACGCTCCAGAGGATGGAGCGGAGGGTCGGCCGGTTGCCGAGATAGGTCAGCACATAGGCGACCCGCACGATCAGGAACAGCACTGCGAGCTCGTCGATCAGGCGCTGCGGGGAGTCACGAAATTCTGCGAGCAGGACGGCGAAGGCGAAGAACGGGAAGGTCTCGATGCCGTTCTGGTGCGCGCCGAGCGCCCGCTGCGAGATGGCGTCTTGGTAAAAGGCGGGGTCGCGCGGCCGGGAATTGTCGAAGCCGCGAAACCTGATCCATTTGATCGAGACGATCGTTAAGAGATAGAGCAGCAGCGCTCCGAGAACGCACCATTCCGCGAGCGTCATCTTCCCTCCCCCGCTTGTGGCGGACCCTAGCGAAACCGGGCTCATCTTGACAAGTTCGGAGCAACGCGCGACGCAACTGGACATGACGACCCTGGCCCCCCTCGTTTCAGCGAAGCCGACCGTTCAACCCAGCCAGCCCCGCGTCGGTGTGCTGCTGATAAATCTCGGCACGCCCGATACGGCCGACGCCGCCGGCGTGAGGGTGTATCTGAAGGAATTCCTGTCGGACGCCCGCGTCATCGAGGACCAGGGCCTGATCTGGAAAGCCGTGCTGAACGGCATCATCCTGCGCAGCCGCCCCCGCACCAAGGCGCTCGACTACCAGAAGATATGGAACGTCGAGAAGAACGAGTCGCCGCTGAAGACCATCACGCGGTCGCAAGCGGGCAAGCTCGCCGCCGCGCTGTCGGATCGCGCGCATGTCGTGGTGGATTGGGCGATGCGCTACGGCAATCCCTCGATCAAGGCGGGGATCGATGCGCTGATCGCAAAGGGATGTGAGCGCATTCTCGCCGTGCCGCTCTATCCGCAATATTCCGCTTCGACCTCGGCGACCGTCTGCGACGAAGTGTTCCGCGTGCTCGCCAGCCTGCGCAGCCAGCCGACATTGCGGGTAACGCCGCCTTACTACGAGGACGAGGCCTATATCGAGGCGCTCGCCGTCTCGATCGAGACCCATCTGGCGAATTTGTCCTTCAGGCCCGAGCTGATCGTCGCGTCCTTTCACGGCATGCCGAAGGCCTATGTCGACAAGGGCGATCCCTATCAAAGGCAATGCATCGCGACGACGCAGGCGCTGCGTCGCCGGCTCGGTATGGATGAGACAAAACTGCTGCTGACCTTCCAGTCGCGCTTCGGCAATGACGAGTGGCTGCAGCCCTACACCGACAAGACGATGGAGCGGCTGGCGAAAGAAGGCGTGCGCCGTATCGCGGTGGTGACGCCGGGTTTCTCCGCCGACTGCCTGGAGACGCTGGAGGAGATCGCGCAGGAGAATGCCGAGATCTTCAGGCACAATGGCGGCGAGCAGTTTTCCGCGATCCCCTGCCTGAACGACAGCGATCCTGGAATGGACGTGATCCGAACGCTGGTGCTGCGCGAGCTGCAGGGCTGGATCTAACATGCCTGGCTCCAGGGAGCGTTTCATGAACCGCCGCGACTGTCTGGCGCTTCTGGGAACGATCGCGGCATGGCCGGCCTCCGCGCCGGCCCAGCAGCCGGCCGCGCAACGCCGGCTCGGGGTGCTCTCGGTCACATCAGCTGATGAGGTGATCGGTCAGGCCAACCTCGTCGAGGCGCTGGCCGCTCATGGCTGGAAGGGAGAGGACAATCTCAGGATCGACTGGCGCAGCAGCGCCGGCGATCGGACGCGCCTCGCGCAGCTTGCCGACGAGCTGATCGCGCTTAAGCCCGACATCCTGCTCGCGCTCGGCACGCCGTCGGTGGAGGAGCTGCGCCGGCGCACCACGACGATCCCGATCGTGTTTGCGGTGGTCACCGATCCGGTCAGCCAGGGCCTTGTCCAGAACCTCGCCCATCCCGGCGGCAACATCACCGGATTCACCGATTACGACGGTCCGCTCGCCGGCAAATGGCTGGAGATGCTGACGCAGGTCACGCCAAAGGTCTCCCGTGCCTTCGTCGTCTACAATCCTGCCACCGCGCCATTCGCGACGCTGATGCTGCATACGCTCGAGGAGGCCGCACGGACGCTGCATGTGACGATCGAGCCTGCGCCGGTGCATGATGTCGCTTCGATCGCCACGCTGGCCGCGCGCAAGGATGGCGGTTTCCTCGTCCTGCCCGACTTCTTCGCCATCGCGAACCGCGCGCCGCTGCTGGCGGCGATTGAGCAGGCGCATCTCCCGGCTGTGTTTTGCATCCGCGCCTTTGTCGATGAGGGCGGGCTGATGTCCTACAGCACGGACAGTGCCGAGCAGCTCCGACGCGCGGCGGGCTATATCGATCGCATTCTGAAGGGTGCCTTGCCGGCCGACCTCCCGGTCCAGAATCCGACCAAGTTCGAGCTGGCGATCAATCTCAAAACGGCCAGGGCGATTGGCGTCACGCTTCCCCCCGGCCTGCTCGCAATCGCGAACGAGGTCATCGAGTAGCGTCGCTATTTGTTAATTTTTGCCGGTAGGTCTGCGCCGTGGCGCTTTCAAGAGCCCTTCGAAAATACATAATCGAGACCGTTCGTGCATCTGGCGTCTTGTGCGGAAAGGCACCGATGCCGACGTGAAAAGCGGCCGCTGAACCGGTAGGGTGCCGATCCCGACCAATGACAGCGCGGGAAGGGCCTGTTTCCCGGCTTCTTTCCCGCCTTGGAGGAGATATGAGCGGTTTCGATATTTTTGCGATTGTTCTGGTGTTGCTCGTCATCATCACGCTGATTGCCGGCGTGAAGACGGTGCCACAGGGCTATGACTGGACCATCGAGCGGTTCGGCAAATACACGCAGACGCTGAGCCCCGGGCTCAATCTGATCGTGCCCTATTTCGATCGTGTCGGGCGCAAGATCAACATGATGGAGCAGGTGATAGACATTCCCGAGCAGGAGGTCATCACCAAGGACAACGCCACCGTGACGGTGGACGGCGTCGCCTTCTATCAGGTGTTCGACGCGGCGAAGGCCAGCTACGAGGTCGCCAACCTTAACCAGGCCATCACGGTGCTCACCATGACCAACATCCGCTCGGTGATGGGCTCGATGGATCTCGACCAGGTGCTGTCGCATCGCGACGAGATCAACGAGCGCCTCTTGCGCGTCGTCGACGCCGCGGTCTCGCCCTGGGGCGTCAAGGTCAACCGCATCGAGATCAAGGACATCGTGCCGCCCGCCGACCTCGTCGAGGCCATGGGCCGGCAGATGAAGGCCGAGCGCGTCAAGCGCGCCGACATTCTCGCCGCCGAAGGCCAGCGCCAGTCCGAGATCCTGCGCGCCGAGGGCGCCAAGCAGGGCCAGATTCTCCAGGCCGAAGGCCGCAAGGAAGCGGCGTTTCGCGACGCCGAAGCGCGTGAGCGGTCCGCCGAGGCCGAGGCCAAGGCGACGCAAATGGTCAGTGAGGCCATCGCCAAGGGTGACGTCGCGGCGCTGAACTACTTTATCGCCGATAAATACATCAAGGCGTTCGGCCAGTTCGCGGAGGCGCCGAACCAGAAAATCATCATGCTGCCGATGGAGGCGACCAGCATGCTCGGCTCGCTCGCCGGCATCGGCGAGATCGCCAAGGCAACGTTCGGAGAAAGTGCTGCGTCGGCGGTCGCTGCGGCCCGTCGCGGCGGTTCGGTGCCGCCGTCAGGTCCGACGCCGCCGACTCCACCGGCGGTGCCGTGAAGGCAGCATTGAGAGAGGTCGTGTCATGACCGACATGTTCGTATCGCTCGGCACCTGGAACTGGCTGATCTTCGGCTTCATCCTGATGGCGTTGGAGGTGGTCGCGCCGGGCGTGTTCCTGTTCTGGCTCGGGCTTGCCGCGCTTTTGGTCGGCCTGATCTCGTTCGTTACAGTGATCTCCTGGCAGATCCAGCTGGTGATGTTCGCGGTGTTCGCAGCGGCCGCCGTGCCGGTCTGGCGCCGGCTCGCCCGGCCGAAGCCGGATGACAGTGCCAGTCCCTTCCTCAACAGGCGAACCGAGGCGCTGCTCGGCCGTGAGTTCACGCTGGAGAAGCCGATCATCGACGGCAACGGCACCGTCCGCATCGGCGACACGGTGTGGCGCGTCGCAGGCCCGGATACGCCGGCAGGCACGCGGGTGAAGGTGGTGCAGGTGGATGGTGCCAACCTGACGGTGGCGGCGGCGTGAGCCGCCGTCATTGCGAGCGCAAGCGAAGCAATCCAGACTGTCTCCGCGGAAAGACTCTGGATTGCTTTGCTGCGGTCGCAATGACGAGCTTGCGGATGGAGCGCCAGACTCAGGCACCGCTCTTGCTTCGCCACCTCTCCGCAAACCGGTGCAGCGGCATGACCATCTCGCCCAGCTCGCGTCCGAGCGCCGTCAACCCATAACCGCCGCCGTCACCGAGCTCGACAAACCCCGCCTCGCGCAGTTCCGTCAGCCGCGCCTGCAGCACTGTCGGCGAAGCCTCGTCGCAGGCCGTGCGCAACGCACGCGAGGTGAGGGGTTTTTCGCGCAACTCCCACAGGATCCGCAAAGCCCAGCGCCGCCCCAGCAGATCGAGCAGCACCATGATCGGCCGCCCGGTGCGCGAGCCGCGCACGCGGCGGTCCCCCGAGCCCGTCTGTTTCGCCATCCTACCCTCTTGCGATTTGCTACAGATAATGTAGCGTCATGCTACATTATCTGTAGCAAACAGGACGTCCATGTCATCCCCGGCTCCGCGTATCGCCCCGCTCACGCCGCCTTATCCACCGGAGATCCAGGCGCAGTTCGATCGCATCATGCGCGGCGCGCCGCCGCTGATGTTGTTTCGGGTGATGGCGGGCCATGGTCGCGCCTGGGACAAGTTTCGCGCCGGCGGCCTGCTCGATCCCGGCCCGTTATCGTTGCGAGAGCGCGAGATCGTCATCGACCGCACCTGCGCGCTGAACAGATGCGAATATGAATGGGGCGTCCATGTCGCGGTCTTTGCCGCGCCGGCAAAACTCACCGAGGATGAGGTCCGTGCGACGGTCGAGGGCGATGCGAGCTCATCCTGCTGGTCACCTGCCGAGCGGGCCCTGATCGCCGCCGTGGATGCGCTGCACACAAGCGCGACGTTCACCGACGCCGAGTTCGCGGCACTGTCGGCGCATTACGACGAGGCGCAGATCCTGGAGATCATGTTGCTGTGCGGCTTTTATCGTACCGTCTCGTATCTGGCGAACGGGCTGCGATTGCCGCTGGAAGAGAAGGCGGCGCGGTTTCCGGGGTAGTTGTCATTCCGGGGCGCGCGAAGCACGAGCCCGGAATCCATAGAGCGACAAACCCCGCGGCATGATGGATTCCGGGCTCGCGCCCAAGGGGGCGCGCCCCGGAATGACGAGTGGAGAGAGCGGAAGCCTTACGCCACGCCCGCCCGTAGCAGATCGTGCAGATGCACGATACCGACCACCTTGTCCGCCTCGGTCACCACAAGCGTCGTGATCTTGCGCGTGTTCAGCACCTCGATCATCTCCGTCGCCAGCATCGAGGGCGGCACGGTCTTGGGCTGCCTGGTCATGATCTCGTCGACCGACGCGGTCAAAAGGTCCGGCCGCATGTGGCGGCGCAGATCGCCGTCGGTGATGATGCCGATCGCCTCGTTGGCGTCATTGACGATGCAGACACAGCCCAAGCCCTTGGCCGACATCTCCATCACCGCGTCCGACATTTTGGTGCCGAGCGGCTTGACCGGGATTTCGGCGCCGGTGCGCATGTAGTCGCGGACGAATTTCAGCATGGCGCCGAGCTTGCCGCCGGGATGGAAATGCGCGAATTCCAGCGCAGTGAAGCCGCGGCCCTCGAGCAGCGCAATCGCGATGGCATCGCCGATCGCGACCTGCATCATGGTCGAGGTGGTCGGCGCCAGATTGTGCGGGCAGGCCTCGCGCGCCTTCGGCAGCTCGATGACGATGTCGGCGGCCTGGCCGAGCGAGGACGCTGCGTTCGACGTCACCGCGATCATCGGGATCGCAAAGCGCGCCGAATAGTTCACCAGCGTCTTCATCTCCGGCTGCTCGCCGGACCAGGACAGCGCCATGATGACGTCGTCGGCGGTGATCATGCCGAGGTCGCCATGGGCGGCTTCCGCGGTGTGGACGAAGAAGGCCGGTGTGCCTGTCGAGGCCAGGGTCGCCGCGATCTTGCGGGCCATGTGGCCGGACTTGCCGAGACCGGTGACGATGACGCGGCCCTTGGCGTTGCGGATCAGGTCGACCGCTTTCGCGAACGGCTCGCCGAGCGGGCCGCGCAGCGCGGCCGCAAGCGCGTTGATGCCGCCGCTCTCGGTCTCCAGCGTGCGGAGCGCGGATTCAACGGATGTAGGGGTGGGGCCGGATGAGGAGGTCATCAGCGGTTTCGAACTCGGCATAGACAAGGTCCAGGGAGGAGGGGCGTCGGCCCAGTGGCCGCCTCCTTAGCACGCCCCGGCCGATCAGGCGACGCGCGCACCAAAGCCCGCAACGGGTCATTAACCATAATTGTTTTAACTCCATTAACGATGGTTCCCCCGCACCGGCGGAAAGCCGTCGTTGAAGTATTTGATTTTGTTGGAGTTATTTTATCGTGGGGTCGCCTCCAGGCAGGGGCCGGAGCCGCAGCGCGTGCGCTTTCCGCGCTGCCTTGCCGTGCCTGCTGCTATCAGCGCTGGAAAGCTCACCAGTGGCGGCCCAGAGCCTCACGCCCGATCTTTTCAATCCCAGCCGCGGCGGCTTCGTGGCGCCTGACGCGCTGCCGATGCGCCGCACGGCGGGCGTCTTGCAGGCGCCGTCGGACGCGGTCCCGCAGCCGCCGGATCCCAACGGCGATCCGCGCAAGAAAAGCGATGCGCCGGCGACGTCGCGCGTCGGTCAGGTGCCCAGCTACGGGCTGCCCGCCGCGAACGGCGCGAGCAGCTCGGGCTACGACTCGCTCAATCGCAAGCGCCAGCAACCAAAACTCTATCCGGGCCAGCTGAAGCCGAAGAAGCCCGCCGGCCCCGGCTCGCCGGTGCCAGCTGCAACGCCGGCGGTCTCCACGCTGGGACCGCCGCGCATTGCGCCGCCGCCGTCGGAGACCGCGCACAAGACGCCGCTGCCGCCGGCGATGGCCGGTGTCGTGCCCGGCCAGCCGCTGCGCCGCCGCCTCAAGGTCGACGACGATGCGTTCGGCGCGGTCGGCGACTACGCCGGCAGTTTTCTGATCAAGGGCGGGCTCGAGCTCTCCACCGGCTATGACACCAATCCCGCGCGTCTCAGCAAGCCGGTCGGCTCGCCTGTTTACGTCGTGGCGCCTGATCTTCTTGTCATATCCGACTGGGAGCGCCACGCGCTGGTCGCCGATTTGCGCGGCTCGTTCTCCGGCTACACCAACAATATGCCGGCGACGATCGACGGGCTTCCCTCGCCCTCGCCGGTCGAGATCAACCGCCCCGATTTCATCGGCCATGTCGACGGCCGCTACGACGTCGACCGCGATCTCAAGCTGACCTCGCAGCTGCGGCTGCGGCTCGCCACCGACAATCCCGGCAGCCCGAACGTGCAGGCGGGCCTGCAGAAATATCCTGTCTACGCCACCTATGGCGGCACCTTCGGCTTCGACCAGGCCTTCAATCGCTTCCAGGTCGCCGCCGGCGCCACGATCGATCGCACCGCCTACACCGATTCAAAGCTCACCGACGGCTCGACCTTCAGCAATGACGACCGCGACTTCAACCAGTATGGCGGCGTCGGCCGCTTCTCCTACGAGCTCAAGCCGGGCCTGAAACCCTTCGTCGAGATCGAGGGCGACAACCGCGTCCACGACCAGGCGGCCGACCGCAACGGTTACTTGCGCGATTCAAACGGCGGCTACGCCAAGATCGGCTCGTCCTTCGAGTTCTCGCGTATCCTCACCGGCGAAGTCTCGGTCGGCTATTCCGCGCGCAACTATGTCGACCCGCGCCTGAGCCAGCTCTCGGGCTTCCTCACCTCGGGCTCGCTGATCTGGAACGCCAGCGGGCTGACGACGGTGAAGTTCAACACCGACACGCAGATCGCGGAAACCACCATCCCCGGTTCCTCCGGCGTGCTGGTGCACACCTATGCCGCCGAAGTCGACCACGATTTCCGCCGCTGGCTCACCGCGATCGGCAAGTTCACCTACGGCACCTACGACTACCAGGGCCAGAATCGCAACGACAAGACCTACTCGCTCGAAGGCAATTTGATCTACAAGCTCAACCGCAACATCTGGATCAAGGGCACGCTGCGCCACGACATCCTGGATTCGAACCAGCCGGGCTCGAGCTCGCAGGGGACGGTGGTGATGCTGGGCGTGAGGCTGCAGAATTAGCGGCGCGCGATGAGGCGCGAGCGCGCAGCTCTCTCAGCTCGTCATTCCGGGGCGCGCGAAGCGCGAGCCCGGAATCCATTCATCTACCAACTCTGAGGTCCAATGGATTCCGGGCTCGCGCCAAGTGGCGCGCCCCGGAATGACAAAGCCTACCGCGGCAGGTCCGTCTTCCCCATCAGGAACGTATCGATCGACCTGGCACACAGCCGGCCTTCGCGGATCGCCCACACCACCAGCGATTGCCCACGGCGCATGTCGCCGGCGGAGAACACGTTCGGGCGCGAGGTCTGGTAGTCGAGCGTGTTGGCCTTGACGTTGCCGCGCGGGTCGAGATCGACTGCGAGCTGCTTCAAGAGGCCCTCGTGCACGGGATGGACGAAGCCCATCGCGAGCAGCACCAGCTCGGCGTCGAGTTCGAACTCGGTGCCTTCGATCGGCTTGAACTTGTCGTCGACGCGGACGCAGTGCAGCTTCTTGACCTTGCCGTTCTCGCCGGAAAATTTCTGCGTCAGCACGGCGTATTCGCGGATCGCGCCTTCGGCCTGGCTCGAGGACGTGCGCATCTTCAGCGGCCAGTTCGGCCAGGTCAGGGCCTTGTTCTCGCGCTCGGGCGGGGCGGGCATGATCTCGAGCTGGGTCACCGACAGCGCGCCCTGGCGCAGCGAGGTGCCGATGCAGTCGCTGCCGGTGTCGCCGCCGCCGATGACGACGACATGCTTGCCGCCGGCCAAGATCTCCTTGACGCCGTTCAGCGGCTCCTCGGAGACGCGGCGGTTCTGCTGCGGCAGGAAGTCCATCGCGTAGTGGATGCCGTCGAGCTCGCGGTCGGGAATCGGCAGATCGCGCGGAGCTTCGGCACCGCCGGTCAGCGCCACCGCGTCATACTCGTTGAGCATCTCGCGCGGATCGACATTGCCGGCCGCGCCGACATGGCTGTTGTAGTGGAAGGTGACGCCTTCGGCTTCCATCTGCTTGACGCGACGGTCGATGATGCCCTTCTCCATCTTGAAGTCGGGGATGCCATAGCGCAGCAGCCCGCCGGCCTTGGCGTACTTCTCGTAGACATGCACGTCGTGGCCGGCGCGCGCGAGCTGCTGGGCGCAGGCCATGCCGGCCGGGCCGGAGCCGATCACCGCGACCTTCTTGCCGGTCTTGACCGCAGCGATCTCAGGCTTCAGCCAGCCATTGTCCCAGGCGCGGTCGACGATCGCGCATTCGATGGTCTTGATGGTGACAGGGTTGTCGTCGATGTTGAGCGTGCAGGACGCTTCGCACGGCGCAGGACAAATGCGGCCGGTGAACTCCGGAAAATTGTTGGTCGAGTGCAGGTTGCGCGAGGCTTCTTCCCAGTTGCCCTGATAGACGAGGTCGTTGAAGTCAGGGATCTGGTTGTTGACCGGACAGCCGGGCGTGCCCGGCGCGACCGAGCCGGTGCCGTGGCAATAGGGAATGCCGCAATTCATGCAGCGCGCGGCCTGGTCGCGCGTTTCCCTTTCGGTCAAGGGAACGACGAATTCTTTGTAATGCTTCACGCGCTCGACGACCGGGGTGTACTTGCGATCGTGCCGTTCGATTTCGAGAAAACCCGTGATCTTGCCCATTAAACCCGAAGTCCCTGCCGCTTAAATTCGTTCTGTTTCTTGCTCGTCGTCATTGCGAGGAGGTCGTGACAAAATTGCTAGGCAATTTTGCACTGTAGCGACGAAGCAATCCAGTCTGTTTCCGCGGAGAGTTTCTGGATTGCTTCGCTGCGCTCGCAATGATGGGGTGTGATGCCTTACGCCCCGATCGCGATTTTCGGCTCGGCGTCCGCGTTGGCCGCCATTTCGCGCAGCGCGCGCCGGTACTCGACCGGCATCACCTTGCGGAATTTCGGCAGCCATTCCTTCCAATTGGCAAGGATATCGGCCGCGCGCTCGGAGCCGGTCGCCTTGGCATGGCGCGTGATCAGGACGTGCAGCCTCTCGACGTCGGAGGCGAGCAGGTTCTGGAACACGTCGACCCGGCCGTGTGCTTCGAGGTCCCCGGCATGGTGATAGGTGCCGGCGTTGATCAGCTCTTCGGACAACACCGGCTCGAGCTCGACCATGCTGAGATTGCACAGCTTGTCGAACTCGCCGGTCTCGTCGAGCACGTAGGCGATGCCGCCGGACATGCCCGCCGCAAAGTTGCGCCCGGTCTTGCCGAGCACGACCACGATGCCGCCGGTCATGTATTCGCAGCAATGATCGCCGGCTCCTTCGACCACGGCGACCGCGCCCGAGTTGCGCACGGCAAAGCGCTCGCCGGCGACGCCGCGGAAGTAGCACTCACCCTCGATCGCGCCGTACATCACGGTGTTGCCGACGATGATGCTCTCTTCCGGCACGATGGCGGAGTTCTTCGGCGGCTTGACGATGATCTTGCCGCCCGACAGGCCCTTGCCGACATAGTCGTTGGCTTCGCCTTCGAGCTCGAAGGTGACGCCATGAGCGAGCCACGCCCCGAACGCCTGGCCGGCGGTGCCCTTGAGGCTGACATGGATGGTGTCATGCGGCAGGCCGGCATGGCCGTAGATCTTGGCGACCGCGCCCGACAGCATCGCGCCCGCGGAGCGGTTGGTGCTGTTGATCGCAGCCTCGATTCTGACCGGCGCGCCGCGGTCGAGCGAAGGCTGCGCCTGCGCGATCAGCGAGCGGTCGAGCACCGCCTCCAGATGATGGTTCTGGCGCTCGGAGTGATAGATCTTCTGGCCCTTCTCTTCCTTCTGCTTGACGAACAGCTTGGAGAAATCGAGGCCCTTGGCCTTCCAGTGCGCCACCAGCCTGGTCTGGTCGAGCAGCTGAACCTGGCCGACCATCTCGTTGAAGGTGCGGAAGCCGAGCGAGGCCATGATCTCGCGGACTTCCTCCGCGACGAAGAAGAAGTAGTTGATCACGTGCTCGGGCTGGCCGGTGAAGCGCTTGCGCAGGACGGGATCCTGCGTCGCGACGCCGACCGGGCAGGTGTTGAGATGGCACTTGCGCATCATGATGCAGCCGGCCGCGATCAAGGGCGCGGTGGCGAAGCCGAACTCGTCCGCGCCGAGCAGCGCGCCGATCACGACGTCACGCCCGGTGCGAAAGCCGCCGTCGACCTGGACCACGATGCGGCTGCGCAGCTGCTCGCGCACCAGCGTCTGGTGGGTTTCGGCAAGGCCGATTTCCCAGGGACTGCCGGCGTGCTTGATCGAGGTCAGCGGCGATGCGCCGGTGCCGCCCTCGAAGCCCGCGATGGTGACATGGTCGGCGCGCGCCTTGGCAACGCCTGCGGCCACGGTGCCGACGCCGATCTCGGAGACCAGCTTGACCGAAACGTCACCCGTCGGGTTGACGTTCTTGAGGTCATAGATCAGCTGCGCCAGATCCTCGATCGAATAGATGTCGTGGTGCGGCGGCGGCGAGATCAGGCCGACGCCCGGGGTCGAGTGACGCACTTTGGCGATGGTCGCGTCGACCTTGTGGCCGGGCAGCTGGCCGCCTTCGCCGGGCTTGGCACCCTGCGCCATCTTGATCTGCATCATGTCGGAGTTGACGAGATACTCCGTGGTGACGCCGAAGCGGCCCGAGGCGACCTGCTTGATCGCCGAACGCATGGAATCGCCGTTCGGCATCGGCTTGAAACGGTCGGCTTCCTCGCCGCCTTCACCGGTGTTCGACTTGCCGCCGATCCGGTTCATGGCGATCGCGAGCGTCGTGTGCGCCTCGCGCGAGATCGAGCCGAAGCTCATCGCACCGGTGGCGAAGCGCCTGACGATGTCCTTGGCCGGCTCGACCTGCTCGATCGGGATCGGCTTGCGCTTCTCTTCCTCCGCGTTCTTGATCCGGAACAGGCCGCGCAGCGTCAGCAGGCGCTCGGACTGCTCGTTCAGGATCTTGGCGAAGGCACGATAGCGCTCCTGCGAATTGCCGCGCGCGGCGTGCTGGAGCAGCGAGACCGACTCGGCGGTCCAGGCATGGTCCTCGCCGCGGCTGCGGTAGGCGTATTCGCCGCCGACATCGAGCGCGTTCTTGTAGACCAGCGCCTCGCCGAAGGCGTCGGCATGACGGCGCACGGCTTCCTCGGCAATCTCGGCAAGGCCGACGCCTTCGACGCGGGTATGCGTGCCGGCGAAGAATTTTCCGACGAAATCGGCCTTGAGGCCGACCGCGTCAAAAATCTGCGCGCCGCAATAGGACTGGTAGGTCGAGATGCCCATCTTGGACATCACCTTCAGCAGGCCCTTGCCGATCGACTTGATGTAGCGCTTGACGATCTCGTAGTCGTCGAGCGAGCCGGGCAGGCGGTCCTTCATCGCGATGATGGTTTCGAACGCGAGGTAAGGATTGATCGCTTCGGCGCCGTAGCCGGCAAGGCACGCGAAGTGATGCACCTCGCGCGGCTCGCCGGATTCGACGACCAGACCGACCGAGGTGCGCAGGCCCGTGCGGATCAAATGATGATGCACGGAGGCGCAGGCCAGCAGCGACGGGATCGGAACCCGGTCCGTGCCGACCATGCGGTCGGACAGGATGATGATATTGACGCCCTCGCGCACGGCGGCCTCGGCGCGCGCGCAGAGCTCATCGAGCACCTGGTCCATCCCGGCCGCGCCGAGACCGGCATGGAAGGTGGTATCCAGCGTGCGCGACTTGAAGTGCGTGTCGGCCACGTCGGAGATCGAGCGGATCTTTTCGAGATCCGCGTCGGTCAGAATCGGCTGGCGCGCTTCCAGGCGCTTGGTGGTGGCAAGGCCCTGCAGATCGAACAGGTTCGGCCGCGGTCCGATGATGGAGACGAGGCTCATCACCAGCTCCTCGCGGATCGGGTCGATCGGCGGGTTGGTGACCTGCGCAAAATTCTGCTTGAAATAGGTGAATAGCGGCTTGGCCTTGTCCGACAGCGCCGAGATCGGCGTGTCGTTGCCCATCGAGCCCGCGGCTTCCTCGCCGGTGGCTGCCATCGGCGTCATCAGGATGGAAATGTCTTCCTGGCTGTAGCCGAACGCCTGCTGGCGATCGAGCAGCGACAGGTTCGAGCGCACGCCTGTGGTCGGCACCTTCGGCAGGTCTTCCAGCACGATCTGGGTCCGTTCCAGCCACTCCTTGTAGGGATGGCTCTTGGCGAGCTCGGCCTTGATCTCGTCGTCAGGAATGAGACGACCCTGCTCGAGGTCGACCAGCAGCATCTTGCCGGGCTGCAGGCGCCACTTGGTGATGATCTGGTCCTCGGGGATCGTCAGCACGCCCATTTCGGACGCCATCACGATGCGGTCGTCCTTGGTGACGAGATAGCGCGCCGGCCGCAGGCCGTTGCGGTCGAGCGTGGCGCCGATCTGGCGGCCGTCGGTGAAGGCGATCGCGGCGGGGCCGTCCCACGGCTCCATCAGGGCAGCGTGATATTCGTAGAAGGCGCGGCGCTTCTCATCCATCAAGGGATTGCCGGCCCACGCCTCCGGGATCATCATCATGACGGCATGCGGCAGCGAGTAGCCGCCCTGCACCAGGAATTCGAGCGCGTTGTCGAAGCAGGCGGTGTCCGACTGGCCTTCGTAAGAGATCGGCCAGAGCCGGTTGATGTCCTTGCCGTAGAGCTCGGAGCTGACCGAGGCCTGGCGCGCCGCCATCCAGTTGGTGTTGCCGCGCAGCGTGTTGATCTCGCCGTTATGCGCGATCATGCGATAGGGATGCGCCAGCGACCACGCCGGGAAGGTGTTGGTCGAGAAGCGCTGGTGAACCAGCGCGAGCGCGCTCTCGAAATCCTTCTCGTGCAAATCGGGATAGTACTTGCCGAGCTGGTCGGCGAGGAACATGCCCTTGTAGATCACGGTGCGGCAGGACATGGAGCAGGGGTAATAGCCGGCGAGGCCGCGGTCGCGGCGCTGGTAGATCGCCTGCGAGATCGACTTGCGCAGGATGTAGAGCCGGCGCTCGAACTCGTCCTCGGTCTTGGCGACGCCGTTGCGGCCGATGAACACCTGCATGCAGGCGGGCTCGGTCGGCTTCACGGTGACGCCGAGCGAGGAATTGTCGGTCGGCACGTCGCGCCAGCCGAGCAGGGTCAGGCCTTCCGCCTTGATCTGGTCGGCGATGATGCTCTTGATGACGTTGCGCCAGGCGGTGTCGCGCGGCATGAACAGCGCACCGATGGCGTATTCACCGGGCGCCGGCAGCTCGAACTTGTTCTCCTTGGCCTTGCGGCTGAAGAAGGCATGCGGGATCTGCACCAGGATGCCGGCGCCGTCACCGGCGCGCGGGTCGGCGCCGACCGCGCCGCGGTGCTCGAGGTTGCAGAGGATGCTCAGCGCGTCCGAGACGATCTCGTGCGACTTCTTGCCCTTGATGTTGGCGATGAAGCCGACGCCGCAGGAGTCCTTCTCCAGGCTCGGATCGTACAGGCCTTCGGCTTTGGGCCGTGAATTGTGCTCCTGAATCGGATCGGTCGTTTTCGAGGCGACCGTCGCCGACAGCTCTTCTGCCACGATGTTTCCGCGCTCGAATTGCGACCCGTTCATTGTTCCAATCCTCTCCATGCGGCAAGCTGCCTCACCGCCATCTTCGGCGCACCTTCGGCGTTCCGCGGCACCCGCCTGGGTCACCGCTCGTCCGCTGCGAGCCGCATTTTCTTAAATTCAGGCCAAGGCGTTCTTCGTCCCCGAGAACGGCTTTTCCTGTTGCCTATGGTGCTCGGAAGCACCGACTTTCGTTGCAATCCCTGTGCCGGGACCGCAAGCAAAATTGAGACAGTCTTCCTGTCCTAAACATCACCTTGCCAAATTTTTGTCTATCACACAAGCGCGCGGAAGTCCCGATTCCTCATAAGTCAATCGATCGCTTTCCAAAAGTTGCGCGGCCCCCGTTTTGAAGCAAACGCGCCCCGATCCGGCCCAAGCGGCGCCGAAATCCCCAATGAAGCTTCACCTCAGCCCTTCGAAAGGCGCGCCACGCCGCAAGAAGCGAAAGAGCGCTGACCATTCGGGGGCCTGACAGGAGCGTGCCGACCATGAAGTTTTTCACAGGATGTGTGGCCGCCGCCGCGCTGGCGCTGGTGGCAAATGCCGCGGAGGCCCAGGTATCGGCGAAGGGAGCCGCGGGCGGGGCCTATATCGCGGTCTCGGATTTCGACGGACCCTACGCGCCGCCGGTGGCCGCGCCACCACCGCGTTACGGCTATGGCTATGGCTATGAGGAGCGCGGCGAGGGCCCGGCGCTGCTGCCGGCCACGGAGGTCTATGCCGTGCTGCGCGACAACGGCTTCTCGCCAACAGGCATCCCCCACCTGCGCGGCGCGGTCTACACCATCGCGGTGATCGACCGCCGCGGCGACGACGGCCGGCTCGTGATCGACGCCCGCGATGGCCGGATCATCCGCTTCATGCCGGCCGCTGACGCCTATGGCATGGCGCCGGCCTATGAGGAGCCGCAGGTGGCACCTTACCGGCCGCAAAGCGCACTGCCGCCGCCGACCATGGTCCGTGGCGGCCCGCCGCGCCCGCCTGCCTCGATCCCGCATGTCGCCAGCCGCGCCGTGCCGCTGCCGAAGGCGGCTCCGCAGCGTGCCGAGACGCCGGTTGCGGCAGCCAAGCCTGCAGAGCAGGCGACGCAGGTCCAACCCGCACAGCAGACCGCGACCGTGCAAGCAAAACCCGCGGAGGCGGCGCCGACCGTGGGCCAGGCCAAGCCGGCTCCGACGATCCTGCCGACCCAGGAGATGCCGGCGGTGCAAGGATTGGATTAGGCGAGGCTGCGCATCACACCATCGGTGTCGTCCCGGCCTAGTGCGCAATTGCGCACTAGGCCGGGGCGACATCGTGGAGGGAGGTTGGCAAAACGAAAGGCGCCTGAGCACTCAGGCGCCTTTTGCATTTCCGCCATCGCCGCTCAGCTCCGCGGGTACCCCGCCGCCTCCAGGATCAAATTTGCCACCTCCTTCGGATGCGACACCAGCGAGAGGTGGCCGGCGTCGAGCTCGATCGTGGTGGCGTTCATGCGCTTGGCGAGGAAGCGTTCGAAATCGGGATTGATGGTGCCGTCGTTCTTCGACACCGCATACCAGCTCGGCTTCGTGTGCCAGGCGGCTTCCGTGGTGCGGCCGGCGAAGATCGAGGCGGCTGTCGGCCATTGCACGGCGAAGAGCTCCTTGGCTTGCTCCGGCTTCACGCCATTGGCGAAATATTTCAGGAAGGCGTCTTCCGAGAGTTTCGTGAAGCCGTCGCGCTCGACGATGCCGGCGCGTGCCGGTCCCGTCGGAAACTGCTTCGACAGCGCGACAAAGTCCTCGGCGGCATCGGGGGCGCGCGCGGCGATGTAGACGAGGCCGGTGACCTTTGGATCGGTGCCGACCTGGCTGATCACGGTGCCGCCCCAGGAATGCGCAACCAGCACGGTCGGGCCATCCTGCTCGGCCAGCACACGCCTGGTGGCCTCGACGGAGTCCGCAAGCGAAGACAGCGGATTCTGCACGGCCGTCACGTGAAGGCCGGCGGCCTGGAGGATCGGGATCACCTCCGACCAGCTCGAACCGTCGGCCCAGGCGCCGTGCACCAGCACGACGTTGCTGGCTTTCACGGTCTGTGGCGTCTGCGCATGAGCAAGGCTGATGGGGGCCGCCAGCAGGCTCGCGGCGACGAAAAGGCTGCGCCAGAAAGTCATGATCATTCTCCGTCTTGTTTTGGGTAGCGATGTCCAAAGGACGGAGCGAGAGGCGGGGGTGTTACGCTGCTCACCTGCCTGTGATGCGGTGCAATACCGTCATCAGATGGGAGACGGCAGCCCAGCAATCGATGTCGTCCTGCTTTTCGCCAGGACGACGCTGAGGAGATGCTGTGCGTAAAGCGCAAAAAACGCCCCGGGGGCACCGGGGCGTTTTCGCAACTTGGAGATCGCACGTGCGCGTTACGCGGCGACCGAGCTCTCGATCACCTGCGCCTTGGCAGCGCCGGTGTTGATCGCGATCTGGCGCGGCTTCTTGGCTTCGGGGATCTCGCGCACGAGGTCGACGTGAAGCAGGCCGTTCTCGAGCGAGGCGTCCTTCACCTGCACGAAGTCGGCAAGCTGGAAGGCGCGCTCGAAGGCGCGGGCGGCGATGCCGCGATAGAGCACCTCGGACTTCGAGTTCTCGTTGGCGACTTTCTCGCCCTTGATCGTCAGCGTGTTTTCCTTCGCGACGATGGAGAGCTCATCCTTGGAGAAGCCCGAGACCGCAACGCTGATGCGGTAGGCGTTCTCGCCGGTGCGCTCGATGTTGTAGGGGGGATAACCGGGGCTGCCGTCAGTGCCTGCCTGGTCGAGCAGGTTGAAGAGGCGGTCGAAGCCGACGGTGGAACGATAGAACGGGGTGAGATCGTAGCTACGCATGGTCAAGTCCTCCATTGAGCGACTGTTGGTAACCCGCCCGCCATTCGGGCCGGGCTTAGTCTGTGTGCAGCCTGATGTTCCGGTTCCGAAACACTGGTAGCGGCCTGCACTGAAATGATATGGGTGGGTCCAGACGGCGTTCAAGAGGGCGGAATCAGCGCCTTTTCGACGCTCCCGCCCCTTGATCTCAAGCACTTGAGGACAGCACTTGGCGCCCACGCACTCCCGATCATGACGCTGGTTTCGATTCCGTCCAACCCCGTTCCCGAAGACGTCGTCAGCGGCACCATCAAGACCTCGGATGGCGTCGAGCTGCGCTTTGCGCGCTGGGCGCCGCCGGCGAACCGCAAGGGCACGGTCTGCGTCTTCACCGGGCGCAGCGAGCAGATCGAGAAATATTTCGAGACCGTGCGCGATCTGCGCGACCGCGGTTTTGCGGTGGCGATGATCGACTGGCGCGGGCAGGGGCATTCCGCGCGGCGTCTGCGCGATCCGCGCAAGGGCTATGTGCGCAACTTCTCCGACTACGAGATCGACGTCGAAGCCTTCGTGCAGCAGGTGGTGCTGCCGGACTGTCCGCCGCCGTTCTTCGCGCTGGCCCATTCCATGGGCGGCGCGGTGCTGCTGCGGCTGGCGCATGCGGGCAAGCGCTGGTTCGATCGTATGGTGCTGACCGCGCCGATGATCGACCTGCCCGGTCGCGCTACCTCACTGCCGGTGCGGATGCTTTTGAAGACGATGCGGATGATGGGCCGCGGCGGCGCCTACGTTCCCGGCGGCAGCGATCACCTCACCGGGCTGTCGCCTTTCATCAACAATCCGCTGACCAGCGATCCCGTGCGCTATGCGCGCAATGCCGCGATCCTCGAGGAGGATCCGACGCTGGGCCTGGCGTCACCGACGGTCGCCTGGGCCGATACCGCCTTCCGCGCCATGCACACCTTCAAGGGCATCAACTACCCTTCCGAGATCCGCCAGCCGATCCTGATGTTGGCGGCCTCCAATGACGCCGTGGTCTCGACCGCCGCGATCGAGGAGTTCGCCTACCATTTGCGCGCCGGCTCGCATCTGGTGATCGCCGGATCCAAGCACGAGATCCTCCAGGAGCAGGACCGCTACCGCTCCCAGTTCTGGGCCGCGTTCGACGCCTTCGTGCCGGGCACGCCGCTGTTCAAGTAGCCGTATTCTCCGTCATTGCGAGGAGCCCTTGCGACGAAGCAATCCAGACTGCCTCCTCGGAGAGACTCTGGATGCTTCGCTGCGCTCGCAATGACGGTGTGGAGGCATTTTGCCTCTCCCCGCAGCCGCCTTCGCTGAAGCTTCGGCGGACAAGAGCGGGGAGAGGTGAGACACTCACAGCGTCTTCAGATACTCGATCAGATCGTAGCGCTCTTGTTCCTTGAGCACGCGGCCGATGGTGCCGTCCTTGCCGGGACCCGGCGTGCCATCGAACGAGTGGCCGGCATTGCTGTTGCCGACCAGGTCGGTGCCGTCGGCAGCTCGCGTCGAGAAGCGCGACTGCCCGGTCTTGCAGCTCTCGCCGTCGGTGACGGCGAAGCCGACCTGCTTCGGATCGTAGTCGCGGCCACCGCCCATGCAGAACGACTTGGGACGTTCGGCTGCGGGGCTCAGCATCCAGTAGAGCGACGGCACCGATCCGTTGTGCAGGTAAGGCGCGGTGGCCCACACGCCGTTGAGCGGTCGCGCGCGATACCACGGCCCCGGCTCGTTCTTCTCGGCAGGCTGCGGACCGGGATTGGGGCAATTCTTTCGCGCACCCCACCAGATATTCTGGACCTTCGGGGCGATCTTGGCGTCGTCCATTGCCTTGCGGCTGACGATGTCGACGAGCACCATCAGGCCAAGCGCGTACGGCATGTCGGTCGAGGAGACATCCGGCAGATTGCAGTTCCACCAGCCATTGAGATTCTGCGTGGGATCGAGCTTGAGAAAGCCCGGCACCTGAACCGTGCGGGTTGCCAACACGCTGGCCTGAGACGGATCGGTCCCCATGCCTTTGGCGCTCTTCTGCACCTCGTTCAGGAATTTGTCGTCGCCGATGCTCTGCCAGCGGTCCGAGGACCAGATGCTCTGTTGCGGAAATTCGGTGTCGAACACGGGATCGTTGACCGGACCGAGATGGCATTCGACGCAGATGTCCGCATAGAGCTTGCGGCCGCGTTTGACTCGGTCGCCATCGATCTTCCAGGCATCGTCGCCGAAGATGTCCGAGGGCCATTTCGGCGATGTCAGTCCGGAGAGCTGCTTCTTCGGATAGGGCGCCGATCCTTTCAGCAGATCCTCGATCCAGTTCAGATTCTTGATGTCGATCGACGAGCGGAACAGCGCGTCCTTGGGCGTGGCGTCGGAGAGATTCAACAGCGCGGTCACGCCCAGTGCTTCGCCGGCGTTGCGGATCAGCGGCTGCTCGATGGAGGCGTCATACTGGGCATATTTGAGCCAAGGCACGGTCCAGATCGGCGGGAAGCTCACCGGTGCGTCCCTGGCGTGCAGATTCTTCTCAAAGCCGCTGAGGCCGCTGAGCGTCATGTCCTGGGAGAAGACCTGATTGCCGATGCGATTGAGCGCATCGAGGCGGCCATATCCTTCCTCGGTGTCCTGCTGTGGCTCGTCCCGCCTCGTCTTCTCGTTGAACCTGGTCTTGCCTTCGATGGTTTTGGCGTAGGTCTTCTCCCAGTCGACCAGGAAGGTGCCGATCGCGCTCAGCTTCTGCTTCAGCGCATCGCGGTCCGCATCGCTGGCGGAGGGGCCGAGCACGCGATCGGCAAAGCGCCTGAAGCGACCCGGCACATAGAGCGTGTAGGCGATCGACAGGCCGGTCGTGACCTCGAGCTTCCTGAGGTCGGTCATCGCCGGGCCGCCGTCGAAGCGGATGTCGATGCCCTTGTAGTGGATCTGTCCGGTGTGGCAGGCGGCGCAGGTGAGGCCGATCCGGTCCTCGCCGATCTTGCCGGTCGCAGGATCAGGCACGCCGGTCATGCGCGCAAAGCCGACGGGCAGGCCGTCGACGTTTTCGGCCTGCTTGCCCCAATTGACCGGCGGATCCCACAGCCGCGCCGGCGCCGGCTTGGTCTTGTCATAGACATTGGCATAGCCGAAGCGGCGCAGCGTCGCCTCATCGGTGTTGAGCGTCTGCGGGCTCGGGATGAAGCCGAAGCGCTGCAGATGGCCGCTGTCGTGCAGCATGCCGGGCTTTGCGAAGAAATGCAGCCGCGGCTGCTCCAGCGCCATGAACCAGCTATAGGGCACCGGGAAGGTCGCGGTGCCCTGGCTGGCGTGATGAAACCAGTGCCGGTCCTCCAGCGCCCAGTTTTGCTCGAGCCAGTACGCGGCGCGGGGTTCGACGTGCCGGGGTAATGGCGGCGCCACCAGATTGCCGAGGATGCCGGGCAGCATCGGCTGGAATTGATCGGGAAAGCGCAGCGCCACGATGCCAAAGACGAGGAGAGCGGCAACGAGGCCGCCGACGGCACGCAAGATCAGTGAAGGCGGGCGGACCGGCTGGCTGACCATCCGCTGGGTGACCCTCTCAGGGAATTTGCGCTCGTTGAACAATGTCCTTACCTCGGCCACGCTGAGATAGCGGTCGTCACCCTGACCCTTGCCCATGATCCTGAGCAGGATCGGCCATTCGAACTTCATCAGGAGCGGGTAGTACCAGCGTGCCTGATTGCCGGCGCGCTTGAGATTGTCGTTCATGAAGGTCCGGATCTGCGAGGCGTTGAGGCCGGTCTCGCTGCCGCCAGCGGGATCGGCATAGGTGCTGCCGAACCCGGCGAGCCGCGCGATCTGGTCCTCGTTGACCGTCCCGTCGACGCCGAGGATGCGCGAGCCGGCACCGAGCTTGTCGAGCGGGCCGCCGCGCAAGCGGTTGAGTTGCGCGCCCCAGAAGAGGCTTTGCAGGATGTGACAGGCGCCGTTGGCGATCAGCGCGACGCCGCGGACCTGGATGCGGGCCGAGGTCTTCTTCAGCCCGGTCTCGCCGCTTGCATTTGCGATGGTCTGCGACAGCGTCCGCAGCGGCACGGTGCCGCCGTCGACAAAGCCTTCGCCGACGAGGCCACGCAGGAAAGGGCAGGGATTGTTCGGCGAGACCTGAATCGAGGGGTCGAAGGGGGGCTTCGAGACGGGGTCGTTCATGGCCCAAGATCCTGAAAACAGCGAATCGCGAAATAGGGACGCGCCGATACAGCGCGGAAAAGTCCTAACAAACCGACAGCAACCTATACTACTTCAACGTGTGGGGAAGTGTGGCCGAATTCACTGTCATGTCAAAAAAGCCGGAGGCGCGATCGCAGCTCGGCCTCAGGATTCGGCGGCGCGTCTGACGTCGCTCTGGACCAGCGTCAGCTTGCTGGCCGGTACGCCCGCCTTCAAGAGCCCGTCGCGGTAGTGCGCGACGTCCTCGGGCCGCTTCCAGTGAAAATTCCGCAAATGGCGGTCGACATTCAGCGTCGGGTAATTGCGCATCAATACGCCTGTCGCCTCGCTCGCATCAGCGGTCCGGCCCATCTGCGCCAGCGCCGCGGCGCTGATCGCCAGAGCCTGCATATGGTTCGGGTTGATGTAGAGCTGCTCGCGGGCCCAGGACAGGGTCGCGTCATACTGGCGGAGGAGATAATGGCTGAAGGCGTTCAGCGCCGCCCATTGATAGCGCGGGTCGCTGTTGTCGCGCTGGGCGGCCATCGAGAACAGCTCGATCGCCTGGCGGTGCTCGCCGACCATGAAATGGCAGATGCCGAGCACGCCGCGCGCGCCCATGTCGTAGGGGTTGAGCGCGACCGCGCGCTTGGCGGCGTCCATCGCTGCCTCGTGATGCCCCTCCATCGCATGCGCCCAGGACAGGATCGAGAACGCGAACGAGGAGCGCGGGTCGAGCCGCACGCTGGTTTCGGCGAGGTTCATCGCCTCGGCCCACATCTCGCGCGTGCCCTTGACCCAGCCGAACTGGATGCTCTGGATCTGGATCGTGGCGAGATAGGCATGCGCGATCGACAGCTTGGGATCGAGCGCGATCGCTTCCCTGAATAGCGCGACCGCGGTGGCCAGGTCTTCCTTGGTCTGCCGGTAGTAATGCGACAGCCCTTTCAGGAAGCGATCCCAGGCCGTGACGTCGTTGGTCGGGCGCGCCGGCGCGGAGGCCTCGGCGCGGACGATCTCGGTGGCGATGGCTGCGGACAGATTGGTCGTGATCTCGTCCTGCATGGCGAAGAGGTCGCCGATGTCGCGGTCGTAGCGGCCGGTCCAGAGCTGCTCGCCGGTCTCCGGCGCGATCAGCTCGGCGGTGACGCGGATCTTGGCGCCGGCGCGCCGCACCGAGCCCTGGATCAGATAGGTGGCATCGATCTCGCGCGCGATCACGCGGGTGCTCGCGTTCTTGCCTTTGAAGGCGAACGTCGAGTTGCGGCTCAGCACGCGGTAGAAGGACTGCAGCGACAGCGCGTGGATCAGGTCCTCGGTCAGGCCGTCGGAGAAATATTCGTCCTGGGAGTCGCTGAGATTGGCAAACGGCAGCACGCCGACGATGGCGGTGCGGTAGGCTTGCGACAGCGTCGAGCCTTCCTTCAGCTCCGGCGCGAGCGCGGCGGCGCCGTCAGGCGTCCAGGTCCAGACCCCGACCGGATCCTTGATGTTCTTGAAGCGGTGGTTGCCGCCATCGACCAGCGGCACGGTGAGATGCTTGCTGGCCTCGCTGTAGGCCTTGGCCGAGATCGCGAACCCGCCGGGGCTCGCCACCGATTCGAGGCGGACGGCGATGTTGACGTCGTCGCCGAACACCTCGTCCTCGTCGGCGATGACGTCACCCATGTGGATGCCAAGCCGGAACTGCATGGCGCGGTCGGCAGGCAGATGACGGTTGCGCTCCGCCATCAGCAGCTGCATCGCGATCGCAGCCTCGGTGGCGCCGACGATGGAGGGGAATTCCAGCAGGAAGCCGTCGCCGGTGTTTTTCACGACACGGCCGCCGTGGTTGAGAATGATGGGATGGATCGCGTTGCGATGGGCCTTGAAGGCGGCATGGGTACCGGCCTCGTCACTGCCCATCATCCGGGAATAGCCGGCGACATCGGCGCAGACGATGGCGGCCAGACGTCTTTCCATATCCTCGGAGCTCCAAGGGAAAGGGCCCAGCCACTTGCGCGGCGGCAGCCCGCGAATCCCGCATTTCAAGAACTGGGCCTTTATAGAGCAGATGATGCCCAGATAAAGCAGATGATGCCCAGCGAAAGTATGATCCGCATTGCAAATTGATGCAAATCCTGACCATTTCCGATGGTGGACGGCGGGGTGCGAACGGACTAAGGCCAGTCCCTTGGGACGGACCTGCCGGGCGGCGAGGACCTTTTGATGCTGGGCATTCACGAAATCTGGCTCTTTGTCCTGTCGGGCGTGCTGCTCAACATCACGCCGGGGCCCGATACGGTCTATGTGATCGGCCGCAGCATGCAGATGGGCTGGCGCGGCGGCGCGGCCGCCGCCTTCGGCATCAGTTGCGGCTGCTTTTTCCATGTCGTGGGCGCGGCGATCGGCCTTTCCGCGCTTTTGATGGCCTCATCGACCGCGTTCGGGGTGCTGAAGCTGGTCGGCGCGGCCTATCTGGTTCTGACTGGTCTTCAGATGCTGTGGTCGCGGCCGCGGCTTTTGGCGGTCAAGGACGAGGCGGAGCGCAGCTCGCTGCGGCGGGTCTTCCTCCAGGGCGTCTTCACCAACGCGCTCAATCCCAAGGTCGCGCTGTTCTTCCTGGCCTTCCTGCCTCAATTCGTCGCAGCCGACGCGCCGCACAAGCCGCTCGCTTTCCTGACGCTCGGCCTGATCTTCATCTTCACGGGCACGCTATGGTGCCTGGTGCTGGCGGCGTTCGCGGCGAAGGCCGCTCACCGGCTGCGGCGGTCCGAGGGTGTGATCGCCTGGGTCAACCGTGCACTCGGCGGCCTCTTCATCTATCTCGGCATCCGCGTCGCCATGCTGGAGACGCGGTAGCTTTCGCTGCCAACGACCAGCACGGACCCTGTAGGGTGGGCAAAGGCGTGCCAGCGCCGTGCCCACCATCGCCCTCGATCGCGAAAAATGCGTGGGCACGCTTCCGCCTTCGCTCTTCGAGCTGCGGCGAAAGCTTTGCCCACCCTACGGATTTGTGCCTTACGCCAATTCCTTCAGCAGCGCGCTGCCGGCGAGGTAAACGCCGAGCAGGATCATCGCGACCAAAAACCAGCGGCGAAATGCCTCCGCCGGCATCCGCTGCCGCACTGACTGGCCGACATACATGCCGGCAAAGGCCATCGTCATGGCCACAGTGCCCGGCACGGCATTGGCTGGCGTCAGCAATCCGCCCGCGGTGAGGTTGAAGGCGAGCGCCAGCGTCGCGGTGGTGAAGAACACGCCGAGGGCCTGCACCAGCTCGTCCTTCTCCATCCCGATCGCCTGCATGAACGGCATCGAGGGGATCACCTGCACACCCGTCGAGGCCGAGATCACGCCGGTGACGACGCCGACCACGCCGCCGACCCATTTCTCGTTCCGCGGGGCGATGTGGAACTTGAATTTGCTGAGGCCAATAAGGGCATAGATCACCAGCAGGACGCCGAGCACCACGGTGCCGTAGCGCGCATGGGGGCCGGTCAGCGCGCCGGCGTTGAGCCAGCATCCGATCACGGTGCCGATCATCAGCGGCCACAGGCGCCTGAGGATGTCGCGCAAATACGGGCCGACAAAGGTCTGCCAGATGTTGGTGACGATGGCGGGCACGATCACGATTGCGATCGCGCGACTCGGCGCCATGTTCACCGCAAGCAGGCCCATCGACACCGTCGGCAGGCCGAGCCCGACGACGCCCTTGACGAATCCGGCAACCAGGAAGACGGCGGCGATGAGAATGAGGAGTGGGTCAATCATGGGGCCACATTGACCGAAGCGGCGCGTGGGCACAATCTGGAGGTTATGGAGATAGCCTTCGCTAGGAGCGAAGGCTGATTTTGGAGGAAAGGACCCGTGCGTTTCGACCTCGTCGACCTCCAGCTCTTCATCGCGGTCGCCGACCAGCGCAGCATCACTCGCGGCGCCGAACGGTCGCATCTGGCGCTAGCATCCGCCAGCGCGCGCATAAAAGGGCTCGAGGACGCGCTCGGCGTCGCGCTGCTCAAGCGCGGACGGCGCGGCGTGGAGCTGACCGCGGCGGGCGAAAGCCTGCTCGATCATGCCAGGCTCGTGATCCACCAGGTCGACGCCATGCGCGGCGATCTCGCCGGCTTTGCCAGCGGCGTGCGCGCCAGCGTGCACTTCCTCGCCAACACCTCAGGTCTCTCGGAGCATCTGCCGAAGGCGCTCGCCGGCTTCCTGCGCGAGCATCGTGATGTCGCGATCGACATCGAGGAGCGCGAGAGCACCGACATCGCGGCCGCGATCACCGCCGGCGCTGCCGATCTCGGCTTTGCCGCGGAGCACGCGCTGCCCGATCATATCGAGCGCTTCGTGTTCAGCGAGGACCGCCTGACGCTGGTGACGTCGAAACGCGGCCCGTTCGCCGGCCGCCGCCAGATCGATTTCCAGGAGGCGGGCTCTTGCGAGTTCGTCGGCCTTACCAGTGCCACCGCGCTGCAGATGCACATTTCAAAGCACGCCGCGCGGCTCGGTATGCGCCCGCATTTCCGCGCGCGCCTGCGTGACTTCGACGCGATCTGCCGGCTGGTCTCGGCCGATGTCGGCGTCGCCGTGGTGCCCGAAGCCGCCGCCCGCCGCTGTGCCAAGCTGATGCCGCTCGCCATAGTCCGCCTGCGCGACGCCTTCGCCAACCGCAAGCTCGTGATCTGCGCGCGCAGCTTCAAGGCGCTGCCGCGCCCGGCCAAGATGCTGGTGGAGCATTTAAGGGGCGAGGCGGTGTGAGGTGGCTCGAGAGATCGTCATGCCCGGGCTTGTCCCGGGCATCCACGTTTTTTAGTGCGGCTTGGAAAGACATGGATGGCCGGGACAAGCCCGGCCATGACGGTGTAGCAACGGCGCGGCCTACTTCGCCGTCTCCACGCCTGCGTCCTTGATCACCTTCGCCCACTTCTTGGTCTCATCCGCGATGAAGGCGCGAAAATGCTCCGGCTCGTCGCCAACAAGCGTTGCGCCCTGCTGGGCGAGCTTCTCCTTCACTGCGGGATCCGCCATCGCCTTGGTCGCGAGGTCATGCAGCGCGGCGACGATCTCTTTCGGCGTGCCCTTGGGCGCCACCATTCCGTACCAGTTCTCGATGCGCAGATCGGGAAAGCCGGCTTCCTTCGTGGTCGGCACCTCCGGCGCCGTGGGTGTGCGCTCGGCGGAGCCGACCGCCATCGGCCGCAGCGCGCCGGCCTTGACCTGCGGCAGCAGCGCCGGGAGATCGAGGAATGTCATCTGCACCTGCTGGCCCAAGAGATCGTTCACCGCCGGCGCGGCGCCGCGATAGGGCACGTGCACGATGTCGATCCTGGCCGTCAGCTTGAACAATTCGCCGGCGAGGTGTGGCAGGCTGCCGGGTCCGGTCGAGGCGAAGTTGAGTTTTCCGGGCTGCGCTTTCGCGAGCGCAATCAATTCGCCGAGGTCCTTTGCCGGCACGTTGCTGGCGACGACGAGCATTTCCGGCACGGTCGCAACCAGGGTTATCGGCGTAAGATCGGTGAGCGTGTCGTAGGCGACCTTCTCCATGCTCGGGCTGATCGCGAGCGCGCCGGCGCTGGTGATTGCGATGGTGTAGCCGTCGGGCGCGGCCTTGGCCACCGCATCGGTCCCGAGCACGCCGCCCTGGCCGCCGCGATTGTCGATCAGCACCGGCTGGCCTGAGAGTTCCGACATGCGCTGGCCGATCACGCGGGCGATGATGTCGTTGGGGCCGCCGGCCGGGAACGGCACGATCAGCTTGATCGGTTTCGCCGGAAAATTCTGGGCGGAGGCGAGGGTCGGAAACAGAAGCAGGATCGAGAGGAGGAGCTTACGCCAATTTGTCATGCAAGCCCCTCGCTCGCCTACGCATTGAGCAACTTCAGTGCTTCTTCGTGAACTCTTGCATCGCCCGCCGCGACGATGCGGCCGCCGCCTTGGGCCGGCTTGCCTTCCCAGGTGGTGACGACGCCGCCGGCGCCGGTCACGATCGGGATCAGCGCTGCGATGTCATAAGGCTTCAGCTCGGTCTCGACCACGAGATCGACATGGCCGGCGGCCAGCATGCAATAGGAATAGCAATCGCCGCCATAACGCGACAGCCGCGCACCCTGCTCGATGCGGCCGAAAATGGCGCGGTCGCGCTCGTTCATCAGCAAGGGAGAGGTGGTGTAGGTCGTCGCCTCCGACAGCGAGGCGCAGCGGCGGACCTGCAGCCGGCGTTCACTGGTGGGGCCTTTGTAATTGGCCGAGCCGTTGTCGCCGGAAAAGCGCTCGCCGATGAAGGGCTGGTGCATCATGCCGTAAACCGGCGTGCCCTTGTGCAGAAGCGCGATCAGCGTGCCCCAGATCGGAAAGCCGCCGATGAAGGACTTGGTGCCGTCGATAGGGTCGAGCACCCAGACATAGTCGGCGTCCTCGCGCTCATTGCCGAATTCCTCGCCGACGATGCCGTGCTGGGGGAAGCTCGCCTTGATCAGCCGTCGCATCACCGCCTCGGCGGCGCGATCGGCCTCGGTCACCGGATCGAAATCCTTGGTCTTGCTCTTGTCGTCGATCGACAGCGAGGTGCGGAAGAACGGCAGGATGGTCTCGCCGGAGGCAGTGGCGAGCCGTCCGATGAAGGCTGAGAAATCGATCACCGTCACGGCGCATCCTCAAAACGAAAGTTGGCTGAAGCTCGCATCTGCCTAGCTCAATTCGCCGCTTGCGTGCAGCGCTGTCTTGATTTGCACCCTGGTATTTTGGGTCCGGCGACCGGTTGGCCCAGCAAGCTAAATAGTCAGACGATTGGCGAGCCATCTGCTGGCCAAATATCGATCATTGAGTTGAAAACTTAGTTCCGAACATGCCTTGTTCGTATGCAAATGACTATCAACCCATTGAATTTCCTTATCAAAGAAACTGAATCTGGGTTTCTCTGGGAGCAACTGAGCCATGTGTTTTTGCATGGGAAACGGCTCAAAAGCCCTTGCACTTTGTGCGGCGCGGCCGCATATTGTTGCGGTGCGGTAGCGCTTCTCGCGTTACCGCTGCCCTCCTTGGGCGTTTCCTCCCTAGACTTGGGCCGCTTGCGTCATTCGCGAGCGGCCCTTTTTTCTTGTCTGTCTGTTTTCAGTTTGGCGCGCGATCCCGAGCCAAACGCAAACGCCTTCGCGTCAATCGCAGGCAAGGTGATCGTTCGAGCCGGCGCGGCTATTCCGCCGCGGCCTGGAACGGGCCGAGATCGCCGAACGGGATCGTGGTCGCCAGCACCTCGGCGAGAACGCCGAAATCGCTCGCCACTTGCGCAAAGCGCGGGCTGCGCTCGCGGCGGCGCTCATCCATGTAGATCGCGCGGTTGAACTCGAGCTGCACGGCATGCAGGCCGCTTGCAGGGTTGCCGTAGTGCTCGGTGATGAACCCGCCGGCATAGGGCTTGTTACGGCCGATCGAATAGCCGAGCCCCGTCATGGTCTCCTCGACGCGGTCGGGCAGCAGCGGCGTGCAGCTCGTGCCGTAGCGGTCGCCGATCACGACGTCGGGTCGGCGCGGCTCGTCCCTGCTGACGCCGACCGAGGGCATCGAGTGGCAGTCGACCAGCACCACGGTGCCGAACATCTGGTGCACCTTGTTGATCAGCCGGCGCAGCGCGCGGTGGTAGGGCTTGTACAGCGTCTCGATCCGCGCCAGCGCGTCGTCGACCGCGATGCGGTCGCGATAGATCTCCTGGCCGTCGCCGACCACGCGCGGAATCGTGCCTAATCCGCCGGCGACCCGCATCGAGCGAGTGTTGGCGAAGCTCGGCAGGCGGCCGGTGAACATGCGGGGATCGAGCTCATAGGGCTCTCTGTTGACGTCGACATAGGAGCGGGGAAAGTTGACCCGCACGGTCGGAAAGCCGCGTGCGCTCAAATGGCCGATCAGCTCGTCCATGAAGGAGTCTTCCGAGCGCCGCAGCGTCGGCAGGTCGATCCGGGATGCGTTCAGGAATTCGTCCGGGTAGGTCGAGCCGGAATGGGGCGAGTTGAAGATAACAGGCGCGCGCCACTCGGCGGGCTCCACGATCTCGAAGGCTGGCGACTCCGCGCCGTCAAACCGGGTCATCTTCTCAGGCTTCGTCCCTTCACGCCGCACGATCCAGCATGGGTCCAGATCGGGTGATTCGGCCGATCGAGCGGCTCTTATGTGTCGCCATTGTCCGGAATCGCAACCATTCTGCCAAGCGAAAAAGCGTGATCCGCGCTGGAACATGTCTTAACCGTGTGGGCGGGCAGGCGTGGATGCGTGGGCGCACCGGAATTGATTCGTCGCCCGTTCCGGTTCACAACACCCCTCGTAGTGCGAGCCCAGAGGGTTAAGATTTTCACCCCAAATTTACCCTCTGTCGGGCTTAGTAACCTCTGCATATCCTCTGGGGATCGACGTTCCGCCCATGCCAAAAATCCTGCTCGCCGAAGACGACAACGACATGCGCCGTTTCCTGGTCAAGGCGCTGGAAAACGCCGGTTTTCAGGTCTCGTCCCATGACAACGGCATGGCCGCCTATCAGCGCTTGCGGGAAGAGCCGTTCGAGATGCTGCTGACCGACATCGTGATGCCGGAGATGGACGGCATCGAGCTCGCCCGCCGGGCCTCGGAACTCGACCCCGACATCAAGATCATGTTCATCACCGGCTTTGCCGCAGTCGCCCTGAACTCGGATTCGGACGCCCCCAAGAACGCCAAGGTGCTGTCGAAGCCCGTTCACCTCAGAGAATTGGTGAGCGAAGTGAACAAGATGCTGGCGGCCTAAATCGGCCGCGTTCCGTCCTTGCGCCGGCTCCCCTGAGCCGTTATAGGGACCCCCACCCGACCTATCCGGACTAATTAGGGCACGTAGCTCAGCGGGAGAGCACTACCTTGACATGGTAGGGGTCACAGGTTCGATCCCTGTCGTGCCCACCATCCTCTTCAATGATTTAGGCGTTCGGCGCCCGAGGCCTGAAGGGGTGGTTTCCACGAAATTTCCACGAAGGCCCATTTTCGCGCGGGCCGGCCCGCCCAGATAAAGCCGGCCGCCCCAAGGCGGTCGCTTGGTTTCCAGACCCCTGGAGAAGGATGCCGAAGCATAACCTCGCTTTCCGGTGGGGCCGGTGATCAATCACTCGTCTGGCGAGACTCATCCGAACGCGAACCATGCCAGCACGGCAAATATCGGGATAAGTGCCACGCCGAACAGTACGAGGGGCGACGGCTCGTTGCCTGTGCGGTCATCCCTCATGTTCTAGTTCCTCGGAGAAAACCCCGCGACGGAGGCGAAGCGGGCTTGCCCCGCTATGAGGAGATGCGTGATCTGCCCGCAGAATGAATGCCCGCTCGGGAGATCAGTTCCTAAAGACAAGTTCTCGGACGCTCTTGATTTTGCCGGCTAGGCAAGTCGTCGAGGTAGACTGTTATGAATGGTGCAGGCCGCTACTGCGGCGTGGCCAAAGGCGACAGAGATTTGGTGCAGATCGACGACAAGATCTCCAACACCGTAGAGACCGGCGATCGAGGTCCGTTGGTGATCGTCGACCGTGAGATAGCCTCCATCGGTATGCGCTGCGCCAAGCGATAGTGCGAGTTGCGAGCGAACCTCGGCGCCCATGGCCGGGTATATGACATCGAACTCGACCGCCGCGTCGGCAAGCACGGCCTCTAGCTTGTCACCGGAGCGTCTTAAGCTCACGTCTGGCGCATGGATGAGGGAAATATCGGTTTCGGCAAGCACGGATGCCAAATCGTCCCCATTCATGCGGGTCGCGAGCACGGTCACGTCGGTAGAGAAGCCGCGCAGAAATAGTGCCTTGGGCGTCGCTTGGTCCAGCGGCCCCACCACCGCGACACGACGGCCCGTCGCTTCATAGGCATCACATACGGGGCAATACCGCAACAGTCCCTCAGCGACCGCAAGGCGCCATTGTTCACATGTCGGATGGATGTCGACTATCCCGCAAGCGAGCACGACGGTCGCGGCATCGGCGGCTCCACCGGTCCAGGTTACCTGAAATCCATCCTGTGCCTTTTCGAGCGACGTGACCTCGGCTCGGACCAGCGGCACCTTTAGCTCCGCGAGTTGGGCGGTCATGCGCGCCAGAAGCTCCGTTCCGGGTAACCCGCCGGCAAAACCCGGTAGATTGTGGCTGCGGGGGATAAGGGCGGCCCGACTTGCCCCGGCATCAATCACGCAAACGCTGCGGCGGAAGCGGGCCAGGTAGATGGCAGTCATCAGTCCCGCGGGCCCGCCGCCGACGATCACGCAATCGAGGGACATCGCATCCTCATACGAACGACCCAGGGATGCTGCGGGAAAGAATCACGCCCTCGTTGCCTCGAAGCAGGACTGAGGCCGCCGCTAAAGCCTCGGATGCCCGGTCCAGATGGGTTGATAGCAGGACACGGCCGGAAACCTGGCTGGGCCACTTCCGTGGTTCGTCTGCGATGTTGAGTACTATCAGCATGTGGTGTCCTTCATAGACCCGTTCGAACGCAACAATGTCGTTCTGCGAGCGCAGCGGGTGGTAGTCGCCTTCACGAAGACATGCATGCTCGCGCCGCAACCTCAGCAGCGTGCGAAACAGCATCAGGATCGAACTGTCGTCGTTCTGCTGAGCTGTCACATTGGTCGATCCCGCCGGATCGAGCGGCAGCCATGGGCGTCCGTCCGAGAACCCACCATTTGCTGTATCGTCCCATCGCATCGGAGCGCGTTCGGGATCACGGCAATGGCCGTAGCCGGGAACGAGCCTTTCGAATGGGTCCTGAACCTGATCGGGCGGAATAGGGACGCGCTTACGACCGATCTCGTCACCCATGTAGAAAAAGGGAGTTCCTCTCAGGGTCATCAGGAGCATTGCCAGGACACGTAGTTGCGCCTCGCCGATCTTGCTCGCGATCCGCGGCTTGTCATGGCCGCCGATCACCCACACTGGCCAGGCGCCGTCGGGCAGGGCATTGAAATAGGCATCGATCGCGGCTTGCAACGATAATGCATTCCAAGGCGCGTCAAGCAGCGCGAAGTTGAGCGGCAAATGCAGCCGCGGGCGCTCCGTGCCGTAGAAGTGGCCGATGCGATCGGTTTTGCCTTGAACTTCGCCGCACAACAGCCGCTCGGGATATTCGTCAATCACGCTACGGATGAATTCGATGCATTGCATCGTCTCCGGTCGGTCGTCCGTGAAGACAGGTGTTTGTCGCTGCGGTGGCGGCTTGCCTTGGGCATCGGGATTCGCTGGGTTGTCACGCAGATGCGCGTCCTTGATCAGAACCGCACTGGCGTCGACGCGGAAACCGTCGACGCCTCGGTCAAGCCAGAAGCGCATCACATCGGCGATGGCGGAGCGTACCTGCGGGTTGCGCCAGTTGAGGTCGGGCTGCTCAACCAGAAAGGAATGATAATAGTATTGCCGCCGCGCTTCACACCACTCCCATGCGCTGCCGCCGAAACGGCTGAGCCAGTTGTTGGGCGGACCACCGTTCTCCGCGGCGTCCGCCCAGATGTACCAATCTGCTTTCGCGCTGCTGGGTGAACTACGGCTCTCCACGAACCATTCGTGATCATCCGCGGTGTGATTGGGCACGAGATCCAGGATAAGGCGTATTCCGGCCTGATGCAGGGCGGCGAGAAGCTTGTCGAACTCATCAAGGCTGCCGAAGGCCGGGTCGATCGCGCGGTAGTCGGAGATGTCGTAGCCGAGATCGCGGAACGGACTCTTGTAGATCGGCGTCAACCAGATTGCATCGACGCCCAGCCATTTCAGATAGTCGATCCGGGACATCAGGCCGGTCAAATCGCCCTTGCCGTCGGCATCGGAGTCCTGGAACGAGATCAGGGCAATTTCGTAGATGACCGCGGATTGCCACCATGGGCTTCCGTCACGCGCCGAGCAGTCATCGTCTCGTTCTGCTTTCAAGGCTTCCACATCCTCGGCTCTGGAATCGTGCCGATGTTCGTTTTCTGGCTGACCTGGTTGGCATCTAAGTCGTGGCGGGAACGAAGGTTGCTAATGCTGTCGTAAGTTGTCGTTTTTCCGGAAATTCGCGCATTGGAACGAGGCGGCGAGTCAGTGATTGGGCGTCATCAACTTAGTCCCAAACTTGCGCGCAAATCCTCGAGCATATGACGGATCCATCAATCGATTGCGTGAGCTATCGTGTGACAGGCTTTTGCGGATCGTCCCGGCGTTGCGCTGCTTCGGTGTTCCGATCGAGCTGGGCGCGCTCGCTGCGGCGCAGATGCCCCGAGCGCCAGACGCCGTACCAGATCGCTCCGCCAAGGACCAAAACGCCAAGACACAGCAACCAAACCGTTTTGACAGAGAGGTCTCCAAGAAGCATTCCTACGCCGGTGTTGCCCATGTCTGTGCTCCCGTTAGATAGGCGGGCAATTCGAGCGCGGCATTGTCGTTCCTAAACGCGGGTCAAGGCAGCTGTTATGGGGAGATGCGAGGCAATGTTCAGGATCGGCATCATCTCGGACACCCACGGTCTGCTGCGGCCGGAAGTGGAACAATGCTTCCGCGGGACCGCGCACATCATTCACGCCGGCGATATCGGTGCCGAGCATGTCATGGAAGGGCTACGCCGGATTGCCCCTGTCACTGCGATCCGGGGCAATGTCGATGTCGGCGATTGGGCCCGCTTCTATCCCGAGACGACGACCGTTCATCTCGCCGGGCGAGCCTTCTATGTCTTGCATGATATCAACGACCTGAAGAGCAGGCCCGCCCCCGCGGATGTCGACGCCGTGATCTCTGGCCATTCGCATCGGGCAAGCCTCAGGACCACGGATGGTATCACCTATCTCAACCCGGGAAGCGCCGGGCCGCGGCGATTCAAGCTGCCGATCACGCTGGCAACGATCGACATCGACGAGCATGGCGAAGTTCGGGTGAACGTACGCACCCTTGATGAATGTTCTCGATAGCTCGGCCGCCTGATGGGAAGCTAGGAACACTTTCGCTCGGGTTGTGTTAGCGCAGCGAATCTCGGAGGCGCTCCATGACCGAATATCCGAAGCCGCCATATCCCCCCAGCATCAGTCCATGCCTGGCGCGACCCGCGCGATGAACCCGCGGCCCGACCACGGCGAAGAGAGTTATAAGGGCGCCGGTCGCCTGGCCGGCAAAAAGGCCATCATTACCGGCGGAGACAGCGGCATCGGCCGTGCGGTCGCGATTGCATATGCCCGCGAAGGCGCAGACCTCGCTATCGCCTATTTGAATGAGGATGAGGATGCCGCGGAAGTCAAAGCGCTGGTGGAGCGGGAGGGACGGAAGGCCATCCTGATTGCAGGAGACATCCGCGACCCCGGCCATTGCCGCGCGATCGTGCGGCGCGCCGTCGAGGAGCTCGGCGGACTGGACATCCTGGTCAACAACGCCGCCCATCAGGCCACGTTCAAGGACATCGGCGATATCAGCGATGACGAGTGGCAGCGCACGTTCGAGGTGAACATCCATGCGATGTTCTATTTGACCAAGGCGGCCGTGCCGCATATGCGGCCCGGTGCTGCGATCGTGAATACGGCCTCGGTCAACTCCGACATGCCGAATCCGAGCCTGCTCGCCTACGCAACGACCAAGGGCGCCATTCAGAATTTTACCGGCGGGCTCGCGCAGATGTTGGCGTCCAAGGGCATTCGGGTCAATGCGGTTGCGCCTGGCCCGATCTGGACGCCGCTTATCCCATCGACCATGCCGGAGGAAACGGTCAAGAATTTTGGCAAGCAAGTGCCGATGCAGCGCGCAGGGCAGCCGGCCGAACTCGCGACAGCCTACGTCATGCTTGCCGATCCGCTGTCGAGCTACACCTCGGGAGCGACACTGGCCGTCACCGGCGGAAAGCCCTTCATTTGAAACCGGTCCATTAGCCTCTACGCTCACGGCTTGCGCCCGCCCAGCCTGCCGGAATGCATGATGCAGACCGGGTGTCATGACATCAGCCGAGTTCGCTGCCGTCCTGCCGACCAGACGTTGATGGCATTGCCTTGAGACGTTCCGTCTTGACCTCGATGCGAAACAACGGGCTTCTATCTGGCTTCAGAACCTCCAGCTTCCAGACACCGCCGGGCGCGAGCACATCTTCGATGTCGCGGCTGAGCAGGAGCGCGTTTTTCCATGCCGCGGCCTCGTCGGGCAAATCCTCGCCGACCAGATCCTCGAAGGGATGACCGTTGTGAATGTTGAAATAGTAGCGTGGCATCTCGCCAGAACGTCCGATCTCGCTGCAATGTTCCGGCTGCATGCGGCCGCGCAATGGCCGGACCCGGCCGCCCCACGCAGCCCCTCAGAGCATGATGACATAGACAGCAAAGGCAATGTCCGCAGCCGAATCGGGAACCAGCAATGCGCAATCATCGCGATTTCGGTCGTCCTCGCAGGCGTCGGCGGCGCACCTTGCCGATCAGCTACGGAAGATCACCATGGCCGCCCCCCCTCCGGTCACTCGCGGCAGCGCTCGTCATCGACGTGCTGACCGGGCGGCGACGCTAGACGGGATAGCCGACGGCGAAGATCGGCGCTATCCAGAGGGGATGGCGCGCAAGCTCAAGACATATCAGACGTCCCTTGGCTTCCACGATCTCGCGATCGCAGCGCCGTCGATGAAGGCCGCGCTCGAGGCGTGGGGCGCCGGAAGCAACCTCTTTCACCAGGGGTTAGCCAAGGAAACCGATGATCCCGAGGTCGTCGCCGCCACCATGGCGAAGCCCGGAGTCGTCCTCAGACGGGCGGCCGGCTCGAGCGGACGATTTTCCGAACAATCAGACATACCTTCGCAAGCGGCCGCGGATCGTGCGCACAGGCAGCCGGAGACGCGGCAATCGAAGCCGCACAGGCGGCAACCGTCCCAAGTCAGCAGCAAGGCCGCGCGACAAGCGGCTGCAAACTACGAGAAAGAGCAGCGGCGGCGCGAGGCGCAAAGCCGGCGCGAAGAAGCCGCCCGAGCGAAGGTCAGGGAGCGCCAGGAGCGGGCTATCGCAAAAGCGCAGGCCGCGCTGGAAGAAGCCGAGCAGGAGCATGGAGCCAGGCTTGAAGCTATTGAAGCCGAGCGGGCCGCAGTGAACGCGCGGGCGGCTGCGGAGGATGAGCGGTGGGCCGGGCAAAAGGCCAAGCTGACGGCGGCGCTGCGCCGCGCGCGGAATAGCGAGTGACCAGCAGATGATCTAGCAAAGGCCAGCTGAAGGGTTTGTCTTTGACAAACCCTTCAGCCACGCAAATGAGGACGGCCGGTTCATTCGGTCTGTTCGACCGCCGCAGGCATCTTTGCCACCGACATCAGCGAGCGGGCTACCTGGTTGAGAAGCTGATCGGCATTCTCTTCTTCGGCAAGGGATTTCGAGAGCAGACTGACGACGGCGCTATGGCGCAGTTGCTGGGCGAGATTGCGTGCGGTGGTGTATCCGGCGATCTCGTAATGCTCGACCCGCTGGGCTGCTCCGATCAGCGCCAGATCGGCTGCGGCATCCTCCTTCTCTTCGCCTTCGGCGATGATTTCCTGCCCCTCCTCGATCAGACCCATCATCCCCTTGCAGGCCTTGGCCCGCGCGGTCTTGCCGAGCATCTCGAAGCACTCATTGATGCGCTCGATCTGGGCCTCGGTTTCGTTCAGGTGCTGCTCGAACAGCTCGCGCAGCTGATCGAAACGCGCCGCCTGCGCCATTTTCGGCAGGGCTTTTGTCAGCTGCTTTTCGGCATGCAGGATGTCGCGAAGCTCGTTGATCAGGAGATCGCCGAGACCGGCCTCGTCGACCGGCGGAGAACTCTCGGTGACAAGCGCCGTCGCCGGACCAGGGTCGCCGGCCTGGATAGCCGGGGACTCCGTAAAGACCCACTCGCCGCCCTCGTTCCAGGGGCCGCGGGTGTCGATCTCGCCGTGGTCGCCGGTTCCGGTCGAATCGTTGAAGAACTGGTCGACGAGACCGGGCGTGGGGGCAATCCGGCCGATGCTGAAGGCCGGCTTGGCCATGCTTTCGAGAGCCAGCGCGAACGCCTTCATATGCGTGATCTCGCGGGTCATCAGGAATTGAAGCGCGTCTTTTGTGCCCGCGTCGTCAGAGAAATTGATCAGCCGCTCGTAGACGATCTTGGCTCTCGCCTCGGCGGCGATGTTGCTGCGCAGGTCGACGTCGAGCTCGCCGGTGATCTTGAGGTAATCCGCGGTCCAGGCGTTGCCTTGGGAGTTGAACAGGTTCACGCCGCCGCCGCCTGCAATCGCAATCAGGGGGTCCGCCTCGGCGGCTTGGCGATCGAATTTCGACGGCTTCAGATGCATGCGGGCGAGAGTGCCGACCACCTCGAGATGGCTGAGTTCCTCGGTGCCGATATCCATGAGAAGATCCTTGCGATCCGGATCTTCGCAGTTGAGCCCCTGTATCGAATATTGCATGGCGGCGGCAAGCTCGCCGTTGGCGCCGCCGAACTGCTCGAGAAGCATATTGCCGAACCTGGGATCAGGCTCGTCGACGCGGACGGTGAACATCAGTTTCTTGACGTGGTGGTACATGGATTGCCCTTGACGTGAGAGAGACGCTCCACGAACCGGCGGGCACCGACGTTAGTTCCTAACGCAAGCTCCGCGGCGCCTTTTACCGCAATGAACTTTTGCATCGCGCCCGTCTTGTCATTCCGGGGCGCGCGCAGCGAGAACCCGGAATCCCCTCAGCCACGACGTCATCTGAGCACGATAGATTCCGGGCTCGCGCTGCGCGCGCCCCGGAATGACGGTCACTCGGGCATCTCTTGACGGCGTATTCCAGCCGATCAACCCGGCCGCGATGTCGGCATATCCTACTTGGAGAGCCGCTTGATGGTCTTGGCCGCGTGGTTGGGCCCGCGCCATCCCAGAAATTTGAGCTCCTTGTTCTCAAGCGCGTTGGTCGCGCGGAAGAACTCCTCCAGCTCGTCGCACGCGCGCGAGGGGAGGTGCCGTATATCCTTGAGATCAGTCTCGAGGGGCGATCGGTCCGGCACCGCGAACACGCGATCGTTCCGCTCTCTCTTGCTCCCGCTCTTCTGCTCGACTTCGAGAACGCCGACCGGCCTGCATTTGAGCACGACGCCGGGATATGTCTTCGCATCATGGATGATCAGCACGTCGAGGGGATCGCCATCGGGAGCCTTGGTGGAAGGAATGAAGCCCCAGTCATAGGGATGGCTCAGCCCTGCCATCAGTGGCTTTGCCAGCGTAAAGACTCCGAGCTCGGGATCGAAATCCAGTTTGCAGGAGCTCCCGCGCGGCGTCTCGACAACCGCGAAAACTTGTCCGTCGTCGGCCCATGTCGGCAGTTTGAGGAGGTTGCTCATCTCACGCACCCTGTGCTGCACCTACAGTATCAATCTTCGCGCGCCGTAGGCGCCGAGGGATCACGCGTCATCGCTCTGCGCGATCTTCGCGCACTCTTCAGAACGAGGGCCAGGCAATGATAGTTCCTGCGCACGACTGATCCTCTGGTCGTCACGCCAGGCTTGTATTTCCACATGCCGCTCCAGCGAGCGGCGACGTACCCGCGATGGTAACCGCGAGTCGCTGGGATCGGCCTGATCCCCCAGCGACTGCCCGGTTGACGTTGGAGAGGAACAATATCCTGTAGATCTTCTTGACGTATCGGGACAGCAGCGAAGTGCGTTCACAAGCGCTGTCAAAAAATGACGCTGCCATGTTCCGCGAAACGAAGGTCGACGAGAGAATTGCCGAGAGGACCGCTGAAGTGGCGGCGATCATCGCGGAAGAAGGCTTGCGATACGTCAGTGACGCAAAGCCGGGCTACACCCGCAAGCGCTCCGGCACCACCTTCTCCTACTACGACCAGAGCGGCGCCCGCATCACGAACAAGGACATCGTCCGCCGTATCAAGTCGATTGGCATTCCGCCGGCCTATGAGCGGGTCTGGATCTGTCCCGCTGCCAACGGCCATATCCAGGCCACGGGCTATGATGCACGCGGGCGCAAGCAATATCGCTATCACGCCAAATGGCGTGAATTGCGTGATCAGAACAAATACGAGCACATCATGCAGTTCGCCGCTGCGCTTCCAGCACTGCGGTTCCGTGTCGCCGCCGACATGAAGCGCGAAGGCTTGCCTCGGGAAAAGATTCTCGCGACCGTCGTCAGCCTTCTCGAGAAGACCCTCATTCGTGTCGGCAATGCCGAATATGCCAATACAAACAACTCCTACGGACTGACGACCATGCGCCGCAGGCATGTGGCGGTCAAAGGTTCGACCTTGAAGTTCGAGTTTACCGGGAAGTCCGGCAAGCAATGGAAGCTTTCGGTAGAGGACAGGCGCATTGCGGCGATCGTCAAGCACTGCGCCGACTTGCCGGGGCATGAGCTCTTCAAATATCTCGACGACAACGGCGAACCACGTACGATCGATTCCGGCGACGTGAATGCCTACATCAAGGAAATCACCCGGCAGGATTTTACGGCCAAGGATTTCCGAACCTGGGCCGGTACCGTGCTGGCTGCGCTCGCATTGGCCGAGTTCAAGGAGTATGACTCTCAGGCTGAAGCAAAACGGAACGTCGTGGCCGCCATCGATAAAGTCGCCAGACAACTTGGCAACACGCCAGCCATTTGCCGCAAATGCTACGTGCATCCGGAAATTCTGGGCGCCTATATGTCTGGCGACCTGGCAAAAATGATCGAGGACAAGATCGCGGAGAGGTTCAAGCGTCAGTATAGCAAATTGAGCGCGGACGAAGTGATGGTCCTGGCGTTCCTGAAGAAGCGGCTGAAGGCGACGCGCAAGGCGGGGGAGAGCGCCAAGCTCGCGGCGTGATCCTCATGCATTTGATCGAAATCTTCCTGCCTCTCAGCAACAACCACGGCAAGCGGTTTGATTCGAAGCTCTATCACTCCCTGGAACACGAACTGACCGAACGCTTTGGCGGAGTCACCGCTTTCAAACGCGCGCCGGCCTCGGGCGAGAACAAAGAAGGGTCACAGGTCGTCCGGGATGAGATCATCATCCTTGAGGTTATGACCGAAGAGCTCGATCGTGCATGGTGGGCGGACCGCCGCAAACAGCTCGAAGAGATGCTCGATCAGGACGAGATCCTTATCCGCGCCAGCGAAATTGAAAAGCTTTAGTCGTGAAGCGATGAAGGTCTGGTCTGCCGGCGCGCCTATCGGCGAGAGGCAAGGCTTGGACCGGGAGCCTTTGCCTCGATCGCGCCGCCCTGCAGCGCCGCCCGCCTTTCTGCGACCGCATGATTGAACAGCTCGAGGACGAGGCCGAATGCGGCCATGTCCTCCTGCTCGATGGCTCCCTCGTCGTAGCACTTGAGGGTCTCGCCGATGATCGCATCGACCTCCCGTTGCGATGCCAGCAGGTCCTGTTCGGACTCGGCACCGCGAACCTCCGACACCACGGCAAGAATACGGTTGCGATAGCCGGTGTTGTCGTCCCGCTCGTCCCGGTTCAGATAGCGACGCAGCCATGCGGCGGCCGAACCGATCCCGGACAGGAGCAGCAGGGCGAACCAGAAGTAGTCGCTGTACTTGTCCAGAAAGGTCCGCTCGGTCCCGTTGATGACCGCCGCGGCGCCCCTGTGCACGGAGGGCTGCGTTTCCTTCTCCGTATCCGGTTTCGTGATGTGCGTCGCGCCGGCGACACGTTGCGTGATCGTGTCGCGCACCGCGAAAAGCTGCCGGTAGAAGGCCGCCGCCTTGGCTTCCGACAGTTCTTTTCGGGCCAGGATGAGATGGTTGACGCTGATGGTGTCGATCTTGTCCTCGGGCCAGGCAGGGTTCGCGTTGAAGACGCTGCCGGGGATCTCCTCGGCTTCGTAGCGGGGATGCCGCAGGGCAATCGCCTCGGACGCTTCGACGGCAAGAAACTTCGGAGCTCCGCGCGACCGCGAAGTCGCGGCGATCGCGGCGGCGGTGATCTTGCTGTCGAGCGGACCGACCGCAAGATAGGCGTCGAGAGTGGCGTCCTGCGCGAGCTTTTCGATTTCGTCGGTCCCGAATTGAGCCGTGGCAACCTTGTCGGGCTGCACGCCTGAGCCTTCTAGAATTGTCCGCAGGACCGCGACGTTGGCGTCGGTCTTTCCGATGATGCCGACCTTATGCCCCGCAAGATCGGCGATCTCTCCGATCTTCGCGGCGGCCTTCTTCTTGGAGCCCTTGCCAGCGCGTCCAGACTGCGACCATATGACGACATAGTTCTTGCGCAGGACGGCCAGTGTCTGCGCATCAGCCGGCATGGCGAGGTCGCCGCGACCGATTGCCAGGTCAGTTTTGCCGGCACCCAGGAGGGCAAGGGATTCGGCCGCTCCGGCGGTGGCGATAGGGAATAGTCTGACCGTCCTGCTTTCCTCTTCGAAGGCCTCCGCCATTGCTTGGACCACCTGGTGGTCTTCGCTGCCCGAGGGGCCGACGGCGATCCGAAGAGTCTCGGGCTGCAGGACGTAGAAGAGCGCCGCGGCAGCGGTGCCGAAGACGACGAATCCTAACGCCAACAGGATCAGGAGCCTTCGCTGGCGTCGATCGGGGGCTCTCCTGACTGAATCGGACGGCGGCATCAGCGGGCTCTCCGTAAGCAAGCGCCTGGGAGCTTGGAGCGAACCGTCGCCCGACCTGAATGTTCCATCGTATGCGAAGGACCTCTGCGGACGAGCGGGAACCTTGGCATCATTCGTGGGTTCTCGCATGCCGCATATGGCGGCGAGGAGAGAAAGATGAACAAGCTTCTGCTGAGCGCTGCGATGGCAGTGATGATCTCGACGGGCGCGATGGCGCAGTCCACCGTCGTCACCACCACCGGCACGGGACATGCCGCCGCCGTACAGATCGAGCCCGAATATCGCACGAAGATCCGCACCTACGTCACCGAGCACAAGGTTCGTCCAGTGGAGACCCGCGAGAAGATCGTCGTCGGCCAGCCAGTGCCGCGCGAAGTCGAACTCGAGGCGGTGCCCGCCGACTGGGGTCCCTCGCTCACCAAGTACCGCTATGTCTATTCGGGCGAGCGCGTGATGCTGGTCGATCCGTCGACCCGCACGGTCGTCCAGGAGATCGACTAATCCCACCAGTGGCGGGGTCGCCCAACCAGGCGACCCGCCACTCCAATCCGGCCCCTGCCGATACCTGATGTCCCATTTGCGAGCGGCCGTTCATGCCGATCATTCGTTATTTCGTTTTCGTCGGCGGGCTGCTGCTGGCGCTGCTCTTCGCTGCTGAATGGTACCTGCCGGCCCCCGCCGAGCGCGCGGGCCCATCCGATCCGGACAGGAGCATCATCCGGATCGCCTCGGCGAGGAGCCTCCCGGAGAAGATCGTGTTCGACACGCGTCCGCGCGCCGATTTGCCGACAATGGCGCAGGCCGATCCGCTCTCCGAAGAACCCAAGCAGCAAGTGCGGGAAGCCCTGGCCGCAATGCCTGCAGCGCCTGCCGTCGAGGTCAAGAAAGAGGCGCCCGCCCGCGTCTCCTCAGGCCCCCGTCCGCATCCGAAGCGCTGGGCAAAACTACAGAAAAGGACACCCGACCGACGTCTCGCCTTCGAGCGGCCCGGCCCATTTGCCGGCGGATGGTGGTGACGGAATGCTGGCGCGCGATGCTGAAAATGAAAAGGCCGCCCGGCGACCCAGCGCGGAACGGTTTTGGTGAAAGCTCGCCTCGTCTGGTCGGAGACTATTCCGGACACCTAAGGCCGGCCTGCGTGAAGATACGGAACGCCGCCATTTTCGCGCCGTTGTCGGATCATGGGCAGGGTCGAGGAGTCGTCGCGATGCTGGAAACGAACGATCTGCTGGTGAAGTGTCCCCGGTGCGGTGCCTGGCCGATGGCCGTGAGCGCTCGGAGAAGCATGGTTGCGCAGCCTGAGGTTTCCTTCCGCTGCGCGCGCTGTGGCAGCGAGGAAGTCGGTCGTCTGCGTCATGCTGCGGGGCCGCATCCCGGCGGTCGTGGTCGCGACGCTGCGTGACGGGATGGGTCGCCGGCGTTGCGGCTCTCCGGAACGTGTCTCGTCTGGGGGAATTGATGGCCCAGAGGTCAACCTGAGAGGAGACGATCATGAAACCGATCCTTGCCGCCGCGTGTCTGCTGACCCTGGCATCGATTTCGCCGGCAGAGGCCAAGGGGTGCATCAAGGGCGCCATCGTCGGCGGTGTCGCCGGCCATATGGCAGGACACGGCAAGCTCGGCGCGGCCGCAGGATGCGTGATCGGGCATCATGAGGCCAACAAGCAAAAGAACCCGAACGATTCGAATGCCCAAGCGCCGTCGGGCCAGAAGTAGCGGCCGCCGGCCGGGGTGTCAGGGGCGCGTCGGATGAAGATTCGCCCCTATTCGGAAAGTCACATCGTCGGGCTCGAGGACGGCTCGCGCCATGCCCTGCCTTGAAGCGCAATACGGGGATATAGTCTCGCGGCTGCTGGTTTGAATTCTCGCTGGCTTCATTCGAGCCGCGCCTTCCCTCCGCGACGCGAGCATGCCCATGAGCGTTTCCGTCATCGAACAGGCCAAAATCCAGGCACAGGTGCTGGTGCCGCTGGTCAAGGCGCTCCAGGCCGAGCTCGGCGAGGCGCGTGCCAACGCCATCGTACGCAAGGCGCTTGGCGAACTCTATCGCGGCTTCGGCGAGGCGTTTTGGAAAGCCAAGAACGAGAGCGATCTCGGCAAGGCCGTCGGCTCCGCCTTCGCGACTTACGCGCGCGACGATGCTCTCAGCTACGACGTGATCGAACAGACGCGGGATGCGTTCGCCTTCGACGTGAAGCGATGCGCCTATGCCGAGTTCTACAAGGCGCTGGGTGAGCCGGAGCTCGGCTTCCTCATGGTCTGCACCGCCGACTTTGCGACCGCGGACGGCTTCGGTCCGGACATCAAGCTGACGCGCACACAGACCATCATTCAGGGCGCCGATCATTGCGACTTCCGCTACCGGCGCATTGCGGACGTGTCAAAGGGAAGGGCTGGTGAATGATGCGGACGACTTGGCTTGCCGTCGCGGTGACGGCGCTGACGGCATCGAGCGCGAATGCCGCAATCATCGACTGGCAGGCCGAGCTCCAGCGCTGCCGCGACCTGCGCGCGAGCGTGGCGCCGCTGCTTCAGGCCGGCGAGGGCATTTCTGCCGTCGGCCGCTCCAATCGATCCGTCCGTCGCTGCATCTGGATTCAGCGCATGGCGGTGCGCAAGAAAGTCCCCGGCGCGGAGACGTGGTAGCGGCGACTGTCAGTCCCTCCTGCTCACTCCACCAGATATTTCCTCACCGCCGCCTCGTCCCATTCAATCCCGTTCCCCGGCTCCTCGCCCGGCAGCGCAAAGCCGTCCTTGATCCTCAGCCGGTTCGCCAGCACCGCGTCGGCCCAGTCGACATATTCCAGCCAGTGCGCCGTCGGCGTGACGCAGAGCAGATGCGCGCTGACCTCCGAGAACAGATGCGTCGACATCTCGATGCCGGCAGCGTGCGCCAGTGACGCGGCGCGGAGCCAGCCGGTGACGCCGCCGATGCGCTGCACGTCGGGCATCACGTAGTCGCAGGCCTCCGCCGCTAGCGCCGCCTGCATCGCAAACGCGCTGTCGAAATTCTCGCCGATCTGCACCGGCGTGCGCAGCGCGTCGGCGATGCGGGCGCAGCCCGCATAGTCGTCGTGGCGGATCGGCTCCTCGATCCAGCTCAAGCCTTCGTCGTCGAGCATCTCGCCACGGCGGATCGCCTCGGTGACCGTCAGCGCCTGATTGTAGTCGCACATCAGCGTCACCTCGTCGCCGACCGCCTTGCGCACCGCGCGCACCACGGCGAGATCGTCCCGCGCCTCCGGCCGCCCAACGCGGATTTTTGCGGCGCGAAAGCCCTCGGCCAGCAGCTTGTGGACTTCCTCCACCGCGGCGCCCGCAGGCATGATGCCGAGGCCCTTCGAATTATAGGCCTTCACCGGCTTCGGCGCGCCGCCGAGCAGGCGGGCCAGCGGCAGGCCGCGGACGCGCGCCAGCGCATCCCATGCCGCCATGTCGATGCCGGATTGCGCCAGCCGTTGCAGGCCGGCGAGGCCGAGCAGCGTGAAACGCTGGGTCAGCTTGCGCTCGATCTCGAACGGCAGCAGCTCGTCGCCTTTGAGCAGCTCCGACATCTCCGCGACCATCGCGGTCAGCGGCTTGAGGGCCGACGGCGTGATCGCAAACAGATAGGCATGCCCTGTTACGCCCTGGTCGGTCTCGCAGTCGATCAGCACCAGCGGCGCCTTGGCAACCGCGCCGGTCGAGGTCTGCAGCGGCAAGTTCATCGGCACGATCACGGGGCGCGCATTGAAGCTGATGATGCGGATTGTCTCGGTCATGGGCGGTGGTTCCGGATTTATCAATGCAGGTTGATCCTGATCTTAAACATTCGTCATGAAACGAAAAGGCGCCTGCTGCGACCCACCATAAAATGGGGTTGCGCCGCGCCGCGTTTGTTGGCTCTGTGCAAGCCGGCATGTCGCGCCGCAAATCCCGTTCTTGCGGCAAAAACGCACATCACGGAGCCACAGAGTGAAACAAGCGATCGCCGAAGAGCAGCACAAGAGCGGCATCCTGATCGGGGCCGTGATTGCCTTTCTCCTGCTGGCCCTGCCGCTGGCGGTCTGGCTGGACCTGACCGAACTGAACAAGTCCGCGCTCCGCCGGCAGACCGCAGATCTCAATTCAGTCATCACGAGCGTGCGCAGCTATTATGCGTCCAATGTGGTCGGGCGAATCCTGGCCAATCCCAACGGCACGACCAAGGTCGTTCACAACTACGAATCCGTCCCCGGCGCGATCCCGATCCCGGCGACGCTGTCGCTGGAGCTTGGCCGCGTCATCGGCGCGCAACAGGAGAACATCACTTACCGGTTCGTCTCCGACTTCCCGTTCCAGAACCGCGCCCCGCATCAGCTCGACAAGTTCGAGAAGGATGCGCTCGCCGCGCTGCGCGCCGATCCCGAGCAGAAGATCCTCGACACCGACACCTCGCTGTTCTCCGACAAGGTCCGCTTGATTGCGCCTGTCACCATGGGCCCGGCCTGCGTAAGCTGCCACAACAGCCACCCCGAGAGCCCGAAGAAAGACTGGAAGGTCGGCGATGTCAGAGGCATCCAGGAGGTGATCATCGCCCAGCCGATCGCCGCCAATATCTTCTCGTTCAAGTTCCTGCTGGCCTATTTCCTGATCGCGGCCGGCTGCGGGCTTTCCTTTCTCTCGCTCCAGCGCCGACAGGCCAGCCGCATCAAGGGCATGAACCGGGAGCTCGAATCCGCCAACGACTTCCTCGCCTCGCTGTCGATGAAGATCTCGCGTTACATCCCGCCGCAGGTCTACAAGAGCATCTTCTCCGGCCAGAAGGACGTCACCATCCATACCGAGCGCAAGAAGCTCACGATCTTCTTCTCTGACATCCAGAATTTCACCGCGACCACCGAGCGGCTGCAGCCGGAATTGCTGACCCAGCTGCTCAACGAATATTTCACCGAGATGTCGGCGATCGCGCATGAGCATGGCGGCACCGTCGACAAGTTCATCGGCGACGCCATGCTGATCTTCTTCGGCGATCCCGAGACCAAGGGCGACCGCGCTGACGCGCAGGCCTGCCTGCAGATGGCCTGGCGCATGCAGCAGCGCCTCACCGAGCTCAATGCGAAATGGCGCGCCGCCGGCATCGAGCAGCCGTTCCGCTCGCGCATGGGCATCAATTCCGGCTATTGCAATGTCGGCAATTTCGGCAGCAGCGATCGTATGGACTACACCATCATCGGTGCCGAGGCGAACCTCGCCGCCCGCCTGCAGTCAATTGCCGAGCCCGGCGGCATCGTGCTGAGCTACGAAACCTTCGCGCTGGTCAGCGACATCGTCCGTGCCCATGCGCTGCCCGCGATCACGATGAAGGGCATCAGCCGCGAGGTCATTCCCTATGCGGTCGATGCGCTGAGCGATGCGGCAGCCGAGAAGAGCGGCGTCATCACCGAACGCGCGCCGGGGCTGGAGCTGTACCTCGATCCGGCCGTGGTGAAATCAGGCGATGCCGCACGCGTGCGCTCGCTGCTGGAAAGCGCGCTGGCGTCGCTGAAGCCTGCGTGAGGGCTCAAAAGCTTCCGCGGCGTCATGGCCGGGCTTGTCCCGGCCATCCACGACCTTCTCTTGCAGATCGAAGAACGTGGATGCCCGGGACAAGCCCGGGCATGACGACCACCTGTTAATCCGGATGCGATGGTCCAAGTTTGCGCACGACTCACCTCACCGCGCCGCGCCTTCGGTAAACGCCGTCTCGATCACCGCCCCGAACGGCTGCCACGACCGCCCGTCGAACTGCACCAGGCGCATCTGCCTGATCGGCAGATAGTTCTCCGGCGACGTGTTCATCCTGATATTGGGCAGCGCGACGGAGGGATGGTAGTCCCGCAGCGACGCCGCCTGGCGCATGATGTTGTCGCGCGAGAGGTCGTCGCCGCATTGCTTCAGCACCTTGGTCAGCGCCTCCGCCGCCGCGTAGCCATAGAGCGCGGCGCTGTTATTGGTGCTTTCGTCCTTGTGGTACCTGTCCATGAAGGCGAACCAGTCCTTCATGGCCGGATCGTCCTTCCAGGCGGGATCGCTGGGATCCTTCAGGAACGCCGCCGAGATCACGCCGGCCGAATTCTCCAGCCCCGCCGGCGCCATCGCGTTGGCGATCGAGGCGGAGGCATCGTTGACGATGAAGACAGGGTGCCATTTCAGCGACGCCGCGAGCCCGATCACCTTGGCCGCCGTCGACGGCACGCCGAGAAACACGAAGATGTCGGCGTCCGCGCGCTTGAGGATCGCGACGTGGCCTTCGAGATGCTCGTCATTGATGTCGAAGGCGACGTCGACCAGGACGTGTCGGTTCAGATCGCCGAGACCTTCCTGGATGCCCTTGTAGAGCATGCGGCCGAACTGGTCGTTCTGCCAGAGTACGACGATCTTCTTGCGGGGATAATAGGCCTGGATGTAGTTGGCGTAGATGCGCCCCTCCGAGCGGAACGGCGGCTGCCAGCCCATGGTCCAGGGAAACGCCCTGGCCTGGCTCAGCTCCTCGTCGCCGGAGGCGACGAACAGTTGCGGGATCTTCTTCTCGTTCAGGTACCAGCGCGTGGCGACATTGCCCGGCGTGCCGAACGAGCCGAACATCAGATGCACGTCGTCCTTCTCGACGAGATCGCGCGTCAGCTGCAGCGCGGTGGCAGGATCGGAATTGTCGTCGCGGCTGATGAAGCGGATCTTGCGACCGTTGATGCCGCCGCGATCGTTGATCATGTCGAAATAGGCCGCTTCCGCCTTGCCGATCGCGCCGAATTCCGAGAGCGGCCCCGAATAGGGCACGATGTTGCCGATGCGGATTTCCTTGTCGGAGCCGGGGTCGGAATTGGGTTGATCCGAACGCTGTTGCGACATGGCCCCGAGCGAGGCGAGCGCCGCGATCAAAACGAACAGCAGTCTGCCGGTGACGCGCATGCTCGACACCTTGTCGTTGGCCCCCAACGAACTCGGCTCACCCTGCATCCGGGTGCGTTGATCTATCTCAAGCGTTTGGCAATCGTGTGGCTGGGAGCACGATGAAAGCGGCAGGCGTGCTGACGGGCTGTTCGCGAACCGTCGTCCTGAGGTGCGAAGCCCGCGATGCAGCGCATCGCGGGCGGAGCCTCGAAGGATGAACGGCCCCGCTGCTGCCGAGCGGAGAGAGCCGGGCCGTCGCCCTTCGAGGGCCGCTGAGGAAGCGGCCACCTCAGGGTGACGGTGAGAGCCTGACCGTCGCGGCCGGGTTCGTAGAGCCCGACCAAGACGCTGGGCAGCCCGCAAACCCTACGGCAGCCCGCGCGCCTCGAGCTGATGCACCAGCAGCAGGGTCGGCTCGGCGAGACTGTCGCCGGAACCATCCAGCCCGAACGCCGCCGCGATGCCGTCGTGGCCGCGCAGCAGGGTCGCGCGCGGGCAATGGCCGGCGCCGCAGAGCGTCTTCTTCAGGGTCTCGCCCTGCGCCACGATATCGGCGGGATCGTTGGCGGCCCAGGCCAGCAGGATCGGCTCGTCGACATTGAGGACGCCGGGATAGACCGAGCGCTTGTCATATTGAGCGGCGTCATTGCCGAAATAGGCCTTCTCGCTGTCACTGGCGTCCTTGCCGGCGCGATAGATGCCTGAGACCAGCACCACGGCGGCGACATCGGCGCGGTCGGCCTGGAGCTCGGGATGCGCGAGCAGGCTCGCGACATGGAAGGCGCCGGCGCCGTAGCCGACCGCGACGATCTCGCGGGCATCGCCGTTGAACAGGTCGATATTGCCGTGGACCCAGGACAGCGCCGCCGCCACGTCGGTCGCGCCCATCGGCCAGGTGGCGGCGGGCGCGAGGCGGTAGTTGACGCGCACCCCGATCATGCCGTTGCGCGCCGCAAAGCACATCGCGGCGTCCTGCATGTCGCGGGACGGCTCCGGCGCGCCGCGGTCGCCGGTGAAGGTGTCACCGGCGACGATCAGCAGCACGGGGCGCGGCGTCTCCGCCTTGGTGGTGTCGCTGGTCGCGACGTCGAGCACGTTGGCCTCGCTGCCGCCATAGCGCAGGCCGCGCGAGAAGGTGACCTGCTCGCACAGCCGCGCGAGGCCGCCGGCGGTGGTGTCGCTATCGGTGAGGCCGGTCCGAACCAGATCGGATGGTGCGGCCGGTCGCGCCGGGAGCGGACCATGTGCGGAGGCCGCGGTCATGGTCAGGAGGAGCAAAAATGCGAGACAATTCTTCATCATCAGGGGGCCGGCCTTCCACGCCCCATATTGGGGGGTCGCTTTAGCCTGTCTTTTCAATTCGCCTTATCTTGTTGGTCTTTCTTGCGGCGATTTCACGGCACCATCGCCCCCGGTTCAATTCCCCGGCTGGAACGTGCAATCCGCCCCGCTGCCGTCCTTCTGCCTGATGGCGTTGGGATCGATGGTGCAGCTCAGCTTGCTCAGGCTCTCGAAATTCGATCCCGCCGCGCCATCAGGCGGAATGCCGGCCAGCGCCTCGGTCGCGAAGATCTCGTTGGCGGTGGGACCGTTCACGGTCCTGACCTTCTTGCCGAAGGTCCTCGCAATTGCGCAACGTGATGTCGGCATTGCCGGTGCGGCAGACGATCTTGTCCGCGGTCACGACAACGGGCTTCTTGTAGGGAATGTCGGCATTGGCGGCGAACAGCATCGCCACTGCCTTCTTCTCGGCGCCTGACAGCGTCGGCGACAGCGGCGCGATCACGCCGGCGAGGGCCAGCGCCGTGGAGCCGGAGATCTTGGCGGGCGAAGCGCCGGCGTCCTTGGCGACGGCGGCGTTGGCGACGGCGATTTGGGCGGCGCCAAGGACAAGGACGGCATAGACCGGCATTGCAATCTTCATTGGCGATCTCCTCTTCCGTCGCGGCTTTGCTGCCGGACGGAAGGAGACTATGACAGATTTCCCATCCGGGGGAGGGCTATGGTTACAGTCCGGGGAGAGTGCGCGACGTCCGCTCACTGGGACAAAGCGGACTAAATTTGTTCAACCTGAGTTCTTCGCCGTTTGACCCACAGCAGACGTGCAGTGGGCGGGTGCTTCCGCAGGGATCTGGTGTGCATCCCGATGCAGGCTCCGATCGACTTGTTCCGCACTCGAATCGCATTCGACGCAATAGCAAATGACAGATGTATCATCTTAAGTTAAGATAGACGCACCGCCCGCGATATACCTTACTGCTCGTGCCCCCGCGCAAGTTAGGTTGTTGAAGTGTAAGCCGAGCAAGCGAAGCCTTCGGTGAAGCAGCACACCACGGCTACTGGCTGCAAGCTCAAACCTAACGTCCGTGCCATGCGTTCCATGCTCTCGACGGAGGAGTTGCGACGGCGTCCGTCGCGCCCGGCCGATTACGCGGCAGAGAACCAAGCTCTGATCGCTTTGGTGCAGGAATTAGCGAGCTCGCCCGAAGGCATCTTGCAGAAGCTCGCCGATACCGCGTTAGGTCTATGTCGCGCGCACTCCGCCGGGCTCAGCCTCCTGGAGGAAGGGGACGGGAAGAGTAATTTTCATTGGCGCGCAATCGCCGGGCAGTGGGCTCCTCACTTAAATGGTGGAACACCGCGCAACTTTGGTCCATGCGGCACGGTCCTTGACCAAGGCGTCGCCATGATATGCTCACATCCCGAAGTCGATTTCCCCTATTGGGAGCCCGTTAAGCCTGTTCTTGAGGAAGCGCTCCTGATTCCCTTTTACATCAAGGCTGAAGCAGTCGGCACAATCTGGGTCGTCGCGCATGACGTCAGTCGCCGCTTCGATGCGGAAGACTTGCGCGTGATGACCAGCTTGGGCGTCTTCGCAGCAACCGCCTATCAGACCTGGCTCAACCTGAAGGCGGTGCAGCGAGTCGCTTCCATCGTCGAGTCCAGTCACGACGCAATCGTCAGCAAGGATCTCGATGGCACGATAAGGAGTTGGAACGGCGGCGCGCAGCGCATGTTTGGCTATCTAGCCGAGGAAGTCGTCGGCAAGCCGATTACGATTTTGATTCCCCCGGATCGCCACAACGAAGAAACCGCAATTCTTGATCGCCTCCGCAGAGGCGAAAGTATTGGTCCTTACGAAACCGTTCGCCGCCGCAAAGACGGAAGTCCAGTAGATATTTCACTCACAGTGTCGCCCTTGGAGGATACGGAGGGCAGGGTCATCGGCGCGTCAAAAATCGCGCAAAACATCACCGGGCGAATTAATGCAGAACGGGCACTGCGCGAAAGCCAGTCGAGGCTGCAGGCGGCCGTCGAGCTCGTGAGGCTCGGCTGCTATGCCTGGAATTCACAATCCAACAAGTTGCAATGGGATGATACAGTCAGGGCCATGTGGGGTCTGCCGGCGGGCGCGGTCATCGATTACGAAGTGTGGCGGTCCTGCGTTCATCCAGACGATCTTGCGCGTGCCGAGGCCGCTATCCAGCGGAGCACCGATCCGCGGAGCGATGGAGTCTACAATATCGAGTACCGGGTCATCGGAAAAACGGACGGCGTGGAACGCTGGATCGCGACCCGCGGTCAGACCAACTTCGAGAATGACGTGCCGGCTTCGTTTTTCGGAGTCGCCCTGGAGATCACGGATCGCAAACGTATTGAAAGAAGGCTCGAGCGCCGCGTTGAAGAGCGGACGCGCGAACTGCAGGAGAGCAACCAGCAGCTACATGTTCAAATGGAGCAACGGGAAATCGCCGAGGCCGAGTCCCAGCAACTGCAACGCCTCGACGCGATAGGACAGATTACGTCAGGCGTCGCGCACGACTTCAACAATGTTTTGAGCGTCGTGCTCACTAACGCGCGCATGTTGTCGCGCAATCTGCGGGATGATCCCGGTGATCAGGAAGGTATCGAACTGATTCTCGAGGCGGCGGAACGGGGTGCGAATCTCACCTCGCAACTGCTCGCGTTCTCGCGCCAACAGCGGCTTGAGCCTCAAGTGGTCGATCTCAACAGCACCATCGTGAACATGGGTGGCCTGCTCAATGCCTCGCTTCGTGGAGCGATCCAACTCCGCACGAACCTCGCCGCGGACCTTTGCCCAGCCTTGGTAGATCTAACTCAAATTCAGTCGGTGATCCTCAATCTGGTTATCAACGCGAGAGACGCCATGCGGTCAGGGGGGACTCTGACCCTGGAGACTTTCAATGCCATCACCGATAAAGAGCTCTCCGGCCCGGCAGCGCCGGCTCCGGGGAGGTATGTGGGACTGACCATCCGAGATACAGGTATGGGCATCCCCGACGATGTGCTCCCCCGCGTCTTCGAGCCTTTCTTCACTACGAAAGGACCAGGAAAAGGATCGGGTCTCGGACTCGCGCAAGTTTTTGGTTTCGCCAAGCAGTCCGGTGGAGGCATCGCGCTTAAGACGCACGTCGGCGAAGGCACCTCAGTGACGGTGTTCTTACCTTGTGCCGAAGTGGTCCCACGAGTGCGCGAAAGAGAATCTGGTGCCGAGCAAATATCAACAGTGGAGCTAAAGCCCTGTATTCTAGTCGTTGATGATGATCGGGCAGTTCTCAGGTCAACCGTTAGAGTACTTGAGGCCCTCGGATACGCGGCGGTGCCCGCTGCGAGTGGACAAGAAGCCCTTGAGCTGATTGCAAACGGTCTGAAGATGGAGCTTGTTCTTGCGGATTTCGCCATGCCGGAAATGACGGGAGCCGAGCTCGCGAAAGCGATCTGCGCGACCGCTCCCAACTTGCCCGTGATCCTCGTCACCGGTTATGGAGATCGCGAGACTTTAGAGCAGTTTCGAGAAGCGCAAGTACTTCAGAAGCCTTATGATGAAAACGGACTGATGAAGGCGATTCTAACGGCCCTAACCTAGGGTGATCTGCGTAGTTCGACTCCCGCCTGTGGCACCTAGCGGATCTGCCTGGGCGGTCTGACGAGGTCCGCAA
>NZ_LBJP01000006.1:911-90423 GCF_028128715.1 Bradyrhizobium sp. CCBAU 51745 | reverse complement strand
AATCGGAAAGGTGGACGACATCGTCTCGGAATCCACGGGCGACTTCATATCGGTACGCCTGGGCGACTTCGTCGGAATCCGCAGCGGCGTGCAGGCGTCGCGCGAAGAGAAACGAAACCAGGCGTTTGCCTCCGACATCAAGACCTATGCCGTCCAGAGCGAGCTCCACCTGAAGATCAAGGTCTTTTCGCACCACCCGTGAGTTCGGCGGCATTCCTTTAAGGACGATCAGCCAGTTACCCATGGACCCCTCCTGCAACTTCAGAGGTGCCCCGACGTGAAATACATCCTAGCTTCTTTCGAAATGGCAATTTCATGGGGCAAACGGTCGGCGCTAAGCACTCGGCGTTGTGCACAGGCCACGGAACACGTGGGCAAGCGAACAGCCCTGACGATTGCGAATCCCTGACCCGCGCTAATCGCCGGAACGAGCAGGCGGGCGGAAGGATTCGTCCAGGCAGGAGCAATCTCGATGCTGATGACGAAGGAAAGACGGCCCGCAATCCGGACGCTGCGGGGCTGGGCGATATCCGTGCTTCAGGAGGCCGGTGCGATCCACGAATGCGAGGAGCACGGCTGGGCCAAGGACCGGGCCGATCCGCACGCCCGCGAGCGCGCCTGCGAAATGGCCGAGCGGGATCCGCCCCCGGGCGTCTCCGACGAAGACGCCATCGCGGAAGTCCGCGATGTCCTGGATTCGATCGGCGACACGTGCCCGGAATGTCCGGACGGAGAATGCTGAAACAGCGGCTCAGCCCGGTGCCCTAGCCGTTCCGACGTAGGCTTCCTGCGGGAAGGAGAACCCGCCGCCTTGCAGCATTTCAGCAGCGGACATGTCGGTTACTCCCGATGCGATCTTGTCGATCACCGCCCGGCGTTCAGAGTCCGGACGATCGCCCAGCAGCGCCGCCATCGGCGTTGCGAGAAGCTGGAAACGCACGTAGTCGAGCACCGACGGAAAGGCGATCTGCTGGACCACGGTGTCGACCTGCACGCTCTCGAACTCGGCATTGCGTATGAGTTCCTGCAAGTCGCCCGCGGTGGCAAACGAATGCTCCCCGCGCTTGATCCGCGAGGCCTCGCCTCCTAAGACGCGATCGAGCGCCTCCACGAACACGTGGGCGCCGGGAGTATTCTCGATCGGGCTGTAGACGCTGACGGCAAGGCGTCCGCCCGGCTGCAGCACTCGTCTCATCTCGCGCAGAGCCTTTGCTTGGTCCGGGAAGAACTGCAGACCCAATTGACAGAGCACGACGTGGAAAGCGCCGTCCGCAAATGGTAGATCCAAAGCGCTTCCATCGATGAATTCGATCGCCCCGTCACCGCCGGACGCCGCACGCGCGACAGCCAGCATTCCTTGGTTCAGGTCCAGGGCGGTGACGCGGCCGCGCCCGGTCCGGAGGCTCGCGAGGCGGGCCACGATCCCCGTCCCGCACGCCACGTCGAGGACCGGCTCCCCGGGCCGCACCCCGGCGCGTTCGACGAGATCGGCCGCCCACTTCGCAGTGATGGCGGGGACAAGGTAGCGCTCATAGAGCTCAGGTGCGCTGCCGTCGAGTTGCCAATGGGAAAGACCGGACATCGTCCCCTCCAGCTGCTGTTCGGTCCCATATAGCACACCCGCGATTTCCGTCAGTTATCGGGTGGCCGGCGTGGGCGGGAAAAGCACCGCCGGGAGACGCCGAAACCATTTTCCGGAGGCCGCGACACATTCCTGAAACCGAACGGGATCAGGCTGCGCTCATTGGACCAATGGGGACCTGGTCATGTGGACACTCATCGAAATCCTTTATCGCGATTATTGTTTGGCCCGCCTGCAGGAAATGCGGAAGCTCGAACCGTCGCACTGAGCCATGAGCAACGCGAGGAGCTACCCGATCGTCTCGACCGTTTTGTCGGCGTTCGCGATCGGCGTCGCGATCTGGGTCATCATGGGGCAACCGCCCGCAGAGCATCCAAAGAAGCCTGTCTCTCGTCTTGTACTGAATCCCTGAGAGGCTTCCCACCGAACAGGAGAAAGCAATGCAGGACCAGACCAATCAATTTCAGGACCTAGATCGAGTCCTTTACAACGCCCAGCATCGTCGAACTGCCGATCTTCTGGGTTGGCTGAAGCAATTTCTCAGGGGCCGTCGACGGGCAAGAGTGGCCGGCGGCGCGAGCCTTCCGGACGTCGCCCCGATACGTACGTCGGTTGACTGTGGAGCGAGCAGCGGCGCCGAGACCACAGCCCAACGTCTGTATCTTTGGCTAAGCCGCCTGTTCGGATTTGAATTCGAGGGACGGAGCCGGGATTCGGGCAATTTGCTGCCAAGCCAGCGCCAGTATGATCCAGCGTTGGCGTTCGGTTCCATCGGCTTCCGCAGCGAGCTTCATCGCCGCGACCGCCTCGCGCTCGGGGTCGTACTCGATGTCCATCGGCGAAAATCTACGCGCCGATGGTAAACGATCGGAGAACGATCGGACCGTAGGAATCCGGGGGGCCATGAAGGCTTCTGTCCTTCCAAGTCTCCGGAAGCGCCAAACGCTGTATAGTCCATCCGATAAGAACGGTACGCCGCTTGTGACTACTGTTTGCCGCGAAGCGACAGGCTGATGCGCGTGACGATGTCGTCCCAGTCGTGCTCCTCGCTGGCGGGGTAATTGATCAGCACGCAATGAACCAGCCGGCTGGCGAAGTTGCAGCGGTCGTACCAGACCTTGTCCCCCTTGTAGCTGGAAACCGCGAAGAAGCGAGGCGTCACTCGCTTGTACTGGATGCGCGAGGGCGGATGCTTTTTCGAGAGGAACGCAGCTGGCGAATCGTTCGCGACGTTCGGGGCGGCTTGTATTGTGATCTCCGCGCGGCCGTCGGCGGTCCGGAAGCGCTGGCCATATCCATCCGGCCGACCCGCCTCTTCGGTGAATATCGAGGACGGGAACTCGACCGAGGTGCCGGTCTGAGGGATGCTGTAGGTGGTCCACCTCACCGGTTGCGCCGAAAGGGCAGATGCTGAGGCAGCGAATACAACCGCGATCGCCCACGCCGTCGCTCTCATCGAATCTCCTTCCGGCCTTCCCCAGCGCTTTGCTGCATGTCGTGCCCTTGCAAAAGCTGAATGGCTGGCTTCGTTCCATGAAGTCTGTCAGCCGGAGAGCTATAGTTCTCGACCTTCCTCGACCGGGTCGTTGGACTCGAGCCACGTCAGGGCGGTCTCGATCTTGGTGAGCAGCGTCTCGATCTCCTGGCGCTCGTTGGGGCCAGGATCGCTCGCGAGGCGATCGAGTAGCTGCTGCTTCTGCGCGAGCAGCTTTGCGACGGCCGACATCATCTCCTCCTCGGATACAGGGCGTCTTTTCGCAGGATGATATGGCACGCCGGCGCGAAGGCGCCGAAGAGGTCCTGGCTCAGAAGATCCCGACTAGGGCGAACACCGCGACTTCGCCCAGGAAGGCGATGGTCATGACGGCGACCGTGAGAACCACATCGCCTATCGGCATGGTGGACATTGCTGCTGCCTCGCGTTGCATCCCCTCTCCTGAATTCATGAAGGCGTGAAAAAGTTTCGGTTCCGCGGCAGGGGCCGAGGGTATAGCGTCCGCGCGGGGCAGGACGTTAGATCGGGGCGCTGGATGCAATTCCTTGAACTGTCCTTTTGGTGCGTGGCGGCGGCCGGTCTGATCCCGGTGATCGCCGTCGTGACGCTGCTCTGAAGCGCACGAAGCCACTCCCTCAGAGAGGACCGATCCCATGTTGAGAAGCTGCGAGACGGCGGCGACGAGCTGGGCGGGGGCGAAGGGCTTGGTGAGCAGAACGCTCTTCGGCACTCCGAGCCTCGCCCATTCGTCGGCGGCCGTGCCGGTCGCTCCCGAACAAGACGCTAGGTCCCAGCCGCTCGTCTTGCCTTTCAAGTTCTGGAGTTCGTCGAGGCCGCTGTTCAGAAGGGTCGCTCCTTCTTCCGCCGACGACCGGATCTGCGGCCGGAAGCCGGCGTCGGTCAGCGCCTCCTCCTGCATTTCCTGGATCTGGTAGTCGTCCTCGGCCGCGGGGATGGTGAGAGATTCGGCCAACGGGCGCCCTTCCATAAGGTGGCGATTGTCGTCCGTGTGCGCCTCGGCAGGCGGCGAGCGACTGGGACATGCCTACGCCGACTTCCGCCGCGTCGCTGCCGCAGGCTTCTTGGCGGCCACCTCCTTTGCGGGCTTCTTGCCAGCGATCGGCATCAGCATTTCCTTCTGGCCGGCCGACGCCTTCTTCGCCTTCTTGGCGGGCTTGGCCGACTTCGCCGGCGCAGAAGCCCGGCCGACGCTCTGCCGCAGCGCGTCCATCAGATCGACGACGTTCTCGCCCTTCGGCCGCTCTTTAGGACGGATTACCTTGCCGGCCCGCTTCTGGTTGATCAGGTCGACCAGGGCCGTCTCGTAGTGATCTTCGAACTTCTCCGGATCGAACCGGCCCGCCTTCTGGTTCACGATGTGCTTGGCGAGGTCCAGCATGTCCTTGGTGACCTTCACGTCCTGGATCTCGTCGAAATACTCTTGTTCGCTGCGCACCTCGTAGGGATAGCGCAGCAGGGTGCCGACCAGGCCCTTGTCCATCGGCTCCAGCGCGATGATGTGCTCGCGGTTGGTCAGCACCACCCGCCCGATCGCGACCTTGTCCATTTCGCGGATGGTCTCGCGGATCACGGCGAAGGCGTCATGGCCGACCTTGCCGTCCGGACGCAGGTAGTAGGGGCGGATCAGGTAGCGCGGATCGATGTCAGAGCGGTCGACGAACTCGTCGATCTCGATGGTGCGCGTCGACTCCAGCGCGATCTCCTCGAGGTCCTCTTTCGTGACCTCGATGAACTGGTCCTTCTCGAGCTGGTAGCCCTTGACGATGTCCTCGTTGGGCACCTCATCGCCGGTGTCGGCATCGACCTTGAGGTACTTGATCCGGTGGCCGGTCTGCCGGTTCAGTTGGTTGAAGCTGATCTTCTCGGACTCCGAGGTGGCCGGATAGAGCGCCACCGGACAGGTGACGAGGGACAGACGCAGGAAGCCTTTCCAATTGGCTCGGGGGGCCATGTACGCAGAACTCCGGTTCGAGGCGGCCTGGATTCAAGACGAACGGGGATGGCCAGTTCCGACACGCCAGTCGCCATCCCCGAGATTCATACCGTGCCGACTGCTGCGGCATGGGAATTTGGGAGGAGCCTATTGACTTGCAGGAACGAAACGGGAACATAATCCGATGAAAGCCCACTCCGACCAGACCGACTCCCTCGAGGGCGACCTCGAGCTCGCCGCCGACCAGGCCATCGAAGCCTGCGGCGGAGACGCCCGGGAGGCGGTGAAGGCGCTGCTCGTCGCGAACGAGTTTCTCGAGAACGAGATTGCGGAGCTCAGGGCAGCGGTCTCGAAAGGATACTCGCGCGGGCGCCATGTCGCGCAGCGCGAGTGCAAGGAGTGACAGATGTCGGAAGTAACCTACTACGTCGCTCTACCGTTCGTTTTCTCCGACGACGGCGCGGCTGCCGGCGAGCCGGCGGAATGCCTGAGCGCCAAAGCCGCGGTCATGCGGGCCGAGGCGCTGTCTCGGAAGCCTGGCCACGCCGGCGCCATCGCGTCTCGCGGACGGGAGATCCCTCCAGTGGCGACTTCAGCGGCGCCAAGCTGATCCGGAAGTTCGGCGACGTGCCGGATGATCTCAGCGCGCTATGAGAGCGGAGAACCTCGACTGAGTCCGGAGCGAGATCGCTCTGACGCGAGGCCAGCTCCGCGCCCAAGAGCGCGAGATCCGGTTGCTCCAGCGCGCAGGCGTCGGTCGGATTTCCATGTCTTGGCGATCGATCGCCGGCATATTGAAATCCAGCCTTGGGTGATTGTTGCGGGGGTGGCGTCATGGAAGAGTTCTACCGAGGCTTCGCGCAGCAGGCGCGCGATCTGGCCGAGAAGGCCGATCCTTTCACCAGGCGCAGACTGCTCGAATTGGCCAGGCGGTACGATCTCCAGAGCAAGCCCGGCCCTCATGGCGCCCGGGCAGCCTCCCCGCCCAGGGCGATGCCGCCCACCACGATCTTCGCCGGCTCCGGCGAATCCTGAGCGGTTCAGCCGTCTTTGAGGACGTCCTTGGCCTCGCGGATGGGCCAGCTATCGCCCTCCCGGATCACCCGCACCTTTTCGCCGACGCCGACCAGCAGGTGGGAGCCGACGTCGTCCTTGGCCGCTTCGACGACCACCAGATCGGCTTCCGGCGTCCAGTCCAGCGTGAGATCGAGATCGCCCGGAAAGATCTGCCAGCGCGAGCCGTCCTCGAGCTCGACCAGATGGCTTTCAGAGTGCGACCGGATCTTCACCGATGCCTCTCGTCCGTCGCGCCTTTCGGGACGGGCCGAGCGCGCTGGAGATGGCCGGCTTCGTGATGGCCGCAGCGCGGGCATCTGAACTTGAGCTCAGCGGCCACATCGTCTTCGGCAGGCTGGCCGCCATAGGCCAGGCGCCGCACTCGGGGCACTTCACCAACAGGCTGTCCGTATCGAGCATCGAGGTGTTGGCTCACTTCTGGCCAGCCGGCGCTTGCGCATTGGCCTTGTTGGGATCCGACTTGTTCGCCTCGTGATGGCCGACGACGCAGCCGGCCGCAGCACCAAGCTTGCCGTGACCGGCCATGTGGCCAGCAACGCCGCCCACGATGGCTCCCTTGATGCATCCCTTCGCCTCAGCGCCTCCGGAGGAGACGAGTGCAACTGCGAGAGCGGCGGCGGCGAGCATGGCTTTCATGACGGTTCTCCGAATTTGAATCTGGCGGATCAATCGCTGCGGCGGCCGTCCGTTCCCGTCCTCGCGCCACCGGAATTCGTCAGGAACGAGCCTCGGTCGCCTACCGTTATCTCGTATCGGTCTCGATCCAAGAGGAGGATGACGATGGAAACGGAAAGGCGTGAAACAGGTACGCTGATCGGCAGCGACAAGGTCGAGGGCACCGCGGTTTACGGCGCCGGCGACCAGAAGATCGGCTCGATCGAGCGCGTGATGATCGACAAGGTAAGCGGCCAGGTCTCGTATGCAGTTCTCGGCTTCGGCGGCTTCCTGGGCATCGGCGACGACCACTACCCGCTGCCGTGGCAATCCCTGAAGTATGACACGAGACTCGGCGGCTACCGGACCAATCTGAGTGCCGATCGGCTGCAAGGAGCGCCGCATTACGGCAACGATAACGAGTGGAATTGGGAGGACCCCGGCCGCGCGAAAGTGGTGAACGACTACTACGCCGGGTTCTAGGCGTCCGCGCACCTTCCTAGCGGGCGGGTCACAGTTTGGCGAGCGGCCTCGACGTTCCTTCGGGATTCGAGGGCCACCTCTAGTCGCGCGCCCGCCGGAGAGCCGCCTCCAGCTTCTCCCTCTGCTTCTCCCAGCGGGCCTCCTCGGCCTGCGCCCGCTCGTCGAGGGCAGCCCGCTCGGCCTCGATCGCGGCTGCCCTTTCCTCATGCTCCCGCCGCGCATTGTCGAGCGTCGCCTGAGCTTTGCCGACGGCCTTCTCGCGCCGGGCGTGCTCCCTCTCGCGCGCGGCCTCCTCCTTCCGCCGCTCGGCGTCCAGACGGCGCTGCTCCTTCTCGAAACCTCCGCGGCCTTGAGGGACTCCTTGTCGCTGATCTTGGGAGCACCCCGCTTGTTCGGCTTCGACCTCCTTCGCTCGCCTCTTTCGGCGCCTCCGCCGCCGAGATGATCGGCAATTCGGAATGCTCTGCGAAGCGGCCGTTTGACCCGGCGGGCCGCCGCAGCACGACGCCGGTCTTTCCCATCGTCGCGGCGACGACATCCAGATCGTCCGTCTCCTTGGCGACGCCCTGGTGGAAGAGGTTGCTTCCGGCGCCCCACGCCTCCAAGGCAGCCTTCATCGAAGGCGCCGCAATCGGAGATCGTAGAACCCGAGCGAGGTCTGATAGATCTTGAGTTTTCTTGCCATGGGCCCGCCTTCAACCTTCCCCACTAAAGGTTATGGCGCAGGGAAGCGGCGAAACGGCTTTACAACCTTCGATCTGGCAGCTCCGCAATGATCCGGTACAGTTCCGCCCGATTGCCACACTGCGCGGATTCGACGACACGAGGCGTAAGGATTTTGAGCTCGCGAAATAGCTAACTCCCAACAAGTCGGTCAGCCGGGCTGCTCCACGTTACTCTGCCAAGTTGTGCTGCTGCCAGCGCAGCAGATAGGCCTGCAACCGCCAGATCAGCGTGGACAGCGCAACGCCGACCAGCATCAGCACGATGACGGCGACCATCATTCCCGATGCCTCTGCCCGCGCCTCGGACTCGATGATCAGGCGTCCGATTCCGCGCTCCGCGCCGATAAACTCGCCGACGATCACGCCGATTAGGGCGAAGGAGATCGCAGGCGTCAGCGAGGCGAAAACCCAGGCCATGGTCGAAGGGATGACCACCGTACGGGTGATCTGCCACTCGCTGGCGCCGAGCAGCCGCGCTGCATTGACAAAACCCTCGTCGATCGAGCGGGCGCCTTCGAACGTGTTGAAGAACACGAGGAAGACGACCACGATCCACGACGTCACGATCTTCGAAGTATCGCCGATGCCGAAGGCCAGCACGATGATGGGCGCCAGCGCAATACGAGGGATCGAATTCACCGCGGTGATGAACGGCTGGAAGATCGCACTCAGCCGATCGGAGCGGCCCAGCACGAGACCCGCGGCAAAGCCGCTGACGACGCCGGCCACGAAGCCGAAGAACGTGTTTTTCAGGGTGATGGCGGTCGCGACCCACAGATTATTCTCCGATCGCACCATGCAGCGGCTGAATTCGCCATTGAACCAGCCGTTGAACACACCGAGCTTCGACTTGAGACAGCTCAGGGTCAGGAAATGCTCGAAGATGTCGGACGGCTTGGACACGAAATAGGGATCGAGCAGATCCGGCACCAGCCACGGAACGCTACCGTGAAGATCGTACCCCCATTGCCAAATCGAGAGGAGGCAGATGCAGATCAGCGTCTGCCACGCAAACGTTCTGCCGGGGTGACGCGCCCGCCTCATGGCTTGCGTCCCCTGATGAATTCCTCGCCGAGCGAGTGCCAGATCAGCTGGAACAGCTCGGCATAACGCGGTGTCTCCCTGATCTTCACGGCATTGCGCGGCCGTGCAAAGTCCACCTCGAAGGTCTCCTTGATCCGGCCCGGTCGCGCGGAAAACAGAATAATGCGGTCTGCCAGAGTCAGTGCCTCGCCGAGATCGTGGGTCACGAACAGCACGGTCTGCTTTTCGCGCTCCCAGATGCGCAGCAGCACGTCGTGCATGTCGATCTTGGTGTGGGTATCGAGCGCGCCGAAGGGTTCGTCCATCAGCAGAACCTGGGGCTCGACGACCAGCGTTCGCATCAAGGCCGCGCGCTGACGCATGCCACCCGACAAGGCCGAAGGATAGGCATTGCCAAAATCCTGCAACCCTGCCTGCATCAGGCAGGCCTGGACACGTTCCTTTCGTTCCGCCACCGGGACACCAGCCAATTCCAGGCCATAGCCGATGTTGTCGGCGACGGTACGCCAGGGAAACAGGGTGTCGCGCTGAAAGACGTAACCGACGTCGGACGTCGCCCGTCCGGGTACGACGGGGACACCGTCGATCAGGATCTCGCCGCTGGTCGGCTTGATCAGCGTCGCGATCATGTTGAGGACAGTGCTCTTGCCTGAGCCGGATGGCCCGAGCAGGGCGACGAATTCCCCGCGCCGGACATTGAAGGAGACGTCGCGCACCGCCTCGATGGCCGCCCCCGCCAACTGGAAGGTCTTGCACAATCCGCGCACGTCGATGCGCCGCACATCAGGCGGCGCATCGGATCTCGGCGCGTGTAGGGCCTGCACGCTCAAGCCGGATAGGCCTTGCGAGCCGCTTCGATGAAGCTGGTATTGACGACGTCGGCCATGCCAAGCGGCTTGATGCCGGTCATTTCGCGAAACCAGACCTTCCGGCCGCGCGCGAAGCTCGCCGCATCGATGATGCCATCGTAATCGGTGACCTTCTTCATGATCCCGATGTCAAGAATATTCGCATCGCGCGACGTGCTGCCGACATAGGGCTCGATCGTATCATAGATCTCTTCGGGGGAGTGCCCCTTGATCCACTGCGTGGCTCGCCACAGCGCCGTGACGAAGGCCTGCATCTTCTGCGGATCCTTGTCGATGGTCGACTGCAGCGTGAAGTGGCACGTCACCGGGACCTTGCCGCCGATATATTTGGTCCAGACCGCTTCATCCGTTCCGTCGAACAACAGCGCACCCCAGCCCTGCTCGATCGAATCCTTCAGGATCGATGGCGAGTTGATGAGGACATCGACCTGCTTCGTCTTCAACGAGCCCATCATGGTGTCGACATTGCCGGTGCCGATCCAGGTCACCTTGTCGTCCAATCCCATGGTTTCCATGTAGTAGGACGCCCAGACGTGATTGGTGCCTCCCAGCGACGACACGGCAACGATCGGCTTGCGTCCGTCCGGCCGCTTCCAGTTTGCGAACGCCTCCAGCGTGGCGATGCCTTGGTCCATCAGGTCCTTGCGGATGATGAAGATCGCCGCATTGCTGCGGGTATCGACCGGCATCAGGACGCGCGCACTGCGGCCGTGATTGCTGAGCTGCATCGGGTGGGTGATGTCTCCGATCCCGATGTCGCCCTGGGACGAGGCGATGATCTCGCGCGTCTTCACGCCGCTGCCGCCCTGGATCAGCTTGCAGTCGAGACCGGCGTCCTTGAAGAAGCCGACGCGGTCGGCAACGAACTGGGACTGATAGATCGGAATGGCCACCGGATAGATCACGCGGCCCGACGGGGCATCCGCCCACGCCTGCCCCGTCGCGATGGATGCACTGGCACCGGCGATGACCGTCAGCGCGGACCGTCTGGTGACTTTTGTCCTCATCACGCGTTCTCCCTCTCCCTGCCGGCGACCTTGTCCAGCGCGTTCAGCACCGCATCGCCCATTTCCTGGGTAGACAGTCTTTTTGCGCCGGGTTCGGCGATATCGGCCGTTCTGGCGCCGCCTACGAGAGCCGTATCCACGGCCTTCTCCAGCAGCGCGGCATCATCGGGCCGATTGAGGGTGATGCGCAACATCATTGCGACGCTGAGGATCGAGCCGAGCGGGTTGGCGATGCCCTTGCCCGCTATGTCGGGCGCGCTGCCATGAACAGGCTCATAAAGCGCCTTGCGGCGGCCCAGCCGGTCCGGCGGCCCGAGCGAGACCGACGGCAGCATGCCGAGCGAGCCCGACGCCATCGCGGCGCAATCGGAAAGAATGTCGCCGAAGATGTTGCAGGTGACCATGACGTCGAACTGTGACGGCGCCCGCACGATCTGCATCGCGGCATTATCGACATAGAGATGCGTCAACTCCACATCTGAGAATTCGGCCTGATGCAGCGCGGCGACCTCCTCGCGCCACAGCACGCTGGTCTCCAGCACATTGGCCTTGTCGACCGAACAGACCCGGCCCTTGCGCGTCCGCGCCAGCTCGAATGCGGTTCGCGCCACTCGGCGGATCTGGCTGGTGGTGTATTGCTGGGTATTGAAACCGCGGCGCTGGCCATCGGGCAGCGTTTCGATGCCGCGCGGCTCGCCGAAATAGATGCCGCTGGTGAGCTCGCGGATAATGATGAAATCGACATCCTTCAGCACCGAGGCCTTGAGCGGTGCGGAATCCGCCAGCGCCGGATTGGCGACGATCGGCCGGAGATTGGCATAGAGGTCGTACTTGCTGCGCAGCGACAGCAGGCTTCCCGCCTTGCGCGCCACGGCAGGAACCTCTGTGGTTTCGGGACCACCGGTCGCACCCCAGAGGATGGCGTCGGCCTCATCCATCGCCTCGGCGGTATCGTCAGGCAGCACCTTGCCTGTGGCGAGATAAGGGATGAGACCATATTGCGCTTCGCGCAGAGCTACGGGAGCGCCGCGCCTCGCCGAAAACCATTTGAGAATGCGGTGCGACTGGTCGGTGACCTCAGGACCGATGCCTTCACCACCGACCACGGCGACTTTGATCATGTTCGAAAGCGTGTTCATGCCTGAGGTGTCCTGATGATTATCTTGCCTGTTATCCTGCAAAGTGAATCCATGGCCGCGCGTCGCGGTCGGAGGCCTGGAATGCGCGAATCTCGTGGTCGCGCCGCAATGTCAGCGAAATCTCATCTAAGCCCTCAAGCAGACCGGCACGCCGGCGTGGATCGATCTCGAAGACGTGCCGCGCGCCCGACGGCGAGGTCACCGTCTGCTCTTCCAGATCAACACTGACACGTCCCGCACCCTGGCTCGCTTCGATCTCCGCGGCGAGGCTGTCGATGACGGCTTTGTCCAGGACCACCGGCAAAACGCCGTTTTGGAAGCAATTGGCGAAAAATATGTCGCCGAAGCCAGATCCGATGATGGCACGGATGCCCATCTCTTGCAGCGACCACACCGCCGCCTCGCGCGAGGAGCCGCAGCCGAAATTTGGACCCGTGACCAGGATTTCCGCCGTGCGATAAGGCTCGCGATTGAGGATGAACTCCGGATTTTCCGAGCCATCGGGCAGATAACGGAGCGACCCGAACGCCCATTTGCCGAGGCTGCCGCGAACGGAATTTCCGATCATGCGGTTGATGCTGATGATGACATCGGTGTCGACATTGGTGCGCATGATCGGCGCGGCGGTCGCGGTCAGCTTGGTGAAGGCCTGCGCCATCTAGCGCTCCATGGTTCGAACATCGGCGATGGCGCCTGATACCGCCGCCGCCGCGGCCATGGCCGGGCTCGCCAGATGGGTGCGGGCGCGAGGCCCCTGCCGGCCGATGAAATTCCGGTTCGACGTCGACACCGAGCGCTGGCCGGGCGGCACGGTTTCGCCGTTCGCGGCAAGGCACATCGAGCATCCCGGCTCGCGCCATTCGAAGCCGGCGTCGATGAAGATCCTGTCGAGTCCCTCGGCGACTGCATCGCGCTTGACCGTCTCCGAGCCCGGCACCACCCAGGCCCGCACGCCGGGGGCAACCTTGCGGCCGCGCGCCACCTCGGCCGCGGCTCTGAGATCGCTGAGACGGCTGTTGGTGCAGGAGCCGATAAAGACCCAATCCACCGGCGTGCCCGCGATCGGCGCACCCGGCTTCAGGCCCATATAGTCGAGCGCGATCTCGATGGCGCCGCGGCGCGCCGGATCGGCGATGTCGGCGGGGTCAGGCACGCGGCCATCCACACCTAGGACATGCTCCGGACTCGTACCCCAGGTGATCTGCGGGATGATCGATCCGACATCGATCGACACCTCACGATCAAATACGGCATCGCTGTCGCTCCGAAGCGTCCGCCATGCCTCGATGGCGCGGTCCCACATCTCCCCTAGCGGCGCGTAGGGGCGGCCGCGGACATAGGCGAAGGTCATCTCGTCAGGCGCGATCAGCCCCATCTTGGCGCCGAGCTCGACAGACAGGTTGCAGATGGTGAGCCGCCCTTCGATCGGCATGTCCCTGATTGCGCTACCGGCATATTCGACGGCGTAACCGGTGCCGCCGGCGGCGCCGATATGACCGATCAAGGCCAGGATGAGATCCTTCGCCGTCACGCCGAATGGCAGCTTGCCGTCGAACGTCACCCGCATGGTCTTGGGTCGGCGCTGGATGATGGTCTGGGTCGCCAGCACATGTGTGAGCTCGCTGGAGCCGATGCCGAACGCAAGCGCGCCGAGCCCGCCATGGGTGCAGGTGTGGCTATCGCCGCAGACGATCAGGCAGCCGGGCAGGCTGAGGCCGAGCTCCGGCCCGATGACATGGACGATGCCCTGCCCGGGCTGGTCGAGGTCAAACAGCCGGATGTTGCTGGCCGACGTCTCGGTCCGCAGCGCCGCCAGCAGTTCCCACCCGGTCTTGATCGTGCCGGCTCGCCCGGACGCGGTCGAAATCGCGTGGTCGGGGGTCGCGAAGGTCAGCTCGGGATTGTGGACGGGGATGTTGCGGCCCTTGAGGTCGAGCAGGCCGCGGGAACCGCCAAGGTCGTGCAGCAGATGGCGATCCACATGAAGCAGATCGGTGTCATCGCTGACACGGGCGATGACATGCTGGTCCCAGATTTTGGCCAGCAGCGTGCGGCCACGCATCTCCACGATCCATCCTCCCTTGTTCGGCATCTGAAGTGCCGTATTACCGCCGATCTTGCCGACCGGTCGCGCTTTTGGGAAGCAGGATAAGCGCGCGCCCCGCAAATGTGCAGTGACGGTTTGGCAGGGGGCCATCGCTGCCGGCGATGGCTGGAGCTCCCCCGGGGCGGGTCAACCCCTGTTGCGGACGACGGTCATCCGGTCGGAGATGCTGCTCGTGGCCAGAGGCGCATCATTATGGGTCAGCAAATGGTCCACCAGTAGCTTCGTCACCGGCGGCAGTGATTTGTGATCGCGCACGCCCATGACCAGCTCGCGCCGCGCCCAGGTCTCGTCGAGCGGAACGGTGGCGAGGCTGTCGACGCCGTAGCGGCCGCGAACGATCTCGAGCGGCACGATCCCGACCCCCATCCTGGCGTCGACGACGCGGAACAGCGCATCGAAACTGCTGACGCGGATGCGCACCTTGAGGTGCTGCCCGAGAGCGGCGGCCGCGCTGACGCACAGCGTCTCGATCGAGCTGCCCTTCTCCAGGCTGACGAAGTCGAAATCGACCAGCTCGCGGAAGCGAAGGCTGCTCCGGCCCGCCAGCGGATGGTCGCGCGTGACCAAGGCGACCAGGCTGTCGCTGCGATAAGACAACAGCTCCAGATCCTGTCCGTCGATGTTGCCGCCGAAGATGCCGATGTCGGCCCGGTTCTCCACCACGGCGCGCACGATCGCAGGGCTTAAGTCCTCCTCGATATCGATGTGCACCAGCGGATGCCGCTCCAGGAACTGGCTGAGCTCGTCGGCAAGCGCTTCGAGAATCGCGGACTTGTTGGCGCAGATCCGGATCAACCCGCGCTTGCCCTGCCGGTATCCCGTCAGCTCGGTCTCGAGCTTGCTGAGATTGCCCAGGATGACGCGGGCATGCTCGAGCAGGGCGAATCCGGCGGGCGACGGCTCGATCCCTTTCGAATGGCGATGCAGCAGCTCGACCTGGAAACGGTCCTCGATATCCGAGATGCGCCGGCTGACGGCGGACGCGGCGATGTTCTTCTTCTCGGCCGCCTTCGCGATGCTCTGCTCCTCGACAATCGCCACGAACAATTCAAGCGTCAGAAGATCGATTTTTGCCGTCATCAGTCAGCCCCTCGATCGGCCTACCTCGCGCGACGAACTGTAGCACCTTTGTAGACCATGGCCGACCGCTTAGAGCATGCGGGTGCCAATGCAACACCAGGTTAGGTCGGGAGGTCACTTGCCTTCAACCCGCGGGGAAGCGAGGTTAGTACCAAAATCGCGCACAGCAGGCAGGTGCCCCCTATGACATAGAGTGCGAGCGTCGTGCTGCCGGTCCGGTCCTTGACTGAACCGACTAGCACCGGGCTTACAATGCCGCCTACCTGGCCAAGTGTGTTGATCAGTGCGATGCCGCTCGCAGCGCCCGCTCCTGTCAGGATCTTTGGTGGCAACGTCCAAAACGTTGGAATCGCGGCAACCACGCCGGCGCCTAGAACGGCAAGCGCCCCCACCAGCGTCACGACATTCTTGTCGAACGCGCCGCTCGCGAAGAACCCGAATCCTGCGGCCAGGATCAAGGCGGCCACGAACTTCGGGCGTTCGCCCGAGGCATCGGACATCCGCCCGACCACCAGCATAGTGACGGCGCCACAGATGTAGGGAACAGCGGTCAGGAAACCTATCGCCGCCGCACTGCCGCCGCCTGCGGCCTTGATTAGATCCGGCGCCCAGAAGTTCAGCCCATAGGACGCGACCTGGATCAGGAAGTAGATGAAGCCCAACAGCAGAACGCCGGGCTTCAGCAGCGAGCGCCACGCCGAATGCTCGCCGATCTCGCTCTTCTGCCGATCGAGCTGCACCGAGATGAGACGGCGTTCGTCGGCGCTCAGCCACTTTGCCTGCTCGATGCCGTCATCGAAGCGAAGCAGGACGACCAGGCCGAGCGCGACGCACGGCAAGCCTCCGGCCAAAAAAAGCCATTGCCAGCCGGCGATACTATGCACTCCACCGAGATAGTTGAGAATAAGCCCCGAGATCGGCGCGCCGATAATCCCCGAGAAGGCGGTCGCCAGGAAGAACACCGACGTCATACGACCGCGATGCGACTTCGGAAACCAGAGTGTCAGATAGTAGAGAATGCCGGGCGCAAATCCCGCTTCCATGGCGCCGATCAGGAAGCGCAAGGCGTAGAACTGCCACTCGCTGCGGACGAACACCATTGCCGCGGTGGCAATGCCCCAGGAGATCATGATGCGCGCGATCCAGCGCCGCGCGCCGAAGCGATACAGCAACATGTTGCTGGGCACCTCCAGGAGGACATAGCCAACCACGAACAGGCTCGCGCCAAATCCATAAGCCGTATTGCTAAGTCCGAGATCGGTCTGTAGCGCCGCTTTGGCAAAGCTGATGTTGACGCGGTCGAAGAACGCGAAGAAGTAGCAGACGATGAGCAGCGGCATCAGCCGCCACGCGATCTTCTTTATCACATGCTGTTCGGTGATGGCGATATCGAGATCACCGGCAGTCGCGGCGGCGACGGTCATGGTTTCCTCCAATGTGTTGTTCTGGGATTTTAAGTTTCGGATCGCTCAGCCCGGACCGCGCAAACGCTCCGGGAGCGGATACAGATCACAGGCGCGCCCGGCCTTAGCGACCTGCCCCGGCACCTCGTGCCCGACCAGCTCGGGCAACCGACGCGACAGATCGATCAGGCTGTGCAGCTTGAGGCCGGTCGCCAGACCGATCTCGTGGCAGAGATTGACGAAGTCCTCGGTGCAGATATTGCCGGTGGCACCGGGCGCGAATGGACATCCTCCCAAGCCGCCCAGCGCCGCATCGAAGCGGCGGGCTCCGGCGTCATAGGCGGCGAGCGCATTGACCAGCCCAAGGCCGCGGGTGTTGTGGAAGTGCAGCGTGAGTTCATCCGCTGGCACCAGCCGCAGCGCCGCGGACACCAAATGCGTGAGCTGATTGGGATTGGCCATCCCGGTCGTGTCGGCGAGCGTGATGCCGTCCACTCCGACAGCGAGATAACGCTCGACGATGTCGAGCACCTTGCTGAATGGCTGCGCGCCCTCGAATGGACAGCCGAACGCGGTCGCGATGGTGGCGTTGAGCAGGGCGCCGGCTTCATGCGCAAGCTCTGCAATCTCGGCGAGTGCGGCCAGCGAACGCGCATGGGTCATGTTCATGTTGGCGCGGTTGTGGGTCTCGCTGGCTGACATGACGAAGTTTAGCTCGTCGGCGCGTGCGGCCAGCGCCAGCTCGGCACCTCGCCGATTCGGAATCAATGCGGTGTAGACCGTGCCCGGCCGCCGCGTGACGCCGGCGAAAACCTCGGCGGCGTCGCGCAGCGCCGGCACGGCCGCAGGCGAGACGAAGGACGATACCTCGATGCGGGCGAAGCCGATCGCGGACAGGGAATCGATCAGCTTGATCTTATCGGGCGTCTCGACCCATTTCGGCTCGATCTGCAGGCCGTCGCGAGGCGCGACCTCCTGAATGACGATATGGGGTGGTGCAGCGCTCATTGCACCGCTCCAGCGCGACGCAGCCGCGCGATGTCGGCGTCCTCGAGGCCGAGGCTCGCTAGAACCTCGTCGGTATGCTGACCTAGCGTCGGGCCCGACCATTTGACTGTGCCTGGCGTCTCGGAGAGCTTTGGCGCAATGCCTGGCATCTTCACGGTGACGTCGCCCGGCAACTCGGTCGGCAGGATCATCTCGCGAGCGGCATAATGGGGATCGCTGACGATATCCGCGACCGAGTAGATCCGTCCTGAGGGAACGTCGGCGTCATCCAGGGACGTGAGGATCTCCTCCGTCGTCCGCGTCGCCGTCCACGCGGTGATGACGGCGTCCAGGATGGCGTTGCGGCGAACCCGCCCGTCGTTGCTTGCGAGCGACGGATCGTCGGCGAGATCCGGACGGCCGACGACCTGCATTAGGCGCCGGAAAATCGCATCGCTGTTGCCGGCGATCACGACATGCTGACCGTCGGCGCTCGGATAAGTGTTGGAGGGACTGATGCCCGGCAGAGCGCCACCAGTGCGGGTCCTGATATGCCCCATGAGGTCATACTCGGGGACGAGGCTCTCCATCAGATTGAACACGCTCTCGTAGAGCGAGACGTCGACAACCTGGCCAGGCCCCCGCCCGGTCTTAACCCGCAGCAGCGACATCAGCGCGCCGATCACGCCGTGGAGCGAAGCAAGGCTGTCGCCGATGCTGATGCCGACGCGCGCCGGCGGGCTATCCGGATCTCCCGTGGTGAAGCGGAGACCGCCCATTGCCTCGCCGATCGCGCCGAAGCCAGACCTATCGCGGTAAGGGCCGGTCTGGCCGTAACCGGAGATGCGGACCAGCGTAAGATCCGGGTTGAGCCCGGACAGCACGTCCCAGCCGAGGCCAAGCTTCTCGAGGCCGCCCGGCTTGAAGTTCTCGATCAAGACATCGGCCCTCGCCGCAAGGCGAAGCGCCACGTCACGCCCCCCCGGCGACTTCAGATCAATCGCAATCGACTTCTTGTTGCGCGATTGCAGATACCACCAGAGCGAAGTGCCCTGATGCAGCTTTCGCCAGCTGCGTAGAGGATCGCCGTTGCCGGGCTGCTCGATCTTGATCACTTCCGCCCCGAACTCGGCGAGCAGCCGCGCGGCAAATGGCGCGGCAATCAAAGTTCCGAGTTCGACGACTCGAATTCCGGACAGCGGTCCATCCACGGCGGGCGCTCCTCGACAATATGTTTCGTCGAGATGTCGCCCACGAGGAGGCGTCAAGTCCAATTCTCGTTGATGAAGGCGCCTTCGCGGATAACGAACGCCGCAAAACTAGTGGGCGCTCACCGAGGGAGAGCGCAGATGCGCGAGCATCAGATGGCTCGTCGCCGACAAGCCGGCAGGATCCCTCGCAACCAGCACCAGCTCGCGGTCGGCCCATTCGTCGCGCAGCGGAACGGCCGACAGTTCCATGCCGTGGCTCAGCACCTCGAACGCACGATCCGGAATGAGGCCGATACCCATGCCTGCCTGCACCATGCGGCAAACCGCATCGAAGCCGGGAACATGAACGCGCAGCCGAATCGATTTCCCGATCTGCTGCGCGGTGTATTGCGAGCGCAGATAAATCGAGCTCGTCGCGAACAGGCCGACATGGTCGTAGTCGAGCGTATCAGCAAAGGACACCTCGCTCGCCCGCGTCAACGGGTGATCGGACGGCACCACGATGACGAGGCGATCCCTCCGGTAGGAGAAGCGTTCCAGCCCGCGGGTCGCGACATCCGCCGAACAAATGCCGATCTCGGCTACCCCCTCCTCGACACCGCGAACGACGTCCGCGCTTGGCCGCTCCTGCAAATCGAGCCGCACCAGCTCGTGCGACCGGAAGAATCCAGGCAGATCGTCGGGCAGGAATTCGACGATGGAGGACAGATTGGCCAGCATGCGGACGTGCCCGCGCACGCCGCGCGCGTGCTCGGCCATGTCGACTGCGATTTTCTCGACGTTGAGCAGGGTGACGCGCGCATGATGCAGCAGCGATTGTCCCGCGGGCGTGAGTGCCATCCCGTTCGGGTGTCGCTCGAACAGGGCAACCTCCAGCGCCTGCTCCAGATCATGCATGCGCTTGCTGACCGCAGAGGCCGCGATGGCTTCGCGTTGTGAGGCACGCGTCAGATTGCGTTCTTCGCAGATAGCGATGAACAGACGCAAGGTGATGAGGTCGATGCGCCGAGTGAGATCAATCCCTTTCGACGCAGTTGATCGTGGCGGCAGCACTTTCTGTTGCATGATCGGCTTCCCAACCCTGCAAAGATAAACCATCCTGTCTTGAGGATTTTCTCAAATTGCGAGGACGCGAGCCGCGAAATCGGAATATGATTCCATTATCTGGCGAAACCAGGCAGTTCCATTCCAATTCGGCCAGGGCCGCTTGGTTGCGCCCTAATGGGCGCGGCAATGACTGCCCGATCACAGGTTTGAATCATCTGCGGAGCGTCCACCACAATCGGACCATCGACATCACGATCGAAGGCGATCCGAACGGTCTTTGGGATGCCGGGCGCCTGGGCCAGGCGTTGTCGAACCTCATGGCGAACGCCATCCAGTACGGGGACGCTTCCAAGCCCGTCACCGCGTTGATCGCCGGTCACGATCCTGCGTTCGTGGAAGTGAGCGTGCACAATTCCGGCTCGACGATTCCTCCCGACGTGCAGAAGACCATTTTTAAGTCATGGACCCGTGGGCAGGTGGATGGTCCCGGAAGGAACCCACATCTGGGGTTGGGACTGTACATTTCGAGGCTGATCGCGGAGGCGCACGGCGGCACGATCGCCGTGGCGTCGACGGAAGTCGCCGGGACGACCTTCACTTTTCGGCTCCCGAGGGCCTGACGAAGCATCGCCAGATGTCCTGACTGGTTCGAGGAACGATTCCCTCCGGCTTTTCTTGCCCCGCCGTCAGGCATCCTCCGACCTGTGTTTCAGCACGAGGTGGTCCCATCGAGCCCTTTTCCCGAAAGGACGGACCATGAAGCATTCCGATCAAGGCATCACCAGAACGCAGCGCGGCGAGGAACAGCCCGCGGACAAGGAACGCGCTCAAACGGCGCCTCAGACGAACACGCCAAGTCGTCCCCATCGCATCAGGAAACACGCAAGGTTGAGCGCTCGGTTCCGGCTCGGTCCGGGCATTCAACGGACCGAGTTTAGTCCCCGGCGGAAACAAAGCGGAGCCTCCTTCCGCCTTCCGAAGATTCCTCAAGCTATCCGGATCGTGCAGCCGGACCGGATGCAATCATGAACACCAGTCGTTCCATTAGACGCGCTCGCCGCTCCCGGCCATACGCATCCAGAGGCGGTCCATCCTTGGCGACCGCATCGACGATCGCCCTGGCAGCTTTTGCCGTCGCGGCACTTCTCAACCGCCACCTGTCGAAAAAGGCCGAGCGGGACAACCCACCGACCGGTCGGTTCGTCCAAGTGGGGGACGTTCGACTCCACTACATCGAACGAGGCACGGGCGATGCGGTCGTACTGCTCCACGGCAACGGCAGCATGGTTCAAGACTTCGAGTCGAGCGGTCTCGTCGATCTGGCGGCGAAGGAGTTCCGCGTCATCGCGTTCGATCGCCCCGGCTTCGGTCACAGCGACCGGCCGCGCGGCAGACTATGGACACCCAACGCGCAGGCCGACCTGATCGCGCGTGCACTCGCAAAGCTCGGAATCTCGAAGGCCATCGTCCTCGGCCACTCTTGGGGCGCCTCGGTCGGGACCGCCATGGGAATCAAGCATCCGGCGTTGGTCCGAGCACTGGTTCTCGCGTCCGGATACTACTATCCGAGCTTGAGATCCGATGCGGTCGCATCGCTTGCGCCTGCCCTGCCTTTGGTAGGTGACATTATCAGTCACACCGTCTTGCCTCTGGTCGTTCGTGCGATCTGGCCGATGGCGCTGCGGAAGGCCTTCGGACCCCAGCCTGTGCCGGAAAACTTTAGTGCGTTTCCGAAGGAGATGGCACTTCGCCCGTCGCAGCTCAGGGCATCGGCGGAAGAAGCGGCGATGATGGTGCCGGACGCGTTCACGATGCGCGGGCAGTACGCCGATCTGAAGATGCCGGTCGTGATCGTCGCCGGCGATCAGGATCAACTGATCGACGTCGAAGCTCAGTCAGCCAGGCTGCATTCGGCTGTACCTCACAGCAGCCTTCACCGGATTCGCGAAAACGGCCACATGATTCAGCAGACGGCAACCGACCGGGTCATGTCGGCCATCCGCGAAGCTGCGAGTGGTTCCGCATCGAGGGCGGCCGCAGAATAGCGGGAACCGCACATCCGACGGTTCGGCGACCGACACAGTCGATCCCCGGCAGGCTGGGCCGAGGATTCAACGTTTAATGCTTGGCTTTGCGCAGGGCGGACTCCAACCGATCGCTTTCGGCCTGTCAGCCGGTGTTTTCCGCTTGCAGTTCTCTCTCCAGAGTGTCGATCTGATGCTGCAAAAATTCGATACGTTCGGCGTGCTTCCGCTCGGCCTCGTCCAATGCCGCCTAAGCCTTGTCGACCGCTTGCTGTCGCCGCTTCCGTTCTTTCTGCCTGGCCGCCTCTTCCTTGACATGCTCGCGATGGCGGCGTTTCTGCTCGGGTTCGTAGGCGAGCGCCGCCTGCCGTTCCTTCCTCTTGTCGGCGGGAACGGCGAACCCGTTTAGGCTTTCGAAGCTTCGGCGCGGCCTCCCTTACTTGTCGTCGCCAACGCCGGTTGGAAGCTTGGCACGCTCGCCGAAAGGTCCGTCGGACGAACCCGGACGCTTCAGGACAAGGCCTGGCCTCGCCATGGTCGCGGCAATGACGTCCGAATCGTCGCTCACCTTGGCGGCACCTTGACGAAAGAGATTGCTGTCTGCGCCCTGGGCTTCAAAAGCCGCCTTCATCGACGGCGCGGCGATCGCCTGATCGAAGAAGCCGAGGGACGTCTGGTAGGTTTTCAGTTTTCGCGCCACGGGGGGTCATTTTGCGAGGAGCGAATCCCCGAAGCAAGCGAACATCGCAGCGGGGCCCCGGTACACTTGGATGCATCCCGCCTGCCGTCGCGAACTCTCCGTGTAGCCTCCGGACAGCACACCGATGGTCGCGATGCCCGCCTTGCCCGCAGCTTCGGCGTCGTAGGGCGTGTCGCCGATTGCGACGGCGTCGCCGCCTCCCATATCGAGCTTCTTCAGCACCGCTTCGAAAATATCGGGCGCCGGCTTGGACTCCTCGACATCGTCCGACGACGTCGTCACGTCGACCACATCGGCGATGCCCGCGATGTCGAGGTATCTCTCGAGTTCATCTTTCTTTGCAGACGATGCGACTGCGATCCGGAGCCCGGCATTGCGCACGCGTCGCAGCAAGTCCGGAACCGCGCAGAAGGCGCGCACCAGAGGCAGGTATTCGCTCTTGAAACGTTTGCCGCGCCACTCCTCCAACTCCTTGCCGTGGTCGCGCTGCGCGTCGGAGGTCAAGAAGTGTGGAATCAGCTTGTCGCCGCCTTTGCCGATCTGCCCGGGCCTGCTCGAAGCTCACGTCATGGCCGAATTTGACCATCGCTTCGTGCCAGGCGAGAGCATGGAGATCGACTGAATCTAGAAGGGTCCCGTCGATGTCGAAGATGGCTGCTTTGGGCATCAGGTCCCTCCTGGGCGCGACCGCCCGATCTGTCCGAACCATTTCGCGTACGGCGTATTCTTCGCCATGCGGCGATTAAGATCCGGCGAGCCGTCCTTCCACCAGACCGGCCCGCGTTCGCCGAGTTCCAGCTTCGCCCCGTCAACCGCGCGATGAGCAGCAGCTTCGGCGCTCCGGTCATTCTCGATCTTGGCGGCGCGGACGGCTCTCCTGGCCGCCATCAGCCGCTTAGTCAGCTTGGATCGTTTGGTCTCGTCGAGCTCCGGATTGCTCATCCGCCAAAGCCGTCCGCGGACGACGAAGTAGCGTCCGTCGGGCGTCACCGGGTACTTCACGCCGACTTCCGTCGAGCTCCGGCTGCCAGCTTCTTCGCCGTCGCTTCCTTCGCCGCCTTCTTCCCCTCGATCGACATCAGCATTTCCTTCTGGCCGGCCGCCGCCTTTCGCGGCTTCTTGGCCGGTTTTGCGCCCTTCTCCCGCGCGGCCTCCTTGCCGACGGATCGACGCAGCGCCTCCAACAGATCGACGACGTTGGTCGATGCTGGGCGCCCCTTCGGCGCGATCGGCTTGCCGGCCCGCTTTTGATTGATCAGGTCGATCAGCGCCGTCTCATACTGGTCCTCGAACTTATCGGGTTCGAAAGAGCCGGACTTCTGGTCGACGATGTGCCGGGCGAGGTCGAGCATGTCCCGGGCGAGCGGCCTAAATGCGCCCAGCGTGAGAAGCTACAATGAACGCCTTGTGCTCTCATTGCTCTTGCAGAGCTCCGGAATTTCGCGCCTGGAAATCGGCGAGAAGACCGGTCTCTCCGCACAGACCGTATCTGTCATCGTGCGGTCGCTCGAGCAGGAAGGTCTTGTCTCGAAGGGCGAGGCGCAGCGCGGTCGGGTTGGGCCGCCGATGATTCCCCTCTCGCTCAATTCCAAAGGAGCTTTCTCGATCGGCGTGAGTTTCGGCGAGAGCGCGGGCGATATTGCCGTCATCGATTTTACCGGTCAGGTGCAATACCATGCCGCGCATCCATATTCTGCCTTGCGTGGACCTGACGCACTTGCCGCGAAGATCGAGGAGGCCCTCCTGGCGCTTCGGTCCTCGAGCCGAACTCGCGTCGCCGGGATCGGATTGGGGGTTCCGAACGAGAAAGGCTCACCTCAGCATGTAAGAGACCTTTTGGGGTGCGATCTGGCAGAGCTGCAGGCCAGCATTGAAAGCACTCTCAACCTGTCCGTCTTCATCCAGGATGACATAACGGCGGCTGCAGGCGGGGAAAGCCTGTTCGGTGTAGCACGCTCGCTACCGGATTTTCTCTTCTTCTATCTGGGCTCTCACCTGCACAGCCGCCTCGTTCTGAACTATCAGATCCATAGCGGCAGGTTCGGCATGAGTCACGACGTCGGACTGCTACGCTTGCGTGAGGAGTTGAAGCGGCTTGGGCTCGTGCTGGATGACATCGCATCGGAAACCCTGCCGAAGGGGGCCGCGGAGTACTACGCCGAATGGCGTCGGCTGTGTTGTCGGCAACTCGTCGAATCGGTCCGCTCGCTCCTGAGCTTTGTCAGTTTCAAGTCCGTGGTGATATCGAGCTACGCACCGTCGAAACTCGGACAGACTCTATGCTCCGAGCTTCATGGCGAAGTACCTGAGGTAGAGTTCCTCTATGGCGCCAACTCTATCGCGCCAAAGGCGGTGGGCGCGGCCAACTTGCCGTATCACTCGCGCTTTATGGTGCAGTAGACAGCGCGGCACTAGTCTCCGCTATCCGCTCATCCGCCGATTCGGATCACTGCGAAGCCCACAACGGGGGCGATGCTCATCTCGCGGATCAGCCGACGAATTCCAACAGTACAGCTGGTCGGCCACAGCGGGGCCGCGCTTTCCAGCGCCAATACATTCTGAAACCGGCACGGTGCCAACGGATCACGGTATCCGGCTGCACAATCGTCAGCGCCTTGATGGTATTTGGCGCCCAACGATACAGCCCAACAAAGATCAGGCGATCCATGGCCGTGAAGGCCAGTCTCCTCGGCTGGTGCCGTCGCTGGATGTTAAGTTGTTGACGAAGGATCAGGATCTCCGCTTCCAACGAGACCCGCGACCGGAACAATGAGACCAGTACCGACCAGACCATGTTACAAGCTTCTCGCATAAGGCAGAAGCATTGCGCGATTTGATCTCACGCGCCAGCAAGATTGGGTTTCCGACAGGGACAGCGGCGGCGTCTTCGTCAGCGGAGAGCATACACCGCCCAGCAGCCAAACTACAAAGTCTCGGAAGTATTCTTGACGATGCGCCACGCACCTAGATGCGGTGGTGGCCAGCGGTCTGCCCGCCGTTAACATGGAGTATCTCGCCTGTCACAAACCCCGCGCCATCGAGGTAAAGCACCGCATCGACAATATCGGATATGTCTCCCATCCGGCCCATGGGGTGGAGTGCAGCCAACGCTTGATGCGCCTCCGGTGGATGCATCGGTGTTTTGATGATCCCGGGGGAGACGGCGTTGACGCGGACACCAGTGCTCGCATACTCGATCGCGAGCGCCTTGGTGGCCGCATTCAAGGCGCCTTTGGTAAGCGACGCCAGGGCGGCCGGGACGCTGTTCATCGGCTGATCGACGAGACTCGTCGTGATCGTGACGACATGGCCGCGCCTCTGCTCGCCCATGATCTCGAGTGCACGTTGGGTCATATGAAAGAACCCTTCAACGTTCGTCGAAACGTACGCTTCATAATCGGCCCGGCTGTAAGCGGTGAACGGCTTTGCCATGAACATGCCAGCGTTGTTGACCAGTGTGTCGAGCCGACCGAAACGCTCGAGCGCCGCACTGAACACCCCCTGCGCCGTCTGGGGATCGCCGACGTCACCCGGCACGGCCAGCATGTCGGCATCAGCGCCCGGCTTGATGGATCGCGAGGTCGCGACGACCGCGAAGTTTCGCTGCCGAAAGGCCTCGACAATTCCCGCGCCGATCCCCTGGGATGCTCCGGTGACGATGGCGACTTTCCGTTCGGTGCCCATGACCATCTCCCTCAAGCCGCGCCGCTTGCCGCAAGCGGATCGTAGCTGCCTTGCCGAAGCATCATGTGCAGTTGCCGTCGCCTCACGCCCATATTGCCGCCGTCGAAGATCGGCAGTGCCAGGGCGTCCTGGAGCAGACGAGCGAACGGCGCTTCGTGATCGTAGCTGTCGACGCCCACCACCCGCATGAGATCGGTGATCACGCGCACCGCGGCTTCCGAGCCAAAAATCTTGGCCTCGATGGCAAGCTCGTCGGCTCCGGGCGACTGGGTATCGACCGCGTGACAGGCGCGCCAGCTGAGATAGCGCGCGGCCTCGATTGTGGTCTTGGCATCGGCCAGCGCGTATCCGACCGCCTGGTGGTCGATGATCGGGTCAACCCCGCCGCGCCTTTCGGTCTGGGCAAAATGCAGCGCGAACTCGAAGGCCGCGCGCATCAACGCCACGCCGAAGATGCCGACGAGCGCCGCCGTCCCCGTGAAGGCAGCCGCTGTCAGGGCGAGCCCCTTCCCCTCCTGGCCCAACAGATTGCGGTGCGGGGCCGTGACATTCTGCAAGCCGAACTGCGGCACGAGATGCCCGCGATGACCGATCGTGTCGATGGCGCGCTCGAACACAAGGCCCTTGACCGGTCCCTCGACAGCAATGATCGAGATGGCTTCGCTAGGGGGCGCTGCGGAGTCGGTTCGGCACACGACGCATAGGACGTCGGCGCCGTCGCGATTCCAGCCCGTGGCCGAGGATACCCATTTCTTGCGGCCATTGATGACCCAATTGTCTCCCTCCCGTCTCGCGGTGGTGCGAACCCCTTCGCCCGGCGGAGGCGAGCTGGAATTGGCGCTACCGCCCGGCTCGCTGGAGCAGAATCCAGCGAGCGGCGCGCCACTCGTCCTCAGGAACGGCACGAGCAGGCGCCGGCACTGGTCCGGCGTGCCGCCGAGCAGAATCGGGAGCAAGCCGAGCACGGTGCCGAGCATCGTCAATGTCACGCTGGCGTTCACGCTGTAGAATTCCTCGGCCAGGATCGCCATGTCGATCAGGCCTGAATTTTCGCCACCCGCCGGCGACGGAATGCATTTGCGCAAATAGCCGGCCGCGACCATCGCTTCATAGGTGGGCCGGGTCGCGCGAAAGCGTTCTTCCGGTGTCGCCAGCAGCTCGGCGCGCCGGGCCTCTCCGAGCACCTCCCTGGCGAACTTGCGCGACGCGCGCTGAAGATCCCGCTGTTGTGTCGAAAGCGTGAAATCGATCGCCATGGCGATGTCCTCCGATCCCAGATGCCAGCCGTCGGGCATGGCTATCTCTGGCTCGGAAGGAAATCTTGGACGGCAGCGCCCGATTTCTTGGCGTGGAGTGAACCGGATCAGTCAGCCTGCGCTGCTGGCACGCCGGAATTCGCGCGGAGCCAAACCGTGGCTGCGCTTGAACAGACGGTTGAAATGCGAGATGTCGCGAAAGCCTGCGGCAAAAGCAATTTCCGCAATGGTCTTGTGAGCGGAATTGGGATCAACCAGCAGGCGCGTGCAGGCAGCAATCCGCCGGTCGCTGACGTGCTCGCTGACCGAGCGATCCGTCATGGCGAAGAGACGGTGCACGTAACGCTCGGAGCAGCGGAATTTCGCGGCAAGCGCGGCCGCGCCGAGTTCGGAATCCTCACTGTGACGCTCGATATGGTCGATCATCATCGACAGCAGGACGGGGATGTGCACGCGCTCGGCGGACAGATCGCTCAGCACGTCGGGCGCGTTTGCGATCAGATCGACCACATGCGCACCCACCTGGGCCGAGTTCACTGAACGCCGATGGTCCGCCAGGCAGATTTCGGCATAGCCGGCGAGCGTCTTTGACAAAGCCCGGCCCGTCTCGGTGCGAGACAGGTTGAGCCGTGGACGATCGAGCAGCCCGCTCGGCAGCAGCCGTCGCGGTACAGCAAAGCAGAAGAGCTTGAAGTTGTGGCGGTTGGCGATCTCGAACGGCTCAGTCGTATCCGCAACCGCGAGGTCACCGGGCGCGCAGGTCTGCTCGTGGTCGCGTTGCCTGGTGCGCCCGAGCCCTTCGAGCTGGAGATTGACGAAACAAAGATCGTCGGTGCTCCCGGAAATATGTGAGGCAAGACGAACTACCGTATGCCGCGTCGCCGTCACCAGGGAGACCTGGATTGGCGCAGCGTCAGCTCTGGAAATGGCGCCTTCAAACGGCTCGTCCGCAATCCTGCGCGGCTCAAGACGAACAAATGCCGCGGCAAGGTCGTCTGCCCAGCTTCCAAAGGGTTGATCCGCGCGTCGCGGCCTGGTCGACCATTCCATGAGCACCCCATACAAATTGCAAGGGTCCAGCTCGGCACAGAATATCGCCCGCGCAATCTGCGGTCAAATTCCGGGGCACCGGCAAGTTTGGGTTCACACGGAAGCCTCCAAGTGCTTGACGCGCTGGCATCGACAAAGGCCTTAATCGCTCGAAGGGCGTCAATTCAACTTCAGTCATCAACTTTGTCCGCAGAGTTGTGCCTCGGCGAACGATAGACTCCGACAACGAGCTGCAACGATCGCCAACCGGCGATGACAGAGAGCGGGCGCCCCTCACATACGTTGGCAAGTGGCATACGCATCCCCAACCGATGCCAAATTCCCGCAACTTCGTGCCTTGGCGCTTTTTTTGGACGCCGGCCAGTCGAGCGTACCGAGCCACCTTGCTGCCGGCGTCCAAAAACCTGCACAGTAGCAGACATCGAGACATTGAAACCTTGCGGGGTGGTCTCGAACTATCACTACCAAGTGACGGTCAATGCTTTGCCTTTCTCAAACCGGGTTAAGCGTTTCGACAGGTTAAACGACGCGAACACGTCTGCGAGTTGATCCTGACTTTCTCGCAAATGCCCCCAGCCCTCGTTGTGTACAGAGACCAATGTTGCATCAGGAAAAGCGTGTGCGGCCTCCAGCGCATCCTCGCTCCCCATCGTCATGTGAAACCGTCCGCGAGGTTCGGCTGCACCGGTATGCAGAATGACGATCTTAGGCGAAAACCTACGCGCTACCTCAGCCGTACCATCGAACCAAAGAGTGTCGCCCGTTATGTAAACTAAGTCGCCCGGCTTCTCGACACCGAGGGCGAAGCCCACGACGTCACCGACGTCGATACCTACGGGGCCATGGCGTGCTGGCGTGGCGGTTACCAGCAATTTTTGAGACGCTCCTTTTTCGAGAAGCTGAGTCTCGAAGGGCTCGAGGCCGATGGCGTTTCCGCCAAGACGTTGAGCGCCAGAACCAGTTGTATAAACCGTGCCGGCCTTCGGTAACAATGACCGACCCAAGTTATCGAGGTTGTCAAAATGATGATCGTGGCTCAAAAGGACTGCATCTAGTGGGCCAACGTCGTCAATTAGGATGCTCGGTCCTTTAGTCTTGACGTGCCTCACGGGGCTGTGCGGGCCTTGATATTGCCCAGGGGGATCGAAGGTGGGATCAGTCAATAGACGATAGCCGCCGTACTCGATAAGTACCGTTGGGCCGCCGATCAAGGTAAGGGTGATTGAATCGGACATGATGCTCTCTCAATGTTGACCCAGTCAGAGATAATCCGCTGGTCATCTGAGTAAAATTTACTATCCTCTCTCAATGGCTGTTAAAAATCGCACAACGCTCGATTGGGAGGACGTGCGTGTCTTTCTCGCGCTCGCTCGCCACGGTAGCTTGTCAGCTGCCGCGCGCGCCCTTTCGATCAATCATGCGACGGTCGCTCGGCGCGTGCAGTCATTTGAACGTTCTTTGGGCGAACGGCTTGTCGAGCGGCGTCTCGATGGCTACGTACTCACCCCAGCAGGCGCACGTTTGCTTGGGCCAGCCAATGATATGGAGACGGCGGCGGCGAACTTGAGCCGCCAGAGAAAAGAGCACCAGCCTGCTGGGCTCGTTCGAGTCAATGCACCACCGAGCCTCTCACAGCATTTTCTCGCTTCTCGTCTCGCCGACCTATGTAGAAGCTATCCAGGGATCGATATCGATCTAGCTACCGACTTTCGGACGGTTAGTTTGGAGCGACAGAGCGGACCTTGCTTTGCGTTTTGAACGCCCACAAGATGGTGACGTCCTCGCGAAGCGACTGCGGCCGGTTGCATTTGGCTTCTACGCTACTGCGGAGTACCGGCGTCGGATTCAGGCCGGCGCCGATCCGGCATTTGTCGGTTTTGACGAGTCGAATGCCCATTTGCCCGAAGCGCGTTGGCTATCCAAGCATTTTGGTCGCAAGCGATTATCATTTCGGACAAATGGTCAGTCCACGCAGGCCGCCGCAGCCAAGGCGGGAGTAGGCATTGCCCTTCTTCCGCACTTCATTGGCCAACTGGACGACGAACTCGTCATTTGCGATCTGGAGCCTGAACCGCCGGCCCGCGAGCTTTGGTTGGTCATGAGACGCTCAAGCCGAGAACGCCTACACATCAAGACTGTTACGGATCACATTGTTTCCGTCTTCGCCAACGAGTCATCGTTTTTTGAAAAGAGGCGATAAGCCGCGCACTTGCGACACAAATTTAGATCGCTTGAGCTGCAGGACGAACCACGATTTCATTCACATCGACATTAGCAGGTTGCTCAATCGCAAACGCTATCGCGCGCGCTACGGCGACAGCCGGGATCGCATTTTTGTAGATCTGAAGCATGCGGGCGCTATCGGAGCCGGTTGTTTTGTACTGAATGCCGGTATCAACAGCGCCTGGGGTGATCACGGTCGATCTTATGGGCGTACTCGCGAGTTCTGCCCTTAGCCCCTCGGATAGCGCTCGGAGAGCGAACTTGGAGGCAGAATGTACGGCCCCGCCCGGCGAAAACACTTTGAGGCCGTGGACGGAACTGAGATTGATGATATGCCCTCGCTGTTGTTTAGGAATACAGGTAAAACGGCTGCAATAGCCCACAAGGCCCCCTTGACGTTCAAGTCAATGGTAGTTTCCCATTCTACAGCTTACAGCTCCGCAACTTGCCGGCGATGCCCGGCGTCTTCCCAGAACCATCCGGCGCCCGTGATCCGTAACACGGAAGCCGGACTGAGATGACGATGATGAGTTGGGCGTCAGTTATCATCGCGCGGCAGCTTCGCGATAGCACGACGGAGTTTGATTTCAATACACTGAGCGCAGATCAGCTCGCCGTCACCAGCCGGTGGCGCGAGAACGGTTAGCTCTTCTGGCGCGAACTCTTCCTCGCAGTGATCGCAGCGGGGGATTTGGTTCATTCGCGCATATGCTCACGCCCGTGTGACGGAATTCGGTACTCTGGTCCGTACCTGCGTCAGCTCGTTCCTCGGAACGTGGTGAACTAAGCTCGCGGCCGTTGCAGATTTACAACCAGCTTCGCCATTCAAATACTAAGCTCGTGCCGTCAATCGCGACGACCGAAACATATTTCACGCTTACTTAATTGCGAACAGCGGGGACGCAAAGTGTTTGATGTCTATCGCAATGACAAGCGCGAGTTGCTGGTCTTGAGCAATGGCTCTGCGATACCTGTCGTTTGCTCGCACAATGACTGGCGCAAGAAAAGAAAAAGAATTCTGAAAGTCAGCGACGAGATCAAGGCGGCCGTTGAGAGACAAGGTTATTACGTTCGCAGCTTGCGGGTTACAAGGCGGATGAGCTAGGTCGGCAGCTTAGGTCGTCGCCGCGCCATCCAATTGCGCCAGCCCGGCCTCGATCACGATAATATCTTCTTCGATCTGCTGAAGGGTTGCGCGGCAATCAAATCCAGAGCGCGCCTTTAGGTCCACGGCCAGCTTGCGGCGCTGCATGCGCAAATCGTCGAGAGCCCTCCTATCGTTCAGGCTAACGTATCCGTTCACAATAAGCTCGATCCCGTTTGGCATCCCTCGCCCCTAGTCCCCACCCCGCAACGCTTAGCCCGCGACACTCTTCACTACGGCATCCCTTCGCAGATTGTGTCCGGCAGCGGTCAAATGGGACCCTATGATGAGACCGAGCCGCCTTAACGTCTGGAGGGCAACAGGGTCGCAGAGTTCAATCGAAAGTCCGGCTCCCAACACCGCAATGGTGCGCCGTTCATCGCTGTCGAGATCAGCCCATGAGATGTCCATCACGCGGCTCCGCGCTAAAACAATTATCTAAAACCCAAATGCGTGCCTGATTTGCCGCAGCATAGCGATGGCCGCGTCGGTGTACCGACCGTTGGTTAGGTAGTGATCCACCTGCGCTGCGCTAATCAGCGCGACAACTGCAACTGTGAAGCCCTTAAACATTGGGCCTCTCCTTCAAGAGACCGCCAACTGGGCGTGTCGAAGTATCAAACGTTCTCGGAATGCGCTGCGGTATATGGCGACGTAATACAGCGAATGATGACAGCGACCAGTAACCAGTTCCTTAACGAGCGCGTTGTGTGGACGCGAGCGCCAAGGCGAAAACGCTGAACGAGCATGTATCGCTCCAGCTCACGGATCGCCGTCGTCTTGCGACTGGGCGTGGCGGATGGCTAGGCCAGGCCCTTGGGAAGGCAAAGCATGCGTTTATTTCACGCTTACCTTGCGCGCCTCCACTGCCCTCTCTGCCGAGACGCCATAGATCGCGGCAAAGCTATCGCGCGCACGGCCGATCAGTCTTCAAGGTGCTTCACCGTCGAAATCGGCCAGCGACCGTCATGTCCCGCGACCGAGATGCGAAGTCCGTGCTCATCATCGAGGGAGACGCGATCAATTGTGCCAGCTTTGCCGTCAGTCAAAACGACGGTCTTGCCGACTAGCTCCGTCTCGGCCTCGTGCAGTTCGCGCAAGATGTTCATAGCTCGCGCGTCGCCGGTACTTGCAGCACTCACGATGCACCCTGTTTGGTGCGAACTCTACCACTCCGGTATTTTAACAAGCGCGCAATCGGGTGATGCAGCGCACCCCTCCCAGCACCACGCGCTCGACCGCGAGACCCCCCCGCGATCAATCAGTGAATGGTTGACTTCACCGGGTCTGCCGACTGACCGAGCATTGCATTTTCCTCGGCCTCCTGCACTCGGCCTCGAAGTATCTCAAGTTCGGCAAGCTGAGAAAGAAGCGCCTGAGCGCGCAGGCACAGGACAACGCGATTGTACGCCCGATTACGGTTACTCATTGCACGCCCCCGATGTTTGAAGAGTTAGCCCATTGGGCCGGTTTTAATCCCTTGCAGGAGTTTTCTCACTCGGCCAGATCAAGCGAGTTGGTCGAGCTACCGACGTTGCATTCCCGGAAGTGGGACGACAGCTCAAGCTCAGCCAAGTGCTCCCAGCATTCCGCGTCTGCGAGGAGTTTCCATTTGTTCATGCTGTTGTACGCGTCCTGTTGACGGCACAGCGAACCCATCGCGCGCAAGCGTCGTACCTTCTCCACTGCGAACCCCCTTCGGACCTGCTTTTCGCAAGCCATTGTTTGTGTCGGAATTGAAAGTCTCGCAGATTAAATTGACGAGTGATAGTCCGGTGTTCGACTTGGTTAAATGACAGCGCAATCGTCTGACTTTTCAGCGGTGTCGATTGCATCCAATGCTTCGATCAACGTTGGCCGCGCTGGTCGAGGCGGCAAGCCTGGCATGCGAGGGGCATCGTGATCACAACAAACAAAACGTTGATCAGTAGCCATAGCCCAAGAACTAGGAGGACAGTCCGCACGCGAACCTCCCGAATAGTTAACTAATATAGGGCGCTCCACGTTTCGCGCGATTGCGAGCGCTGGCACGGCGCGGGACAGTGATGACGGCTTTCGCTCTCATGCGCAGTACAGCCAACCGATTGTCAGCCGCGCCGCCATGGCTGGAATTGTGTAATGCAAGAGGCCACCAACGGGGCGGGCTTTACTTGCTAATGCGGCGATACGAGCGCCGCAACGCTTCACATCATTTGCAGCAATATCATCCCGACGACGGTCACAAAGAAACCGATTGCCGTCACTGCGGCGAAGCACCGCTCTACGCTATCCATGAACGCAACCCCTGCCAAAAAGACTAGTTCAGCTTTTTCGTAATGTAAGTGCGATTCCAACTGCTGACTTGCTCGTACTCGCGCGACGAGTTGAGAGTCCTCCGGCCAGAACAAAAGTAACCGAAAACGCTCATGCCGCCATACCGGGGGGCGCCGATTGCGTGGTGTTCGCATCATCTCCGATTGCTGGAAGCGGGAAGGCAGATGCGCACGAGTGATCGCGAAGCGCATCGTTGGCTAAATGGTCCCAATACTCAGCCTCGGCGAGCAGTTTCCAACTTCTATCGGGGTGATGCGCGGCAGTCTGACGGCACAGCGATGCCATCACGCGAAGGCGACTCATAGTATCCTCCTACTTCTCCTAACGTTTTTGTTTTTTTCCACCCTATTTTCTATTTTTGCGTCGGAGTCATTATAGTTATGGTTCAGAACCAAATTTACTCCACGAAGCGCGATTCGGCTTTCGTCGCGCCTGCAAATCGCGCCTCGATCACAATCGGCGCAATCCAGTGCGTTTCTGCAAAAAGTCCGTCGTGGCCGTAATTCTACGAGATTGCGCACCCGTAGTGTTTGGCGCCTACTTCCGATTGTTTTTATGACTATTAGCTTTTTCAGCGAGAGGTCATGAGCGTTGAGGCCATGATGACGACGATCCTGAGAATCAATTGGCTTTACGCGGCGTGCATTCCCTCACGCCATCTGAGTACCAAGAGATCGTAGAACACTTGCTCGAACAGCTCAGAGAACTGGAGCTTAGCTTGGCCGCTCGCGAATTCGATGGCACGCAAGAGCCGAAGTAAATTCATAGCGAAGGCCAAGGCGCCCACTTGATTGGTCAGCGACGACGGCTCAATGTATCCCTCGCCACTATGAAATACACATCTGCTCGCCCCTTAGCCGACCCTGAGATCGGCGCCCGAAAGCTGGTCGAGATCGCCAGCGGCATTCAACGCGTGCAAGGACGGACGCGTCTTCATCGAGCTGATCAATATGCCCTTCCTGAAACAGGGCGACACGGGCGAACAATTCAGCGCTGCAGTCGCGTTGGCGCACGAGCGCGGATGGCTGGAGCTGCATGAGAGCGGCACGTATGTGCGGCTGCGCGGGCAGATGCTGCTATCCTCAGAGGGGTGAGCGCTCCATTCAGAGCATTCCGATCAGGATGAAAAGGCCGATCTCGCCTACGAACGTCACGGCCATGATTGCGACCGTTAGAAACACATCGCCCACTGGGAGAGGGGTCATGGCGCGCCTCGCACGTTGCGAAGCCCCGCAGCCAAGTAGCTAACCCGCCGATCGCGGAGGTGTTTCTCGCGATCTTTAACAGATAGAGCACGCAACGTTTGCTCGTAAGCCTTTGTGATACATGCAATTTTTTTCGGCGGCCTCCCATTGGGGGTTTGCAAATGTAGGTAGATGCCCATGTCTCGCCCTCCAGCACGCCTATAGGCCGACAATGGAACCGTAGCTTCACCGGAAATATTGGAACCTATTAACTTATTTGAATTTATTTAATTCGTGGTAGTTTAATATTGTATGCCCCACAATCAGAGGATTGGCCGCTATGCCCGCTGAAGATGACGATCGGCGTGAATTTCTGAAGACGTGCGGGAAATTCGCGGCGGTCACGCCGCCAACCATAACTATGCTGCTTTCGACTTCTCTCACGTCAAACGCTATTGCGCATTCCGGAGGTGGAGGCGTTCGGCACGAACACCATCACCACCACGACCGCGATTAGCACCAGGCAGCCCTTCTGAAGGAACGGATGAGGCCGCTTTGCAAACGCGGCCTCAATCAATTGGGGCCGAGTTCTCTCGCGACCGTCTTCGCGATCTCATCCGGGTCATGAGTGCCGGCGGCGTCGATATCGATGACCTTTCGCGCGACTATCTCGCAGATCGGATCGTTGCGATCGACCAAATGTAGTGATTTCAGCGTGGCAGCGAACGCCTGACGGAGTCGTTCAACGTCTGCCGAGTTGGCGTTCCCCAAGAGCGGATTGATCGGCATTGCTTCTAGCCCGTTACGCCGCCCTTATTCGAGGGAGGCTCCACAACCGGAAGCTGGCAAGCATTTCAGGTCACTTACAAATCCAAACGTTGCAAACCTCAGCCAGACTGCGGCGGAAAAACACGGACGACCGGGAACGCTTTGCGGATTGTCGAGTTTTCCCGATGCCCTTACCCAAGAGGGCGACCCTAATCGGCCCCAGCTTCATCCCCCTGCCCACGGAGCTGGGGCCATTTCTTTCCATGAGTTTCCGCGCGTACGGCGACCTTAGTTCTTCGTGAGCGGCTTTTTTTGCTCGTCGGCGGACATCTCAATGTCAACCGCAGGCAACTCGCCCGTGCGGTCCTTCAGGTCTGCCGCTCGCTGGATCAATCCCGACGCGACCTGCGGGTCCTTTGTTGTTTGGGCCATTCGCAGCAGCGTTGCTGCCGCCTCTCGGGCGAAGGAGGTGTAACGCGGCACGTCTTTTTTATCCCATCAAAAGTCCCCGTGGGATGAGTCAGAAGCCGGACCTGGGTTCCGGGCCTTTGTACAAAAATGTACACGGGCGGCAAAAAGGCCTCAGCTCCGGGGCTGGCGCCGAGCTGAGGCCTTCTCGGCATCACGCCGTCGAGATGTGAGCCGGAACGATCAACTTAGCTCCCACCCTTTGGTTCCGGTGCTTGCAAAGTAAACGTTCGTTCTCAGCATGCGCAGAACAGGCCGCCAACTGATGCGGCCCACACTTGCGTCGGCCACTTGCGTCGGCGCTCCTTTGTGAGCGCCGGGCATCGATCTCGTAGTCCGGCACTGCTAATCGCAGCGGCGAATCCTGCGGACCGAACCGTCGTCGCGCTCGATCGTGACGGTGCGGCATCCACCGCGATAACCGCGATCGTATCCGTAAGCTCCGTAAGCGCGATAAGCAGGCCGATCATACTCTCGGTAGTAGCGTCGCTCCGGGCCTACTCTGACGCCGCCGAGCGGAGTATCAACCTCAACTTGAGCTGACGCGGGTGCAATGGAGATCGGCGCGCCAGCGAAGCCAGCGACCGCCAGTACACCAGCCAATAGCAGAGTTCTCATACGAGTTCCTCCTAAGTCATTGCAATTGCGCTTCAACAGCCGAGATAGGGACAATGTTCCTGCAGCGAAATTCATCCGAACGGCGAACGCCAGAATGTCTGTTGTGCCTCACGGCGACTCGTCCAACTCGCGCAGTCGGCGCATCTGTTTTTCAAGGTTCGGCGGCAACTCGGGTTCCTCTTTCAGTAATGCTCGCAGTCGCTCACCAATCTCGCGAACGATTGCGAAGCTGTGCGACCTGTCGATGTTGCGCATGGCTTGGTCTCGTGAGCCAAGGTCAAACGATCACTACGGACCCTGCCCATGCCTCATTGTCAAAAAAAGAGGCCGAGACCGTCGCCTTTGGCTATCCGCACGGGCGCTTGAAACGGCGGGTCCAGTGACTTTTGGCTATCCCGCGACGTGCGCCGTCCAATCGGTACGGCGAGCGACGGTCTCAAATGTTAATGCCCAGGGCTAGATGTCCGTTCCGGCGGCCCGGCTTAAATTCTTAAGCGGCGGATGGGATGCTTTGCGGAGCCGCGTTCACTTCGATTTCAACGACGTCCTTCGATCGGCGTCGAAGGCGGTAAAACGTAAGTTCTTGTTCGAGCATTGGACAGGTAAAGCTAACGAGCGCAGTATCTGGCAATCGGCACAGTTCATCGATGAGGTCGCCGACGGTCATGATCGGTGGATCGGCGACTAGCTTGCGAATGGCCTTACTCATGGCGTCACTCCTCCCGTCGCTAACCACGCCTCAATGGTTCTGTTCCAACTGCGTGGCGGTGGTATGTAGCAATCAGTGGAATAGCCGAACGGAATTCGCGCCTCGGTCTGGCTTCTCTTCAAGAGCCCAAGTGCCGCCGGGCGGCTTCTGCCACCCGAATTTTTTCCAGTGCTCGCCGGCCCGGCTTCGGGTTATATCGCTTGACCCACTATGACCATGTGCGCGAGGTGCACCCGCGTATCGAGGCGGGCGGCAGAGGGATTGAATCAAAGTAAAGAACCCGGCAGCATCCTGCGATGGAGCGGGAGCTTTAAAGCCGCCATGGCGGCCGCGAGCTAACCGCCAACGTGGGCGACTGTCTTGGCGAAGTGGGAAGATACAAGCGCCGCCACCGTGAATGCCAATATGCACGCAGCAGCCAATGACCGCAATCGCAACCTGCTTAAAGCCATTCCATTAGGTGTACGGTTCAGCGTACTCGAATGCGGCGCCGGTCGCGGCGCGGTTGCAATTGCTCTAGACGCTCTTCGAGCATCCTCTTTCTCCTAAGCAGGATCGTCGCCAGCTTCGCACGGACAAGTTTCCGGAATAACCTAAGCTCATCGGCGGAAAGGCCGTAGAGCCATTGCTCCCGTTGCTTCATTGAAGGACACCCCCGAGCAAAATTAAAATACGAGTTAAATTAGTTGGTCCAGACCTAGTCGCTGGCCAGGAAACGGCCCGGCATCTTTGGGGCTGGAGCAGGTGCCGGGAGCCGTTTCTAGGCACGGCGCCCTGGGCGCCAAGCGGTTCCATTTTATGCGCAATTAAATATTTTTCGCTATTTAAATGTGGTTTAAATCCATCCTTAAAATCTATTTAGCGCTTCATTTTCCTCGTTCAGGACAACCTTTTGTTCTTCCGCAACTGGAAATGCAAACTCAGGTTGTGAAAATGCGGACTAGGCCAGAACAGGAGCCTTGTAATGTTAGGCCCCGACGATATTGCACGTCGGGGCCTTTCAAGATCATCAGGCCGGTTACATCCGCCGTGCCTTACGATCGTTGACGTCCTCGATTACCGGAGAGCCATGATCGATCAGTGCAGCGTCGCGGACGGCCGCTCCGTCATCGCCTCGACAAACTGCCGCAAGCGATCCATAGCTTTGCGCCGCCAAGACTCCAGCTCGCCGGCGTATTTCGCCAGCTCCGCACGAAACTGCTCCCCGTGAATGTCGGCGCCTTGAGCGAGCAGACGGTGCGCATAGGCTGTGAGCGCAAGATCGCGATGGCGGCACAACTCGGCGTTTGCTTCATCCAATACTTTCATTTTGAACCTCGCTTCACAGCCAGTTTCCAAATATTTGCGCCTTCAAACGTGTCGACCATCGCCGGCGAATGGTTCGTGTCGGTGCAGAACGACGCTGGAGGCGATCATTCCGGCCAACTCGGGCTTGTGGTCGGAATCTAATCGGAGGCGCCCAGCCGACCGTTCTCTCCGAGGGGGACTGTGTTCGGCATCCTGCGGCCACCGCCAACCGAACGACGACGGCTGGGGACGCCCCTCGGACCGTCCATCGCGCCCAGAACCACGGGTGATCGTCATCGACGACCTGAACACGGAGATGGCGAAGACAGGTCGCCGCAGAAGCTCCCGGATCGAGTCAGACGGTCGGCCGGAAGCAGAAAAGCCGGTCGATATCGAAACATGCGGAGGTATCAAAGTAGCCTGCGCAAACCGATCAACGACGGTCGGGTCAGTTGTGGCGGAACGGCCTGGTTGTACTCCAGCCGTCTCACTCGGGAGATGGACGAGACGCGTCATGAAATAACCAAGCAAGCGGGCCGCAGCACGTGATTATGGGCTCGAAGCGTCCTCATCATCGTTACACATTGCGAGATTCCACCGCACAACGGTGCAATCGCCTTGCATTGAAACGTCAATACAATTCGTTTGTGTGCTCTGAGTTTTGAGCGGATATATAATGGGATATACGCGTTCGCGCGAGATCTCTCGATCGATGGAGCAAGATTGCGATGGGCCGATCGCAAAGAAGTATCAGGATGCGAAGGCCGGCAACAGGAATGTCGAGATTCTTCAGCCAGTCGAACCGCGATCGCTATCGCAAATTGGCAAGCAGTGCCATCAGTCACGAGGAGCAACAGCAGCTTTTGAAGGATCTCGCAAAGGAAATGGACGCGTTCAAGCGTGAGGTTCGCTGCTGCCTTTCGCCGACCGGCGAGAATGGTGGCGCCGTCCCCGGCTCTCCTGACCGGACCTGACGGGCAGGAATTCTAGCCCGGGGCAAGTGCTCTTCATCGCGCTGCGGAGCCATCTTGCCCGGAGTACGACAAATAGTTCGATTCGTTCGCTGCGATGCCTCGCTGTCGTGCGGTCAACGGCTTCCCGGGCTGCTCGTTCTTGCGAGGCGAAGTTGCTCGTTGCCGATCTCAACGTCCTGATCGGCGAAACCCGCCTCTATTGCCTCTCGCGGAGGCATGCGTACCGAAAATCTGCGTTTAATCTGGTCGGTCAATCACATTCATAGATCGAAACGCAGTAGTGCGTCAGGTACATCGTAGCCCCAAATTTGATACATGCGGGCGATAACGTCAGCCATCACTCCAAGTTCCGGCATCTTATCGCCCTGGCGGTGGCTCATAATGATGGGAGACGTCGCAGGTTCGGCGAGCCGCTTATAGCGCACGCCTTCGACCCGCGATTTCTGCACCGAGACCGGCACGATGCAGGCGCCTTCCTCGGCGGCGACGAGGCCGACCGCAATCTGAAGTTCGCGCGCTTCATGTGCGACCCGAGGTTCGAGTCCTCGATCATGGAAGAGAGCGATGACCTGGTCGGCGTAGCCCGGGCGGGGCGCGCGAGGGTAGAGAATGAGGCGCTCTTCGGCGAGTTGCTCAAGCGACACGGGAGCGCTTTGCTTTTCCAGTGGGTGATCCATCGGTAGGGCCACCACCAGCTGCTCCTCGCGCAAGATGATGCGGCGAACCTCGTCATCATCGAAGCGCACGCGTCCAAATCCAATATCGATCCGGCCTTCCTTGAGGGCGGCGATCTGTTCAAGAGTGACGAGCTCGACCAGATGGAGTTCGACCTCCGGTGCCGCGCGGCGGAACTCCCGAATGAGTTCGGGCAGGTGCCCGTAGAGCACCGAACCCACGAACCCGATGACGAACCGTCTCTTCTCGATCTTGAGCGTACGCTTCATCATCGTGCGCATCTCCTCGACACGCGCGAGCACCTGGATCGACTGTTCGTAGAAGAGCCGGCCCGGCTCAGTCAGCCGCAGCGGCCGCGACGAGCGGTCGATCAGCTCGGCACCGACTTCTGCTTCGAGCTGCTGGATCTGCCGGCTCAGCGGCGGCTGTGCGATGTGCAGCCGGTCCGCCGCGCGCGAGAAATTGCGCTCGTTGGCGACCGTCACGAAATAACGCAGCTGCCGGAGGTCCATGCCTCAATTATACCATTTAGGTATAGTATGTAAACCCAAACGATCTTTGTCGAACGCGCCGTCTGCCCGTATTTCTCAGGCAAGAACTGAGAAATTGAGGAACGACGGTGACAGTGAAGCCCGCCCATATTGATACCTTTATTGTCGACGTGCCCACCATTCGGCCGCACGTCCTGGCGATGGCGACGATGCGTAGCCAGGCGGTGGTCCTTGTCCGAATCGATTGTCCGGACGGTGTCGTGGGCATCGGCGAGGGCACCACGATCGGTGGCCTCAGCTACGGTGATGAAAGCCCCGAAGGCATCAAGCTCGCCATCGACACCTACATCACGCCGGTCCTGAAGACCTGCGACGTCTCCCGCGTCGCCGAGACGATGGCGAAAATCGGTCGAAGCGTTGTCGGCAACCACATCGCCAAATGCGCGGTGGAGACGGCCCTGCTCGATGCTGCAGGCAAGCGGCTCGGCGTGCCCGTCTCCGAACTGATCGGCGGCGGCCGCGTCCGCGATCGCTTAGCCGTGGCCTGGACGCTCGCGAGCGGAGATACCGCGCGCGACATCGAGGAAGCCGAGGCGATGATCGAGGCCAGGCGGCACTCGATCTTCAAGCTGAAGATCGGCAAGCGCAGCGTGGCCGACGACGTGGCGCACGTGGCGGCTATCAAGACGGCCGTCGGAAGCCGCGGCAGCGTCCGGGTGGACGTCAATCAGGGATGGGACGAGGCGCAGGCCGACATCGGCATGAAAATGCTGGAGGACGCCGGTTGCGACCTGGTCGAGCAGCCGGTCGCACGCGACGCGCTCGCGGCCATGGCGCGTCTCTCCGCGCGCCACGGCATTCCGCTGATGGCAGACGAGGCGCTGCACGGTCCGCGGGATGCCTTCCGCGTCGCTGCAACCGCGGCGGCCCGCGTGTTCGCGGTGAAAATCGCCCAGTCGGGCGGTCTCCGTGCCGGGCGCGACGTCGCCGCCATCGCCGACGCTTCGGGCGTCGGCCTCTACGGTGGCACCATGCTTGAGGCCGGCGTCGGCACGGCGGCCTCTGCCCACCTCTTCGCGACCTTTCCGAAACTCGCATGGGGCACCGAGCTGTTTGGCCCGCTGCTGCTCACGGAGGAGATCCTAGCCGAGCCCCTCGACTACGCGGATTTCACCCTGGGGGTCCCGACCGGACCCGGTCTCGGCATCGCGCTCGACGAGGACAAGATCGCTCGTTTCCGCCGCGACCGTACCGCGCCGACCCTGCACGTCGTCGCAAAGGGAGCTTGAGCCATGCTTACGATGGTCCAGATGAACGTGCGGATTCCGTTGGATTTTGACAAGCAGGAAGCCGAGCGCCTCAAGGCGCGCGAGAAGGAGCGCTTCCAGGAACTGCAACGCGCCGGCAAGTGGCGGCACATCTGGCGCGTCGTTGGCTGCTACGCGAACGTCAGCGTCTTCGATGTCGAAAGCAATTCCGAGCTCCACGATATCCTGATGAGCCTGCCGCTTTACCCCTTCATCGAGATGGAGGTGACGCCGCTCTGCCGGCACCCGTCCTCGCTGCATGAGGACGACCGCTAACGCTTCGAACCACGAACGTCCGCGCAGCGGACACAAAACCAAGGGAGAGACGACATGGATGCGAGCTTCGTTAAGACCCCGGAAGTCCAGGCCCTGCTCGACAAGGCTGCCGGTCTCAATCAACCAACCGGTGACGCCCGTCTGAAAGCGATCGTGCGCGACATCGTCGAGGCCGGCGCCGAGATCATCGCCCGCCACGACGTCAGCGAAGATGAATTTTGGGGCGCGGTGAATTTCCTGCAGAAGGGCGCGCCGGAATACGGCTTGCTGGTGCCGGGCACCGGACTGGAACATTTCCTCGATCTCTTCATGGACGCGAAGGACGCCGAAGCCGGACTGACTGGTGGCACGCCGCGCACCATCGAGGGACCGCTCTATGTGGCGGGCGCGCCGCTGCAGGAAGGTGACGTCAATCTGACCAAGGATGCCGACGAGACCGGCAGTCTCTACATGAGGGGTCGTGTGACCGGTCCCGACGGCGAACCGGTCAAGGATGCCGTGCTGCACGTCTGGCACGCCAATTCGCAGGGCTGGTACTCGCACTTCGACCCGACGCGCGAGCAGACTCCCTTCAACAACCGCGCACGCATCAAGCTCGGTCCGGACGGCAGGTATGCGTTCCATTCCAAAATGCCGAACGGATACTCCGTGCCTGAAGGCGGCGCCACGGACACGCTGATGAAGGCGATCGGGCGCCACGGCCATCGCCCGGCACACGTCCATTTCTTCATCGAAGCGCCGGGTCATCGCAAGCTGACCACGCAGATCAACTTCGGCGACGATCCGCATGCCGCCGACGACTTCGCGTTCGCCACCCGCGACGGCCTGCTGCCGGTGCCGCAACGCCAGGGCGACAGCGCCTACATCAACTTCGATTTCCAGCTTCAACGCGCCTCCGACGGCGCCGACGAGCAATTCTCGTCTCGACAGCGCGCCGAGGCGGCATAGCCGTCGAAAATCGACGCGACAACAACGACCGAGAGGAGAGGAACGATGACGACGATTCTGGAGCGCATCGAGGGTGCGGTGGTCGAGGACAAGGAGCGCGGACTATTCAGGTGCCGTCGCGACATCTTCACCGACGCGGAGATGTACGACCTCGAAATGCAGCACATCTTCGAGGGCAATTGGGTGTTTCTGGCGCACGAAAGCCAGATCCCTGACAACAACGACTACTTCAGTACCTGGATCGGCCGCAAGCCGATCATGATCACCCGCGACAAGGCCGGCGAGCTCCATGCCATGATCAACGCCTGCGCTCACCGCGGAGCGATGCTGTGCCGGCGCAAGCACGGCAACAAGGGCAGCTTCACCTGTCCGTTCCACGGTTGGACCTTCGGCAACACGGGCAAATTGCTGAAAGTGAAGGACGGCAGGACCGGCGACTATCCGGCCTCATTCAACACCCAGGGCTCGCACGACTTGACGAGGGTGCCGAGGTTCGAGAGCTATCGGGGCTTTCTTTTCGGCAGCCTGAATGCCGACGTGCCGTCTCTCGAAGAGCACCTGGGCGGCGCGAAGGCCGTGATCGACCAGATAGTCGACGGAGCTCCTGACGGCATCGAGGTGCTGCGCGGCAACTCCTCCTACGTCTACGACGGCAACTGGAAGCTCCAGATGGAGAACGGCGCCGATGGTTATCATGTGAGCTCGGTCCACTGGAACTACTCGGCGACGATGGGCCACCGCAACTACGAAAACGAGGGAACGAAGACGGTCGACGCAAACGGCTGGTCCAAGAGCGTGGGCGGCGTCTACAGCTTCGAGAACGGTCACATCCTGCTGTGGACCAACCTGCTCAATCCCGAGGTCCGTCCGGTGTTCAATCACAAGGAGGCGCTCGAAGCCCGGCTTGGCAAGGACCGCGCCGGCTTCATCGTCGGGCAGACGCGCAATCTCGGGATCTATCCGAACGTCTATCTGATGGACCAATTCTCGACGCAGATCCGCGTCGTGCGGCCCATCAGTGTCGACAAGACAGAGGTTACGATCTACTGCTTCGCCCCGAAGGGCGAGGGTGCGAAGGAGCGGGCAATCCGTATCCGTCAGTACGAAGATTTCTTCAACGTCTCCGGAATGGGCACGCCGGACGACCTGGAGGAGTTTCGAGCATGCCAGACGGCCTATGTCGGCGCCGGCGAGCTCTGGAACGATCTCAGCCGCGGTGCCGTGCACTGGATCGACGGTCCGGACGAGAACGCCAAGGCGATCGGTCTGAAGCCGCTCCTGAGCGGTGAGCGCAGCGAGGACGAAGGGCTGTTTGTGCGCCAGCATGAATTCTGGGCGAAGGCGCTGCGCGAAGCGATCCTCCGGAATGGCAGCGAGACGGGTGGCGTCACCCCGATGCAGGGAGAAGCCGCATGACCGCCGCAGCCGCCGCTACCCTCTCGCCTTCGGTGAAGTTAGACCTCGAGCAGGTGCGGGCCTTCCTCTATCGCGAAGCGCGCCTCCTTGACGATCGGCAGTGGGACGAATGGATCAAGCTCTATTCGCCCGACGTCGACTTCTGGATGCCGTCCTGGGACGACGACGACCAACTGGTCGAAGATCCCCAGAAGGACATCTCGCTGATCTACTATCCCAACCGCGAGGGACTGGAGGACCGCGTCTTCCGGATCAAGACCGAGCGCTCCGGCGCGAGCACTCCGGAGCCGCGGACCAGCCACAACATCTCGAATATCGAGATTGTAGAGGAGCGCGACGGGGAGCTGGATCTGCGCTTCAACTGGCACACGTTGAGCCACCGCTACAAGAAGACGGACAGTTTCTTCGGCACCGCCTTCTACACGCTGGATACGAAAGGCGATGAGCCGCGCATCATGGCGAAAAAGGTCGTCCTGAAGAGCGACTACATCCACCAGGTGATTGACGTCTATCACATCTGACGCAGCGCGTCCGGATGACTGGAGAGGTGACATGACCTATCGCGTGGCACTCAATTTTGAAGACGGAGCCACCCGCTTCATCGACTGCAACGAGGGTGAGAAGGTTCTCGACGCAGCCTATCGCAACAAGATCAATCTTCCGATGGACTGCTCGGACGGTGTCTGCGGCACCTGCAAATGCCGCTGCGAGCAGGGCGAATATGATCTCGGAAACGAGTATCTCGAGGACGCGCTGAGCGAAGCGGAAGCCGAAGACGGAATGGTGCTGACCTGCCAAATGGTGGCGTCCTCGGATTGCGTCATTGCCGTTCCGGTACCGTCCGGGGCCTGCAAGGTGAAGCCAGCCGAGCATGGCGGGGAGGTGAGCTCGGTCGAACTCGTCTCGGACAGCACCATCATCCTCAAGCTCAAGCTCGACAAACCCGACGCGCTCGGATTCCTGCCGGGCCAGTATGTGAATCTCACGGTACCGGGGACGAGCGAGCACCGCTCCTACTCCTTCAGCTCGAAGGTCGGAGCGGCGGAAGCCAGCTTCCTCATCCGCAACGTGCCGGGCGGTCTGATGAGCGGCTGGCTGGCCAAGGAAGCCGAGACCGGCGCCCGGATGACGTTTGTCGGTCCGCAAGGAAGCTTCTTCCTGCGGGCGGTAGACCGCCCCGTCGTCATGCTCGCCGGCGGCACGGGACTGGCGCCGATACTGTCGATGCTGGAAGTCCTTGCGGATCGCGGCACCGATCAGCCGGTGCACCTGATCTACGGCGTCACCAATGACGGCGACCTGGTCGAGATCGAGAGGATAGAGGCACTTGCCAAGAAGCTTCCGACACTGACCTGGGCGACCTGCGTCGCCAGCCAGGAGAGTTCGCATCCGTTGAAGGGCTACGTCACCGCACATCTCGCCGACGAGCATCTCAACGCCGGCGATTGCGACGTCTATCTGTGCGGTCCCCCGCCGATGGTCGAGGCGGTACGGGCCTTCTTCACGGAGAAGAGCGTCAAGCCTTCGCACTTCTTCTATGAGAAGTTTTCTGCGACCGAAGCGGAGGCGGCATGATCTTCGCCGACCGCTTTGCCGGAAAGAGACTAGTTGTGACAGGCGCTGCGCAAGGTATCGGGCGGGCCGTGGCGCTGCGCGCCGCAGCCGAGGGCGGCGATGTCCTGTTCGTCGATCGGGCGGATTTCGTGAACGACGTCGCGACGGAAGCAGGCGGTCGGGGACACGGTGTCGTCTGCGATCTCGAGACTTACGACGGGGCTTCGGTCGCGATGGCCGAGGCGGTGAGCCGCTTCGGCGGCATAGATATCCTCATCAATAATGTCGGCGGCGCGATCCGGATGCGGCCATACGACCGATTCCAGCCCGGGCAGATCGAGGCGGAGATCCAGCGTTCGCTGATGCCGACGCTGTGGTGTTGCCATGCCGTGCTGCCGCACTTCCTCAAGAGTGGTCGGGGCACGATCGTCAACGTGTCGTCGAATGCAACACGCGGAATTCACCGCGTGCCCTATTCCGCGGCGAAGGGTGGGATCAACGCCGTCACGCAAAGCTTGGCCATGGAATACGCTTCGCGCAACATCCGTGTCGTTGCGACCGCGCCGGGCGGTACCGAGGCCCCACCGCGACGAGTGCCACGCAACGCTGAGGGCGACACTCTCGAAGAGCAGGAGTGGATGTCCAAAACCGTCGAGCAGGTAAAGGATTCCAGTTTCCTCAAGCGCTACGCCGCGATTGACGAGCAGGTAGCGCCAATCTTGTTCCTCGCTTCTGACGAGGCGAGCTACATCACCGGCGACATTCTGCCCGTCGCCGGTGGCGACCTAGGGTGACGGATTCCCCTATGCGCCCGCGTACGATCGCCGTAGGGAATATAGACCCGGCCCGCAGGGGGGAAGTTTTTCAGCAACTCGGCATGACAATTTGGAGCGCACCGTGATCGTCTGCAGTTGCAATGTCATTAGCGACAGTCAGGTAAAGTCAACGATTGCGAACGTAAAGCCTTCGCGCCCAAAACATGTTTACGAATTCCTATGTTGTACGGCCAAATGTGGCCGTTGCTCGCGTACAATCCAAGCGATACTGGAATCGAATATCGCGGCAATGCGAACGGACAAAACCGAGAATAGCGCCTTGGCTTTCTCGTCTTGATTTTCGTCGGACGCACCGAACGGTGCCCCTCCCGCATGGCGGCCGCGGGTCAGCGCGCCTCAGCCACGGCTCACCGTTCCGCGACCGGCGACGTTTCCCGGCTGCGCGCCACGCGGCGTAGGACTCGCGACAGGTCCTCGACCGCATAGGGCTTCTGGATGATCAGAGGGGCACGATGCGGCGAAAGTGCCCATTCTACTTGGTAGCGAGGGAGGGACTCGAACCCCCGACCCCAGGATTATGATTCCTGCGCTCGGTTATCTGGTACGCTCGTTGCCTCGTGCTTTGGCGCCCCCTTCTACCTCGGTTCTGTGCTCCGCGCTGCGTTCCCGCGTATTGGCAAGCTCCGAAAGCGCGTTCTTCAGCGCATGCCGGCGAGTTTCAACGGTGGGCATTTCGTTGACGAATTGCCGTATCTGTCGCGCTAGCGCCTCATCTGCTGCCACTCCAGAGCGCTGCAGCTCGGCTGCATACTCGAGATATCGCCTCCTGATCGCGTCCTGACGTGACTTAATCTGTTCATCCCAAGGATATTTGGCAGTTCTGCCGCCCCTCACCTCCGAAAGCACCTGCTTTCTAGCGAGCCGATCGACATCGGGAGCGATCTTTCGCTTTCGCATAGCGATGACCGCCCCGCGGTCGGCCTTTCGAACCCGTCCGCGGGTTCGCCGAGGCGTGGCCTCGGCCGCGATCCCGCGAAGCCGGAGTTCGCCGGCAAACCGCTCCCGCCACGCCTGAAGATCCGCCTTGCGAGGATTGAGGCGCTTGCCGTCGTCGCCGAGTGAGCGAACCGTCAAGTGCACGTGGGGATGCTTGTCATCAAGGTGCTGGACGAAGACGTAGTCGTGATTGTCGCCGAACGTCTCGATGGCAAATGCCCGGGCTGAATCCTTAACGGCGACGGCGTCGGTGCCAGCCGGCATCGACAGAATGATGTTGATCGAAAGCGATCCATCACGGCGGCGTTTGTGGTCGAGACTAGCATCATCCACCCAGCGTTGTTGCAGATCTTTCAAGCCGGAACGACCCGCCAGCGTCGCGCCCTGCTCTGTTTCCCCCACGAGCTCACCGTTTCGCGTGATGTATGCAAGGTGCGACTTCAGATGCGCCACGCCTTTGGTGCGGCCCGTGATCTTGACCATCACCTCTGGTGCTCGGCGCACGATGCGCTCGAGCTTTGCACGCATCGCCGGCGTAAGGCGGCCGGGAGCTGCTGGATCGGGGATATCCCACTCGGCTCGCCGTGGGCGCCGGTTCGGCGTTTCCCAGACATACGAGATCGGCGGGAGTTCCGGGGCCGGCCGCGGCGAGTAGCGCCGACTCATCGCCGCCCGTCCCAATAATCCGCGTTGCTATTCAGCGCATTACGCAATTGCGCTAGCTCTCTTTCAATGACCAATTTGGCTTCTTGAATTGCGGACAGATCGGGCTCAACCGCCCTGCCCCGCAGCACACTGGTGTTCGCGGCCCGCGCGATCTGATTGATGTTGCCGCCGATCCTATTGAGCTCTCGAACGATCGCACGAAGCGCGTCATGCTCATTCGGGGAATGCTGTACGGGTGATCCCAACCGCGATCGCACTAACGCGATAATCCAGCCAGTTCGGGTCATGCCACGTTGCTGAGAGACTTCAGCGAGCTGCTGCATCTCACTCTCGCGAAATCGCACCGTCACCTTTTCTGGCCGTCCAATCGGCAACGCGATGCGCGGCGCTGGTGCAGCTAGTGCATCAGCAATGAGACGCCGCAGCAGCGCGGACTTACCGCCCTGGGCGGCTGCAAGAGCTGAGAACTTCGCCGCGAGTTCGTCGGAGACGCGAAGCGAGATCAGAGCCACGCACTCAAATCCCAATCGCGATGTAATACATCGCTGGCGCAAAGCCTATCCTGCACTAGAAAGAAAGAAAATTTGCCCCTTGATGTTGGTTCAAGCCAACACTCTCCGCATTTGGCGCTCGCCAGGATAAAGCGATCGAAGGCCCCTGCTCTCTGCGCCGAATTCTGCTCGCGGCGATCACTTGCCGGGTTAGGCATCGCAAATACCGATCCGCCGGCAAAGGAAACGAAGGCTCTAACTGACACCGACATTGTGGGCCGCGACTTTCCAGCAGTCTGCGGCCTCTCTACGGCGCTGTGGGGAGCGCGTTCGGCCTTCGGCTGCTGCGCTGACGCGCCATCCCTCTGATGGGAAAGTCGCTCCGCCGGCGCACACCAATAGTCTGCCGCCGCAGCAGCGAAAGTGTCGAACGAGCTCATCTTGACAGGATCTCCTCGATCGTGAGCGCCGACGCCGGAAATTCCTCTTCTTTATCCACACCATCGACCAACACCACGGCGTGACGGGAGCCCTTCGTCGCGGGCCGATCGACAACAAGCTGCCCGGTCCGATCCTGATACCGAACCCTGATTGCCAGCGACGCTGCCGGTTTCGATTGCGAAACGACGCTGGTCTTTAGCAGCTGATCCTCAGTTGCCGCTTTGCGGTCGGTCACACCGTTGCGCGGGAGCACTTCTTCCGGGAGGAGATCGGATTTTTCGGATCGAGGTCGCCCAACCGATAATTCCTTCCGAGGATTGGCGCAGCCGCCCTCCCTGCGAACGTCCCGGGCCAGTTGTCGAGCCTGTGCGTCGGTAAAGCTGTCCTGCGTCGCGCATCGCCGTTCGATCTCATCGGGGTGCGTACGCCAAGCCTGATAGAGTTCATAAAGAGCACGGATAGAACTGCCCTCAAGTCGAGCCCGAAGAAATTCCGGCATGCTTTGAACCGAGGCGTAACGCGACACCCAGTCTCTTGGCTTGCCTAGCTTGCGCGAGATCTCCGCCTGGTTATCGCCGGCGTCCAATCGGTCTGCGATGAACCTCGCGATCTCAGGCGCGCGCAGATCATCACGCTGGATATTCTCGATCATCTGGGCGTATCGGTCAGGCAAATCGACGTCTTGAATGAACGCGGGCATTTCTCGCAGCCCGGCACGCTGCGCGGCGCGGTACCGGCGCGCGCCCATGGCGATGACGTAGCGTCCTTCTTCACTAGAACGGCGAAGCACGATAGGTTGCAGTAAGCCATGTTCGGCAATTGATTGGGAGAGCTCCTCCAATTCCTGTTCGCTGAAGGTGCGCCGTGGTTGATCGGGATCTTCGTCAATGCAGTCAATGGCGACCAGGAGCGGCCGCCCGGTTGGGTCGCCAGGGTTTGCGGCGGCATCGACGAGCTCCTTGAAGCTGAGATCAAGCGTCATTCGTCGTCTCCTGATCGAGCCGTTCCACGATCTTCGTGAGAACCGCGCGGATTTCCCGACCGGCTTCTTGCGCCGAGCGACGCTTCAAGCTCCACACCGGCACCCGCTCCGCAACGGCTTCGGCGTAGCCGTCCCGTGCAACGATCTGGCCTGGGAACACGTACTTGCCTGCTTCGCGCAACAACTGCTCCAAGTGTGTTCGTTGACGCGGCGACTTGGTATTGAAGTTCGACGGCAGCAGGCCGAGGAATCGCGTCTCCTGACGGCCGTAGCGTCGTTGCACACCGATCACGGTCTGCATCAGGGCTTTGACGCCCTTTACAGAATAATCTTCCAGGTAAATCGGCGCCAACACATGCGAGGCGGCGATCAGGCAAGCGACGCTGCGAAAGCCAAGCGATGGCGGGGTGTCGATTACGCAAACATCGAACCGGTCGGCGGCATCGGCGAGATTCTGCCGCAGGTACGTAACGGCAGCAACATTGCCGCGATCGATATCCGTCAAGGAGCTGTCTGCCGGCGCCAGCGTTATGCCGTTGTTTTCGCCGGCTACAAACCGGATGGCCGGCTTGAAGAAATCGGCCGCCGAAATCGACCCCGCATGCTGCCTGAGCGTGTCGGTCGCGTTGCCCTGCGCATCAACATCGATCATCAGAACACGGCGGCCGGCTTCCGCCATGAACCAGGCCAGATGCACGGCAAGCGTCGTCTTGCCGACGCCGCCCTTTTGGTTGTTGATGACGATCGTGTTCACCGGGTCGACCTTGGTGCGAACATCTGCGCCCGTTTCATCCATGTTCCTCCAGACCTTGCTTCGGCTGCCGGCTCGGTCTTCATTTGACCGGCCTCTTCATCCTGGGTGTTGGTTTGAACCAACGCCCGCTGCGAACGAGCACGCGGCAGAATCCTGAAGGCCAAGCACAAAATCCCCTGCCAGAAGAGTCAGGTGGACCGAGCCACCTAGAAACGAAACGCTCGGTCGAAATGAGCTCGCATCGATTAGCAGGCGCACACCGGAGTTGAAGCAAGACAACGAAAACCAATGCGTATGCCCCCTAGCCTGTTGGTTCAAACCAACACGTTCTGAGGCAGCGACACCTCGCAATGTCCGTACAGTGAAGGAATACGAGACGGAGCCGACGCCCACCAAACCTGGACGACAGTAAGAACCGCGCGGCGCCCTCGGGCGCAAATACAGATTAACCTGCTAATGCTCTTCCAGCTGATCGGCCAGATGCGGGAAGCCAATGGCGGCCGCGATGCGATGAGCAAATGGTTCGAAAGCGGCGTCCAGGATCTTGTTCTCGACGATCAACGATCCCGAGACAGCGAAGTATATGTCGAATCGCTGCGGCGACACGACCGTGGAGGTCGATCAGCTCAGCCAATCTTCGCAAATGTCGGCTCAGGCGCGGACATGATCGAAGCAACTCGCCCGCCGCCCGCTGATCATGCCGTCGGATCGGCACGAACGGCAAGACGATGATGCAAACCTTCGACGACAGCGCGAGAGCCGGCCAGCCGTTTGGCCGGTCGAGCGGACAAGGCAATGCCCGAGGCTATGCCCCGGTGGAAGCGCTGATCCGCGGGCGATGCGTCGCCGGACGTGGTTGGCTGGTTGCGTTGCCGGATCACCTCAGCGAGTTGCGCTTCGAGGGCCTTGCGCTTCGCGGGACTGAACAGGCCGTCGCGCGGCGCGCAGTTCCTCAATAACGTCGACCGGCATGAGCTTCTCTCCGTTCGGAGGGAAGAAGGCCCCGCCTCGCGGCGGAGCCTTGTTTGGGAGGCTCAGTCCCGGTTCGGGCGTGACCAGATCATCTGGAGGCCTTCCTCGCCCTCCACCTCGATGAGGGTGGCGTAGATCGGAGCGGGAAAGCTCGGATCGTCCAGCTTGACGGAGAGGTAGTCGCGCTCGGTATCGCGGGCGACCTTCTGCCAGGCGGCGCCCAGCTCGACGTTGCCGGAATAGATGCGGAAGTGCGGACCCTTGTCGGAGGGCGTCTCGACGCGGACGAACTTGGCCTTGACGTTGAGGTTGAGAGTCTTGATGGCGCCGGAGAAGCCGTTGTCCGTTACGATGAAGGTGCCGATGGTAGCCATTGTCTCATTCCTTTGGTTTTCTCGGGCCGCGCCCATCGCGACCTCGATGGCGGTCGTGAGACCGGAGGCGATCGACCCGCACCTGAAGGGCCGAAACGAAGTGGAGGGCGGCCGGCAGCGACTTTCTTGTCTCGCGAGGAATGGCGCGCAGCGCCAGGGGAAGAAAGTCGAGGACGGGCGTTGCGGGGACAAGATCGAGGGCCCGCACAGCGGAACCGTCCTTCGGTCAGACCAGCCGTAATCGAGGACGCAGATGGGCTGCCCGTCGTGAAAACAGTTGGATTGAAGCCAGGCCCGTCGGCAACGTCACATCGTGCGGTCACAAGCACTTGCGACAAGATCCGATTGTCCTGACGAGGCCGGCTGAAGACTGCATATCCCCGCGCAAAGGGTCCGGGGGAGCAGCAGATGCGAGTCGGAGTTCGCCGCCGCCGCAAGGTCGACAAACACCTGCCGACGAACTGGCATGCCCGGATATCCTGCGTCTGCTGCATCGATGCTGCGATCTTCGATGAGGGCAACAGCGTCCACGATCCGGCCGAAGCATTGCGGACGATGGCTCCGGAGGTTTGCGACGGCGAGGCCGGGCGCGCGCGGTTGGGTGCGTGACCAAATTGGACCAAAACGGAGTCGAAGCGCCGCGCCACCGGATGTTGCGATGACCCCACGCCGGTGGCAGGCACCACACTACTTTCGCACTCGTTCGGCCATAGATCGAGCCGACCACGGTCAGCATCCGTCGAGCGGATCTGCCTCGTCCAGCGGGGCGCAGGATCGATGCAGAAAGACCAGGCCACAGGCACCGCAGTGCTCGAGCGAAGCGCACGAGCGGCATCGACGTCCGTCCCGGCTTCGGGATGAGTGATCGCAGATTTGACGCTAGCCCGCGTTATCGTTAACGGGCAATCGATGGTTACACTCTTCAGCGGGATCGGATAACGCCACATCGCTTCTCGCGGCGAACGACATGAAGCCAATCCAGCTGGGTCCACCCATTGCTCACGCTCGTCGCTTTTCGCGGCGCTGGGAGTTGATCTGCGACATCAGGATTGGCCCAAGAGAAAACTCTCCGACCTCCGCTTTCCGCGTCAGCCCGCGCAAGTAGCCGCCAGCTGATCTGATCGTCGTGCCACGCTGCAGGATGCAGGCGACAACGACCGCCGCTTGCATTTCACCCAGGACCGTTTGCGCTTCCTCCCAGGCGCTCGGGCTGATCCCCAGCATTGATCTCACAACGGCCGCGGTGGCGAGGAAATCGCGCCAGTTCGAAATCCCGTCCTTCGCATAATCGACGATGTCCGGGCATGCACCGAGGACCATTCCCAATGGATACGAACCCTCGGCGACTCGCGATGGTTGAGGTTTGGGCTCGGCTCTCGCCGCCCCGCCTTCTTGAAGGCTAGGTTCAAGTTCAATAGGGGCGTCTGGATTTGAATTCTGTATGTGGCGCTCAGAATGGGACTCATTGGCGCTCGAATTTCTGGATTTGATATGTGCTTCCAGAAGATTGAGCACGTCATCAGCAAGTTGCGACAGCTCGTCGGCGATCGGCTCGAGCTCCTGGCGCGTCGCGGTGCGCGGAATCTGAGTGACCATTGCGCGGAAGGCGGCATGCACCTCCTGCCAATCCGCAGGCCCCTGCCCTGCCCTTCGCGTCGGGACGCCTTCCTCGATGCCCGTTGCGATCATCTTCGCAATGTCGCGCCGGCACAGCGTGATCCGCTCACGCACGAGCTTGAGGGCGCGGGCTTCGGCTTCGATATCAGCCGCCAGGCTCTCGAACTCTTCCGAGCGCACGACGAGCGGCGACAGATCGAAGCCGAAGGCGAGCTCGATTTCGCCGGCATCGTCCTTCCGCGCATACCGCTTGCCATTTGGACTGTCGCGCCGAACGACCAGTCCCGCATCGACGAGCACTGCGAGGTGACGCCGCAGCGTCGATGCCGGCATGCCATGCGCCCGCCGGCTGAGCTGATGGTTCGACGGGAAGACGATCAGATCATCCTCTCCTGTCAGCGCAGTCTCAGGATGAAACGTCAGGAGCGCGTTTAACACCGACAGTGCGCGCTCCGATACGCCAAGGCGCGGCCGGGCCGTGCAGATGGCGTGGAAGATCTTCCATTTGTGGACGATCTTTTCGGGGGGGCGTCCTGTTGCGATCATTTGGCTTGCCACATGGGCAAGCGTCAACGATCGCCGCCCAAAAGGCGTCGTTGGAGAGTGTGACTGCATGTCTTTGCCTCAGCTGGGCAAAGAAAACCTGCTCGCCGAAACGACGATAAAATCGCGTAGAAACTCTTGACTGCGATTCGCGAAAGTGATTCTCTGTCAGTCGCCAAACTTGAAGAGAAGGGCTTCCGGAACTCCGTTTCGGGGGCCTTTTTCTTTTGCCTTGTCTGCTCCTGGTTCGTGTTTACGGGACGAGGCCCTCAGGCCTCGCTAGTTTCCTGACCGCCGCTCGTTTTGGAAAAGGCGTCGAACAGCGTCGGGAGTTGGTCGACAAGAAACGCCGCAAATGTCGCCGAGACATTCTTGTCGAGGGTAAGCTTCAATTCGCGCTCGGCCTGGCGCACGTGCGCAATCTTGTCGCCGGATACGGAAAAGACTGGCTTCTCTTCCGCAGCCTTCGATGTCCCGGCAGAAGATGGACGGCTTGCCGCTGTGAATGCTGCGAGAAACCGCGCGTCGGTTTCTCGCTCTGCAAATATTGGTTCAGCGATCGCCGCTCTGACACGTTTGAGCGCCGCGTCATCTTTGATCAATTCAGCGAATGACTGCCAGCGACCGCGGCCAACTTTCGGAGCCTTCCCGATGGCGTGAATAACATCGGTTGGAACTGACCGGGCCACGGCAAGAAGTTTGGAGGCCTCCGCGCGATCGATCGACAACGCATCTTGCACGATTGAGCGGCTATGCCCGGCATCTTCGATATGCATCGCGAAGGTGGCGCGCTCAATGAAACTGAGATCTTCGCGCGGTGCGTTCTCGAGGCCTTGCGCCACGACAAGCGCTTCATCTGACAGCGATCGCAGGATCGCTTTGACTTGAATGCCGAGTTCACGCGTGGCGCGGACGCGACGATGACCATAGGCGCTCTGGTAGCGCCCCTTTGCTTCAGGGTGTTCCCGAACGAGAATGGGCACCTCTTGACCGCGCTGTGCGATCGACTGCTTAAGTGCCTCGAAAGATCTATCGTCCTGGTCTCGAAACCGGTCAGCCAGCGGCGACGGATCAATAAGCGAGGGGTCGATTTCAAGAATCATCGCCCCGGAGGCAATCCTTTCGCGAAGCTCCTCATTCTCTTTCTCGACTCCGGAAAAAGTGTCTTTCAACGAGCGGACTGAGCCCGACGAGACCCGCGGCAAGGCACCTTGCATGTTGTCAGCTGACAACGCAGGTGACTGCGCGGCCGTGAAGAGGCTTTTGATGGTGTCAGTACGTTTGCTCATCGACCCCACACCTTCTTAAGAAGTTGCGCGATTTCGGCATTGACCGCGTCGACCGATTCCAATGCCCGGTCGTAGGCGCCCCGCCCTACGGCGCCGCGCTCCAGCTCATAAAGTGATTGCTTGGTGAGACCAGCATTGGCGATCGCGGTCGATTTCCACACCGTGGCCTGGAGGACATCCGATCCAAAAAGGGTTCGGAGGAGAGCCACGATTTGCGCTTCGGGCACATCGTTAGGATCATGACGCGTGATGACGTACCGGATGAAATCGTGGTCGAGGCGCCCACCCGCTTCCTCGATGACGGACATGAGATCCGACGTCATGAGGAGAAATTGGCTCATGGATGCAACATCGACCATCTGAGGATGGATGGTCACGAGCATCGCCGTCGCCGCGTTCAGCGCACCCATGGTCAAGTAACCAAGTTGAGGTGGGCAGTCGATGACCACGACGTCATAGTCGTCGGCGACCTGGTCGATAGCGCTGGCCACACGGCGAAAGAAAAGATCGTGTCCGCGTTCACGCCGCTCGACCATTGCTCGGGGTGTGGTGTGCTCGAACTCCATGAGCTCGAGATTGCCTGGCACGAGACCTATCCCGTCAAAATAGGTCGGCCGAACGACCTCGCGCATTGGCCGCCGGTGTTCGTCATATCGTATGGCGCCGTAGAGGGTTTCGTTCGCGGCGATGTCGAACTCGGGCTGGTACCCAAACATTGCTGACAGCGAAGCTTGCGGATCGAGATCGATCGCCAGAACCCGAAAGCCGGCAAGGGCGAGGTATTGCGACAGATACAGCGCTGTCGTCGTCTTGGCGGAGCCACCTTTGAAGTTCGCGACAGTGATGATTTGGAGCTTGTCGCCTAGGCGCCGGCGCGGGAGAAATTCCAATGCTTCGCGCGGCCGCGCGGTGGCTAGATACCCACGCAACTCATGAATTTGAGCCAAGGTATAGGATCGGCGTCCGCCAAGGCCGGTCGCTGGGGTCGGTCCGAGTCCGTCCAGGGAGAGCTGCCGAAGGTACCCATCGGATACGCCCGCAATCCGCGCAACCTCCCCTGAGGTGAACGACCGGAGCGATTTGCTTGCTGAAGGCGGGAAAAGCGTTGTCGCGAGCGAGCGAAGCTGGCCGGAAAGAATGCCGGCGTGCCGAGAGATCCGCGCGGACGCAGTCTCGCTCATCGTAACCGAATCTTCCGCTAAAATCGCCATTTGCCTTCTCAAGACGGTTTCTACGCGTCAGACGCCTAATCGCCGTCTTGAGAGATGGCCACGATTCTATGATTTGAGCAAGAAATAAAGAGTTAATGAGTTCTTAATGCTCGACGGTGTGCGTAACGGCGAGCAGCGACCTTTTGGGCGCGTCGTTTGTTGTCAGCTGACAACAATGGCCTCAGCCGGCCAAGCGAGCCTTTACCATAGGCACTATAGGGCGATTCGGCGCGGCTGTGTGCCCCAAGCGTCATTCGGTATGATGCCAGCCGCTGCTCCGATCAGTGTTGCTATCGTACGGATGCGCCGGGGCGTCTTTCAAATGCGCGTCAGCCCTCGCTTCTGAGATCGCGTCAGCGTACAGCGGCGCTTGACGAGCACGTGCAGCGCGCGGGGATCTGTGTATTCCCCCGTTTCCCTGAAGCCGTTGCCCCGGAGGATCGCTTTCCTCGTAAGATGCTGTGGTCTCGCACCCGATACCCAGGACCGCCGGCTCCCCGAAAAGCGCCCTCCCCTTCTCGTTGAAGCGCCGGGGCCGTGGCGAGCGAAGGGATTTTGTGGTGTTGGTTCGCCAGGTCCAGCAGCGCTCCGGGCGTTCGCAGTGTGAACCGAAGCGGCCACTGCGGCACTTCGCTGGGCCGCCGCTCGCCAGGGTAACAAGCAAGCCCGCACGGTAGCAGGTCTCCACCAATCAGCCGAACGAACAAGCACAGAGTAATCGACCCAGTGCACTCCGGGTCGCTGTTCCCGGACTACCAGCCGCAAGACCGACCACCAACTGGCGCGGCGGGGGCGCCTCATCATCGGCTGCACCTACGATCTGTTTCGGCGAGGGAAGCCAATGCGCAGTCAGGTCAACACCTTAACCGGCTCGGTCGTGGGCGGTTCGAGCCCTGGGCCGTATCCAATCTCAACGCCTGGCGCCCAAATAGCCAATCGCGAGCCTTCGAGTTCGAGGCGAGCGCGCCACATCGGATCGAGACGCTTCGACAGCAGCGTGAGGGTAGTCAATCGAGACGCCGCACAGATTGTTGTCAGCTGACAACATCCTCTAGTCCAGACCTGCGCAACAGGCCCGGGGGCTCACGGTCGGGCAGGCGGAGGCAACGCCGGAGCTTGTGTCATCACGGCCGGCATTGGGATCGAGCCATGGCCGTAGATCGAGGGGAAGAACCAGCCGAAGAGCCGGCTGAGCTCACGCCTCGATTCGGCCGGTCAGGAAGCTGATCCTTAGTATTCAGTTCAGAACGGCACTCCGTCAGCAGGCCGCAAGGCGGATCTATAATCCAATCTCGCGGGCTCACGTGACTCCTATGAGGCCGATGGGGAGCTGAAAGTCGCCTCGCGCTGCTGTCTCAGGTCGCAACCGGGCTTGGAGGATTGTTGTCAGCTGACAACAACCAAGCAGATGGATGTTGTCAGCTGACAACAATCTGTGCCGTCCTAGCCGCCGACGCGTCTTTCCAGTCCTCGTCGATCCGCGCGCTGACGAATTCAGGAGCTGGGACGAGGTCGTCCTCCCCGATGATGGCGTGGTCGTGATGAGAAAAAGCGCCCGGAAGGCCCGAGGATGGGATTCACACAATGCTAACCATAGAATTCTACGGCCTCCGTGCGCTCTTACGACCTTCTCCACCAGATCGGAAGAGTAACCAGCCTTCAGGCGGTGTAGCCGGAGTGTTATATAGGGATACACGATCGGGCTAGAGGAGCGCGGGATGGCCTTCCATATCAAGAATCCCGAGACCGACGCGCTGGCCCGCAGGGTCGCGACGTTAAAGAAAATCGGACTGACCGAGGCCGTACACACGGCGCTCACGCATGAACTCGAACGCGAGCAGGGCAGGCCGTCCTTGGTCGACCTGGGCGTCCAATTTTGTCGCGATTTGGGGGCGAAGGGCAACCCACAGAGCCGTAAAGCCGCCGACAAGGCGTTCCGCGACAGCCTGTACGAGGATTCCTGATGTTTATCGACGCTTCGGCGCTCACCGCGATGCTGACCAACGAAGACGAGGCGCGCGAGTTACTGGCGCGCGTGCAGCAAAGCCAACCCGGTTGACCTCGCCGCTGGCCGTGTGGGAGGCGGCGATTACCATCGCCCGGGTGCTCGATCTGCCGATCACCGCGGCGGACGAAGCGGTCGAGAGCTATCTCGCGCTGATGGAAATCAAAATGGTGAACGTGGCGCCCGAAACAGCCCGCATCGCGCTCAAAGCATACGACCGCTACGGTAAGGGTCGACACCCCGCGCGGCTCAATCTTGGGGACTGTTTCGCCTACGCCTGCGCCCGCCATCTCGGTGAACCGCTGATGTTCAAGGGCGCCGATTTTCCGCAGACCGACATCGAGGCGGCCTGACAAGCTCTACTATCGAAGTGAGCCTGATCGTGGCAGAAGTAATGAATGCTGATTCGCGGCGAAGCCACGAACCTGCGCTGGGAAGCCCAGCCCGATAGCCTTGGCGACAGTCAACTTGGCCGACGAGGACATCTGAGCGCGGACGGCGGCCGACGGCGTCCGGAAGAGGGCAGGGGAGCTGACCAGCGGCGCATTCTTTCACGGCGGTTTGGCGCCGACCTGTGCTAGCCTGGCTTACCGTCGTCAGAACAAACTAGTTGGGTTGCAAGCGGACGGTCCGCAACCGACGTCGCTATGACGGAAACGAAACCCCTGTTAGCTTCCGTTTCACCGGTTCTAACTAAGGTTATCAGGACCTTGCTGCCCACCTACAAAATCCCCGATCCACTGCCTTGGGCCCGGCTCGCCGGACCGCTCGCCGCCGCCGAGGACGCCGTGGCCCGCTTCGATGAGCGGCTGGCCAAAAGCCCAATCCGCGACGGGGCAATCAGCCGGACACACTTCACCGATGCCTGCGCCAGTCTGTGGCTGGACGGCGAACTTGTCCACCTCGAAGACCTCGTGCTCCACGACGCCGGCATGGACGTTCGCGCTCCTACCCACGAGCTGACTCGCGCCCACGCCGTGCTGCGCGCCCGTCGGCGCATCGCCGATGCGAAGCCCGATTGGGCGCTGTCCGCGCCGGGACTCTCCAGCCTCCGCGGGCGGGGCGAGCGAGAGGAGACGAGCAACCGGAAGGAAGGTGAGGGAGGTTTTGAGATCGATGAGGCCCCCGAACGGGAGGAGGTGGGTCTCGAATTGCCCGTCGGTGTCCTCGAGACCGATCCCCACCTGGCCGCCGCTTTCGACGCGGTCGACGCAGCGAACGCCAGGGCGGAGCGCAGGCTTGCCGACGAGATTCGGTTTCGACCGGAGCGGGATTCTCTCATCTACGATCCCGACTGGGATGAGGAGGAACGCCTCGATCACTGGCGCGGTGTGGTCAATCAGACTCGCGGCTTGCCACCGACGCTGGCGGGGGCGATTGCCGCCGACGCCTGGGGTGAGATCGAACCGCTCGAGCACATGCCCTGGCTCGGCCGCCTGCTCGCCGCGGCATTGTTGAGGGACCGCGGCAAAACGCGATCGCATCTGCCGTGCCTGCATGCTGGGCTGAAAAGCATTCCGCGTGAGCGCCGGCGGCCGCGCGACGCCGCAGCGCGTTTGAGCGTGCAACTCGAGGCCATGACGGCCGCCGCCGAGTCTGGCCGAAAGGATCACGACCGTTGGCTGATGACCAGAAACCTGCTCGCTCGAAAACTCGCCGGCCGCCGCGCCACTTCAAAACTGCCGGCTCTCCTCGACTACGTGCTGACGAGGCCGATCGTCTCGGCGGGCATGATCGCGGCGGAACTCGGGATCACTCCCCGTGCTGCCCAAAACCTGGTCGCCGAGCTTGGCCTGCGCGAGGCGACCGGGCGGGGACGCTATCGGGCGTGGGGCGTCTTGTAGAGGCGAAAGTCTGTGCTGTGAACGCTCGGCAGAAAAGCCTCTCGTCCAGATGAAAACGCACCAACAAAAATGCCGCGCGGTTGAAATCCAGCGCAGCGGCCGTTTCCGGCGCCCAGGGGCGTGACGAAAACTCCGGTCGCGCTCGGGGCGCTAACCTAGTCCTTTATTCGTCCGGCACGCACGCGAGACAAAGGCCTGAAGATTTAGTTTGATCGTACTTATCGTAGCCAACCACGATATAAGCAATAGATCGAAACTTGCCCGTCCAGCCGGTGGTACGGAGCCGCCTCAATCGTCGTCGGTAAGTTCGTCGGGCCAACGGAAAGTCGAGCAGGCGCCCGCGCGACATTCTCAATCTGTTCGTCGACATGGACCGCGGCACGAGGATTCTTGGCCTCGATGTAGCTGAAAATGCTGCCGCGATCGGACGACGCGAAGCGCAACCAGACGAGTTTCACCGTTCCTGCTCCGGCGCTTTTCGAAGCGCACCGGTACGACGTTGTGCGAAATACGTTTTGACCTCGGAATCATCAATATCAAGCCGCGTGTCGGCCAACGCTTGGCCCACCTTCTCACGAAACCAGGTATCGTAAGCTTGGCTGTTGCTCACGAGCTCCAGCGGAAGCATCCCTTCATCGGCCGTGCGCGTCAGCAGGATCCGCACGGCGTCGGATACCGTGAGACCCACATTTTCCAGAACGGCAGTGGCCTTTTCCTTCACGTCCGCATCGATGCGGGTTTGGACCAAGGCATTCGAAGCCATAGCGACCTCCTTATTCGTAGCTGGATGTGATACATTCGAATGACACGCACCAGAGACTATCACGGCTCCGTGAGCCGAGGCTGTGACAGCGGGCAAATGGCCCAGCCTTTCGGCTGGGCCATTGCCGTGGGCCCTCAATCCCGATTCGGGCGGGACCAGATGAGCTGTAAGCCGTCCTGGCCCTCCACTTCGATCAGGGTGGCATAGATCGGAGCCGCGAAGCTCGGATCGTCCAGCTTGACCGAGAGGTAATCGCGCTCGGTATCCCTGGCGGTCTTCCGCCAAGCCGCTCCCAGCTCGACATTGCCGGCGAAGATGCGGAAGTGCGGTCCCTTGTCGGAGGGATTCTCGACCCGAACCAGCTTGGCTTTGGCATTAAGAGCGAGGGTGCGGACCGTGCCGGAGAAGCCGTTGCCGGTCGAGGTGAAGGTGCCGATGGTCGCCATTGTCGTGTCGTGCGCCAGGAGTGCCGGGTGGAATCCGGCATGCGCATTCAATGCCCCGCAGGGTGGGAGACCCTGCCCTCAACGCGCCGCAGCGCGGGGAGCGAAGCTGACGGGTGAGGTCATCCGGGTGTCTCCGGCGAGCCATACATGAGCAGAACTCGTCAAAGTCGGATGGCTGGGGACTTCCGCCCCTTGGCTAGTCCGGCGAGCGTGTCCGTCACGGAGAGGGTAACCGAACCGATGTTAGAAGCCCCGGTAGAACATGGACCTCACCAAACCGGAAGTGGGTGGGACGACCGCAAGGTCGGTGGAGTGCTGATCCGCTCTGAGACGATGCGGATCAGGGGCGAGTGGATTATCGCGCGCCAAGTCTTGGTCCAGCCTGCGGTGGCCAAGATTCGGAATCCACACGGGGTAGAGTCGGCTCCTACAACGGACGAGGGATCATTGAGTGAACCTGGGAACCTCGCGATGATTTCTTCGACTTCCAAGTCGAAGATAATCGAGATGACCGATGAATGTCATCGCGTGGGGCGGAGTCTCCGTAGTAGTCCGAGGGCGGGAAAGCCGTCCACATGGCAAAGGGAGACAGTGAGTACAGCAAGCCGGCAGGAGGTGGGCACATGAAGCCCGGCGCGGTGAATACCGCGTTTGTCCTCGACATGCAGCGCAAGCTGTATAGGTGGAGCAACGCGGCCCCCGAAAAGGGGTTCGCGGACTTGTTCAATCTGGTGTGTGATCGCCACACTCTCGGCCATGCTTGGCAGAGGCTTGCTCGCAACAAGGGGAGCCAAACGCCGGGCACGGACGGGATGACGCGGCACAAGATCGAACAGCGGCCCGGTGGGGTAACACAGTTTCTCGAGGAAATCCGCGAGGAGCTGCGCACGGGAATCTACAAGCCCGAACTTGTTCGCCAACGGTTGATTCCGAAGGCAGGCAAGCCGGGACGATTCCGCCCGCTCGGCATTCCGACGCTGAAAGATCGACTGGTGCAAATGGCTCTCAAGTTCGTTCTGGAGCCCATCTTCGAGGCGGACTTCTACCCGACTTCGTTTGGGTTCCGGCGTGGACGGAGCACCCACGATGCGCTTGCGGTAGTGCAGAAACATCTGCATCCGACGATCCACGGACCATCACCGGTCCGCTTCGTCATCGAAGGCGACATCAAGGGCTGTTTCGACGCCATTGATCATCATCTGCTGATGGAGCAGGTGCGCCGCCGCATCGGGGATCGCAAGGTCCTGCGGCTCGTACTTGCGTTCCTGAAAGCAGGTATTTTGGTCGAAGGCACGGTTCGTCATCCTATCACAGGCACGCCGCAAGGCGGTGTCCTGTCGCCGCTCTTGGCGAACGTCTATCTGACGTCCCTCGACGAGCGATACGGACGATGGACACCACGACCCCGCGAACGGCTGCAGAATGCCGCTGACAGGCGACACTATGATCGCAAACGGGGACGCCCGACTTTCCAGATCGCCCGCTACGCGGACGACTTCGTTATTCTGGTTACGGGCACGGCGGACGAGGCCATGGCCGAGCGCGACATACTTGCGACGTTCCTCATGCGGGAGCTTCGCATGGAGCTATCCCTTGAGAAAACCTTGATCACCGGCGTCGCGGATGGGTTCGACTTCCTCGGCTATCGCATCATCCAGACGACGGCGCTCCGTACTGGGCATCGTGTCGGGAATCTGTACATTCCGAAAGGGAAAGTGCAGAGATTGCGAGACGCGATCAAGGCCCGGATCACGACCTATCCAACAGGAGAGTCGTTGACCCAGCTCATTCGAGAGCTCAACCCGATCATCCTTGGTTGGCGGACCTACTACCGCCACGCCACGGGAGCTTCACGCGAGTTCAGCAAGCTGGACTGGTGGTTGTCGAACCGGGTGTTGCGCTGGCTGCGCAAGAAGCATCGCAAAGCGGCGTGGCGAACGCTGCGTCGCTATCGTGTATCCAGCGAAACAAACGAGCGTAAACTTGTTTGGGGCGAGGGATACGTGCGACTTCGCAGCTTCACCACGGGCGGCACCATGCCGTATCCGTGGCGAGGCATCATGATCACGAACGGCTGGGATGGCGCGCCTGAACCGCGAGGCCGCACACATGTGGCGGCGTCGTGGAACGCGCTCAACCACCTCGCCGGATTGACGACACCCGCGACGTAAGTCGTGCATGGAGAGCCGGATGCCGGGAAACTGGCACGTCCGGTTCGGCGAGAGGCGTGCAGAAACCGACCGCTGCGAGGCGGCACGGCGCTGCGCGCCTACTCTACCTTTCAGTTTTCCGGGCCGCCCATCGCGGCCTCGATGGCTGGCGACAGACCGGAGGCGATCGACCCGCACCCCGAAGGGGCCGGCACGCAGTAGAGGGCGGCCAGGGCACGACTTTCTTGGTTGCGCGAGGAATGGGCGCGCAGCGGCCAGGGGAAGAAAGTCGTAACCGGCTGTTGCGGGGATAAGAGCGAGGCGGCGCTTAAGCGACGCCGCCCTTCGGTCAGACATGCCAATCGAGGACGACGTGGGTCGTGCCAGAAGAAACGGCCGAGGAAAACGACACTGGCGACCATCGAAGCCTTGACCGACGAAACAACCCGATCACCGCTCACCGCACACTTCTTTCAATTCTCAGGCTCACGGGTCGATGCCCGAAGCGGAAAGGTAGGCGGCCTGCCGTCAAGAGAGCCATGCGGCCCGAAAGTGAATCCGCAGGCCGCGAGCGAGATTTACTCGGCACAGCGACGACCTGTGCAAAGTCAGAAACGTCGTCCTCCTCGAAGGACGGCACACAAGGCCACAATCAGGTCGCGCAGCACGAGGAATGAAGAGACGCTGGCCCTCGAGCGACCAACAGGAGGCCGCATCTCTGAGCTGAACCACCGGATAACTAGGGGCCGGCAAGCGCCGGCGCCAATCACGTTCGCTCATCATACATCATGCTGCCTCTTCGACCTCAGCGGCCTTCGGCTGCTGGCCGTGCAGATAGGCGACGGCGCGTTGCGCATGCGCGGCAGCCGAGAAGATGAAGCGCTTCTCACTCGATAACACTTCCAACCACGATGCGAGGTAGCTTGCATGATCAGGTCGCAGTTCGAGTTCGGGAGAGATCCCGAGATCCGCGCAGAGGAAACAGCTCCCGAGTTCGGCAATCAACTCTTCGCGCGCGCGTTCGCTCCGATCCTTGCTGTAACGGCTGAGATCGCGATTGAGGCGGTGAGCGGGAGCGGTCCAGTGCACGGTCTCATGGGCTCTGACGGCGACGTAGGAGGCGGTGTCGCGAAAACTTTCGATCGTCGGCATCGGAATGTGATCGGAGGAGGGCGCGTAAAACGCCCTTGAACCGCCATGCAGAACAATCGCGCCGGTATTGGCAAAAAAAGCGTCGGCGCTCGCGTTACGCTCGATCGTTGATGCGACGGCGGGCGGCCGACCGTAATAATGTTCGGGCAAGCCATCGATTTGATCGACGCAAAACACGGTATAGGCCTTCAGGAAGGGGATATCCCTTTCGACTTCGTCGCCGTGAGCGTCGGTCTCTGTCTTGGTGAAGCGGCTCGCATAAACCACGGTGCTGCCGGTCTCGCCCTTACGGACATGCGCGCCGAGTTCGCTGGCCTGCTTGAACGTCATCCAGATCGGAGAGCGGAAGCCGCGCGCGGCGGCTTCTGACCAAAGCAGCACGACGTTGATGCCCGTATAGGGCTGGCTGTTGTGTCGCAGCGGTCGCGTGATGTGGCCTGCGATATTCCCGGCCGCCCAAAGTTGGACCCAAGGGCGCACACCGCGTTCGAGCTGCGCGACAATGCGGTCCGTGATGCGGGCGTACAGGTCGCCTCGCACCTTTTCTCCGTTCCTGTTCATTATAATGACCTCCGTTGGGGAGGCCGCGCCCATCGCGCCTCCTCACGGGTCCGCCAACGCCGGGCCCAAGGTCCGCGCACCCACCGGGGTCCCCATTGCGCAAGCGCAATGGGGTGGTCCTTAGGGCCGAAGCAGCGCGAAGGACGGCAAAGCCGTTGCGCGGGCATAGGGTCCGGCGCAGGACCACGGACCGGGAGGAGTCGACGATGGCACGCAGCGCGGGCAGGCGCCCTTTGTTGTCGCGGCGGCACGAAAAAAGGGCCGGTCTGGAGGACCGGCCCATGAGATGGCTGCAGTGGAAGAGGCGCGGGGCCGAGGCCCCGCACTGACGGTTAGTCGAACGCCGACATTTGCGCCTTGGCCGTCTTCCGCCCGACGGTGTCGGTCGTGTTATCGACGGGACGCTCGAAAGGCTTCCAGGTCTCGCCGACGACTTTTTCGTAGGCGGCAACAGTGCCCTCGGCAGCCATGCGAAGCGCGTGAGACTGCACGCCCATGTCAGCGGCGAATTCACGCTTGCGCTGTGCCTGGCTATCGAAGCCGACCGGACCATCGCGGTCCTCATCGCGGCCGTCGTTGGCGAGCTTGGCGGTCGCGTCTCGCGCTTCGGTGACTGCGCGGGTGTAGAACTGGCCGGCGCCATGCGCGGAGCCGACATAAGCGCCGACGATCCGTTGAAGGTGAATTTGCATTGCGCGTTCACTCAGGCCGTCCTTGAGCGCGTCGGCGGTTTCGATGACGAGCCGCTCATGCAGATCGCGGATGCCGTCGCTGTCCAGGATCGCAAGGCCGAAGCTTTCGGAGATGCGCTGCGCCTGTGCCGCGTCGGGGCAGGCGAGCCGGACCATTTCGAGAGTGGTGCCCTTGCGAAGCGGGATGACACGGGCGCTGGCGCGAGAGGAACGAGCAGGTTTGGTCATGGTGAATTCCTTATCTGGTTTCGCCGTCGGCTCGTTCCGGCCCCTGCCGGACCTCCCTTCGGGTGCGGTCGCCGAGCGCCGCCGGGATGAGGGCCGCTTCAAGGTCCGGGGACCGCCAGGCGAGCAAGGCCCGGCTGCGGACAAGCAGGGTCCAGCTTGCTGGGGCCCTGCGCCGGACGCGGCCGGGCCTTGTCGAGATCGGCGGTCTCTGGTCGCTTGCGACTTGGCCTTGAAGCGGACCGCCGGCGGCGCAGACCGCAGCAAACCCGAGGGGAGAGCCGACAGGGTCCGGGCGGGTTGCCGAAAACTTGGAAAGGTTCGACCCTGCAGAGCCCAGCTCCGCGCTGTGCTCAAGACGTTCGCCTGAGCGAACCGCAAGGTCAGCTTCGGCCCGGTAGGCCGCAGCGCCGTGCCGCTTCCGCGGACGACAGTCGGCAGGACCGAGACACTCGTCCTTGCGATGTACGCGCTCCGGGTCGTCATGAGGGGGGGCGAGACTCCGGCGCGCATCGAGCCCGCAACGTTTCGATCGCACCATCCTGCCGGGCGAGCTTTCGCGAGACTGTCTCCGGCAGATGGCGGAACTGCACCGGCAGCTTCGCCGCGATCTCTGCTTCGGTGAGGTCGTCGAGCAGCTTCAGGACCGTGCCGCTCTGGCCGGCATAGACGAGCACTGTGCGGCGGCCGCGAATGGCCTGCGGCCAGCGCTCGCCGGCATAGCCGCGATAGTCGTCATGCGTGCTCGACCAGATGTGCTCGAGCCGCTCGTCGCGCGTCATCGCGCGCACGGGCCGTGACTCGCGCTCGATGATCGCCGCCTTCATCCGATCGGGCGACCGCCGATCGGAAAGATCGCAATAGCCATGGAACCAGCGCCGCTTTCCGTCGATGGCGACGGCGAAGAAGATGCTGGTGACGCTGCCCGTCATGAATTCGCGCATTGCAAACATATTGCCGCGCATCCAAAGCGGCGGCAGGATGTCGAGCATGAAATCATGCTCGGACTCCGCGATCTCGAACCACTCGCCAGCGAACAGCCGCTGGGCCTCTCCCTCGGCTATGGCGGGGTTGCCGCGATGGCGATTGAACATGCGGTGCATTTCGTGGCGCGTCGCGACGCCTTCAAAGACTTTGCGGACGGACGGTAAAATGTGCATCGGCGGCTCCTCTTGGCCTGGCCGGACTGACAGCGCGAGCAATCCGCCTGATCCTTTCGTCACTTCAGTCCTTCATCACACCTCCTCACCGGCCGCATCGCAGGTCCGGCGGGTCAAGGGCCGCGGAACGCGGGCGAAGCTTCACCCTTGACGCGGCGGCCGGGCGTGCGGCAGCGCCTCATTTCATTTCATTTCCCTTTCCTCATTGTTCGACCTCCTTTTTCCTTCCCTCAACGCCGAAGGATCGGAGACCCACTCATGCGGAGGCCTTGGCGCAGCCTGCGCGTCGCTGTCGCGCGCCACATCAAGTGGTCGCCGTCAGGCCTTTAAATCCTCATTCCAGTCGCCCGCGCAGGGTCGCAATCGGTCATACCGCGCACTTGCGTCCGCCGCGATGGCGCGAACACGATCGGCGTAGATGTCGCCTTGCCGATTGTTGTCGGTCGCCGCCACGAGGCAAGCGTTGGCGCGTTTGGCCAAGTCGCGGATGGCACCATCGGTTGCGGGCGACCAACCGCCGCCGGTGCTGACATAAAGAGTGTCGGCACGCGCGGCCTCGATCGCGGCGAGGCTCATCGCATCAATAGCCGCCTCGGTGATGCAGATCCGCTCGGATTCCTCCGACCCAAAGCGAAACAGCTCCTTCCCGCCTTCCGTGGCGAAGCCCCGCCATGCCGGTCCACGCTCCTCCCAGCCTGTGAGCGCTCCAGCAGAATCGATATGCGCAGCCCACATGCTGCCTTGGGGGCCCTCGCGCAACAGATCGCTACCGACCGCCTGCTTCACGATGTCTGCCGGCAGCCGGCGCTCGCCGGTGAGATAGCGCCAGGCTGGCGAGCCGGGGCGCGGCCTGAAGCGATGTCCCCACCGCTCTACAATGGAGGCGACGGCCTTGGGCCTTGCCGGGCGCTGCCACGCTGGCGCGCAGGGGACGAAGCCAACCAAATCCGCAACACGATCACATGCCTCGACGAAGCCATCGGCACCGAGATGTTTGGCGAGCGTAAACACGTCCCCTTTCGCCGGCGACAACGGATCGAACCAGCCGCGGCCCTGGTGGATGACGATGATGATGTTGGTGTCGCGGCGATACTTGATCGCACGCCGGGTACTTTCCTTGAGGTCAACCTTCCAGCCGTCTTTCTCCAAAAGGGCCGCGCAGCCGACCTTTTCGCGCAGCTCTTCGATTGCTCTCTTGTCCATTGTTTGTACCGGCGTCGCGCAGGCGACGACCGGCCCCTTCTTCTGTTGGTCTCACTTGTTCCTGGCCTTGCGGCACATCTCCGACCGGCCGCGAAGCCTGCCGGGCGCAAGGGCGCGCGGACAAGCTGTCGAATTTGTCAGATGGCTGGGCGCGGCGAAGCTTCCCTTGCAGCCGGCATGGCGCCAGCGGCAGCCGGTCACCCGGCTCAATGAGCCGGGCACCAGGGATCGTATTCATGGACGATGGCGTCCTGGTCGCCGTCGTATTCGCTGGAGACCATCACGCCAAACTCGTTCTCACTCTGGAAAAGGATGACAGGCACCATCAGCGTGCGGGCCAGATCGAAGGCGTGGTTCTGAGCGAGGGCGAGATTGTGCGACATTGAAGGCTCCCGTCTTGCGGCGGGGACCATCCCCGCTCGACAGGCGCCGACGTGTTCGGGGGTGGCTGCGGTCACCTCGTAGGCGGAGCCGGAGAGGTCGCACGCTTGCGTAGCGAACCCCTTGCGGGTTGATCGTGGAAGGCCGCACCAGAACCAAGGAACGCCCATTTGAGAGCGGGGTTGGTCCTTCACCAGGAGCATATGAGCCGAAACGCACATGGCTCGTGCCACGGATGCAGTGTCGATCTGTTGACTGCGAGAACAGCCGCCGTTTTATCCGGAGCGAACGTCGACTTGGCCGCCTTGCCGTCGCTCCGCGAAGTTTCCGCTGCCGTTCGATGTCCTCTAGGCCAAAGGCGTCGCTTGCATTTACGGGTTCAGGTCCGATGCTTATGCGCGGGGTTCCGATAGACTCGGCAGTTGGCTTGTTCGGGGACTCGGGCCGCTTCGCGTCAGCGATGGCAGTCCGTAAGGGCGAAGACCCGCTCGCGGGGCTTCAGTGCAGCCTCCAGCCCGGCCCGCAGGGCGACGCCCGCTTTCTTCGCAACCAGAGGCGCACAACAGCGCATATATTTTCCGAGATCGATCGCTGAACACCTCAATGGCTTTCGGTATTAAACTTCTGAATCGAGAAGGCTGATCGATTCGATAAATTAATTGGACGGTGCTTTCGACAGTTGCGATTCTTACGCATGTCCGAACTCACGGTGCCATACCTCGTGCTCCAACGGTGCGATCCGGCCTGCAACATGGCCAGGTTCTATGTCCTCACGATCGAGCCGACTCTGTTCGGTGACACGGCGTTGGTGCGCGAATGGGGCCGCCTCGGCCAACGCGGCCGCCGGCGGATGGATCTGTTTGCGGGGAGGGTCCAGGCCGTCGAAGCGCTCGAGGCGTGGCTCGTCCGTAAAAGGCGCCGTGGTTATGTTCCAAAGGACCCCGCGCCTTGAATGCAACGCCTGACCTAGCATCCTGCTTAAACCGTTGATCTTGGAACTTCTTACAATCCGGAGAGCTGTTTTTCGCATTACGGGAGCAATCCCTGCCGAAAGGCGAGCGCCACAGCGTGCGGGAGGGTCAATGCAGCTAGATTGCGCCTGGCGTTGTCCAGATGAAACTTCACACCTCGCGAGCTAACACCGAGGATCTGGGCAATATCCTGCATCGTTTTGCCATCGGAGATCCAGGCGAGACACTGCCGCTCGCGTTGAGTCAGAGCGCAAACGATCTCGCCTGCTGCCGAGGTGCGTCCAATCCTGGCGCTCACATGCGCATGATAGATGAGACCCACCATTTCCAACATCTCTTGCGAGGCCGCAATGAAACGATCGAGTCCCAGGCTGCGCTCGTCGACCGCAAGCGTAAACGCAGCAAACTGGTTTTGACTCGAGGGAATGCGAACCGTCAGGCCGGTCCTGATCTTGAAACTCAGTGCATCGTCAAACAGACGTCGCTCTTTCGGCGATTTTGCGCTTCGCGCCTCACGGCCATCCCACAGGAATACTCGGCTCGTATTTCGCGGTTCCCGAAGAACGGGATCAATGTTGTGATATCCTTCGCGAAAATAGTGGCTGGTCCAACTCTTGGGATAGGATGAGATCAGATTGGGGCCATTCACGCGCCGACCAAAATAAGCAAACCACCGAAATCCCAATGCATGCGCAGCTCGTTCCGCGATGCGCCGAAAATCATCTTCCGTATAGGCAGAGTGAAGACAATCGACAAATTCGCCGCACGCTCGTTTGACATCCTTCATTGCACCACTTCGTCGTCTTCCTAGCCCTTAGAACGCGAATAACTTTGACGATTCGCGCTACACGTGCAGACCGTGTATTGCGATGATGCGGCAGCTTTGCGGCACGAGGAGTCCCATAAACGCCCTGTCAGAACTGACAGCGTAACGCCGTGACCGCGGCTGCTTTCTTGATCTCGAAGCTGTGATTCGTAAGCTTGAGGTTAAAAATGAAGGTCATTGTGTGCACACGTACGGCGCTCCTGCACGACTCCGAACTGACGCTGGGAATGCACCGCCTACGAGGGCGCGTGTTCAAGGAGCGGCTTGACTGGGAAGTCTCGGTCTCTGACGGACTAGAGATCGATCAGTACGATGCATTCAATCCGACTTATCTGCTGGCGCTTGAGCAGGATGACGTTATCGGTTGCGTGCGCCTACTCCCCACCACCGGGTGCAACATGCTTGCCGATACGTTCCCGATGCTGCTGGATGGCAATGCGGCGCCAAACACTAGCAGGATCTGGGAGAGCTCGCGCTTTTGCGTTGACACCAAGCTTGCGGAGGCAACAGCAGAGAATGGTTTGCGCAAAGCGACGTTCCTGCTGTTAGCAGCAATGATCGAATGGGGCCTGCAGCACCATCTCCGGGCCATCGCAACCGTCACTGATCTTCGCATGGAACGCATTCTGCGTCGGGCCGGATGGCACCTCGACCGCCTCGGCGCGCCTCGTCAAATCGGAGTGACCAAGGCGGTGGCTGGCTTGTTGCCGATCACCGAGGACGCTCTCGGCGCGATCCGCGCGGCCGGGCAAATCTCAGGGCGGGCAATTGCTGCGCCGTCAAGCCTGTCACTCGCGGCTTAGCATCGAACGTCCCTCAACACCTGTCAAAAGAAGGCTCTCACCATGGATCCCGCTGCATTCACGGCACTGCTCGAACGATGCGCGCCGAGGGCAATGGTCCAGCCGCTGACCGCTATCGTGCGGCAGGCGAGCTCCTTCGAGCCGCTGCTCATCACGATTGAAGGGCGCAAACCGGTTCCGATTCAGGCTACCGATCGTGACGAAGCCATCCGGCTCACGACAGAAGCCATCGCCACCGGCCAGAAGGTCCGAACGGGTCTCGCTCAACTTGATGCCGAGGAAACAAAGAAGGCCGGGCTGACAGCGGCCACGACCTTCGATGCATGCCAGCACGTAGCTGGCCTTGGCAGATTGTTCGACGCGCGACTTGATGCGTCGAGCATAAAGGGGACAGACCGCGATCAAGCAATCGCGCACGTCGTCGCAAGTTTCGCGGTTCCAAGACGAGCGCCCGAGTCTCCCATCCAGCCAATGGCAACTGCCGATAGTGATCGCGCCAGCGGTGATACGAGGATCAACCCACCCGCACGATCTGAGAGCGAGCCCCCACGCTGGGACGTCTATCGCTCAGGACTAGGTACGTCTGCCTTCGTCTATAAACGATGAGCAATGTCGTTTTCTCGCTCAACTCACTCCCGCAGTCCAGGCAGTCGCCTTCTGCATCGTCAATAGGAGCCGTGTCATGACTTCACCTCTTAAACACTCCGCTGCCCTCCTTTGCATGGGAGCCGTCCTCAGCATCGCGTTGGTCGAGCCGGCACTGGCGCAGACCGCGAATATCGAGGGCGTGCTGCAGAACATCGTCAACATGCTGACTGGCAACGTCGCTCGCCTTCTGGCGACGCTGGCCGTCATCATCGTCGGCATCGCCTGGATGTTCGGCTACCTCGATCTGCGCAAGGCCGCCTATGTCGTGCTCGGCGTCGCGATTACGTTTGGCGCCTCTGAGGTGGTCTCAACGCTGACCGGCGGTCGCTGATGGCTGAGGCCGCGCCTCTCACTGAGGACACCTTGTTCCTCGCCTGCACGCGGCCCGCCATGGTCGCCGGCGTGACGATGGAAGCTATGGCGCTCAACGTGATGTTCTCCTGCATCATGTTCCTGGTCGCTGGAAGCATCGTCTACGGCCTGGTCGCGATTCCGATCCATGGGCTTTGCCGGATCATCTGCCGCCATGACCCCAACATGTTTCGGATTCTGCTGGCCTGGATCGAAACCCGCGGGCGCGCGCGCAATGCCGCATTCTGGGGCGGCTCGTCCTGCACGCCACTCAAGCTGGTCCGGAGATATCGAACAAAGGAGCTCGGCTATGCGCAATAGGGCGCTTAAAAACCGGGAGATCGAGCCCGATGTCTATATGCCATTCGGCCGGCATGTCACGGGCACGGTGATCAGTCTGACAACCCGAGCCCTGCTGACGGTGATCCGGATCGACGGTACCTCGTTCGAGACTGCCGAGATCGCGGATCTGAATGATCTTCACGGTAAGCTAAATCTCACGCTGCGCAATGTTGCAGATCCGCAGCTCGCGATTTGGAGCCACCTGGTGCGCCGCCGGACGTCGGTGTATCCCGACGGCACCTTTCGATCGGCCTTCTCAGCGGCGCTCGACGCTCAATATCGCCAACAACTCTGCAAGGAAGCGCTGTTTCGCAACGATCTCTATCTGACTCTGGTTTGTCATCCCGGCCGAGCGGCTACCGATACGGCCGCCGCTTTCTTTCGGCGGCTCGGCCGAAGCGCTGCGAATGCCGCCGAGGTGGACAGCAGGGCGCTGAAACGGTTGGACGACGCAACGCGAGATATCGTCGCGGCACTCGACCGTTACGGCGCCCGTGCGGTTGGATTGTTCGAGCGCGACGGCATCACCTTCTCGGAACCAATGGAGTTGCTCCATGCACTCGCCTCCGGTGAATGGATGGCGATGCCATTGCTGAAAGGGCCTATTGGCCCGGCACTCTATTCAAACCGCGTCATCTTCGGCTGCGAGGCCCTCGAGATCCGCAGGCCGGGCGGGTCGCGCTTCGCTGGCATGTTCGGGCTGAAGGAATATCCCGCCTCCACCCGGCCGGGCCTGTTGAACGCGCTCCTTTCCGCGCCGTTTGAGCTCATCGTCACACAATCATTCGCGTTTTTGGCGAAAGCTGACGCCAAGACGGTTCTGACCCGCAAACAGAACCAATTAGTCTCGGCCCAGGATCCGGCCGCCTCGCAGATCGACGAGCTCTCTGACGCGCTCGACGATCTCGAATCCAACCGGTTCGTGCTCGGAGACCATCACCTCTCGCTGCTGGTCTACGCCGATGCACCGTCGCAGCTGCAGGAACACATGAGCGTGGCACGGCGTGCACTGGCCGATGCGGGTGCGGTGGTCGCCCGGGAAGATCTTGGACTTGAAGCGGCCTACTGGGCGCAACTTCCTGGTCTGTTCAAATACCGCGCTCGCACGGGGGCGATCAACTCACGAAATTTCGCGGCATTGTCGCCGTTCCATACCTATCCGACCGGACAGCCCGCGGGCAACCATTGGGGACCGGCGGTTGCGATGCTCAAGACCGCGTCTGGCTCGCCCCTCTATTTCTCCTTTCATCATGGCGACCTCGGTAACACCTTCATCTGTGGCCCCTCGGGGTCCGGCAAGACCGTCGTGCAGAACTTCCTGCTGTCGCAGGCGGAGCGACTTGGTGCGTCCTACGTTTTCTTCGACAAGGACCGGGGGGCCGAGATTTTCGTGCGCGCCGCCGGTGGCACGTATCTGACGCTCCACAACGGCGCCCCGACCGGGTGCGCGCCGCTCAAGGCGCTGGAGCTGACGCCGGCGAATCTTTCCTTCCTGGGCGAACTGGTTCGGAAACTCGTTACGCCGGACGACCGGCCGCTGACCGTGATCGAGGAGGAGCGTATCGATTCTGGACTGCGAGCGCTCGGTCAATTGCGGCAGGCGGAACGCTCGTTCGGCACGCTCCGGGCTTTTCTCGGCCAGCAAGACCGCGAGGGGATCGGTGCGCGGCTGGAGCGATGGTGCCGGGGCGCGCCTTTCGGGTGGGTGCTCGACGGTGATCAAGATGCGATCGGTCTCGACGCCCGGTTCATTGGTTTTGACATGACCGATCTCCTAGATCACCCGACCGTTCGCACGCCACTCATGATGTATCTGTTTCACCGAGTCGAGCGGCTGATCGACGGCCGGCGCCTGATCATCGATATTGACGAGTTCTGGAAGGCGCTCGGAGACGAGGCGTTCCGTGATCTCGCCAACAACAAGCTGAAAACCATCCGCAAGCAGAATGGCGTCATGGTGTTCGGAACGCAGTCGCCGCGCGACGCGCTGGCCTCGCCGATCGCGCACACCATTGTCGAGCAATGCCCGACCCAAATCTTCCTGCCAAACGCGCGGGGAACACGCTCGGACTATGTCGATGGCTTCCATCTGACCGACACGGAATTCCGCCTGATCAAGGAGGAGCTAGCTCCTGAAAGCCGGCGCTTCTTGGTCAAGCAAGGCCACAACTCGGTGGCGGCGGAACTCGACCTTGGCGGTTTCGACGATGCGCTCGCCGTCTTGTCGGGACGCACCGAAACCGTCGAGCTCCTCGACCGCATTCGCAAGCAGGTCGGCGACGACCCCGCTCAATGGCTGCCGGTGTTTCACGCGGAGCGGAGGAAAGCCCAATGATTGTTCATCGCATCCCAATTCTTCTCGCCTCCCTGTCTGCCGTCACTCTCTTGATGCCCAGACCCGCAGCGGCTGAGATCGTATTCGATCCAAGTGTGTATGCGCGGCAGTTTGAGCAACTGGCCGAATTGAAGAAGCAGGTCGATACCCTGACGTCGCAGCTCAAGGTCGCGCAGGATCAGTTGAATCAAGCCAAGCAGCTCTATGACAGCTTCAACAAGCGAACGAATGCCAACGATATTGGCGCGCTCTTGAACACGCCACAGTTCCGGAAAGTTCTGCCACAACAGTTCTCGGACATCGAACGCCTTGTCGCGGGGCAGGGTGGCGGCAACTTCGCGGACGCTATCAACCATTATCTTGCGCAGAACCGCGCTTATACCGGCAACAGCGGCAACTCGTACTACCAGAGCGAACTCGACCGGATCGCCCGGCAGACCGGGGCGAAGCACTCCATGGGCCAGGCGGTGTACGACGCTGCCTCGCAGCGCGTCGACGCACTCGAGGAGCTCAGAGCTCGGATCAGCTCGGCGACCGACGCCAAGGAGATCCTCGATCTCTCAGCGCGGCTGCAGGCCGAGCAGGCGCTGCTGCAGAACGACGTGCTTCGGATGCAGGGTCTAGCAATGATCCAGCAGGCCCGCATGGATATGGATGGTCAGCGGGAACGAGAGAAACAGCGCCAACTGGTCGATGAAATGAAGGCGGCGCTGCAATGAGAATAGCGACTTCCATTCTGCTGGTTACCGTCGCCACGGCTCTTACCGGCTGCAACGAGGCTAGCAACACTCAGCCGACGAACACGGTCGGCTGGTTTTTGGATCATCGGGAAGAGCTTGCAATCGCTCTCGAGGCGTGCCGCGACGATCCTGGTGCGCTCGGGAAGACGCCGAATTGCATCAACGCAAATGAGGCCCGCAATAAGATCACCATCCAAGAGATGAAAGACGCCCTCAAGTAAGGACCGCCGCGATGGCCATAAACGTCTTCGACAGTTTCCTCAAGGAATTCGAACAGCCGATCACGACGTTCGTGTCGACCTCGGTATCGAATCTCGCGTCCTACGTTGGTGGTCCACTCCGTATGGCCGTGATGCTCTATGTCATTCTCTACGGCTTCGCGGTGATGCGGGCCGCGATCACTGAGCCGATCATGGAATTCGCCTGGCGCGCGATGCGGATCGTAGTCGTGGTGCTACTAGCAACCAACGCGAGCGCGTTCCAACACTACGTCACGGGATTGTTCTTCGAGTCTTTGCCGAAGGAGATCGGCAATGCGCTGGCGGGTTCTGGACTGAATACCAGTTCCGGAGCGCCGTTTGATCAACTCCTTTCAAAAGGAATTGACGTCGCTAACAAGATCTATGAGCAGGCTGGCCTGACCAATATCGCGCCTGCACTGATCGCGGCCATTCTCCTGGTCTTTGTGGCCGTCGGGTCGTTCCTGCAATTTGCCATTCTGCTCTACGCCAAAGTGGGACTTGGCGTCGTGATCGCGCTTGGACCGATCTTCATTGCTCTGGGACTCTTTGAGGCGACGCGCCCGTTTACAGAAGCCTGGCTTCGGCAGCTCGCGAACTTCGTGATCCTCCTGGTCCTGGTTGTCGCGCTGGTCGGGTTGATGCTGTCCACTGTCAGCGGCTTCATCGACAGGTTTGGAGCCAACGCAGGAACGGCGGGCGAGATGGTGGTCGCCGCGGTCGCCATCAGTGCCGTGCTCGGTCTGTCCGGATATATCGCGCTTCAACTGCCGACAATCGCAGGCGGTCTCGCCGGTGGTGGGGCATCGCTCGCAAGCCGGCTGGTCACAAACCCACTGATTGCCAACGCCACGGCTGCGGCAGGAGGGGCCTATGCCGGCGCGCGCTGGTCGGCCAGCCGCGGTCTCGCCGCAGTACGGGCTAGCCGCCAGGGCGGCAGCATCCGGCGTGTCCAATCCCAGGGGACCTCGACAACGTAAGCGAAGATCGCCGGGATCAGGCGACGATAAAGACAGGGGCATCAGAATGATGTGGCGTCGACTATTCATTATTTGCGTCATCGCATGGCAGCTTGGCGGTTGCGCGAACTGGTCAAAGGGGCCGCCCTCCTGCGATGGCCTGGCTCGGCGGCCGCTTAATCGCTCGTTGTGGGATTGGGAGTCCGGCGCACCATCCGCGACACCTGAGCCGCAAGCTTCGCCATCCGCACCCATCATCCGGAAGGGCGAGGGCAACTCGTCCGCACCGTCGACCCATCTCGCCCCGTCCGGCCGCTGGGCGGACATCGCGGCCTCTTACCGCTCTTGCGGCAAGGAGGCGTGAGATGGTCGGACATGATGACCTGAAGAGCTATTTCGAGAATGCGCGGCGATGGGAGCAGGATCTGCTTCTGTCGGCCCATCGCTCGCGGCGAACAGCATGGATGATTGCCGCGGGCGCCTGCGTCTTGGCGGTTGCCTCGGTCGGCGCGGTCGCAGCGCTGGCGCCCCTAAAAACCGTCGAGCCGTTCGTCATCCGGGTCGACAATGCCACCGGCATTGTCGACACCGTCTCGGCCCTCAATTCGACGCCCGCACGCTACGACGAGGCCGTCACCAAATATTTCCTTGGACGCTACGTCCGCGCGCGGGAGGGTTACAGCTACCCGGAAGCCGAAACCAATTTCCGCACGATCTCGCTGCTCTCGGGGCAGGGCGAACAGGCCCGCTTTGCGGCCTGGTACCGCGGCTCCAATCCCGAAAGTCCCCAGGTCGTTCAAGGCCGTTTCGGGGTCGCGACGGTGCGTATCAAGGCGATTTCGCTGCTCGCCGACAACGTCGCGTCTGTGCGGTTCATGAAAGAGAGCCGCAAGGGCGAGGAGACCCATGTGACCCACTGGGTCTCGACCCTGACCTTCTCTTACGCCAACGCGCCGATGTCCTCCGCCGACCGCCTGATCAATCCTCTCGGGTTCCTGGTTTCGGAATATCGCGCCGATCCGGAGGTCGTGCCATGAAACGTTTCGTGCTTCTGATCACTTTAGGCCTCGGATTCGCGGGGCCTGTGCTCGCTCTGCAGCAGCCGGCACCGGGTCAGCACGATGCGCGCGTGCGCACCGTGACCTACGACCCAACGAATGTTGTCCGCCTCAACGGCGTGATCCGCGCCTCGACCCAGGTCGTCTTTGCCGATGACGAGGAGATCGCGCATGTCGCGATTGGGGACGCGATCGCATGGGAAGTTGCACCGGCGGGTTCGATCCTGTTCCTCAAGCCCCGCGAAAAACACCCGCCGACCAATCTGCAGGTCGTCACCACCCGGCCGGATGGGCGCAAGCGCTCCTATCAGTTCGAGTTGTCGATCGCCGAGACGACGCTGGCCGACAGCTACTTCGTTGTCCGCTTTGCCTACCCGGGCGACGAGCTCGAGCGCCGGCGCATCGAGGCGGCGACGCGCGGCGCCGAGCGGGAAGGCGCGCTGATCGATCAGACGTTTGAGCTGCATCATGCCTACGGCGCACGGAACTGGCGCTTTTCGGCCCAGGGCTCGACTGATCTCGAACCCGAAGCCGTTTTCGATGACGGCAAGGAAACCACCTTCCGCTTCGCTGGCAATCGGGAGATCCCGGCGATCTACCTGATCAACTCGGACGGCTCTGAAAGTCTCGTCCCTAAGGACGTGCGCGGCGAGCTCGTGGTGGTCCACGCCACCGCCCGCGAGTTTCGGCTGCGCAAGGGCGACATCGTGCTCTGCATCTTCAACGAAGGGTTCGATGCTGTCGGCGTCAATCCCGGCACCAACACCACGAGCCCCTCGATCGAGCGAAGGGCGAAGAGGCCATCTCCGACCCTCAAGGCACGATAGGCGGACAACATGACCGAGCATGAGAATGAGACGCTTGCCGGCGAACGTGGCATTACGCCGGTCGGAGGAGGGGACAATGGCCGAACGGCGATGCTCAAGCGTGGCTTCGGCGCGCTCGCGCTCACCGCATTCGCATTTCTGATCATCTGGGGAACCTGGAAAAGCGACAAGCCGGTCGGCGAGTCCGCCCGCAAGCTCATGATCCGCCAAGCAGCCGCCTTTGAGCCCGCCGCGGAACCACCTGCCGCACCCATGACCACGGCATCCATTCCGGTTCCACCTATCTCAGCCACGCCGGCGGCCCCCGCGCCAGCTCCGGACCAGATGCTGGAAAGCGCGCGGCGCGCACCGGTGCTGGCCTATAATCGGCCGGTCGCATCGGGACGACCGGCCCCTAACGTCGCGACCGGTGGCGTCCCCGTTGATCCCTATGATTTTGGGCGGGCCGAGCCACGCAATGAGCTTGCCGACAAGCTCAAACCCACGCCGATCGAGGGCGTGCGGGCGGTGCGGCTGCCCAATCGCAATCTTCTGGTTACCCAGGGCACTGCAATCCCTTGCGTCCTTGAGACCGCAATGTCGTCCGATGTGGCGGGGTTCGTCTCCTGCGTCGTGTTGCGCGACGTGATGTCGGATTCGGGCAACGTGGTGCTGATGGAAAAGGGCACGCAAGTGGTCGGGGAATATCGTGGCAATGTCCGACGCGGCTCCAAACGGATGTTCGTGCTATGGGCTCGCGCCAAGACGCCGACAGGCGTCATCGTGGCGCTAGCCTCGCCCGCCACGGATGCGCTCGGCCGGGCTGGGTTCGACGGCGACATCGATACACACTTTTGGGAGCGCTTCGGCTCGGCGCTGTTGTTGTCGATCGTCGGCGATGCCTCTTCGATCGGGCGCCAGCAATTGCAAGACGGCTCGATCCAGATCAACAACACGGCCGGCGCGACCAACACCGCCGCCGGCATCGCCGTCGAGCAGTCAATCAACATCCCGCCGACGCTGAGCAAGAACCAGGGCGAGCTCGTGAATATCTTTGTCGCGCGCGACCTCGATTTCTCATCGGTCTACCAACTCAAACGGATCGAAAGCCGCACCCAGATTCTCGACCGCACCCTCCCCGGAGGCATCGTCGGGCCGGCAGTGGTGACCAAATGAGGCCAGTCGCATCCATCGAACGCGATGGCGGACGGTTGGTGCTGGCGCGCTACCTCGAGCCGCTGGCGCCATACCTTTCCGACAACACCCTCACTGAAATCGTCGTCAACCGCCCGGGCGAGGTTTTCGTGGAAGGGCCAGACGGTTGGGCACGGCACGAGGTAGCGGCCCTCACCCAGGCTTACCTCTCACATCTTGCAACGGCAGCCGCCAGTCACACTCGTCAGGACATAGGGCCGGAATACCCGGTGGTATCGACCAGCCTGATCGGCGAGGAGCGCTGTCAAATCGTCGTGCCGCCCGCTGTCCCAGCGGATACGATCAGCCTGACGATCCGCAAGCCCTCAACACTGACCATGGACCTGAGCGCGCTTGAGCGGGCAGAGCTGTTTGATGAGGTCCGCCTCGCCACCGACGAGCTGGCCGCCGACGAGCATCAACTGCTCGCCCTCAAGGAAGCCGGCCAGTGGCGCGAATTCCTTGAGCTCGCGGTGCGCACCCGCCGCAATATCCTGATCTCGGGGGCGACCGGGTCCGGCAAGACCACTCTGTCCAAGGCGCTGATTGCTGCTATCCCGGCCCATGAACGGCTCATCACCATTGAAGACACCGCTGAGCTGGTCATCCCGCATCAGAATTGCGTCCGGCTGCTTTATGCCAAGGACAGGCAGGGCGTGGCCAAGATCGGCCCGCGCGAGCTCCTGGAATCGTCGTTGCGGATGCGGCCCGACCGCATTCTGCTGCAGGAGCTGCGCGATGGCACCGCCTTCTTTTATCTCAGGAATGTGAATTCGGGGCATCCGGGATCGATCACGACGGTTCACGCCGACAGCGCCCGCCTTGCCTTTGAACAGATGACCTTATTGGTCAAGGAAAGTGATGAGGGACGCGACCTCCACCGCGACGATATCCGTTCCCTCTTGCTGCATCTCGTCGACGTCGTGGTCCAGATGCAGAAGCGCAATGGCCGATACCGCGTTTCGGAAATCTACTATGACCCCGTTCGCAAACGCGACCACGCCCGCTAAGGCTGCCTTTGGCACGGCACTGACGCTCGGGGCCGGCGCAGTCTTCTTGCTGGTCGCCTCGAACGTTCTGCTGCTTGGGCTCAGGCTTCACGATGGCGGCTTTCACTGGTCAGAGATCGCGACAGGCTGGCTGCGTTATGGAGCCGATCCGCGTTTCGACCGCTGGCTGACGCTGTCGACCCTCGCTGGCTTGATTGTAGTCTTTGGCCTGCTCGGCACCATCCTGCGGCAACGTCCACTTCCCCTTCACGGCAAGGCCCGTTTCGCCTCCGAGCGCGAGATCAAGGCCGCCGGCCTGCGATCCAAGGACGGTCTGCTACTCGGCCGCAAGGATGGGAAAATGCTCTGCTTCGGCGGATCGGAGCACGTCCTCCTTTATGCCCCAACGCGCGCCGGGAAGGGTGTCGGCTATGTCATTCCGAACTTGCTGAACTGGCCGGATTCGGTTGTTGCGCTGGATGTGAAGAAGGAGAACTGGGATCGCTCGGCCGGCTTTCGCGCCAGCCACGGGCAGGAGGTCCATCTGTTCGACCCGCTCGACGAGAACGGCCGCACCGCCCGCTATAATCCGCTGGGCTATGTGCGCAGCGATCCAGCCGACCTCTACGACGATCTGCAGCGGATTGCGGTGATGCTGTTTCCGGCCGAGAGCCGCGGGGATCCGTTCTGGTTTGAGGCGGCGCGTTCATCCTTTGTGGCGATCGGCGGCTATATCGCGGAAACGCCGGGCTTGCCATTGACGATTGGCGAAATCCTACGCCAGTTGTCGGCGACCCAGGATCTGAAATCCCATTTCGACAAGGTCATTGCCAACCGCAAAGCCGGCCCTTCCCCGCTATCGGGGCACTGCATCACGGCCCTGAACGATTTCCTCGCTGCTTCCGAGAACACCTTGAATTCGGTCCGCAAGACAGTGACGGCACGGCTCGGCCTCTGGCTCAATCCCCGCATCGATGCCGCAACCTCGACCAATGATTTTGACCTGCGGAAGCTACGCCAAGAGCCCATGTCGATTTATCTCGGGGTGACGCCCGACAATCTCGACCGGATGGCACCGCTTCTGAATCTGTTTTTCCAGCAGGTAGTCGACCTCAACACCCGGGAACTGCCGGAGCAAAACCCCAAGCTCACTCGTAAGGTGCTGCTGTTGCTCGACGAATTCCCAGCGCTGGGCAATGTCAATGTATTGGCAAAGTCGGTGGCCTTCATCGCCGGATACGGCATCCGTCTTCTCACGGTGGTCCAAAGCCCGGCCCAGTTGCGCGCGATCTACGGGATTGATGCTGCCCGCAATTTCATGACCAACCACGCCGTGGAGGTCGTGTTTGCGCCGAAGGAGCAGGACGTGGCGAATGAGCTCTCGGAGCGCATCGGATATGAGACGGTGAACGCGCGTAGTCGCAGCGGGCCAAAGGGGCTTGCGATGCGAGCAATCAGCGAGACGGTATCAGAGCATCGTCGCGCTCTGATGCTGCCGCAAGAGCTCAAGCTTCTTCCAAAATCCAAGGCCTTCATTCTTGGTACTGGCATTCCGCCCATCATCGCCGACAAGATTATCTATTACGAGGACAAAGCGTTCCTCCAGCGATTGCTGCCGGCGCCAGTCCCAGAGCTGCCCAAGGGACGCTCGAACACACTGCTCGACGCCGAAATCAAGGAGCTGCGGTCAGAGATTGCGGAGCTGCGAATGGTGTTGCGGGCGCGGCCCATGACAGACGAGGAGGTGGCCGATCCCGCCACGATTCCCGCAAACGCCAGTTTCGATTTCGGGGATGTGGATGTCGACCTTGAAGGCCTCTCCGAAGCCGACATGAAAGCCTGGGTGCTGAGCTACATCGACGCCCAAGCCATCCCGCCGGCGCGACGGCCCGGCCGCAAGCGGAATGAGCAGCAGCATGAACGACACACGTGACAGCAACGAGTTCAGCCTCGAACGGCAAAGTCGTGCCGCGGACGCTTCCAACAGAAAGGGGAGCGACCACTCCGGAAGCGAGGCCGCCACCGACAAGTCTTCCCCCACGGAACCTCTGGACAATGCTCTCCCGGATCGCATCCGGCGCAAATATTACGTAGTCGCAAGTGAATCCGAAAAGGATGGCTCTGCCCGCGAAGCGCGGCTCTATGCCGATGAGCGGAAAGAGTACCTCGCGTTCAAGGCCACTGACGATCGCCTGGTCACCCGCATAGCTGCCGCCGAGGTGATCAGGGATATGGTCAGCGTGGCACAACATCGCCAGTGGGAGGCACTTCACGTTCGAGGTTCCGTCGAGTTCCGGCGCGAGGCCTGGCTCGAGGCTGGCGCACGCGGGATGGACGTGAAGGGCTATCAACCAAGCGAGCTTGATGGCCAGGCGCTGGCTGACCGAAGAGTCGCATGGGATCGAGCCCACGCCCGGACCAAAGATGTGGAGGCTCGCTGGATCTCCGACAGGTCAACCCGGGCCGATAGGCTCGATTACGACAAGGGCGTTTCCGGACGTCTGATGGAGGTCGGTATTGGCCCCTACCGCAACCGCGCCGACGCGGAGCCGTCGACCTATGTAGCCATCGAGCTGGACGATGGCCGGCGACATCAGGTGTGGGGCGTCGGCATTGTAACGGACGTCGCAGATAGCGGCGCCAGGCCTGGCGACCGCATCTCTCTGCGCAGGGACGGCGTCGAACCCGTCATCAGGGCGATCAAGTCCATAGACGCCGCCACGGGAATCGCCGGCATTGAGCGGCGCCAGATGTGGCGCAACATGTGGAATGTGACGGTGGAGGCACGCCGTGCAGACCGGCCGGCGGCTGCGCATGATTCCGACCTGCTCGCGGCCAAATCCCAGCTTGTCGTCATCAACAAGCTGGTCGAGCGCGCTCTGCCGAACGACGAGAATGCTCGTCAGAACATTATGGCCTTCGCCAAGGAGCGCATCGCTCGTCATCTTGAGAACGGACATTCGTTTGTGCGGGCGACAGTCAGGGAGCCCGTCCGTGACGGCCATGAACAACCCGGACACGATAAGGAAGGCGCTCGTCAAACCCAGAGCGGTGAACGCATGAGACGGCAAGAGCGAGAGCACTGAATGTGGAGGCTCGTCCACTCGACCATCTTCGAACCTTAAGCGCCTGGACCCTCGGCGGCCGTCGACGCGAATTATAGAGCACGGGAATCATAATCCTGGGGTCGGGGGTTCGAGTCCCTCCCCAGCTACCAAGCGATTTCAATAGCTTAGCTGTAAGGCCGGTCTACGTAAAGTTGGTTGTACCACAATTGGTACCACTCTTCAGATCGATGAGTGGAAGGGTGCTTTTTCACTGCGACAGCTCGAGCCCTCCATCTCAAAATCTCCCCGGCCTTCAGAGATTGGTTTGTGAGAAGCGCCGCTCCGGGCAGAGAGGCAGGTAGCGAAGCGGTCCCGGTTGTTTGGCAACGATGATGTACGTGGGTGGGTACCTTCTCCTAACCTGCGATCAGATTGTTAGCACTCGGTTAGGTTGCGGTTTATTCATATGGTTGCTAATATATGAATGAGCATTGGAGAGTGCAGACATGGCGCAAGAGACCGGCTGGCCCGGGCTTATCGACCAAATTGAGATTGACGAGTCGGCCGCGATCGCAGTCGAGCAGATCGATGACGAGATCACTGTCGCGATCGCAAGCGCTGTTGGCGTCCATTTCCAGCTGACGGCTAAGCAGGCGCTCAGGCTCTCCCGGGCTTTGGCTGTCGCAGCGGAGAATGCAGCGAAATTCCCTGTATCAAATGGAAAGTAGCCGTCACATCTGGCAAGCCCGAGCTCAACGAGGCGGCGGATCGCCTCAGGGCGCCCTGGAAGATCCTCTTGCTTGCGACGCCAAGCGTCGAGCGACTTCAAAGCATCGGATATCATCTCTCCGCCGCTCGTTTGCTGTCGGATCTCCCCGGGTCGTGATCCGAAAGTAGGGGATTGCCGGCGGCGGATGCAGGCGGCGGCCGCTTGCCGCTTGACCTGTAGAGTCTCGGGGTTCTAATTTTGTTCACGTGATTCATTGGAGCGGCCGCGGCCGCCACGCAGGGTGTTCGCAGGTGCTGACCTGATCACCGCGCGGGGGTTCCGGGCCGCGAGAACTTGCCGACAGCCGTCGGTTGAGAAGAATGCACGAGATCATCTGTCCCCACTGCGACAAAGCGTTCAAAGTCGACGAATCCGGTTATGCCGAGATTCTGAAGCAGGTGCGCGACAAGGATTTCGACAGGCAAATCCACGAACGGCTGGAACTTGCCGAGCGCGACAAGCACGCTGCGGTTGAACTGGCCAAGGCACAGGTGGGTAACGATCTCCAGAAGACCGCGGCCGCCAAGGATGTCCAAATCTTGGAGCTGAAGGCGAAACTTGAGGCGAGCGAGGTCGCACAAAAGCTTGCCGTCACCGCCGCGCTCACTGTCGTTGAGAAAGAGCGTGACATGCTGGCGAACGCCCTTGCCCAGGCTGAGCGCGAAAAGAAAGCCGCCTCGGAGCTTGCGGAGGCGTTGCTGGCCAGCGAGCAGCAAAAGATCTCTGCTGCCAAGGATAGGGAAATCCAAGAGCTGAAAGCCAAGCTTCAGGCCGTGGAGCTCGAGAAAAAGCTCGCTGTCACCGAAGCGCTTAGTGCGATAGAGAAAGAGCGCGACGAGCTGAAAAGCGGCATCAAGCAGGTGCGGCTGGAAAAGCAGCTTTCTGAGCAGTCGCTCAAGGACAGATACGAAACGCAAATCAAAGATCGCGATGACGCGATCGAGCGTCTCAAGGACATGAAGGCCCGCCTGTCGACCAAAATGGTCGGCGAGACCCTCGAGCAGCATTGCGAGATCGAGTTCAACCGGGTGCGCTCCATGGCCTTCCCCCGGGCATATTTCGAGAAGGATAACGACGCGCGTACCGGCTCCAAGGGCGACTACATTTTTCGGGACTCGGATGAGGCCGGCACCGAGATCATCTCGATCATGTTCGAGATGAAGAACCAAAGCGACAGGACTGCAACAAAAAGCAGGAACGAGGATTTTCTAAAGGAACTCGATCGCGACCGGACCGAGAAGGGCTGCGAGTACGCCGTCTTGGTATCGTTGCTTGAACCCGACAGCGAGCTCTACAACGCGGGTATCGTCGACGTCTTTCACCGCTATCCCAAAATGTACGTGATACGCCCGCAGTTCTTTCTGCCGATGATCACGCTGTTGCGGAATGCCGCCATCAACTCGGTAAAATACAAGACGGAACTGGCCCTCGTAAAGGCGCAGAACATCGACATCACCCAGTTCGAGAACCAGCTAGAGACGTTCAAGAACGCATTCTCGAAGAACTACGATCTTGCGTCCAGGCACTTCCAGACGGCGATCAACGAGATCGACAAATCCATCGACCATCTGCAGAAAACCAAAGATGCTTTGATCGGGGCGGATCGCAACCTGCGCCTCGCAAACGACAAAGCCCAGGATGTCACGATCAAGAAGCTAACCCGCGGCAACTCGACGATGGCGGCCAAATTTGCGGAGCTGAACAGTCAGGCGGCGGAATAAATTGGGTTGGTGCAGAGGCCTTTATTCTCAGGCTTGACGTTTCCTTCGGGCGACCCCTTGCCTTGATGGCCTGCCTTGAATGCGTTCATCGGTGGTGTGCAGCCTTTAAATCGGCTCTCAACCTTAGCTCAACCGGTAACGGACGCTGCTGCCTCGAAACGCTCCCGGGTGGATGCGGCGAGCCTTCCTAAACCGAAGTGTTCCTGCATTCCACGAATGATGTCTTCGACGTCCTCCAAGCCTTCATTTCGGAGTTTAGCGGCCAAGCCGGCCAACTCGGGCAGCGGGATGTCGCCATGATCCCGTCCCTCCGAACCTCGATACGGGACGATGTTGCCGGCGGTCGCATCCTGCCGCCATCCACATGTCGACTACGTGACACTCATCACATCCTGTAATCTCGGCGTCGGGTATCCCATCGGCTACGGGCTCAGGTTGGTCCTCATCGAGAGATTAAAGGGAACGACGATGCGCGATATTCGTGATCGGAATTCAATCAAACTGAATGACGAGAAGCGCGAGCTGACGACCCATCTGGGGCATGGTCCGACCGGAGCTCAGGAATTCCGTTACTGGGGCCCAAGGAGGACATCCAGATGTCGGCTACGTGACACTCATCACATCCTGTAATCTCGGCGTCGGGTATCCCATCGGCTACGGGCTGAGGTTGGTCTTCATCGAGAGATTAAAGGGAACGACGATGCGCGATATTCGTGATCGGAATTCAATCAAACTGAATGACGAGAAGCGCGAGCTGACAATTGCAGAGCTCGACAGGATCGCTGGTGCTGGCGGCTACAGCGAGGCCGACCAAGCACTGTCCTCCCTGATAAAGAGCCTTCACGACGCCAGAAACTCCAATATCGGAAAGATCTGAGAAGAAGGGATTTCCGCGTTGAGACCGGCTCAGTTGGCGGCCTCTCTCATTTCGAAATGTCGCTTATTGGCCCATCGGGGGGGGGGGGGGGGGGGGGGGGGGGGGGGGGGGGGGGGGGGGGGGGGGGGGGGGGGGGGGGGGGGGGGGGGGGGGGGGGGGGGGGGGGGGGGGGGGGGGGGGGGGGGGGGGGGGGGGGGGGGGGGGGGGGGG